>JASSUL010000025.1:0-4542 GCA_031963005.1 Mycoavidus cysteinexigens | reverse complement strand
CACTCCGGAAAAGGATAGAAAGGCTTTATTCTTATAAAGATTATGCATGGCAATAATGCAATCAGGCTTTGCGCCTCATCAAAGGTAGAGAAATACCCATTTTGGGCGCTTGTGATAAAGAGGATATAAAATTTTGAGCCTCTTCGTAAAAAAGCCCAAAGTTTTTAAGAAATGCATTATCAGGCATGCACATTATTCTGAGATACGAACGCTAATATCCAATAGCAGTCCAGTGAACAGGCCATCCTGGGCCTGTTCCCCCATGGTCACTAGTATATAAAGTGACTCCTTTTGTTGATCGAGTTTCCCGCCATTCAACAGTAGATGCAGGACCTCCTGCCCAGTGAGTTCCATGAATAACCCGGAAATTTGAAGGGAATTCAATGGGAAATGTGACTCTTGACATACCATTCCATTCAGTTAGCACCACTCCCCACTGCATAATCATTCCACTCGGAAGTCGTTGCCAGCCATCTTGGCCAACAAGCGATGCTTCAAAACCAGGAGTCAAATTCAAAGCCGCATTCCGATTGGCCGCATACCAATAATTTTTTTGTGTGTCTGGAACGAGCTCTACATATTCTCCAGAATTAACGGAGATAGACCCCTTATCATGGTTGTTGCCCAGCTTGATAATATTTTCACTGCCCTCCATGGCTTTTATAAGGCATCGCCCATCTCGAACAGTAGATCTTCTAAATGCGCCAAAAAACTTAAAGCTTAAGCCTGGAGATAAGGTATTGGCAGCAGGCAACGTTAACTGCAGATTGGGCTCTTTGAGGATGATCAATTGAGCGAATGCATCCACTCTATCCAGTGCCCTATTCGAGTTGACTTCTATGATGCCCTGAGTAGGTTGATTATGAATATCGTATCTACTTAAGACGGAATTACCTTCAATATTTTCAAAAAATGGCTTTTCACTTTGTATATAAAATTGCTTATTATCACATGCAGAGAATTTCTCGTTTAATGCGGCAATTTCGATAGACTGGTTATTTACTTTTCTTTCTAAAATAATTCTATTTTTTTCTGAATTAATTGCATAAAGAAGTACAGCAGAAGCACCTATTAAAAAATTTAAACTTGGTCTTGATTGATTCAATTTTTGAAAAAATGGATATAAATAATCACGTATCAAACGAAAATTCTGCTCTCGCGGGAAATAAGCCCTTTCCTCTATATCTTCTTGAATCCCCTCTTGTTCAGCAGAGTGTATTATTTGCGTATTGGATGCATGAGATTGTGGCTGATAAGCGTTCTGAATTGAGGAAGAAAACATATTTCCCATTTTTAACTCCGGAAAAGGATAGAAAGGCTTTATTCTTATAAATATTATGTATGGCAATAATGAACTCACCTCATCAAAGATAGAGAAATACCCATTTTGTGCGCTTGTGATAAAAAGGATATAAAAATTTTGAGTCTCTTCGTAAGAAAGCCAAAAATTTTTAAGAAATGCATTATCAGGTATGCACATTATTCTGAGATACGGACGCTAATATCCCATAGCAGTCCAGTAAACGATCCATCCTGCTGCTGTGGCTCCATTGTTACTAGTATATAAAGTGACTTCTTTTGTTGATCGAGTTTCTTTCCATTCAACGGTAGATGCAGGGCCTCCCGCCGGACCATGCGCTCCGTGAATAAATATAAAACTGCTAGGGAATTCAATGGGAAATGCGACTCTCGACATACCGTTGCTTTCAGTTCTTACACGCCCCCACTGCATAATCATTCCACTGGGAAGCTGTTGCCAGCCGTCTTGACCAAGTGCCCCTTCAAAACTAGGAGTCAAATTCAAAGCCGCATTCCGATTGGCCGCATACCAATAATTATTTTGTGTATCCGGAATGAGCTCTACATATTCTCCAGAATTAACGGAGATAGACCCCTTATCATGGTTATTGCCCAGTTTGATACTCTTTTCACTGCTATCCATGGCTTTTATAAGGCATCGCCCATCTTGAGCCGCAGCTCTTGGAAATGCGCCAAAAAACTTAAAGCTTAAGCCTGGAGATAAGGTATTGGCAGCAGGCAACGTTAACTGTAGATTGGGCTCTTTGAGGATGATAAGTTGAGCAAATGCATTTACTCTATCCAGCGTTATATTCGAACTGACTTCTATAATGCCTTGAGTAGGTTGATTGTGAATATCGTATCTACTTAAGACGGAATTACCTTCAATATTTTCTAAAAATTTATTTTCATTTTGTATATAAAATTGCTTATTACCACATGCAGCAAATTTCTCGTTCAATGCTACAATTTGCAAAGACTGGTTATTCAATTTTTCTTCTAAATTAATTACATAAAGAAGTACAGCAGAAGCACCTATCAAAAAATTTAAACTTGGGCTTGACCGATTCAATTTTTGAAAAAATGGAGATAAACAATCACGCATAAAACGAAAATTTTGCTCCAGTGAAAAATAATCCCTTTCCTCTATATCTTCTTGAATCACCTCTTGTTCAGCAAAATTTATTATTTGCGTATTTTGCGCATTAAATAGTTGATGGTAAGCATTATTAATTGGCGAAGAAAATATATTTCTCATCTTTTAACTCCGGAAAAGGATAGAAAGGCTTTATTTTTATAAAGATGATGCATGGCAAGAATGCAATCAGGCTTTGTTGCTTCTCACTGATTCGCCATAACTAGCGCCAGACTCTAGCAAGCTGCTTCAGACTATAAAATAATGCTAACTCAGTATTTTTAGAGAATTTAAAAAGTGTTTTTTAGATCAGAAGCAGATAGCCTGATTTATTTTATTTTTTACTTCCCTTCAAAACGACTCACAAAGCTCAGTGCAAGTAAACGCTCATATGCTGCCATCGCAATCAGTAATCGACTCATGGTCAAGCTGTAATGCGATGAACTTAATGCAAGCGTATCTGATGACGTCTCTTCTCTTCGATGATCTGCCATAGACGAATCGATTTATCGCCACAGCCTGCCATCAAATAAATGTCGTCGGGGGTCGGTTTTTATGCGGTGCTTAGCGGCCATCACTTAAGGTTAGTAATACCTTTCTACTACTTGACATGAAGGAATAGATCAAAGACTTTCAGTGCAGTACTGGATGATCAGGTGAAATCTTAGATGGTAAAAGCCAGATTGGATTATGTAGGGCATTTTGATAAGAAATGCCCCTTAAAAAAACTGGCGTCAATAAATCAGACAGGAGAAATAGGTGAATCCCGTGAACCATTTAGGGCAGGTAGGAAGTTCTTTGAATCAGAGTAGGCAACAGATTAGCATCCAAGAGGAACGCCAAAAAGCGAATGTGAAAGAGATGATTGGCAATCAAAGAGGAATGCTCAAACATCAGAATTTTGGTGTAGATAACGACGAGATTGATGACAAGCTAGACGAATGGTTGGTTGATAAATTTTTAAACCCAAATCAGTTCCATGCAGCAAGAGAAACGGTAGGCCAAGATATAGATACTTTTAATAAAGATACAAAAGGCTCTGTGCTTGATGTGGAAAAATTACTTATGCTTATAATAAGCATGTCTGTAGCATATGGCGCTTTACAAGAAAATAAACAAACTTTAGAAGAAAAACATAAATCAGATTTAGAAAAAACACGGTTGGAACAAGCGGGTAGAGCCCGTGAGCAAGAGTCCCCAGCACTAATACAAGGGATTGAAACAGATAAGCAAGCATTTGAAGCGAGACCACAAAAGCTTAAAAATGATAAGCAGAAAAGCGATCCTGCTTTAAATTTTCTTGAAGCATTCAGTGATAACAGAACGCTGTCTAAAACTGGAGTTCAGTTATTGATTGATATTTTAGAAAATAAAGGCAAATACTATAAAGTGCAGGATAGAGTTAAGGCTGCTTTTGTGTTGTGCAAGCAAAAATCCCTACCCCAGGAAGTCTGCCCTGCCTTGGAAGCAGTGCTCCAAGATCAAGAGAAAAAGGTCAAAGTTGGGGCTGCTCTCGCATTAAGCCGACATTTCCCGTTATCTAATTCGGCCATCCCCATCTTACGGGAGGTTTTAGCCCATAAAGGGACGCTGTATTCAACGAAGGATAAAGCGCATGCTGCCTTTGCGTTGTTTGAGCAAAGCTACCTACCCAAGGACGTTCGCCCTGTTTTGGAGAATGCGCTCCAAGGTCAAAATAAGCAGATTCAATTTAGGGCTGCTCTCGCATTAGGCCGACATTTCCGCTTACCTGCTTCGGCCTTCCCAATCTTACGAGATGCCCGAAGCAATAGCGATGGGCAGTATTCAACGGCGAGTCGCTCTAATGCCGCCTATGCGTTGTTGAAGCAACGCTCCCTACCCGAGCAAACACCCTCAGTTTCGAAAGCAGTGCTCCAAAATCAAAGGGAAAAAGTTAAATTTAACATGAGTTTTGCTTAAGGCTTCTTGCTATGGGATATGCAACGCCTCGAAGACGTGTAAATGCGGCTTGGGGGTAGATAAGCATAAGCTACAGGCGAATCAATGAGAAGTAGCAAAGCCTGATTGCATTATTGCCATGCATCATCTTTATAAGAATAAAGCCTTTCTATCCTTTTTCGGAGTTA
>JASSUL010000002.1:0-205979 GCA_031963005.1 Mycoavidus cysteinexigens | reverse complement strand
TTGGCACGTAGCGCAGCGAGGTTGGTTTTGCGATCTTTTAGGGCAATGCCGTCGACCACGATCTCACCGGATTGAAACGGCTCTAATGCATTGATGGTTTTGATGAGCGTGGATTTCCCGGATCCCGAGGGACCACAGACGACCACGACTTCTCCAGATTGCACGGTGGTGCTGCATTGATTGAGCACTTGAAACTTTTGGTACCACTTGGAGACGTTTTTTAGAGAAACCATCGTACCGTTTTTCGGGTTAGTCATGTTGCGTTCCTAAAGCGTATTAAATATTAAAACTGCGTATTAAAACTGCGTACGAAAACTACGTACGAAAACTACGTACGAAAACTACGTACGAAAACTACGTACGAAAACTATGTATGAAAACTGCATGTGTCTCTTAAGCATTAGTTTTTGCTTTTAATGATTTCACCGCTGCGGAGGCCAATAGGCATACCACTAGATAGCAAACCCCCGCGAACAAGATCATTTCGACCATCCTGCCATTGCGTTCACTCACGATCATCGCGCTACGGAAGAAATCGGCTAGCCCAATCACATAGACGAGAGAAGAGTCCTGCAAAAGGACAATGCCTTGTGTCAGCAAAAGGGGTTGTATCGTGCGAAATGCCTGCGGCAGAATGACTAAACGCATTGCCTGGATATAGGGCATGCCTAGCGCTTGCGCAGCATGCATTTGCCCCACTGACACACTCTGAATACCGGCACGGATAATTTCGGAGTAATACGCTGCTTCAAACAAAGCAAATGCCGTCATGGCCGACACTAAGCGCACATCCAAGGTGGGAGGCAAATTCAAAATGTTATGCAGTAACTGCGGCACAATGAGAAAAAACCACAGCAGCACCATGACTAACGGAATAGACCGAAAGAGGGTCACATAGGCATTCGCAAACCACGATAGCGGTTTAAACGGAGAAAGACGCAGCAGTGCTAATATCGTTCCCCATATAATGCCAAAGAGCACCGCAACCAGAGTGATTTCTGCGGTAATCAATGCCCCTTTGGCCAGTAGCGGCAAAGCATCAGGCAGATGACTCCAATTTAGTTCGTACATTCACTGTCTCCTGCATAACCTGGCAAACGTGTTTTGCGCTCGAGCCATTGCATTCCTAACATCACGCAGGCATTGATTAAGAAATAGGCCACGGTGACCGCAATAAACGATTCATACGCTTGTGCGGTGTAATCGACCAGTTGTCGCGCCTGCGCAGAAAGCTCTAGCAATCCGATCGTAGAAGCAACGGCCGAGTTTTTAAAGATATTGAGAAATTCCGAGGTTAAGGGTGGCACAATCAAGCGGTATGCCGTAGGGAGCAATACCCAACGGTAGGTTTGTGGCAACGTTAACCCCAATGCGAGCGCAGCCTGTGTTTGACCAGGGGGCAAAGCCTCAATACCTGAACGCACTTGCTCACATACCCGCGCAGCGGTAAAAAGCCCTAAACACAGCACGGCAGTAGAAAAGAATTGAAACTCCGGAGCCAGCGCTTTAAAACGCGCTCCCAAAGCGTCAGGCAGCAACTCCGGCACGACGAAATACCAGAGAAAAAGTTGCACTAGCAACGGAATATTGCGAAAAATCGCGACAAATAGCGCTCCCAAAGCGGGGAACACACGCCCTGGCATCGTACGGAATACGCCAAATAAAGAACCTACTACCAATGCCAATACCCATGAGGATAAAGACAGGGTAAGGGTGACTTTTAATCCAGAAAACAACCATCCCAAATACGTTGTGGGTTCACCGGTAGAAACCGGGCTCAACAAAATACCCCAGTCCCAGTTGTACGACATAGCTACTCCAGCTTAAACAGGTTCGATGCCTGCTTAGCTTTCCCGGCAAGTCAAAAAATCACCGAGAACGCTAAACAGGTTTAGTAAAAAGCGTCAGGAACCCAATAGGGGGAATTACTTCAGAACCGTATCGTTCGGGTTCTTGTAGAGTTGCGACATCATTTCCTGGCTTTCTGAGAAATTCAGATTGAGATTGCCCGGAGTGATCGGACTCATAAACCATTTTTTGTAGAGCTGGTCGCCGCCGCCATTACTCATCTTCTGTTTAATGGACTGGTCTACAAGCGCTTTGAATTCGGGATCATTTTTACGGATCATGCAGGCATACGCTTCTTTACTCAGCGGTGTACCTACAATGTCAAACTCCCCAGGATTTTTCGCTTTAGCACGCTCACCGGCTAATAAGGCATCATCCATCATGAAAGCCGCTGCACGGCCGGATTCCAGCGTCAAGAACGCTTCGCTATGATCTTTAGCGCTGATGATATTTTGCGGATACCCTTTGGTTTGTTTCATTTCACGCAATAGACGTTCAGACGTTGTGCCTGCCGTGGTCACTACGGTTTTACCGGCTAAATCTGCGAAATCTTTAATACCCGAACTTTTCTTGACCAATAAGCGGGTTTGGACAATAAACAGCGTGTTCGAAAAGGTGACTTGTTTTTGACGTTCTACGGTATTGCTAGTGGAGCCACACTCTAGATCGATAAGACCATTACTCAGCACAGAGATGCGGTTTTGCGAAGTAATCGGTGTGAGCGTCACTTGGATATCGTTGCGGCCTAATTTTTGTTTCACCGATTGCACGATGGCATCCGCAAACTCTTGGGAATATCCAACGACTTTTTGTCGATCGCCATAATAGGAAAATGGCATAGAAGACTCACGATGCCCGATCGAAATAACCCCGTTTTTTTGTATTTTTTCGAGGGTACCATTGAGTTTTTGTTGCGCTGCAGCTTGTTCTGGAGCTGCCAAGGCCGGTGCGGTCAAAGTAGCGCAGACCATGGCCGATACCACCGAAAACAGTATTCCGACACGCTTTTTAGCACGGTGTGCTGATGAGGCGTGTTTTTTTAGATTGAACTTCACTTGTCTATCCTCTTATCAAGAAACGTACATACGTCATGCACCATTCGATGCAATGTACGTGTCAAAAGGCAACAAGAGAATGCTCTAACGCTAGGAACTGCCTCAAAATCTTCCTAAATCGTTCTTATTTGAAGGCAGTAGAAAAGTAAAGTACACCGCAGTAAACCACCTCATTTTTTGCTGCATTCAGTAAAGTTACGCAAAAAAGCAGTGGAGGGATGATTGCTTATCCATTAACAGAGGAATAGGGTTAATTATTTTTAATTTGCTCTATTTTTTACTTTTATTTCTAAACTCTGCAATCCAGTTATACATAGTTCCCATGGATATTTGATGCTTTTCTATAAAAGCTTTTCTAGCTTCTACATTTACTTCTAACGTTTTCCATATCTTTTCCGCTTCTATTTTTCGATTATTATATTTACCCTTTTTTCTTACTTCAATCCCATTTTCAAATTTAAATTCTCTAATTAAAACGTACAGAGTATTTATGGATATTCTATGCTTTTCCATAAAAGCTTTTTTAGCCTTTATATTTTTTTCTAGAGTCGCCCATACCTTTTTGATTTCCATTCTTGCATCATGATTTTTACTATGCCTTTTTACATCTACTCCCTCCATCATTTTACATTCTTGAATCTGACGAAGCAGAGTTGAAATTGATATACCATATTTTTTTATAAAATCTTCTTTATATTTTTCATTTCCATCCAATTCCCGCCATATCTTTTTTAACTCTAAAGAATTTTCATCTTTATTTTTAGCAACATCTGTTTCCGATAATGTTTTATATTGAAATTGAATACCATTACTATTTGCCAAATTTTCTGATAAATCATTTTTTGAATATATGCCTCTTGGAATAGGATTTTCATCGTTTATTTTATCTATAGACTGCGCTGGCTCAGCGTTTATTAGCTCATCAAATAAATCGTTACACGCTTCTGATACAGATGAATCATCTGGTATATTTATAGTTTCTTGCTCTTCTAGTTCTTGTATTTTATAAATATCCTGCTCAATAAAATTGTTTCTCAAATTTGATGAATTAGTATTATCTATATAAGAAATATGACCTACTGAAAACAAAGCATTTAGTAAAGGTAGGTTAGATTGCTGCTGTTGAGGCAATGGATTTTGATGTGACAACTCACTTAAAGTACCTCTTTGATTCTTAAAATGTTTTTTTGGAGTTGCTTGAAAAGCATTTATAGACTCGCCTTGTCTTGCTAAATTTTTATAGAAAATTTTATTTTTATAATCATTATTATTTTCCATAATATGCCCCCCAGCTTTTATATTATTTTCACATACCTTATTAAACTCTATATCGCATTACATACTGGCTGCAACAGCGAAGCGCATCGTTATAAAACGAAGCAATAGAATTTTTAAAAAATAATACGTTGAATTTTAACTAGGTTTTTCTTAATTTTTCTTCACTGATGTCAGCACTATGGATGTAGTGGTAGTATGGCTTCACCTTATTCTCTATTTTCTCAACCATTTGGCTTCCTTCTTAAATATAAAGTGGTCTTTTAATTCCAGTACTTCATGAAGGTAGACCCAACAGAGAGGAGGTTGAGGCAAAAAGGTAGTAGCTAGGCAGGACAAAAGAGAAGGGGCCCCTAAGGACCCCCTTCTCTTTTGCTATTTTGGATAAGGCCAAGCCTTATCGATGCATCGCTTAGGGATACAGTCCGCGCATTTCACGGGCCATGAGAATCCTGGTACACGCAACGATATAAGCCGCTGTACGCATCGACACTTGCCGGTCGCGCGAGATTTGCCATATCGAGGTAAAGGCTTCGCGGGTGGCATATTCGAGGCGTTGTTGAATTTCGGATTCATTCCAGAAGAAGCTGGAGAAATCCTGCACCCATTCAAAGTACGACACGGTCACGCCCCCTGCGTTGGCGATAACATCAGGGATAATCAAAATACCGCGGGCGGTGAGTTCATCATCAGCTTCTGGAGTCGTGGGTCCATTGGCGCCTTCAACGATCACTTTGGTGTGGATATCCGAGCAATTTTTCTCGGTGATGACCCCTTCTAATGCAGCGGGAATCAAAATCTCGGTTTCAATTTTCCAGAACTGGTCATTCTCAATCTTTTGCGCGCCCTCAAAGCCGTGTATACCGCCATTTTTAGCCACATGCTCTAGCAATTTGACAGTATCCACGCCAGCAGGTTGGTATAGGGTACCGGTATGATCTTGGATCGCAATGACCTTAGCGCCCGCTTCTTGGAAAAGGCGCGCCGCGATACCGCCCACATTGCCAAATCCTTGGACCGCAACCCGCGCACCTTCAATATCAAATCCTAATTGGCGCGCTGCTTCACATCCGACCACATACACTCCGCGGCCGGTCGCTTCTTTACGCCCTAAACTTCCGCCTAAGGAAATTGGTTTACCGGTCACCACCCCTGTTGTCGTACGGCCGTGGTTCATGGAGTACGTATCCATCATCCAGGCCATTACTTGCTCATTGGTATTGACATCTGGAGCAGGGATATCGGTGTTTGGGCCAATGATGACGTTAATTTCGCTGGTGTAACGGCGCGTTAAACGCTCAAGCTCACCCTTAGAGAGATTGTGCGGATTGACACGAACCCCCCCTTTGGCACCACCGTAGGGCACATTGACGGCAGCCGTTTTAACGGACATCCAAGCCGCTAAAGCCATCACTTCGGAAAGCGTCACATCTTGATGAAAACGCACCCCGCCTTTGCCTGGACCGCGTGACATATTATGTTGCACCCGATACCCCTCGAAATGCGATACGGTACCGTTATCCAATTCGATGGGAACGTCAACAATCATAATACGTTTAGGGCGCTTCAACGTTTCAATCCACCGTGATAGCGAGCCTAAATACGGCGTCACACGGTCAATTTGTTGAAGGTACATTCCCCAAGGACCTAACTCCTCGGAGGGAAGGTAAGAAGGTAAAACGGGAGACGGAGCGTGGTGCGATGACATAAACTTTCCCAAGCTAAAATAAAAAAAGGCGTTAGTATAAAAGAAGCCATTTTATACGATGCTTACCCCATTACAATTTTCGTTTGCATTATTTCATCAAACGATTAAATTAAGGGGCACATAATGCGGTCGGGCGCATAATAAAACACTCATTCTATGCACTCCAATAGAAATGAGGCATATTGTGCTTTTTTTTCTTTCTCCACTTTGTTTTTAGGAATTTTCAATGCCGGATCTAGTCGCCGAACTCCCTGAACGAATATGTCCTACGCTCCGCGTAGTTCCTCAACCCTCCGACGTTAACTTACATGGTGATGTCTTTGGGGGCTGGATCATGGCTCAGGTCGACATTGCTGGATCTATACCCGCTACGCTGCGTGCTGAAGGGCCAGTGGCAACTGTCGCTGTGAATTCCTTTGTTTTTAAGCAACCAGTATGTGTAGGGGATTTGATGAGTTTTTATGCAAAAATCATCAAAACCGGCCGCACTTCGATTACGGTGCATGTGGAAGTCTACGCACAACGCTTTCGCACTTCGAAAGAGACACTCAAAGTCACAGAAGCAACGCTGACCTTTGTAGCGATTGATAAAAATCGCCGCCCTTGCGCTTTACCCCCACTACCAGAAGGCGAATCCGAGCAGACATTAACGCCATAAGCGATCACGCCTATGGACTTTAAGGATGACCTAGGGTGTGTCTACAATGGTTTAAAAGGGCCCCTATTTGGGGGAGCAGGAGCACAGGGACCGGAACTGTACTCTAGTACAGTGAGGATCCTGAGCACCGCATTTTCACCCATACGCAAAGATGAGTTCCCTTGAGCAATTGTAGACATGCCCTAAAATTACGGGGCCATCAAAACGCCCGCGGCGCCCATACCCGTACCGATACACATACTAATCATCCCGCTGCGCAGCTTCTCACGGCGCAATGCATGCACTAGTGTGCAAGCCCGAATCGCCCCCGTTGCACCCAAAGGATGCCCCAATGCAATAGCGCCACCCAGTGGATTCACTTTCTCCGGGTTTAAATTCAGCTCCTGCATCACCGCGATCGCTTGGGCTGCAAAAGCTTCATTGAGCTCAATCCAGTCCAAATCATCTTGCCGCAGGCCTGCGCGTGCAAGCGCGACGGGTATCGCCTCTTTCGGTCCAATTCCCATAATTTCAGGCGGAACACCGCGTACTGCAAAACTGGAAAAGCGAGCCAGCGGCGTCAAATTAAACCGCTTCAGGTAGGCTTCGCTCACCACAATCAAGGCCCCGGCCCCATCCGACATTTGCGAGCTATTCCCTGCGGTCACAGACCCACCCTGTGCAAAAACAGGGCGCAGTGTCGCCAATGCTTCACGGGAAGTACTCGCTCTGGGTCCTTCATCAAATCGCGCGACAAACGTTTCTTTGTGGACTGTATGACTTGCCAAATCAGGAACCTGGCGCACAATATTCAATGGGGCAATTTCGTCTGCAAACGCCCCATTTGTTTGTGCTTTTAACGCTTTTTGATGCGATTCCAATGCGAATTGATCTTGCGCGTCCCGGGAAACGGCCCAACGTCGAGCCACTTGCTCTGCAGTGAGCCCCATTCCATACGCAATACCAAGATTTTCAGATTGCTCGAAGACTCTGGGAGACAGTGATGGCGTATTGCCCATCATAGGCACCATACTCATCGACTCCACCCCGCCAGCGATAATTGCATCCGCCTCTCCAACGCGTATACGATCTGCGGCCATCGCTAATGCGGTTAAACCTGAGGCGCAGAAACGATTCACCGTGACGCCGCCGATGCTTTGCGGCAAACCGGCCAGTAATACACTAACGCGCGCAATATTCAATCCTTGTTCCCCTTCGGGAATCGCACAACCAATAATGGCGTCTTCAATGCAAGCAGGCTCTAGCGTAGGAACTTGCGCTAATGCGGAGCGCATCGCATGGGCGAGCAGCTCATCAGGGCGCGTAGATCTAAAATACCCTTTGGGTGCTTTTCCAACGGGGGTTCGGCTAGCGGCAACAATCCATGCTTCCTGTTTGTATGTCGTCATTTTGGTGTCTTTCATTTAAATAGCCGCAAAAAGCGTGTTGAGCCCTTTACAGTAATATTTGCTAGTAGGTATTTTTGTTCGACTTTGGGTACTACATTTTTTACAGGATGTAGCGAGTAGCGATTTTTTACGCGCATAGACCCTCTCCACCACTGCTGTTGTGATCGATATGGGATCAATTGCGCAGCGGTTTACCCGTTTGCAAAGTATGTACGACACGCTCTTGCGTTTTTTGCGTTCCCAAGAGGTGGATAAAGGTTTCACGCTCTCGATCTAAAAACCACGTTTCATCAACCAAGCTTCCTTCTTCTAATTCCCCTGCGCACAGCACATTGGCAATGCTAGAGGCGATTAAGAAGTCATGCTCAGAGATAAACCGCCCATCTCGCATATTGACCAATTGGCCTTTGAGCGTGGCTAAGGCACTGCGCCCTGCTACGGGGATGGCCTTTTCTCGCATGGGAGGGCGCCATCCTTGCGCGGCTAAAAAGCGTACTTGATGTTTTGCTGTTTCGAGCAATTCGTACACATTCATCACAATCGGATCAGAGGGTTTGAGATAGCCCATTTCCACAGCTTCTTTCGCAGAGCCAGATACTTTCGCCATCGCGACGTTATGCAACCAACGGCTCAAGAAAGGCAGCAGTTTTAAGCGTGCCTGCGGTTGATCAGGCAGTAATTGCGCACGCGCCGCCTGTACAGCGTGAATCGCAGCCTCCTTGAGCCCACCTCCTGCTGGCACCAGACCAATACCCGCCTCAACTAATCCCATATAACTTTCAAAATGCGCAACACGCGCTGCGCTATGCAATGCCAGCTCGCAACCACCACCTAAAGCCATCCCTGAAACCGCGCTGACCACGGGAACCTGTGCATGCTTAACCCGTACCATCGTACTTTGGAATTTAGCAAAGTAGATCTCGAGTTCTTTCACTCCGCCGGCTAAAAAGCGAGGTATGACCGATTTCACATCGGCGCCGATCGAAAATTCTCCTCCTGGCGTCCCTAACTGCAAAGAAGACGGTTGCCAAACCACCAAACCTTGATGGGCATTTTCAGCGCGCTCTACGGCGGTACATAGACCGTCTAAAACCGCTTCGCTGATCGTATTGCGCTTGGTTTTAAAAGACACGCCCAACACATCATCTTCCCCTAAACGGGAATCTACCCAAATCCGCACAGCATCCGTTTCAATCACAGTACGCAAAGACTGCATAGGATCGACAGGCACGCCATATCCTTTCTGGGGAGCACTTTGACTATGCGGCTCCACACCCAGGCCCCCTTCGCCGCGCAATGGAGCATGGAAACGTTGTTTGGCATACACAGGCAATGCACTTCTAGGCATCCAGACGCTGGCATTCGCTATATCTGCAGTCGCCAAGGTGCTAGCCTTCCCATTTGCAGACGAGGTATAAGCCGCAGGGCGCCATGACCCCTTGGGACTATGCACTCCACCACACTCAATCACTTCCGATGCAAAAACCCAAGCAGGAAGCGGCGTCTGACATAAGGCATGCCCTTGATCGATATCTTCTTGGATCCATTGCGCTATTTGCTGCCAGCCTGCGGACTGCCATATTTCAAACGGTCCTTCTTGCCAGCCAAAACCCCAGCGCAAGGCCAAATCCACATCGCGCGCATTCGTCGCAATATGATCCAAATGCACTGCGATATAGTGAAAAAGATCTCTAAAAACGGCCCATAAAAACTGAGCCTGAGGATGGCTAGACTCGCGCAATAATTTGAAACGCTCGCAGGGCTTTTTCGCCAGAATGCGCTCAACTAAAGGATCCACCTTGCCGCCAGCAGGCTGATACGTTCCCGATTTCGGGTTGAAAACCTGTATTTCTGGTTTTCCGGAGGTTTTCAATTTCTTATAAAACCCTGCCCCCGTTTTTTGCCCTAACGCCCCTTGTTGGATCAGTTGGCTTAGTACAGCGGGTTCCTGGTAAGTCGCATAAAAAGGATCTTCTTGTAAGCGGTTACGCATGGTGCCTATCACATAGGCCATCGTATCTAACCCTACGACATCTACAGTGCGACAAGTCGCTGATTTGGATCGGCCAATGCGCACTCCGGTCAAATCATCGACCACATCAAAACTTAATCCGTATTTGTCTGCAGCGACAATCGTCGATACCAGGGAGAATCCCCCCACTCGATTCGCAATAAAGTTGGGCGTATCGTTTGCTCGCACGACCCCTTTGCCGAGCGTCCCTGTTAAAAAGGTTTCCAAGGCATCCAGCAAATGGGCTTGTGTATCGGGTGCCGGCACCAGCTCCACCAAATGCATATAGCGTGGAGGATTGAAAAAATGCACACCACAAAAGCGTATACGATGCTCGTACGACATATCGGCAGCGAGTTCTGCAATAGATAAGCCAGACGTATTCGAGAGCAGCAAAGCGTCATCGCGCAAAGCAGGCATAATCTTTTGATACAAACTTTTTTTATAGTCTAGCCTCTCTGCAATCGCTTCAATAACCACATCGCAGGTTTGGAGCAGGTCTAAATCATCTTCGTAATTCGCGACTTCGATGTACTGCGCAGCGTCTATCATTCCTAACGGCGAAGGATGCAATTTACCCAACACGCCAACACCTCGTGTAGCAATCGCGCTGCGTTGTGTGGCCGTCTGTGTAGCAGACCTTGCTGCTCCATCTACGGGTACATCAGAGGGAAGATCAAAGAGCACGACAGGCACACGCGCATTAATCAATTGCGCAGCAATTTGCGCGCCCATCACACCGGCACCTAGTACCGCTACCTTACGAATAATCAAACCGCTCACTACACGCTCTCCCAAAATTGCTTGCGCAACCTGTTGATGTTTATGCCGTCGCTCAACGCTGCTTGTTTGCTATTACGATGCAATCTACTGATTTTGGCGGGGAGGTCTGCCCCGCCCTGGTACAACCTTCTCTAGATCAGGTTTTACCAATCCCTATTAGAGCCCGTTCATAATCTTCAAAAGCGGGTTCTTAGAAAAGGGCTGCTTCTAATTCCATCAGGGTTTTTGCACCGGCCCGTATCATTTGCAGCGCAGATGCTGTCTCGGGGAACAGTTTGGTGAAATAAAACCGCGCTGTTGCTAATTTGGCCTGATAGAAAGGCTCATCCTTCGGATGATCCAATGCGACTCGCGCCATACGTGCCCAGAAATACGCAAAAACCAAATGGCCCACTACGCGCAAATACGGTGCAGCAACGGCTCCTGCTTCTTCCTGATTGCTGAAAGCTTTCATACCGACTTCAATGGTCAGTTTTTTGACTTCTCTGCCTAGTTCAGCCAGCGGATTGATGAACTCTTGCATCTCGGGCTTCAGACCTTCTTCTTCTACAAAGGTCTGTACCATGCGTCCAAACTTCTTAAATTTGGCGCCCATATCGCCCAAGATTTTTCGGCCCAATAAATCTAAGGACTGAATGGCATTGGTTCCTTCGTAGATCGTGCTAATCCGTACATCACGCACGTACTGCTCCATGCCCCACTCTTTGATATAGCCATGTCCACCCAAAATTTGCAGTGCCAAATTGGCGGATTCCACCGCGTTATCGGTCAAGAAGGCTTTCACAATAGGCGTCAGGAGAGCGACTATATCCGCTGCTTGCGCGCGCTCCGCAGGATCCGTGTGGTGATGTTCTTTATCGAGTTGTAATGCCATCCAGTAACTAAATGCGCGGCCGGCTTCAACATAGGCCTTTTGCGTCAACAACATACGGCGTACATCAGGGTGCACGATAATCGGATCAGCCGCTTTCTCAGGAGCCTTGGCGCCAGAGAGGGAGCGCATTTGCAAGCGCTCTTTGGCATAGGCCAGTGCGTTTTGATACGCCACTTCCGTAATGCCAAGCCCTTGCATCCCCACTCCGATGCGCGCAGCATTCATCATAACGAACATCGCTTGTAAACCCTTGTTCGCGCTGCCTATCAACCAACCTTGTGCATCGTCAAAATTCATGACGCAAGTGGCATTGCCGTGGATCCCCATTTTTTCTTCAATGGCGCCACAGTGGACGTTATTGCGTACCCCAGGTTCACCTTGTTCATTGGGAATAAATTTAGGCACGACAAAAAGGGAAATGCCATGGGTTCCAGAAGGTGCACCAGGCAAGCGTGCGAGGACTAAATGGACAATGTTCGACGACAGATCGTGTTCACCGCTGGAAATGAAGATTTTGGTCCCGCTTAAACCATAGGAACCATCTCCACGGGGGGCTGCTTGGGTGCGTAATAACCCTAAATCCGTGCCACAATGGGGTTCTGTCAGACACATCGTGCCGGTCCATATACCGGACACTAAATTTGATAGATACTGTTTTTTCTGCTCATCCGTACCATGGGCATACAGACACTGATACGCGCCACATGACAAACCTGGATACAATGTCCACGCCTGATTCGACGCATTAAGCATTTCATAAAGCGCGGTATGCAACAATATGGGCAGCCCTTGTCCGCCATACTCTGGATCACATGCCAGCGAAGGCCAACCCGCGTCCACATACTGCTGATACGCTTCTTTAAATCCTTTAGGCGTGCGTACCTGGCCATTGTCCCAAGTACATCCTTCCAAATCGCCTGAACGATTCAATGGAAACAGCACTTCGCTGCAAAACTGCCCTGCTGCGCTTAAAGTCTGATCCATCGTTTCACGATCTAAACCCGCATACACGGGCATATTGTCTAATTCCTTTTGCGCGCCCAGGACCTCGTGCAGCACAAATTGCATATCACGCAAAGGCGCGATGTACTGTCCCATCTTTTTACTCTCCGGAAATATCGCTTGCGATAAGTGCTCTACGGGCTGTAAGAAACGTCTGCTTATCGTCTTCTACAAACGGTTTTGTTTGAATATATCGAGCAGAAATAGGAGAATCCGAAACATGCTTTAGAATACAAAGCATGCGCAGGTTTCAAGCACTATGACGCTCCACAAAACTGAAGGAGAAGGCTACAGACAGGTCCTTACGAACCCGTATCAATATGGGAAAGATTATTGGCATTGCGCCAAAAGTGAACAAGCAGCGTAATAGTGAAGTTGTACTCGGAAAGCTCTTGGAAGCAGGAGTGAAAAAATGGAAGGAAATAGGTAATACGGCGGACATGCTGTGCTGACAAGCCCTGGAGTCAAGCCCTATTGCACAGAACTGAGCTCTTGCCTAAATAGTAGGGGCTGCCCTTTAGCACGCAATGAAAAAATGCGTCTTAAGAATCCAGCACTTACCCCAGCCATAAAACTGGCTGATCGCTTTATACTTGGTAGTGCGGTATGTAAGATTTTGAGCAATGGAAAGAAGCAATATAAGGTCTATGCCTTTTACATTTTTAGGGTGAGAGACGGCAATATGAGGAGATGAATCAGCTCACCTCTGAGCAGGGGCCGTTGTTATGCAAATAAATGTTCCAAATATTGCGCATTACCTCCACGCATCCTGTGAAACTACTAAGGTAACGCTTCCTAAGCACACGAAGATGAAACTTCCTGCGCCCAAGGGAACTTTTGAAACCTTTCATACAGCCAAGTGCGTAAAGCCTTTATCAGATTTAGCAGATACGCTTTATGGAAACGATATCATTGCGCGTATTGGGCGTTTATACCGCAATCTTTGGCTTCCTGAAAAGGGGAAAGAAAAGCAAACCATTAATATGCTTCGCGCAAGTTTGATAGTAGATAAATGTATTTTTATAGCTAAGCAGCTTGATATATACGGAGCAATCTATTCGAAACTTCAAAGACAAGTTGCTATTCGATCAGCAGTCAATGATGAAAATTCTGAGCAGGAACAAAGTTTACAGGATTCAGAACCATCGTCAGATTTAGAAAATCGAATAAGAGTAGCTGAAGTTTTTAGAAAAGATTTGGTGATTCTAAAAGACGAAACAAAAGCCTTTGCAAGCTTGTTACAGGAACAGACTAAGCCAGGCAAATCCATAATAGAACGCTTAATTACACTACCTAAAACTGAGAGTATCTTGGTTGGCGTTACGAGTATTGTTGGAGCATTAACATTTGGGATGCAAACCGGCATTCTGATCTCTGTGCCCTTTATTGCATGTGGTATACCATTTTATCTTACTGTTTCACTCATTGTGCTTAGGTTCACTGCTGGACTAATCTCCGATAAACATGAAGCGAGGACTAATTACGCGCTTATACTTAATGAAAAAGTAATAAGCCCTCTTATTGGAAGTTTAGATGATATGAACAATCCTATAACATTGAACGCAGTTTTTAACATTCAGCAGCAAAATAATACTACCAAAAACAACTATAATTACGGTGACAATACTACAGTTGTGGTTCAGCATCAGCACCACCATCATTATCACAACAGTAATGTCATAGTTGCAGGGGAGGGATCTTCTGTAAAACGCTTACCAGCAATGAACGGAAATAATCCCCAAATAGAATATCTGAGCCCACCAGAAAGAACACCAGAACTTATGGCGCACGACGGGATTTTTTCTGATAGTTCTTTTGAAGATAGCCCTCCGTTGGACACATACATGTCCCGCCCTTCTGCTACAGCAAAAGGGAAAGCTACATCCGCTAGTAATGGACACAACGCATTTCCAGCTAAGAATGGCATGGTGCCTTCTTCTGTCTTATTCGGAGCTCGTGGCCCAGGTCAAACTGCACAATTTATGTTTGATGACGGGGAGTTTAGTGATTCTGATCTTGAAGGATCAGATCTTGAAACAGTAGATCCAACAGGCGCAAAATTGCTCCAATCTATAAAAAATGGAGTTCTCAGCCCTACGGAGTTAAAGGATTTACTTACAAGAAAGCAAGAAGAAGCTGAACGTGCTAATGCGCTTTGTATAACCATCAAAAAAGCCCTTCGAAGACAAGAGCAACAAAATCCTCCGCAGCCCAATCAAACTGTCTAGTGGATTAAATCTATCTTAATAAATTCCTAAGGTGTTATTTATTAAGCAATGATTTATTGTGATTTAGCCCGACCTTCGAATATGTCGCGCGTTTACGTCAATCGCCTACGTACACTCATAAAATCAGCAGGTGTGTTGTATTATAAACATATAAAAAGCTCCGTCAGAGAGCTCCTGCACCAGAATCTATATAAAATAAAAAGGATGCTAAAAAACTATATTTTGCATAAATTACTGGCATAACAGCTATTAATGCATTTAAGTAGCTTCTCCTTTCTTTCTACTTTTTAGCAAAAAATATCCCTTATCAAACAGCCAACGCTTTTAAAACCTGTGCCGCAGCCGTAAAACCAAAACTAGCCGTAACACACACACTAGAGCCCAGCCCTCCACAATGCAGACCAGCTGCTAAGGAGGGCTTTTCCAAAGCGTCGACATCAGCATCACAATGAAGATCAGGATATATCAACGGTTCATCAGACCACACAGCAGAAACGTTGAATTTCGATTTAGGACCGCGCGCAAAGCCATGGTGTTTGCGTAATTGCGCGCGAACTTTGGCTAGAAGAGGATCTTGCTGAGTGCGTGCGAGGTCGCTCACTTGAACGCGTGTCGGGTCGATGCGCCCTCCTGCTCCGCCCACAGTAATGAGCCGTTGCGCTCTTGCTCTACTCCATCCAATGAGGGCTACTTTGGTGCGTACGCTGTCGATGGCATCGATAATGTAATCAAAGCCACTGCCCTCTCCCAACAAGTTATCTAAGTTACTGGACTCTAGCTCTTCTTCAATTAACGTAAGCTTGCACTCCGCATAGATAGATGCAATACGCTCGCTCATGGCCTGCACTTTGGCTTGTCCGTAATTACTATTTAGCGTATGGATCTGGCGGTTGATATTGCCTGGAGTGATATGGTCTGGATCGATCAGTGTCAGGTTGCCCACTCCACTACGCGCTAACGCTTCTACAGCCCACGATCCCACACCGCCTATGCCGATCACCGCAACATGCGCATGCGCAAAACGCGCTAGCGCAGCACTGCCATATAAACGCTTCACCCCTGTGAAACGACGTTCTATATTTGCCCTCGTCTCTATTATGCTTTTGTGGTGCATCATGTCCAATTTTCGAAATCTAATTTATCCCGAAGATAACTAAAGGCTTTGTCCCTTGTAACCAGGATTGCTCCAGTAGAAATAGCATGTGCCGCAATAAGCATATCCATATCAGCAAGGCTAATACCAGTCGCTTCACAAGCAGTCCGCAAATCGCCGTATACCACTGCTGCTTCACTATCCCAAGACAGTATTTCAACCCGAGCCAAAAATTCATATATGCGCATGGCTAGACCAGAAGGTCGGCCACATTTTGATAATCCATATCGCAGCTCGGCTTCAGTAATGGAAGAGATTGTAATGCTGCCTACAGGCAGCGATGTAAGACGAGTAAGGATAGGAATGTCATTCCCTTTTATAATATGACTGACTATATTGGTATCCAGCATGTAGTGTGCGTCCGACATTATTCAACCCACTCCTCAAACGGATTACGCGTTGAAGTGGATTGTTTACGCTCCATCATAAAATCGGCAGGCACTTCCGTATTAGCAATGGCATCAAGAAATCCCTGCCATGAAGGAGGTTTACGCGATAAAATCACGTCACCACTCATCGGATCACGACGAATAAATACTTCCTTTCCGTCAAAGCGGAACTCCATCGGTAACCGCACTGCTTGACTACGGCCCGTAGTGAAAATTTTAGCTATATTGCGCATGAGGGGGTCTCCTTTTGGTACGTATTCCAATATACACCCATTAAAGATACCTATCAAGATACATACTTAATGTAATCTCTTGATCGCTAACCTCTTTTACCTTTCCTAAATGCTTTCATATAGTGATATATAAAATCTGATGCATTACAAGCGCTTCATGTCGGCAAAATGGTGCCGCTATTTGCGCCCCAGTTTTTATCACTTTATTGATGTTGCATCCTCATGCGCGCCGTTCATCTAAAAATTGCTGAAGGATAAAATAAGCCGCTTGCGCATCAGTGCCTAATCCTTGTAAGGAGGGCTCTGCTTCTGCGGCTACTGAGGAGTAACGCTCATCCACTTCCACCACCGGCAAATGAAAATGGGCGGCCAATTGTCGCCCAAACCGGCAAGCTTGCTGCGTCATCGCATGGGCTGTGCCGTCAGGGTGGCAGGGCCGTCCGACGATTAATGTATGGGGTTGCCACGTTTCTATTAGTTTTTGTATGGCTTTAAAGCGTATTTCTCGGCTCTGGTTAGCAATGATGGTCAGCGCTTGTGCGTTGCCTGTGATCGTATTGCCCACTGCCACGCCAATGCGCTTTTCTCCATAGTCAAAAGCTAAAAAGCAGGCCTCTTTGGGTAAAGCGGTCATGGCCGCCGAGCCATTCAAGTCCATTAACCATGCCCTGCTTCTATAGATACGATGTCCGGAGAAATCCCGAGCGAAGCCAATGCAGCCCGAAAGCGTTCTTCAGGTGGTACATCAAAGATGATATCCATCTTTGCCGGTGCAACTAACCAATAATGGCGCGCTACTTCGTCTTCAAGCTGCCCAGCTCCCCAACCCGCATGCCCTAGCGTGAGCAGAAATTGGTCGGGGCCCTTGCCTTGGGCGACAGATTCCAATATGTCTTTTGACGTGGTCATCGTCAGCCCGCCTGGCACAATCATCGAAGATAAATAGTTCTCTGTCGTGGGTTTGTGCAGTACAAAGCCCCGTTCAGCTTGCATGGGGCCACCAAAATATACGGATTGATCACAGAGCGCCTCGCGCTCCAGCTCAACATCGATGCGCTCAAACAAGGCTTTGTAATTCAAATCGGTAGGGTGATTGATCACCAAACCCAGGGCACCCCGTTGATTGTGGTCACAGAGATAGACGACTGCACGGCTAAAGGTGTCGTCTTCTATTTGCGGCATCGCAATCAAAAAGTGGTTGGCAAAATAGGTGTGGTCGGCGTAGTCGTCAGAGGTAGACATGGCTGTCATGCCCATAAAAATAAAAAGACAAATTAGAAAAATCCAAAGCTAGACTTTATACTATTTGCCCTGAATCAGTGTGGCCAATGCGCCCTGCCAGGCTGTAGGCAATGCTTCTAGTGTACGTGTGATATCGCTATCCTCTAGAGATGCGGATTCCTTCAGCACTTTTAGTGCTTCTAAGCAGCTCTGCGTGATCTCAGAAAGGGCTG
This sequence comes from Mycoavidus cysteinexigens, assembly GCA_031963005.1. Taxonomy (GTDB): domain Bacteria; phylum Pseudomonadota; class Gammaproteobacteria; order Burkholderiales; family Burkholderiaceae; genus JASSUD01. The sequence continues at coordinate 187,920 of JASSUL010000002.1, read as the reverse complement.
TGTGTGCGTCTGCAATCGATTGTGGCGAAAGGCCTTCTACTGCATGGTGGTGATACTCCGTTTGATAGGAAGCCTGTACCAACTCCTCGGAACGCAGTTGAAACCCCTGATGCGCATAACGACGCCAAGCAAGCGCGAGATTCCCAGCGACAAAAGCCATATTGCCTAAACCTGCAGTATGCGCTACACCGGCAAGCCGATCTGCGACTTGAGCAACCCCTAAGGCAGATGCCGGCTCTTGCTTTTTAGTATGGACGTCCCGCATCGCACTTTCTAACTCCGTAACAATATGCTGAAGCTGTGTCTGAAAGTAGGCATAGGCATCTTGGCTTAACTCCAGTGCACCGAGATGCTGACATTGGCGTAATCCCGCATGTTTCCATAAGGTCAACGCTTTTTGCGTAGGGGAAGATCTTTTTGCGTGAGGTTGTTTGGTGATGGTCACTGCGATACCGTAATCCGCCAATAGTACGGCATATTCCTCAGAGAGCATTTTGGCGTTTTCTTCTTCCATGCAGTAGGCCAAAAGCATCCCCCACAAAGAAATCACTAATGCTTGCACACAGGCAGGCGGGAGCTGAAATGCGGGCTGTTTTGGGGTATTTACTTCCTGATTCTCTCCACTAGAAGAAGCCTTTAGCGCTGCCATCACCCATAATGGATTCATCAACGCATAAACACGCCTAATCTGCATATGCAATATAGTGCTAAAAGGATGCGATGCGGGCAATACAACCATCTGGCGCCGTATATGTATCCAAGCCCCCACGAGTCGACCCATATCATATGCCCTAGGATTAGTTGCGGATTCCAGCTCTATCAACGCATTTAAGCAGGCGTCCAATTCTTCTAAGGCCGCATCTTCCAGCGACACGCCTTCATCCTGAGTCGAATTCAATAAAATTAGCAGTGCACGTTCATAACGCATACGCAATTCAGTCAGCAAGGCCATTAACTGGGAACCCGCATATGATGTATGGAAAAATACCGCTGGCCATATATAACCGGCTCCCGCACATTCTTCCATCAACACAGCTATAGGTTTCGATTGGTTGGTCGACACGATTTCATACAGTTCTACCAAGCCAGAAGACCAGGTAAATTCACGCAACGGAGCATTTTGTACTGCTTTTAAAAAACTCCCCAGCGCAGAATGAAAAGCTTTGGCTTGTTCTGCGGGCCAGTGGGATGATGCTTCTTGGGCCTGTTCCGATACATCTTGCGTCGAAGAGGACAAAGCGGTGTGCTCTTCTACCGCTGGCTCTACGGCCGAAGGGGCGAGAGAATCTGCGTCGATGGAGCTATCTGACGTAGATGAATCTAGTACGGCGCTAGGTAAAGCATCGGAGGCCGATGGAGAAGCAGACTCCTCCTGTAAATCGGCCCCTGGCTCTGCTACAGAGTCTGTACGCTGCGGCAATGATGGAGCTGCCGTAGTGATGTGTGCGATGCCATGCGACCAAGCATGCAATAGTGCATCATTTAACCGCATTGCAGGCAACCAATGCGCAGCGCGTAACGCTTCAGCCGCTTCACGCAACCCAACACAAGGATCCTTGCCTTTTGTTAAGGCCAATAGTGCGGTACGTAGCGCATGTTCTGCTGCCGGAAGCCGCCCTCTATAGAATTGATCGGTTATAGATTGCATGACTGCATGTTTTTGGCTCAAGATCTTTTTCCTTGAAAGCTTTGTTCGACCAACCTTTGAGACGCACTAGACCTGCTGCCCAAAGCAGCTTATGAGAACGGTTCAAAATGACAAAAAAGGGCTTTCTTTCAATATGACTCTTCATCTCCTACCGCAATAGGGAAGCGTCTTTTTTACTGCAATACCATACGGATGCTCACGCTCTGTATTGCCTCAAATAGCGGATTTTTGGAGGGGGCTGTATGGATGGAGAGTGAAATATTCAAACCGTAATCATTTCGAAATCTTCTTTTCGCGCACCGCATTCTGGGCATGTCCAGTTTTCAGGAACGTCGGCCCACACCGTACCTGGTGCAATACCTTCTTCGGGAAGCCCTGCTTCCTCATCATATATCCAGCCACAAATCAAACACATCCAAGTTTTATAGTTGTTCTGCATCTATTCACATACCTTATAACCAGGTTCAACGAACCTATCAACACCGTGAACCGGCTCCAAAAGTGAGGGCATTTCACCAAAACCCCGATAAAAGGTTTGATGAAACGCCCGCAATATATCACTGGAAGAAAACAGGCCCTCAGAACCTGTTCATAATCTTTAGAAATCGCCCTTGAGGTCGTAATGTTGGGTTCCGTATTTAATTCAATTCGTCACCCCAACCTGCCATTTTTGGACATTTCTCGTAGGTTGGGGTGAGGTACGAACCCCAACACAACCCACTTTTGAAAATTATGAACAGATTCTTAAAACCTGCTTCCTTCCAAACGGCTTAACATCAAGTTGTTAAAAAGGATTCCCTTCTTTTTCAACTTTGGGTCATTACATGTCCATACCGCCCATGCCACCACCCATACCGCCCATGCCACCCATAGGAGCAGGGTTATCTTTAGCAGATTCGGTGATTGCGCAGTGCGTGGTCAATAACAAGCCTGCGATAGAAGCTGCATTTTGCAATGCTGTACGCGTTACTTTAGTAGGATCGACTACACCTGCTTCTACCAAATCACCGTACTCGCCTGTTGCAGCGTTGTAACCAAAATTGCCTGTACCTTCAGCAACTTTACGCACGACCACACCGGCTTCTTCTCCACCATTGGTGACGATTTGGCGCAGAGGCTCTTCTAACGAACGCAGAATAATTTGTATACCCGCATCTTGATCGTCATTCTTGCCTTTGAGACCTTGCAATACACTGCGAGCACGAATCAATGCGACACCGCCGCCAGGAACAATCCCTTCCTCAACAGCCGCACGCGTTGCATGTAATGCATCTTCAACACGCGCTTTTTTCTCTTTCATTTCTACTTCAGTAGCAGCGCCTACTTTAATAACAGCGACTCCACCTGCCAATTTAGCGACGCGCTCTTGCAATTTTTCGCGATCGTAATCGGAAGAGGCTTCTTCAATCTGTGCACGAATTTGTTTTACGCGTGCTTCAATCGAAGTGGTATTTCCTGCGCCATCAATAATAGTCGTTGTTTCTTTACCGATTTCGATACGAACTGCTTGACCGAGTTCCGCCAATGTTGCTTTTTCAAGGAAGAGGCCGGTTTCTTCAGCAATGACCTGTCCGCCCGTTAGAATAGCAATGTCTTCGAGCATTGCTTTACGGCGATCTCCAAAACCAGGAGCCTTCACAGCTGCTGTTTTGAGAATACCGCGCATATTATTCAATACCAATGTAGCCAGCGCTTCACCTTCCACATCTTCTGCAATAATCAGCAATGGACGGCTGGTCTTCGCAATTTGCTCGAGCAAAGGCAAGAGATCACGAATATTGGAAATTTTCTTGTCGTGGAGAAGAATATAAGGATTGTCGAGGACAACAATTTGCTTGTCAGGAGTATTAATAAAATACGGAGACAAATATCCGCGATCAAATTCCATCCCTTCTACGACTTCTAATTCGTCTTCCAGAGATTTACCATCTTCAACGGTAATAACGCCTTCTTTACCTACTTTATCCATCGCTTCAGCAATACGTTCACCGATCGATGTATCGCTATTGGCAGAAATGGAACCCACTTGGGCAATTTCTTTACGTGTAGTACAGGGTTTACTGATTTTGCCCAGTTGTTCGATTACCGCAGCCACGGCTTTATCGATACCGCGCTTGAGATCCATAGGATTGCGGCCAGCAACAACGTGCTTGCGCCCTTCGATCGCAATAGCTTGTGCTAACAGGGTAGCGGTTGTCGTGCCATCTCCAGCATTATCGCTAGTTCTAGAAGCTACTTCTTTAACGAGTTGCGCTCCGATATCTTGCAATTTGTCTTTGAGCTTTTCAATCGCTTTGGCTACGGAAACACCATCCTTAGTAATAGAAGGAGCGCCAAAACTACGCTCAATCACCACGTTTAATCCCTTAGGACCTAACGTGACTTTAACGGCATTTGCTAAAATATTGACGCCTTCAATAATCTTATCGCGGGCTTCATCGCCGATCACTACTTCTTTTACTGCCATCTTTACTACTCCCTGAATGCTTTTTAATCGAATTGCATAAGTCTGTTTTTACGGTTTGCTACCGCCACGCTTGTGGATTACTCCAAAACAGCCAAGACATCTTCTTCACGCACAATCAGCAGTTCCTCGCCGTTCACTTTGACGCCTTGCCCTGCATATTTACCGAAGAGAACACGATCACCTACTTTGATATCCAGTGCAATCGGCGCACCTTTGTCGTCTTTCTTACCTGGACCTACCGCCAATACTTCACCTTGATCGGGCTTCTCAGCAGCGCTTTCTGGAATCACGATTCCACCAAGCGTCGTGGTTTCATTGTCGAGGCGCTTCAAAACAATGCGATCTTGCAAGGGACGCAACTTTTTGCTCATGGATATTCCTCTATATAGTTTAAAAAAATCGCTTCTACCTATGCGCTGCGCGCGCAGGCAAAACATTGGCTAAAAAAGCATAGAACACCTCTACGAGAACAAGGTGTATGCAAACATGATCTATCGCACTTGTTCTATGTAAGGCTATTCTTCACAATTTCAAGATGCTAGAGATAAATGCACAGAGAAAAATAGAACCGATGAAGAGCGCCATCCATGCAATCCGGCAACAAGCTTCGGCCTCCAGCGTCAATTAGCACTCTCTGACAGAGGGTGCTAAATTATAGAGAGAGACTTTTGAGAATTCAACCGATAGGCCATTCGGCAAAGGATGATGGCGCTATGCCCTACGAGGGGCTGACGCAAGGACTTTCCAAAGTATCCAGTCGGCCCTGAATAAATCGTTTTTTAAGATTTAGAGAGAGAGTGGACAGTAGTTCATCTCAAAATAAGCAAAATACAAGAGTAAAAAAGCCGAAGCTTTCTGAGGATCATGCGTGGACTAAGTCCAGTTCAATACCGCATTCAGTCCTCATAGCTTCGTCTCAATTTGCAGGATTAATTATCCAAATATCCACATTTCTTACAATTTAAGCCATCCTTTTTTACCTTCAGCATCGATCCGCTATGGCTTGCAGGATTTTTTCAGGGCCGACTAATTATCTGGATTTAAATTTTACGTAGAAGTTACATCTATATTTTTCCGAGGATTGTATGGACCCCGCGGGGTAGTACTACCATATTCATTATCGAACCATTTAACTCTTATATTCAATGTTGAAGAACCAATTCTATTCAAAACCATCCACATAATATGATCTTGAACCTTTCTATCCTCTGTCTTTTTTAAGTAATTTTCAAGGGCGGGTTTCAACGGTTCCTTTTTAATTTTACACTGATAATTAGAACTAGCTTTCTTCATATGCTCTTTGTAATCATCAATAAACCCTCCCAACTCCCCTTCATTTATCTCTTTTTCCACCAAATCAACAAGTTTTTTATCATCCCCTGTTAGAAATTGAGCTCCATTCCATTTTTTAATAGTAAGATTTTTTTTGGTTACACCAAGATCATCATTTACTTTTTGGCTACTATGTGCTCCGTAACTTCCCTCATAAATATTTCCCCCTTCTAAATGGACTTTATTATTTTCCTCATGAGAAGGAAAAATTTTACTTCGATTATAATTAGCATGGCTATTACTAGATGCGCTATTTCTAAAATTTTCAAGTGCATGAGTTAAGCTAGATATGCTATTTTTAAGCCTTTTACGCAAGTGATTTAAGTCTTTTTTCTCTATTCTAAAGCTGGATTTTATATCAATACTTTTTAAAATTCTTGTGTCATATTCAGATTGTCTAATAATTATATTATTTCTTGACATGATAATCCCTCATTTTTTGAATATAACACCCCCACCTATTCCTTTATATTAAAATGAAAAAAATAAGATGATATATAAAAAAGAAGAAATATCCCGAAAAACGAACCTTCACATATTTATAATTTGACGCTCTTTTTACACTCACAAATCAATCCCTAAACTTAAATCAGAGGACCTCCCTCTGCGTAACCTCATGGCAAAACATACCTTTGCTGCCAGTACAGTAAGGAGAGTAAGCAATTTATTAGTCAACCCTGAAAAAATCCTACAAGCCATGCCAGATCGATGCTGAAGGTAAAAAAAGGGGTTATTCAGGACTGACTATCATTTGCAAAGGGAATTTTATATGGTCAGATAGGATACCTATCTTAAGCGATTGCACCATTGCGCTCATTATAGGTTTCGCTGTGAAAGTGTGGATGAATTAAAAAGAAAAACACCATATAGAAAACTGTATAGGCCAATTAAAAATAGAAGATTTTGATCTTTTCATTGCGAGACTTAAAGATTTGGCAAGTTCTTTATAAGCTTCAGCCTCTTTTGTTTTTACCGCTTTGAACACTTTTCTCAAAAGCAAAAGATTTTTTAATGAAAACTCAAAGCAACTTCTTAAATTTAGCAAAGCTTGAATACCGTTTATACAGGCTTTTTCTTTGATCGCGCATTTTATCGCGAATTGCAATAAGGTATCTTTTTTGGAATCTAGCTGGTTTATATCCTCGACAATATCTCCTAACGCTTCGATATCTTTTGGATTTTTGCCTGCCTGAATCGCAAAATGCATCGGGCTTTGGTGAGCAATATTCTCTGGATCACTATTTTGACCTTTCAGTTGCAATGCCAAAATCACTTTGGAATCGCCTTTTTGAATTGCAAGCTTCATTGGCGTCAGATCATCGGCATTGCGCAAATCTAAATCCGTATTGGCCGCAAGCATTTGAATTATTTTTATATCGCTATTTCCTATCATTGCTAGATGTAATGGCGTATTTTTAAAATTATTTTGTTTATTTAGATTGGCATTTTCATTTACCAGCATCTGAATAATTTCTAGCGGCCTACCCTCTCTAATTGCCATATGTAATGGCGTATCTTGATCTTCATTCAGGATAGTTTGATCAACCTTCGCCTTTAGTAAAATCTTAATTATTTCAGGCAGACTATTTACTTTAACCGCAAAATGTAGAATCGTGTTTTTAAAATAATAGTTATTATTATGTATACTGCTTTTTACATCTCTAATTGCATATATTAACTCCTTAATTAATTCAGAAGACCAGCGATTTTTAATCGCAAAATGCAAAGCGCTTTGATGCTCCTCTAAGTCTTTATGATCTCCCCGAGATTGCAATGCTACAATGATTTTGAGGTCGCCTTTTTGAATTGCACGCCTTATCGGAGTCAAACCATCGGTTCCAGGCAAATTCAAATTTGCACCGACCGCTAGCATTTTAATGATTTCTATATCGCAATTTTTTATAATGGCCAAATTTAATGGCGTATCTTGATTATTATCCTGCGCGTTTGGATTAGCTCTTGCATTCAGTATCATCTGAATAATTTCTGGTGAACTGCCCTCTTTAATTGCCATATGCAATGGTGTATCTCCAACACCATTCGATAAGTTTTGCTTAGCTCCTGCATTCAATAAAATCCGAATAATTTCTGGCGAACTACCCTCTTTAATTGCTATATGTAATGGCGTACACTTATCCGCATTCAATAGGTTTGGATTAGCTCCTGCATTCAGTAGCATCTGAATGATTTCTGGTGAACTACCCTCTTTAATTGCCATATGCAATGGTGTATCTCCAACGCCATTCGATATGTTTCGCTTAGCTCCTGCATTCAGTAGCGTCTTAATGATTTCTGGTGAACTACCCTCTTTAATTGCTATATGTAATGGCGTACACTTATCCGCATTCAATAGAGTTGGATTAGCGCCTGTATTCAGTAGCGTCTGAATAATTTCTGGCGAAGCACCCTCTCTAATTGCCAGATGTAATGGCGTATCTTTATCATTATTCGGTGAGTTTAGATAAGCTCCTGCATTCAGTAGCATCTGAATGATTTCTAGCGATCTACCTTTTCTAATTGCCAGATGTAATGGCGTATCTTCAACATCATTCAATAAGTTTCGCCTCACTCTTGCATTCAGCAACATCTGAATGATTTCTGGCGAAGCACCCTCTCTAATTACCATATGTAATGGCGTATCTCCAACACCATTTTGCACATCTCGATTATCTGTAGTAAGCACTGCTCTAATGGTTTTTAACGAACTACGCTTCCTAATTGCTATATGTAATGGCGTATCTTTATCATTATTCCGCACATATGACTTAGCTTTTGCAGTAAACAGTAATATCGCAATGATTTTTGATGGACTCTCACTATTAATTGCCACATGTAATGGCATATCTCCAACATCATTCTGCACATCTGGATTAGGCTTTAGTTCCAGTAGCACTTTTATAATTTCCAATAAAGCATTTTTTCTGATTGCAAAGTGCAATAGCGTGTCTCCACCAAAATATTTCTGGTCCATATCTTGGACAGTATATTTTAGTGCTTTTATGCTTTCTGGATCCCAATCGTTTTCGATCGCAAAATGCATGGGACTTTGGTGAGAAATATTTTTTTCATCTTTATCTTGGCCTTGAAGTTGCAACGCTAGAATAGCTTCTGGAACGCATTTATTTTTAATGGCATTCTCTAGTATAGAGTTATTTTTCAACCCCGGATGACGCATTTGCGCAGCATACTTCACTAATGCTCGAATAGCTTCTAGATCAGATTCGGAATTAAAGAAATCGAGCGCAGACTTGTGCTCCTTATTCACGAGTTCCAGATTGGGTTTCTTTTTTAATAAAAGTCGGATTGTGTCCCAACGATATCCAGCTTGTATTGCATAATGCAACGCCGTATTGCCCTCATTATTTTTCTGATTAATATCAGCAATACGATCTGCCACAACTTCAATGATCTCTTTTTTATATCCTTTTTTGATTGCGGTATGCAATGCGTTTCCACTAAAAGCAGCAGCCATATCTACATGAATGTAAGGTTCTATATGTGCCTCATTCAAGTCTATAGAACACCCCTTCTCACCATAAATCTTTGTTCCCATTCCATTTGGGTCTAATCCATACTGTATCAAAAACTTGATAAGTTCCGGTCTGTGGCCTAATGCCTTTAGTACCCTAAATAGAAAATTATTAGGTAGAAGAGTATTTTTATCGTCTTTTTCTGAAGAATTTTTAAATGTATCGAGCAGTACTTGAATCACATTGAAATGATTTTCTCTATAAGTAAGAGCCTGACTCAGCAATTGATACCGTTCATTATATGATTTCTTCTCTTTACCAAGTAAAACGTGAACCATGTCAACGTGACCATTTTGACATGCTATCTCTAATACTGTTTCTGACTTATAGTTCTTCCAATTTGGCTTTATTCCTTTATTAAAAAAATAATTGAATTTCTCAATATTTCCTTTGACCGCAGTAACATAGAATTGAAATTCCTCATCTTCATCTTCAAAATTTTCAATTGCGCCATATTCTTTTAATTTAGATATTATATTATGACTTTCTGCTTTATTTTTTATTGCAATACTCAATGGAGTATTGCCCTTATCATCTTGCCGATTTGGCTTTGCACCATTATAAAGTAGAAATTCAACTATTTCGTAGTTACCTGTATATAATGCAAGATGCAGGGGAGTCTTTCTTCTTAAATCCCTTATGTTGAAATCTACTTTCTTTCTATCAAACTTTTCAATTATTTCATTTCTTTTTCTTTGAATTGCGATATTTAGCAAGTAAGTATATATATGAGGTTCCGCATAATCAGCATTTACCTGATCTATATCATCGATGATTTTTATCAAAATCTCAGCTATTTCAACTTTGCCTTTTTTAATCGCAGTACATAGTAATTTTCCATAGAAACCATAAACGAATTCATATTCTTTAAGAGGTGCTTTTATAATACAATTAAATATATCAATATAACCATATTCTATGATTTTATTGAATAGACGTTTTGCAGGGTTACTGATCTCATCAGCAATGCTTATTTCCATGCCTGCTACAATAAATTTTTCAATCCACCCCTTCCACATCATCCTTTTTGCTTCGGATATTTGTGAGATAGTTATTTCTCTCAAAATCCAAAGTATTGGATTCATTAAATTGGGATATAGTACGTTTTCATGAAGTATCCAGAAAACTTTATTCTCAAGCATAAGTTCAATAATACGAGCAATACTTTCTTGATCAACATTGTTATCTGCATCCCAAGCTGCACTAAACTCTGAAAGCTTCCCCACAATCCCACTCACCAATGCATCTTTTGGAATTTTCAGAAAAGCCTGTAGATTAAATTCTCCTGTTTGATTTAAAATTAAAATATTCGATATATTCTTCCTAAAAAACCCCCAATACTCTTTATATAGATATTCATATTTTTTCAAATTTTCTTTTGGCATTTCCAAATAATTAACGGAACAGGCACCCGCATCTAATCTCGCAGTATATTTCAATACATTAATTACTTCTTTTAAAGGAACATCGACTGCATCATTTCCATGATAAAATACCATTGACATTATTTCTGGAAGATGCCCTTTAGTAATAACCTTTAAATTAATATTATCTATTAACTCTCTGAATGGCCTATTATGAACAAAGCTATTTTGCGTATCATCTGAAAGAGCTTGGATTTTATTATTTTCCTCCGAACCGTTTTTAATACTATTTTGTACTTTATCCAAAGCAAGAAAAGCATCTACTTTCATCGTTTGCTTTCCATACACCCTTGAACGCAAAGGAAGAAAAAAAGACTCGGGCAACGCTATTTTGAAAGCGCCATACCATACGCGACTCATTAATGCGCAGTGATAGATATCTTCGATTGAAAGATAGGCAAATATCGCCAATACCAATTCCAGCGGCAAGCAGGCGTTAGGAGAAATGTCCGCCACTCCTCGATTACGGCCACTCTGCTCCGATAGCACATCGCTCAAAACAAGGGTATCGGGGTTATGCACACCTTCCAGAGAATGCTCAGCCTCCTGCTGGCTCGAACTTTGCACAGTCGATACGAGCGCATTGGACGTTGCAATCCCCTCTCCTAAGGATGTAGAAGCTTGTTGGTTAGCAAAAACAACCGCAGAGCTAGTGTTTATGCTGGGTATCAGAGAGCTCATAACTTATTCTAAATTAGAAAGAAGGCGGGTAAGCGCCGACCCATATCCTTATCTACAAGGCTTTTATGAGTTATTAAATATTTGATATGTTTATCATTGGCATTTATAAAAATGCATCAAATTGATTGCTATTAACTAGAAGCCATGTCTAGCATAAATATCTAGGCAAAGGAATACATTAAATTTTGTAAAAGTGTCATATAAAAAATATAACAAACACATTAATGCACTTCTGGAAGTTGATCCCAGGAGCATTTCTTGATACCTCTATCTGTCAGATCGCTATGTCTTCATTCTATGATAAGAATACATTGCTAAGATGTATGCGATTGATATATGCCGTAAGCAATACTTACACTTTCTGATTGCGCATCCTTATCTACGGTGCGTCTCCATGGAAATTAAACTTGTTCAGTGATTTGATTGATGGGGGTATTGCGCAAATAGTCGTCGATCGAGACTTTGGTGAGTTTGCGTAGATCATGTGCGTTGCACGCACATATCTGGTGCAGTTGGCATTAGACTGTACTTTTTTTATATTGCATGGGTTGTATATATTTTGATTAGTGATGTAGCTATATTGGATGACATCCAATAATGAATTGCTTGTAAAGTATATACTTAATAAAGAGGAAGCAATTGAATATGAATAATACTATTTCGCAGTCACACACGGCTAACAGGGGTGCTTTCACTGACATAATGCCAAACATTCTTCGGCATATGGTAGATAATTTAGATACGCCCCATATGGAAATACATAAAATCATGAAATTGAATAAACAATTTCGGGCTTTGACGTATCATTTACTTAAGGATAGCAGCAATAATGGTATTAAAGCACAAACAAAAATTAGTGCAGATAGAATTCAACAGACACTCACTGGAACAGAAGATAATAACAGATTAGTGCATGAAAAAATTCCAGCTCTTTTTGAAAGAGGAGTAGAAGAATATGGACTAAGAGAAATGAAACATATGGGTTTTTCTTTTAGTCCGCTCAGTTCTACTACTACTGTAAGTAACCAGGCAATTTCTGCTTTATTGCATGCTATAGCAAACAAAGGAAATCTCAAAAATTTGGATATATCTATAAACGAATTTCTTTTAAGCACTTTCATTCAGGATATAATACATATCCTGAATCATTTTCAAAATGAATCTAAAAACGTCTATTTGTATTTTAATAAAAATGGACTTACTGCTGCCGACATGGAAAATTTAGGCCCAGCATTCAATGAGTCTATTGCCAAATTTTGCTTGATTGATAATGCAATTGGGAGCGCAGGCATAAGAAATTTAGCGCCGCATTTTCAAAATACATCTATTTCTTTACTTCAATTAGACAATGCTAGAATAGGGAATGAGGGGCTCCAGTTTCTTGAGGAAAATCTGCCAGAAGGGAGGCTACCAGAAACGCTGGAATTTTTATCATTGGCAGACAATAATATTGACCATGACGGCATACCATATCTCGATAGAATTCTACCGGATAATATCAAAAATATAAATTTATCAGAAAATAAAATAACTAATGAAGGCGTGCAAAATATAGTTACTTTATTAATAAATAAAGACATTGTAAAGTTATTTTTATGTGCAAATAAGATTACATTTAAAAACGGTGGCGCTGAAGTATTGATTTCAGCATTGCACAATACTGCAATACGACTTCTTGATTTGAGAAATAATATTTCAACTATTGGACGAAACAATATTCAAAATAGAAATAATCAAGATGTAGGCATTCTTTTTGGCAAGACAAAACATACTCCAGCCATTATGAATTTTGAAAAAGTATATGCCTAAAAATAATAGCGTTTACATCTATTTTTGACTTAATATTTTGTCATAATATATTTATATAGCTATTGTTTCAAAGGCATTTCCCCAGCAGTAGTTGTACTGTTCAAAGTCTCGCATCGCTTATAGAGCGTGCGGGACTGTTGCAGTGATTTAGATTGCCTGTTTTTGATGTAAGCGTAGCGTCCTATAACCTCCAAACGCATACTCTACTGGCTTATTTTTTTAGTGCATCCTTTACCAGACTCTCCCACCATTCCACTCCACCAAAATAACGCAAAGCATTTCTCTAGCGTATTCCACTGCCTTCTACGCTTTTCCCACTGCGCATGTGCGTTAGCAATATCGCGTTCATAGCGCACCACCACACCAGCCGCAGATAGGCTAAATCACACGCCGTAAAATAGAAACCGAGAGATAAAAGGCTGATTGCTGCGCCCAAGCACGGTAAAGGGTGCCTTGTCGCATTTCCTACCCTAAATCGGGGTAAGTCTGCTAGTGCATCGACGCCTGGAAGTTCTACACCGAGTTTTTGGCAGAGGCTTGCACCTTGTGCTTCGACCATTTTGAGCGCCAAACAAAAAACCCGAGGGCCTCACGGCTACTCGGGTTTTTAATAAAATTAGATGGCGTATAAGACGCTATTTGGTGCCGACGATGAGACTCGAACTCATACAGCTTTTCAGCTACTACCCCCTCAAGATAGCGTGTCTACCAATTTCACCACGTCGGCTAGGGTCTATGACTTCCATAGAGAGCCGCGATTCTAACTGGTTCCTGGGAACCATTCAATGCTATTTGCTGCTGCGAAAGCAGATTTTAAGCACTTTTTTGTTTTATCGGGCTCCTTGTTGGCATCTCCCATAGCGGTTCATACCCTCTTTTGCCGATATCGCGCTTTCTAGGCCTTGTTTTTTGCGTGCTTTTCTAAGACTTCGACAGCGGGCAAAGGCGAGCCTTCTAAAAATGCTAAAAAGGCGCCGCCGCCAGTGGAGATATAGTTTATCGAATCGGTAACTGCGTAGCGCGCAATGGCCGCCAATGTGTCGCCTCCGCCTGCTATAGAAAATGCGGGGGATTGGGCAATCGCATGAGCTAAGCACTGTGTGCCTTCACCAAACTGGGGCCACTCAAATACGCCTACAGGACCATTCCAAATGATGGTCCCTGCTGTTTTGAGTGGATCTGTCAACATGGCGGCAGTTTGGGGACCGATATCGAGGATTAAATCGTCGTCTTCTACGGCATCTACCGTTTTGATGGTTGCCTGGGCCTGTGCATGAAAGGTTTTTGCGGTGACGACATCTACCGGTAATGGCACTGATGCACCGCGTTTTTGCATTAGATCGATAATATCTTTAGCTTCATCGATTTGCTCTGGCTCGGCTAGCGATTGACCAATTTTGAGGCCTGCAGCCAGCATAAAGGTATTTGCAATACCTCCCCCTACAATTAAACGATCTACTTTATGTGCAAGAGAATGCAAAATACAAAGCTTACTAGAGACTTTAGACCCGCCGACAATGGCGACTAAAGGTGGTGCAGGATGATCGAGCGCTTTCGATAAAGCTTGAAGTTCTGCGACTAGTAGCGGCCCTGCGCAAGCGATCGGCGCATAGCGTGCTATACCGTGTGTGGAGGCTTGTGCACGATGCGCGGTTCCAAATGCATCATTGACATAGATATCGCAGAGCTGAGCCATTTTTCTCGCGAGTGTTTCATCGTCTTTTTTCTCTCCAAGATTCGCTCGGCAATTCTCAAGGAGGGTAATCTCTCCTGGCCTAATAGAAAAAGGGTGCTCAATCCAGTGAGTTTGTAGAGGGACGGGACGGCCCAGTAATTCACTCAGACGTTGAGCTACCGGCGCCAAGGAATCTTTCGCCTGTAACGCTCCTTCTGTAGGACGCCCTAAATGAGAGGTCACCATCACCGCAGCGCCTGCTTGCAGGGCTGCTTGGATACCAGGTAGCGATGCTCTCAGCCGAGTATCCTCAGCAATTTCGCCTTGCTCATTAATAGGGACATTTAAATCCGCTCGAATCAACACCCGCCGGCCTGCCAGCGTCCCTTCAGAAATTAGATCAGATAAATGCAGCACGATGGTCACTTTACTTAATAAAATTCAGAAAACTCGTATTTTACTTCAATATCTCTGCAGCCCCACCCCTAGAATAGAAAAACAGAGCGGCCGTCTCTGATGAGTTCACTGCTTCTATTGCCTTTTGAGGCAAATCACGGAATAAAGTATGCCTTTTTTTTCGTTGCTGCACGGGAGTTTCAACGATCTCTATATGGGCGGAATGACGGAATTTTTAAGGCATGCTACTCCACCCTGCGGCAAGACAAAGCATAATGTCGCTGCCATCTTAATCAGAATGTTCTTAAAAACAGGATATAGACCTCCTCACTTGAGAAATCATTGTATATGATCCATATATTATGCGTATTTTAGATATTTGTAGATCACACTTCTCCCATTTGACCCAATGTGACACTGTTGATAGGGGCCAGGATGTTAAGAAAGATTCAACTCGAGAAAATATATTACATATATTTCCACTAGAAGTATGGTTTTTTATATTTCAATATTGTCCCAATAATACTCTGGTATCTTTTGCTCGAGTCAATTGTTTGGCTTTATGGTCTGTTAATGAATTTAACAATACAAATATTGTAGATTTTCAAAATATTTTCCACCTCCTTCCACTTCATACAGATTTAAAAATCATTATAAATAACCTTTCAGAAAAACCTCTTATAAAAACACATGAAAATAAAAAAGAATTTGAAATAAAAAGAAAAAGAAATATACATTACTTAAAAGAACACTTAAATTCCAAATTCATTTTGGACCGCCTCCCACCTTCAATATATGATCTTTTTAAAACAGAAACAAAAATTCATTTTAACAAGGATTTTTTATGCAAAAATCATGAAAAATTAAAAAATATTCAAGCTAATTATTATTATGATATTGCTGCAGAACAACTTGTAAGAGCAATCATATTTTCAAAACATCTCCTAAAAAGAGGAAATGCAATAAAAGCAGTGATGCTATTTATAAAACCTGATGGCTCTATAAACATAGATAATGTAACCATTAAAGATTTACAAGAAATTGGTTTTCTTCCTCCAGGAAAAATTCCAAATATAGTGTGGTGTGAGCTTAGAAGAAAAGTAGAAAATGTGACCTCTTCTACAAAGATACATTCGGTGTATGCCTCCTTCATTTTTATCAATTACGTTACCCTTTGCTCTCAACATCAAATACCCGATTCAGAGCAATTTCTCATGATTCCACCCAATCATGTTAAATACCAATTCCTCCGCACAGGAGCAGGGAGAGAAGTTTTAACTAATATACTTCAGAGTAATTACTTTTGCGATAATCGTTTATATGACCAAATAAGTCTTCAGTACTTCCATCCTTTTCACAATATCCCTTTCGATGAATCATATTTTACATTGCTTTCTGAGCATAATTTTGATCTGAATTGCACTAACAAGTATGGAATAAGTCCATTAGAATTAGCCTTAAGCAGAAATAACATAGAGAGAGCAAGCCTTTTTATAATTCATAAGGCGACTATAAATTGGAATACTAAATATTTAGATAGATTATTACGAGCTGCTGTTCAAAGTGGGGATTATGAAACAGTTGAAAAAGCAATTAATCTTGGAGCAAATGTTAACATTCCAATTTCAATAGGTAACATAGCATTAGAAGCAAGTTTGCTTACTTTTGCAAACAACTTGCCTGCCTCAAACGAAATAATTGACCTTTTAAACAAAAAAGGCGCACACATCAGTTTTTTCGAAGTCCAATGGATGGAGCATTGGTTTCTTACTATTAGAAATATATTAATAAATTTACGTTATTTTGGAGCAATAATTTATTATCTTACTGGGGCTTTCCTTCTTTCTTGCATAGACGCTGAAGCAGCTATTTTATTGAATTTTATAAAATTACATTATGTATTAATTTTCTCTCCAATCGTTACAGCAACAGTATCTATAATTGCCTTCTATATTTTCACCATATTATTTACTATATCAATTCAAATTTATCATAAGATGCATCAAAGAAGATTGCAAAATATGCAAAATTAAAATTATAAAAATACTATTATATAAGGGCGCCATATACATACAACCTAGCTTTGTATACTAGACCACAGATAATCCTAGAAAGACATCAAACGGACAATCGCTTTATGATCTGTGCATATATGAGCTAAAAATGAAGCATAGCCGCCACATCCAGCGCACCAGCAAAGATAAAAATGAAGTGCCATCCTCCCATAAACAAGGTACAAGCCGCATACAGTTTCCCTTATAATCTGCAGGTTTTGAACGACTAATTCGTGCCTGCGTGAGAAAACCATGCTCTAAACGCCGGTGCGTCTTATTTTTTATTTTTTGGGATAAGTACATGATTTCTCTAGAGGATCGCGACGGCACAATTTGGATGGACGGCAAGCTCATCGACTGGCGCGATGCAAAAATCCATGTACTTACCCATTCCTTGCATTATGGAATGAGCGTCTTTGAAGGCGTGCGGGCCTATGCCACCCACAATGCGCAAGGGCAAACTATTCCCGCTATTTTTCGGCTTCAAGAGCATACGAAGCGCTTGTTTAACTCCGCTAAAATTTTGCAAATGCGCCTACCTTTCGATCATGACACGATTGCAAACGCGCAATGCGAGGTAATACGGGCTAATAAATTGGAATCTGCGTATATCCGCCCCATCGCTTGGGTAGGCGCAGAGAAATTAGGCATTTCTGCCAGAGACAATACGATCCACGTTGCCATCGCAGCCTGGCCTTGGGGACATTATCTCGGTGAGGAAGGGCTACACCAAGGCATTCGCGTAAAGACCTCTTCCTTTTCGCGACATCATGTCAATGTATCGCTAGTACGCGCAAAAGCGAGCGCTTGGTATGCCAACTCTATTTTAGCGAACCAAGAAGCGCTGACGGATGGATACGATGAAGCCTTGCTACTGGATACGGATGGTTACGTTTCGGAAGGATCGGGAGAAAATATTTTCATCGTCAAAGCAGGGCGCCTCTACACCCCTGACTTATCCTCCTGCCTAGAAGGCATCACGCGCGATACGATCCTGACCTTAGCGGCAGAACGCGGCATCGCCGTGATTGAAAAGCGTATTACACGGGATGAAGTCTATTGTGCGGATGAAGCGTTCTTTACCGGTACAGCGGCAGAGATCACACCCATTCGCGAACTAGACCACCGCACCATCGGCGCAGGCGGCCGAGGCCCTATTACGCAAGCGCTGCAAGAAGCCTTTTTTTCGATCGTTTCTGGCAAAAGCCCCGAACATGCGCATTGGCTGACTCCGGTCATTTAAGCCATCTCCCCCTTCCCTACATCAATATACTGGGGAAGGGAAGTAAAATGCACCTCTCTCGTTTATGCGTGGTAAAAATCCTTTCTGTTTAGATACAGATCAGGATCCCTCATACCGAAAGCCTCTTTAGCTACCCATACCCCGATGAAAACTCGCGACTCCTCCTCTGCTCATCATGATAAACAGGATGAAACCCTCCCAGAGATCGTCATAGACACGCTCCCTGCGCACTGCCCGAACCCTAATATGCCACTTTGGAATGCGCATCCCCGTGTCTTTATCGACCTCTCGCACGGCCCTGCAAGCTGCCCCTATTGCGGCACACGCTATCGACTGCGCGCATCGGTGTGAACATCCTACCCTGCAATACTGGAGTTTCAGCTTAATAAAAAAGCCTAAGAGGCTGGATAGGTTTCAATATTTGAACCAAAATCCAGCCTCTTAGGCTTTATTTTTACCTCTGTCTTTCCCACAAATCAGGGAACTATCGGCACTACCTTTTAACAAGTGTAGCGCTAGGCTTTGAGAAAATCCGTCATTTGCACGTATTCTAGGCTCACTACAGTGGGCTCCTCTTGTTTAGCATATTTCTGCAAGCGGCCCAGCAATAACACGCCGGTGCATAGAAACAATATAGGGGTCGCAACAGAAAGCGCACCCATAGCAAAAAACAGCACCCAGCAAATGACCACAACCAGTAAAGCTTGATCAAGTTTAGGAATCTCCGCCTCAGGTAAGGGAAGCTTAGCGAGCACTTCTCTCAAGGCGCATTGGGCGTACTGCAAAAATGGATTATGAGGGCGACTTTCTTTTTCTACATGCTTTCCCTCTTTTGCAAAAGGGGCTACCTCAAGCGATTTTTCTTGATGCTCGTGCTTTCCAGGGACTTCTTCACAGTAAGGGAACGCCTCCATGAAGGCGCGGAGCATATTCGCCTCTGTCTTCATATCCGCCTCTGTCTTCTCTAAAGCACCTCGCTCTATTGTTGTTTTTAGGTGACTGCTCGGGAATTTTTGTAGAGGTGCCAGCTTTTCAGAAGATAGGCTGTGAGTCGACCAATTTGTGGGAGGCAACAGCATGATCTCATTTGGAGAACTAGGCATTTCGTATCATTCCTGTAGTTGCAAAGCAAATTTTCTTTCTGCGAGGCACGGCATTCTTATAGATCTTTCTTCGCTCAACAGTCGATGAAAGACCTAGCTGTGCCCAGAATTATATATAAAAGCATTCTTAGACTGCTACAGCTAAACGCCTATTTAACCAATTGGTAAACCCAGCTCGACATTTCGCAGCAGCACTGCATTACCCCACTACCTCCTTACAAGTTAGAAAAATAGCGAATAGATAGCAGTGTAGTGCCGACTCCTAGCTGAAAGCTGAGATTCTCAACTTCTACGTTTATTTTAGCCAGATCTTTGAGTAAGTTCCATCAAATACTCTATAGATTATTTGAATTCTCTAATGTCCAATTTACGGTAAGAAATAGTCATCAGAGATCTTCTCAGCGCCTATATACCCAAATATTCATCATGAAAAGTAGCAGGATAAGAATTTTTCTATCCTGCTACTTTTTTACTTATAAAATTTATTAAATTATGTTCGGCTCCTCACATATCACTTCGAAAATTGCTGGCAACACGAAACCAGCGCGCGCCCCTATTACATTTCACAATGATATTTCAACGTTTTCTGCAGCCACTGAAATAGGAAAAAAAGAGCCCATTTCAAATGCTATAGAAGGTTCCACAAGTGGAAATAAGACCAAAATTTCTACTATAAGAAACACGCGACTTGACACTATCCCTCTTGAAACATTCAGAAAAATTTTAGAATTTTGCGATGCCATTTCACTAATTCGGCTTTCTGAAGCAAATTATTATTTTTATTTTCAAGTTATTCAATTTTTCAATTCAGAAGTTCGACTTTCTTTATCTCGAATACCAAAAGAATATCTTAATTTAAGTTATATAGAATATATATCAAAAAATTTAAAAGAAAGCACAGATAAAGAATATTTTATTCGAGAAATATTTAAAAATCAGAAAAGAAAAAATATAATTATGCACAATTTAAAAAATGGCTACTATTCTTATGCAAAAAATGAAGGTTTCTCTCTGAGTACAATTATAAAAGGGGCGAATCCTCTTATAAATAAATTATTTAAACCAGGACCTATTTTTAATCCGCAAGGAGATTCATCAATACTAATTGTAATTTTAGAAAAAGATATTTTCAAGGAAAATTTCATCAGAAATATGATTTTCTCTCGCCCCCTTCTAAGAAGAGGAAATCTTGCAGAAGCAACTGATTTATTTCTCAATAAAAATTCTAAAAATATCACTATTCAAGATTTAAAAATAATAGGTTTACTACACTCCACAGAAATGCTTGCTTCAGTATGGACCATTTCTTCTGAAAATGAAACCATAGAAGAGAAAAATCCTATTTCTACAACAATACTTCATCCAGAATACACCTTTTTTATTAGGAAATATTTCTTTACCATTTGCACTCAAATTCAAGACCACAACTTTAAGGCCTTTTTTAAAATTCCTCCACAGTATATTAAACGGGGAATATCTGCTTGTGCAAATTATAATATTAATGAATCTCATCGTCTCATTTTAAATAATATGCTTGAAAGCAATCTATTATACGATGTTTCGATATATAACGAAATAAGCAGCACATATCGAAATCCGCTACATGATACCTTCCATCCACAACTTTTTAAATTACTCTTAAATAATCATTTTAATATTGATAGACTTGATAAATATGGACTAACTCCATTAAATAAAGCATTATTACTTAAGGACATACTTGCCGCAGAATTTTTTATAAATCATGGAGCAACGATAAATTCGCACTCTCGATACTCAATTGATTTACTGATAATGATCTTAGAAAAAGAAAATAATAGTGCACAAAAATTAAAATATACAAAATTTGAAATAATAAAACTATTGGTTGAAAATGCGACAAATACAGACCAAGATCCTTCTCGCTTAAGTTATTTTCTTGCATATGTCAGCAAAAATGCTAGATTGAAAAGCAATATGCAATACTGTGATTTAGCACAATTTCTTATGGAAAATGGAGCAAATCTAGAAATAGCTCTAGAACATGATGCTAATAAAACCGCTCTTCTTTTTGCTGCAATTAAAATGCATGACTTAAATAAAGTCCAATATCTGTACGAAAAAAATACGGATCTTAATGAAAATATTCATCTTCTTCTTTCCCATTTCGATGTAGCTGAAGAGGAAAAATGCTATGAAATTATGGATTTTTTAGCAAAAAATGGAGCATTTTCAAGTGTACATCTTCGGTCATCTCATTTACCAATATCGCTTATAAACACCATAGAATTTTGGCAACTTTTCAATCTGCATTTATATCCAAAAATACATCTAACTATTTTTGAAACAGCATGTATAGCATACGAACCTTTATTGAATGTAGCTAGCATATGTTTACTCGCTGGAATAATATTTTATTATTATGTAATTTATCCAACAATATCTCCAAGGATCAACTCAGGCCAAAAACCCTGGGAAGCTTACTGATCAAAATCATAATTTAGTCTTTTCTTGAAGATAGGATTCTCAACATTCTACTTAAGTCCCATTTTTAAGTAAGTTCAATGGAATCCTGTATAGATTATGTTCATCCTCCACGCTTCAATTTACGATAAAAAAATAAACATCAGAGATTTTCTCTGTGCCTAGATACGCAAATATTCATCATGAAGGATAATAGTATACATAAATGCTTGTCCTCTTACCTTTTTCCTCACTTGGAATGATTAAATGATGTTTAGCTTTTCGCCTATAAGCTCGAGAGCTGCTGACAATGCTGAACCAGCGCTTACCCCTATTAGCTCTCATAATCCTATTTCCACGTTTCCTGCAGACAACGTAGAATCGATTGCAAATGCTATTGACCCTACCATAAAAAATATGCGACTCGATGGCATGCCCGTTGAGACATTCACAAGAATTTTAGCATTTTGTAGTTCTGGCACCCTGCTTCGACTTTCTGAAGTGAGTTATTATTTTTATTTTCAAGTTACTGAATTTTTTAACGCAGAAGTTCGATTTGCTTTATCTCGAATACCAGAAGAAAAACTTCAAATGGATTACGTTGAATATTTATTAAAACTTCTAAAAGAAGATACTGATGAAGAATATTTTAGTCGAGAAATTTTTGAAAAACAAAAAATAAAAAATATAACTATGAAAATTTTGAAAAATGACTATATTTTTTACCAAGAAGATGAGCGTATACTTGAAACCTATATTGATCAAAGAGAAAGTCTCTCTAATTTTACAATCATAAAGGGAATGAACCCTTCCATAAATAACTTCTTTCAACCAGGACCCATTTTTAATATAGAAAGAAATTATTTAAGAGAAGATTCACTGTTAGCAGAAAATGTCTTCAAGGAACAATTTGTCAGAAATGTAATGTTTTCTAGACCTCTTCTTAAAAGAGGAAATCTTGCAGAAGCAACCGATTTATTTTTCAATAAAAATCTTTTCAATATAACTATTAAAGATTTTAAAAAAATAGGGTTACTCCACTCCACAGAAATACTTACTTCAGTATGGACCATTTCCTCTGAAAACAAACCCATAAAAGAGGAAAACCCCTCTCCTACGACAGTGATTCACCCAGAGTATATCTTTTTTATTCGAAAATATTATTTCATGCTTTGTATACAAATTCAAGAACCTGATTTAAAGGCTTTCTTAGAAACCCCTCCAAATTATATTAAACAAGGAGTATCTGTTTGTGCAGATTATAATACTAATGAATCTAGTCGTCTCATTTTAATGAATATGCTTAACAGCAATATATTTAACAATCGTTGGATATATGACGAAACCAATAACACTCGTCAAGATCCTCTACATGGCCGTTTTAATGCCCCATTTTTTGAACTACTCTTAAAACATAATTTTAATATTGATAGCCTTGATAAAAATGGGTTAAGCCCATTAGATAATGCATTATTAAATCATAATGCGTCTGCCGCAGCCTTTTTTATTAATCATGGCGCAACTATACATTGCGATTTAAAATATTTAACTGGGTTTTTAATAACTATCTTAGAAAACAAAAATAATATTGCAGAAAAAATACAATCGGATAGTCGACTTTTTCCTGTAGATATGAAAACGAAATATACAGAATTTAAGATAATCGAGCTATTAATTGAAAATGCGACAAATATAAGCAAGGAGCCCGTTTGCTTAGATTATTTTCTTGCATATGTCAGCAGATGCCTTGAAGAAAATAAAGATATTCAATACTATAAATTAGCACAATTTCTTATAAAAAATGGAGCAAATATAGAAATAGCGCTAAAAAATAATGGCAATAAACCTGTTCTGCTCTCGCTCGCTCGCTCGCCGCAATCTAAATACATGATTTAGATAAAGTTAAATATCTATACGAAAAAAAGCTGATCTTAAATCTCTTTTAGATATCGCTGAACAAGTAGGTTGGTGGTGAGGCACGAACCCCAACATGCCCACCATGGCGTCCTTGATGATCTGCTTACGATTATCTAATAAGCATCCATTAAAAGTCAGCGGTACGCTTGTTGGCGTTCGTGCCTCACCACCAACCTACAGCCGGTTTGGACTACAGCGGTTCGAAAGAAGTCTATTAAAAGAAAACTATAAAAGATATTAAAAAAATTGCCCCTAAAAAGTTATCTGCTTTGAAGCACGTCACTTTTTAGGGGCAATTTAATCGTTGGTGTTATTTTTTATAACAACGCACTCTCCAGCACAGGCTAGTGTGCATTTGCCATATTACAAATCAAACAATAAGGAAGCAGGATCTTCGAGTGCTTCTTTCATGGCGACTAGGCCTAATACCGCTTCGCGGCCATCGATGATTCGATGGTCGTAAGACATAGCGAGATAGTTCATTGGGCGTACGACCACTTGTCCATTTTCTACCACTGCACGTTCTTTAGTAGCATGTACCCCTAAGATAGCGGATTGAGGAGGGTTAATGATCGGAGTAGAGAGCATTGAGCCAAATACACCACCATTTGAAATGGAGAAAGTCCCGCCGGTGAGTTCTTCTAGAGTGAGTTTGCCATCTTTGGCTTTTTGGCCAAATTCAGCGATTTTCTTCTCAATATCTGCGACGCTCATTTGGTCGACATCCCGCAAAATGGGGACGACTAATCCACGAGGAGAACCTACAGCAATGCCGATATCGAAGTAATCATGGTACACAATGTCATGACCATCTACGGAAGCATTGATGATGGGATATTTTTTGAGCGCGTGCACAGCCGCTTTGACAAAGAAGGACATAAAGCCCAGACGTACGCCGTGCTGTTTTTCAAATTTGTCTTTGTATTTGGCGCGCAAATCCATTGCGGCTTGCATATTGACTTCGTTAAAAGTCGTCAAAATGGCATTGGTTTGCTGCGATTCGATTAAGCGCTCAGCAATACGGGCACGCAAACGAGACATAGGCACACGCTGTTCAAAGCGGCCTTGCAAATTCGCGATCGAAGGGGTTGCTGGAAGTGGGCTAGATGCTTTTGCGGGCGCTGCAGCAGAGGAGCGCACAGCCGAACTTGCCGCATTGGGGGCTTGACCTTGCACGATTGCTAATGCATCGGCTTTCGTAATGCGTCCGTCACGGCCAGTTCCTTGCAGCGCCTCTTGGGAAATTGCTTTCTCATTGAGCAATTTCGCAGCAGAAGGCATCGCGCTTGCGGATTTGGAAGAAGAAGCTGAAGACGGCGCTTTATTTTCAGCGGCTGCAACGGGCTGAACTTGCACTGGGCTCAGACTTTCTTTCGCTTCGGTATCGATCGTGGCAATCACTTCATCGGTGGCGACCGTATCGCCATCATTTCTGAGCGTCTGCGCTATCACGCCTGCTGCTGGAGCGGGCACTTCGAGTACGACTTTATCGGTTTCAATTTCGATAAGAATTTCATCGCGCTCGACAGCTTCACCAGGGCGTTTCAGCCATTTTAATAGCGTAGCTTCAGCAACGGACTCGGAAAGTTGAGGGACTTTGACTTCAATAATCGACATATTTCTTCCTGAATTTTGGGGAGCAATAAAGGGATTCCATTGACCATGCAATAGCGGCCCAATTTGCTTAGAGGAAGGTGCGCGCTATTGAAAAACGCGCACCTCTCAACGTCATACTTATAAATTGGGGGGTTATCCTATTTCTCAGCAATAGGGGCCGTAATACGATCAAACGCGCTTTGGAGTAATGCCTTTTGCTGTTCAACGTGTTTGGCGTGATATCCCACTGCAGGGGATGCGCACGCTGCGCGGCCACTATACGCTAAGGTATAGCCATTTTTATGCGTTGCTTTTAAGGCATCCAGCAAATAATGCTCTACAGCAGTCCAAGGACCTTGATTCTGAGGCTCATCCTGTACCCAAACCAATTCTGAGGCATTAGGATATTTTTTGAGTTCCGCTTCCAGGGCTGCTTGAGGGAAAGGATAGAGCTGTTCTACACGCAGAATCACTACATCCTGACAAGCTAGTTGTTTGCGGTGCGCAATCAAATCGTAATAGATGCGACCAGAGCAGGCGAGTACACGCTTCACTTTTTTCGGTTCAGCGATCTCAAACGTCTTATCCGATTCTCCAATGACCGTTTGGAAGCCGCCTACAGCGAGTTCAGAGAGGTCACTCACCGCGCCTTTATGGCGTAGCAAGGACTTCGGTGTCATCACGATTAAAGGTTTGCGAATAAAGCGCAGCATTTGTCGACGCAGCAAGTGGAAAATCTGTGCGGGCGTAGTAGGTTGAACAACCTGCATATTGTTATCTGCGCACAACTGCAAATAACGCTCTATACGCGCAGAAGAATGCTCAGGACCTTGCCCTTCATAGCCATGTGGCAAGAGCATCGTGAGTCCAGACAAGCGTCCCCATTTCGCTTCGCCAGAGGAAATAAATTGATCGATCACCACCTGCGCGCCATTGGCAAAATCACCAAACTGGGCTTCCCAGAGGACAAAAGTATTTGGCTCTGTGGTTGAATATCCGTATTCAAACGCGAGCACCGCTTCTTCAGAAAGGACCGAGTCAATCACCTCAAAGGGGGCCTGATCTTCAGCAATATTGCATAACGGGGTATAACCGCCTTCATCCCAACGCTCTCGATTTTGCGCGTGTAATACGGCATGGCGGTGAGAGAATGTTCCACGACCACTATCTTGGCCGGTTAAGCGGATCGGACAACGTGATGCGACTAGGGAAGCAAAAGCAAGATGCTCTCCCATTCCCCAATCTAAGGGTTGAGTCCCTTGTCCCATAGCGCGCCGATCTTTGATGACCCGCTCTACCAGAGGGTGCAATTTCACCGTGTCTGGAATATACGTCAGGCGCTCTGCTAGGCGTTTGAGTTCTTGTACAGGCACAGCGGTGTCCGCTGCATCGGTCCAAACTTGCTTCAAGAAAGGAGCCCAATTGGAGGTATACTGATTTTTGTAGTTCGATAAAACTGGATCGACCGTATGGTGACCTGCGTCTAGTGCGGCACGGTAGCGCTCTACATACGTTTGATCCTCGCCTTCGCTGATTACCCCTTGCTCTAGCAAACGCTTTGCATAGAGCTTACGGGTACCCGCGTGTTTTCCAATCTTTTGATACATTAAAGGTTGGGTCACTGCAGGCGTATCTTGCTCGTTATGGCCTAATTTGCGGAAGCAAACGATATCAATCACGATATCTTTCTGAAATTGCATCCGGAAATCTATAGCGAGCTGCATCGCGAAGACTACACTTTCTGGATCGTCGCCATTTACATGCAATACCGGCGCTTCAATCATTTTGACGACATCGGAACAATAGGTCGTCGAGCGTGCGTCACGAGGATCAGAAGTCGTAAAACCAATTTGGTTATTGATAATTAAATGGACAGTGCCATACGTACCATAACCCCGTGTTTGGGCTAGATTGAGCGTTTCCATTACAACGCCCTGCCCTGCAAAGGCGGCATCGCCATGGACTTGCACGGGTAAAACTTGCGCTCCCTGCGTATCGCTGCGACGAGCCATCCGTGCTTTCGCAGAGCCTTCAACCACCGGATTCACAATCTCTAAATGCGAAGGATTAAAGGCGAGCGATAAATGTACTGGGCCGTGTTCAGTGGAAATATCACTGGAGAACCCTTTGTGATATTTCACATCGCCCGCAAGTAAATCTTCACTCTGCTTGCCTTCAAATTCAGCAAACAAGTCTGCGGGCATTTTACCCAAGGTATTGACCAATAGATTGAGGCGGCCACGGTGCGCCATCCCAATAACGATTTCTTGCACGCCTTTAGCGCCTGCACGATGTACGAGTTCGTCCATCGCTGCAATAAAGCTTTCTCCCCCTTCCAAGGAAAACCGCTTTTGCCCTACATAGCGCGTATGCAAATACTGCTCAAGGCCTTCCGCAGCGACGAGACGCTCCAGAATATGTTTTTTCTTTTCTACAGAAAAAGACGGAGTAGCGCGCACGGATTCTAAACGCTCCATCCACCAGCGTTTTTGCTCTGGATCGCTGATATACATAAACTCTGCGCCGATAGAACCGCAGTAGGTATCGCGCAGCGCTTGTACGATTTCACGCAGGGTGGCTTTTTGGAAACCGAAATGCAAATTACCGGCATGGAAGGTGGTATCCATGTCGGCTTCGGTGAGTCCATAAAAGGAAGGGTCCAGTTCGGGAAGGAGGGGACGTTCTTGACGTTTAAGCGGATCTAAATTTGCCCAACGCGTGCCCAAAAAGCGATAGGCATCGATTAAGGCTTGTACATAGACCTGTTTGCCTGATGCGGCAAGCACTTTTGCATCGTCTGCTGCATTGCCTGGCTGTATTGCTGCCCTTTGTGCGAGATTAGACTGTGCACGCTGTGCAAAAGATTCGATGATAGCGCTATGCGCAATATCACTGGAGCGCGACCCATCTACTGCCTGCAGATTGCTGAGTGTGTCAAAATAGTCTCGCCAGTTTTCGGAAACCGAAGCAGGGTCGTTCAGATAGGATTCATATAACTCTTCGAGATACGGTGCATTCGCGCCAAATAAATAGGCACTAGATTGCAACGCACTCATTGTTTCTTTCGCACTCATTTTTTCTTTAAATATCAACAAAAATGGATCCACACAGCAGCACAGCGGCTACATTCGGCCGGTATTCAGTAGTTGCCTTTACGGTCTTTTAATACAGTAATAGGGTGCAAATAGCGCAATTTCATCTTTCACACCCGTTTTCAATAATACACACGCATTCTCTACACAATACGCATCATTCTGCGCTGTTCCGAACTATGTAACAGTCGATTTACAATAATGACGCTGACCGTTATAAAAGTAATAAATAACGTAGCAAGCGCATTGATTTCTGGGTTAATCCCCAAACGTACACGTGAAAATACCACCAGCGGCAAAGTCGTTGCGCCAGGGCCTGATAAGAACGCGGAGAGAATTAAATCATCCATCGAAAGCGTAAAAGAAAGCAGCCAACCCGCTAACAGCGCTTGTGAAATAAGGGGAAGTGTAATACTGAAAAAGACTTTGAATGGCGTGGCGCCCAGATCTAACGCCGCTTCTTCCAAAGCAGGATTGAGTTCACGCACGCGAGATTGCACAATCACGGCCACATAGGCCATACACAATACGACATGTCCCACCCAAATCATCAACATGCCACGTTCTTTAGGCCAACCTAACCAATTGCCCAGCTCGATAAATAAAAGCAATAAAGAGATACCCTGAATCACTTCAGGAATCACTAAAGGCGCATTAATCATGGCGTTATAGAGTGTTACCCCTCTAAAACGTCCCATGCGCGCAAGTACGAAACCTGCCCAAGTTCCCAATGCCACCGCGGCACAAGCCGTCATCACCGCTATGCGCAAAGAAAGCCAGGCTGCATCTAATAATTCCTGATCATGAAAGAGCTCACCATACCATTTCAATGAAAAGTGCGTCCAGACCGTAGATAAGGTAGACGCATTGAAGGAATACACAATAATGCTGATGATGGGGATATATAAAAATAAAAGCCCCATAACCAGCATAAACAAGCGTATGCGAGATGGACGAAGCGAGGATCGAATCATGGCAATTGTACGGATCCATCAATGCGTGAAATACCGTGTTTGAGATAAATGGAGAGCGGAGGTACTCACTGAAAAAAACCGGGATTGAGCACACTACATCTGTGCCCACACGCTTTTTAGCGCTATAAAAATCCTCGATTCAACAGAGAATATGAGCTACCTACCCCTTCTCTAATTTCTTCTCTAACTCTTTACTTTGAAAATGCTGAAAACTCGCTATAGGTACTAATAATAACAAAACCATAGCGCAGGTCACTGCAGAAGCCATAGGCCAGTCCGCATTATTGAAAAATTCATCCCATAGCACGCGCCCAATCATGAGGGTATCTGCTCCGCCTAACAACTCAGGGATCACATACTCCCCTGCAGCGGGGATAAACACCAATAAGCAACCTGCAATGACGCCATTTTTGGATAAAGGCAAAGTAATATGTAAAAAAGCCTTCCAGGGACGAGCACCTAAGTCATAGGCGGCTTCGAGCAGAGTCAAATCCATTTTGACTAAATGCGCGTATAAAGGCATCACCAAAAATGGCAAATAGGAGTACACCATACCGATATATACCGCGATATTCGTGTGATACAGCTCTAATGGGGTATGAATCAACCCGATAGACATTAAAAACTGATTGATCAAGCCATTGTTTTTCAGCAGGCCAATCCAAGCGTAAACGCGGATTAAAAAAGAAGTCCAGAACGGTAGCATCATGGCCATCAACAGCAGACTACGCTGCTTAGGCTGCGCACGCGCAATGCTATAGGCCATCGGATAGCCGATAATCAGGCAAATCAATGTAGAGATCGCCGCGACCTTCAGAGAATTTAAATACGTTGCGAAATACAGGCTATCAGTGATTAAAAATGCATAATGCGACAGCTGCAGCGTGATATGCAGCACGCCTTCTTTGAGCTCTAATAAATTGGTATAAGGCGGAGTGCCTAAGCGTATGTCTGCAAAACTGATTTTGACAATAATCAGAAACGGCACACAGAAAAAAAGTAATAGCCAAATATAAGGGCCAGCTATGACCGCCGTACGCCCAGATAGGTTCAGCCGCTGCACTACTTCTGCCCAGATAGTGCGCGCAGGGGCAATCAAAAGCAGGTGAATACAATCCCATACCCCCCAAAGAAGCGCGGCAAGCTGCTGCTTCACAATTTGACTCATATGCTTAATACCCTTGCTGAAGCGGGGCCCCAACTGACAAATACTTCATCCTCGTAGGTGGGCAGCTCTGATTCTGGGAGTTCTGAGCTCGGCATATGCGCGGTAATGGTGCGTTGCGAAGAAAGCGCAATGTGATAGACGGTATAGCCCCCCATATACACAATATTGCTGACCTTGCCTTGCGTCCAATTATGGTTTTGTTTAGGAGCCTCGCGGGTTACCGCAATGCGCTCTGGGCGTATAGAAACGGTTACTTCCATTCCTAATTCCCCTGTTACACCGTGGTTCACATAGAAGCGCTGGGCAAGATCAGGGCTTTCAATATATACGTGATCGGATTCATCCTCGACGATCGCGCCTGTAAAAATATTGGTTGATCCAATAAACTCTGCGCAAAAGCGGCTGTTAGGATATTCATAGATCTCATGCGGCGTGCCTACTTGCACAATCCGCCCTTCACTCATCACAGCTAAACGATCCACCATCGCCATCGCCTCTTCTTGATCATGCGTAACCATGATGCAAGTGACGCCCACTTTGTCGAGAATATCGACCAGTTCAATTTGCGTACGTGAACGGATTTGCTTGTCGAGCGCAGACATAGGCTCATCAAGCAATAACAGTTTAGGACGTTTTACCAGACTTCTAGCCAACGCTACACGCTGCTGCTGGCCGCCTGAGAGTTGATAAGGTTTGCGTTTTGCGTAACGGCCCATTTGCACCAAATTCAGCGCAGCAGCCACGCGCTCTTGTAATTCTGCTTTTGGAACTTTTTCTTGCTTCAAGCCAAATGCAACATTTGCTTCCACTGTCATATGGGGAAACAGTGCATAAGACTGAAACATCATATTCACCGGTCGTTGATAAGGCGGCATCGCCGCTAAATCTTGACCATCTAGCAAAATTTTACCCGACGTAATGGGCTCAAAGCCCGCGAGCATGCGCAATAAAGTGGACTTGCCACATCCAGAACTGCCTAACAGTGCAAAGATTTCGCCTTTTTTAATCGTCAAATTCACGTGTTGCAACGCAACGCTTTGACCAAATTTTTTGACGACGTCGATAATCTGAACAAATTCGTCCATTCAGCAGCCCTTTTTTGCAGCCAATCAAAAAGAGTCCGAGGTGACATGAGAGTGCAGGCTCTACAGCCCGATCTCAAAGCACTTCTCATCAAAGAGATATAGAATGCCTGATAGGAGACATGTAAGACCCCTATCAGGCATATTTGTGACCAAGTCAGAAAACCTAAATATTAAAGCCCTTTGCAGCGCTTGCATACTCTTATATTGCGCAAGCACCCTCTTCTTGCACATTAATATCCACTTTTGAACTCCTGCCACAAGCGAGTTTGTAAACGCATGATATTGAGCGGCAATGGAGAGAGCGGAAATAAGGTTTTCATCACTTCTTCAGAAGGGTAAACCGTCGGATCTTGCAAAATCTCCGGACGGACATCATTGCGCGCTTCTTTATTGGCATTAGGATAGAAGACTTTATTCGTAATCGCTGCATGCACATGCGGCGTTTCAATATAGTTTATCCACTTCATGGCTGCTTGCGGATGCGGTGCATCTTTAGGAATAGCCATGACATCAAACCAAATAGGCGCCCCTCCCTGAGGAATAAAGTATTGAATACGGTAGGGCTTTTGAGCCTCTTCTGCACGCCGCCGGGCAATCGCCATATCTCCGGACCAACCATACGCCATACAGACATCACCGCCTACCATATCGTTGATATAACCCGAAGAATTAAATTGGGTGATATAGGGGCGAATTTTTTTCAGCGTCTGGAGTGCTAATCGGTAGTCTGCTGGATTGGTACTATTCGGATCTTTGCCCAAATAGTGCAATACGGTTGCAAACATTTGATCAGGCGCATCGAGCATCGATACTCCACAGCGCCTGAGTTTGGATACATATTGGGGATTAAATAATATATCCCAGCGATCTAATGCGACCTCTTTCCCTAAAATTTCTTGTACTTTCTCAACATTATAAGCAAGCCCCGTCGTTCCGTACGCCCAAGGAATGACATAACGATTTTCTGGATCGATACTGGATACAAAACGCATCCAAGCGGGATCCAAATGCTTGAGATTGGGCATTTGACTACGATCCAGCGGCATAAACATCCCTGCTGCAATTTGTCGGCCTGCATAATTACTAGTAGGAACAACAATATCGTAGCCTGTATGACCTGTTAATAGCTTTGCGTGTAGCGTATCTACGCGATCATACACGTCATACCGAACAGCAATCCTTTCTTGCTTTTCAAATTCAGAAACCGTATTAGGCGCGATATAGTCTGACCAATTGTAGACGTTCAGCGTTGCCTCTGGCTTAGCCGCTGCCACAACAGGCAATGCGCACAGCGTCCATATTGCAGAGCAAATCCAGCGAAGCAGGATCTTCATGAGCCTTTTCTCCAGCAATCTGTGTATAACCGTTTAAAAATGATGCGTCGCCTTAAAAACAGCGCATTTATGAGGAATAAATACAGGAAATAACTATAGGAAATGACGGTTAAACCACCGTTCAGCGTAGTTATTATTCACTACCCAACAACACGCTTGCTTTACACTACACTATACACAGCCCCCATTTTCACGCTGATCTCACGCTGATTGCCCATGCCCGCCCTACCTTCTGATCCGTCTGAATTACTTGATAGCCCCTGCATTGGCATTTGTTCTACGCTTTTTGACGAAGAATGCCAAGGCTGCGGCCGCACAGCAGAAGAAGTCGCCAATTGGGTAATGTTATCGCAAGAAGAAAAACACGTAATCTGGGAAAGAATTCAACGCGAAGGCAGAGCAATTCGCTTTACGCGCGCCACACCGAATTCGAGCGTTTGAATGCAGGTCGATTGACCCTTTTAGAAAAGTCCAACAGACCGATTATATTACACAGCGCTGAACAGATATCTAGCAGCAAGCGCGCATCTCAAATGCATTTAAGACTCCGAGCCCTACTAATACAGATAAAGAGGTTCCGCTTTTCGGAGGGAATGAATAGCCCTACCCTCTAAGAGCTCTAGGTATCTTACCTATTCAAATATCGCTATCGAGTATAGCACTTATAAAAAGTGGAATTACCCTCGTTTCGCATCTCCTGAGAGTGATAAGTGAGGTTATTTTTTGAAGGGGATAGGTAAGGTCAATGTACCCAGATACTATTTGTAGTATTTGGACGCTCTTGATTGCTTTAGCCCGTATGTCTGACTATAGCTTGGCATTTAGCTGCGGCATTGAGGTAAGAGAAGCTGGATAAAGTTTAGGCAGAGCACATACCGCTCTGCCTATATTGCATTTATGGCGTTTCTATTTTAAAAAATAGATATATAAATTCGTTTAGAATTTTCTAATCAAGGATATTATGCTGTTTGGAAAAATACATTGAGTCATTTCATATTGAATGAGCTTATAGCATTCATCAAGCCTTTGCTTTTCAGTTCCGAGAAATCCTGAAGTAAAAGATATACTGATTGCATCACCCTCACTTACTCCAAGCATAAATAGAATTAATTTCCTGAGAGAAAGTTTTATTTTATCTACTATAAAATAAAATAATAAAAGTGGCAAATACCAATAGCTTAAATTCGCATTTTTTATTGAGTACATTTTTTGTACAGTGATGGTAAATCTATTTTCAATAGCGTCCATCGATTTTTCTCCTATATCATTCAATTTTTTAACCGTTAACTCGCTCCATTCTGTATCTTTTAAAAGTATGTTTTTTTCTTCTTGAATTTCCTCTGATGCTCCATGATATAAAATAGAAATTAAATTCTCTTTGACTTTTTTGAGAAGTTCCCTTACCTCATCCGTGCCTAAACTAGCATACCATTCTGGGATAGTATTATTCCTATCTTCTGATTTAATTAAATGTAAATCTATAAAAATATTTTCTAAAAAATGCAGTCCAAAGGACGACTTATTCACAGATTGTTGAGCTAGAAGTACACCTAAAAATATTAACCTCAATAGCATATCGGGTGTGGGTGCATTATTTTTTTGCAAACAGGGTTTTAATAAATCCTCGATTTCTGATTGTGCAGCTGAACTAGCCGTTTCAGGAAATATGCGTGGCCTAAAAGCTTCAGAAGAATTTGAAGGGGCTATTATTGTAGGGCTGTTCATTATAAAAATAGTCCTATAAGAAATAAGGGAGGCTATATGTCCAGAGAAGAGAAGTGCTTGAAATAGAAAAGCGTGTATTCTTCTATGATAATGCGCTATGAGGCGATCCGTTTTTTAAGGAAACGAACCCCGATCTAATAAATATACTCAGATTAGTCCCAATGTACTATTTTATACTAGTTAATATAACGGCAAAAAGTCGGCGAAGTTTTGCTACAACATAGCTATAGCGCGCTGCCACAAACAGAAATACACTTACCCATACTACGCATAAAAGACATATAATTATGATTCAATTTCACAAATGACTCTATAAATATATGTCATATAAAACTCTATTTCAATCTTTACGAACGCTACGCAAACGTACAGGCATCAAAACGGCACTCATCCTAGAGAAAACCGGCTGGTCTCGCCAGCGTTTATCACAGCTTGAGCGAGGCGAAGTCGATGCGCAATTATCTACGTTGCTTGCGTTGACTAACGCTATGGAAGTAGAAGTGATGCTCGTACCTAAAACTCTGGCACCCTTGCTTCAAACCGTCATTGCCAGTGGAGGCGCATTAGCACCTCAACAGACAAAGACTGGCATCGATTTTCTTCTTGAAAAAAACCGCTTATGAAATTCCTAGCTGTCTACCTTCATGAGGTGCGCGTTGGCTTTCTATCGCAATTTGGGGATATCTACCAATTTTTTGCAGAAGAGGCTTATCTAGCGAACCTTCAGCGGCCTACGTTGTCCCTTGCTTACAATGTGCGTGGGAATGAAGAAGCCACACGTCAGCTTTTCACTCAACCTGCCACGACATTAACGCGAGGTTTAGGGAGGCTACCTCCTTTTTTTAATAATTTGCTGCCAGAAGGGCCATTACGAGAATATCTAGCCGCCGAGCGAAACACTACTGTCCATGATGGCTTAGAACTATTAGCTGCGGCAGGCAATAATCTCCCTGGCGCTATTACACTGCGCGCAGAAACACCCTCAGAGAGTGCCAAATTAAAACACGCTACAGACAAGCAAGATCGACATTTACAGCCCATGGAAGCGCCCATTACGGATGCTTTCTCACTAGCAGGAGTGCAATTTAAGCTCGCTTTATCCGCACTAGAGAGCAATACACGCTACACGATCCATCTTACGCAAGAGGCTGAAGGAGAAATTACTCCTATCATCGGTAAATTTCCGTCGCGCCAGCGCAGTGATATGGTGTATACCGAATTTGCGGGCATGGAATTAACCCGATTAGCGGGCATTGAAACTGCAGAGTGCTGGATAGCGCCACTCAGCGCGCTAGACGAAACGCGACATACTAAAACCCTATTTTCGCCAGCAAAAGAGTTTTTGGCCGTACGTCGCTTTGACCACCTCACCGGAGGGAGGCGCATCCATATCGAAGATTTTTGCCAAGTGCTCAGCAAGATGCCTGAACACAAATATGGAAAACGCTCTGACTATGAGACGGTCGCGGCTATCTTATTGCATGCTACCCATGCTGGAGAGCAACAAGTGGGCGTTTATATACGCCGGCAAGTGGTGAACACGCTGTTAGGCAATGCCGATGCGCATTTAAAAAACTTCTCGGTTCGCTATCGAGATGGTTGTATCCCTGAACTAGCTCCTGCCTATGATCAGGTGCCGGTCTTTTTATATTTCGATGAAACCCCTAATCTACAGATCAATAAAGCCATCGATGCAGCGCTCACCACACAGACCTTACAAACCTACCGTTCGTTGTACAAACAACTTGATCTAAGCAGTGCCATAGCTTCTAAAATAGTGACGCAGACGATTGAAAGATGTTTGACACTATGGCCCAACGCCATGCGGCATTTGCCATTAACCACCGCACAGCGCCAAAAACTAGAACACCGAATCATGCAATTGCCATTAGTACAGGAAGTGCTTAAGCGTCGCGCATCTCCTTATCTTGCCAAAAGGAAACTATAGAAGATGGTTAGTTTGTAGACAGATTTTACGATTGGGAAATCGAGAAGCCTTCCAGATAAAAATAAACATTACGTCACTTTTTAGCTTTACTTATACTCCCCATAAAGGTTCACTTTGTGTAGAGCTTACCAGTCCATGCATTACCGCTTTAGAGCGTTAGGATAAAAGAGGATATTTGAGCATTTCCCCTAAAAATCTAGCATCCTCTATTTCCAGAGGATCAGCCTGGAGATGAGTTTCTGTGCTTATTGATTTGAAACAATTTGATTAGATAACGAAAGTACTTCCGCCGAAAAAAACGAAAAAATTTCAATAAAAGATTTTCTAAGACTGCCGCAGCCTCCATCCTGACTTCCTCATCTTTATCTTGCAGCGCCCTTTCCAGAGCATCGCGGATGTCATCGGTAAATTCTGCTTGCTTGCCCAATAATGCATAGACAGCATTACCCCTCTTTATTATGCTAAGTTTTTTATTTCCCACACCTCAAGCAGGATAGCCGTATTTGTTCGGAACAATGCGTCATATCTGCCTTGGCCTGTCCCCTAGTTATGTAGCCCATTAGTATCATAAGGGTTGTATTTTCATGGCCGACGTTCCATCTTCGTAGAAGCCTTTGGCGGTAATGCTCTTGGATGATAGGTCGAGTCGAAAACCATATCTGCGAGCCAGCGCCTGAAGTTAGGATTGTCACTGTACTGCTTGAAAAGCTCGGTGTGATCCTTCAGCAGATCCAATACCACACGATTTAGTGCCTTATCATGCTCCAGCTTCGCGTTTTGCTTATCGGAGTTCGCTTGAGCGTTCTGGTAGGCTCTGTCTTGTGCCACGCGCGCTGGGATTTCCTCTGCGATGACCTTGCTAATCTTATCAGCGTCCTTCCATTCTATGTTGCCAAACAGATTGTTGAAGGTCTTGATGATATTTGATAGCTTATCAATTTCCGTCTCTCCACTGCGACCGTCACTGCCTGATGGCGAGGGTTCTATTAGAGCGTCTGTCTCATCCATCACTATCTTCAGGCAAGCCTTTGCCTCTACGCGGTAGCTGTCCATGTCGATAGTTTCCAGCACACCTCTGGAAAAATCTTCTTCCTTCGGGGCTGGTAATTTTGGAATCAGAAAGTTCAGGAAGATCGCTATCTTTTCCCAAGCTGGATGACCATAGGTCAATATGGCGGCAAAAAAGTTGTAACTGCGCCCGAAAGCCTTGGCTTTGCCTTTGAACTCGATTTGATCATCTTCATCCAGTTTTTCTCTATATTCCGCGACACAGACATCGAGGATAGGGTCGAGCTTGTCTCTGTCCTCACCCTTGACGAAAAATGCAACAAAATCCTCCACTTGCTGCCAGCTATAAACTTGCTGTGCGTCGAGAGCATTTTTTAAATCATGTAGCTTGTTGACATCTGTCTCACCGATTTGCACTGTGGCCTGATAATACTGTTGGAATGCCACCTTCACAGCATCAAGATTATTAGCGAAGTCGAGCACAAAGGTGTCGTGCTTGCCAGGGTAAGCGCGATTTAAACGTGACAGCGTTTGCACCGCCAACACGCCTGCCAAAGGCTTATCCACATACATCGTATGCAAAAGTGGTTCGTCAAAGCCGGTCACAAATTTGTTGGCAACGATCAGAAAGCGATATGGGTTCTGCCTAAGTTTGGCAGGAATGTCTTTGCTTGGAAACTCGTTGAGGTCAGCTTCGGTTTTCTTCATACCACCCACTTCGAAGTCACCAGAATAAGCGACTATTGGCCGAAACGGGCTCTTGATTTCGACGAGATAATCTGAGACTTCTCGGAAGTAATCGATAGCTCGTGCAATGCCGCTGCAGACTATCATTGCTCGCGCCTTGCCGCCGATTTTCTGTTTGCCTGCTACTTGCGCTAAAAAGTGGTCGACCATGATTTCCGCCTTCTTGCGAATGGCTGTATCGTGAGATTCAACATAATGGCGAATTTTCTTTAGCGCCTTCACTTTGTCAAATTCGGGGTCATCCTTGGCTGTTTTAGCGACATGGTAGAAGCTATCCAGCGACATGTAATTCGCGAGCACATCGAGGATAAAACCTTCCTGAATAGCTTGTTTAGTAGTATAGGTCAGCTCTGGTGGCGAGCGAAAACTCACTTCTTCGCCTTCCACATAGCGCTTGCCGAACAATTCTAATGTCTTATTTTTTGGGGTGGCGGTGAAGGCAAAGTAGCTAGCGTTCGACAGCATTTTGCGCGACTCAATCAGTTCATTGACCAAGTCTTCAACCGACTCTTCGTCATCTTCATCTTCTCCTGGCGCGGCTGAAAGCACTATGTGCATCTTAGCTGCTGTCTTGCCACCTTGACTCGAATGCGCTTCATCAATCAGCAGCGCAAATTTCTTGCTTCCTAACTCTCCCAATTCGTCCAGGATGAAGGGAAATTTTTGAACCGTGGTGACGATGATTTTTTTACCGCGTTGCAAAAAGGTACGTAGTTCTTCAGCGCTATCCGAGTGCCCGACAATAGACGCAACATGGTCATAGCTCTTGATGGTGCGCGCAATTTGAGCATCCAGAGCGCGCCGATCTGTAATGACGATGATAGAGTCGAATTGTGCTAGCGAGGCGTCAGCATTAGTCTTCAGTCCGACCAATTGGTGGGCTAACCACGCGATGGTATTGCTTTTGCCACTACCCGCTGAATGCTGGATAAGATAGCGTTTACCCACCCCATCCTCGGAGGCACGACGCAATAAAGCTCGGACTGTGCGCAACTGATGGAAGCGCGGAAATATCTGCTTGCGCCGCTTTTTTCCTTTTTCATCTTCCTCCATCACTACCTGCGCAAAATTCTCGATAATGTTGGTGAGCGATTCGCGAATCAACACCTGCTTCCACAAGTAGTCGGTCTTGAGGCCATATGGGTTAGGCGGATTGCCCGCGCCGCCCTTATAGCCCTGGTTGAACGGTAAAAACCACGAGGTTTTACCAGTTAGATGGGTGCAGAAACGTACCTCAGTATCATCTACCGCGATATGCGCGATGCAACGCCCCAGGTGAAATAGCAGTTCGTCCGGGTTGCGATCAAACTGGTATTGCTTGATCGCATCAAAGATAGTCTGCTTAGTCAGTGAGTTCTTCAGCTCGAAGGTCATCACTGGCAACCCATTGATGAAGATAACCATATCCAGCGAGCGCTGCGATTCATCATTGCTATAACGCAGCTGCCGGGTCACGCTAAAGATGTTCTTACTAAAATTTTCAGCAGCATTGACATTACCGGGCGTCGGTAACAATTTGTACAAATCGACATATGCTGGTCCATAGCTGATGCCCTTGCGCAAAACATCGACAACACCACGCTTAGTTATTTCACCCTGGATGCGATGCAGAAATTGCGAACGCTGGATACCAGGGAGGGCCAACTCTAGTGTCTCAACAACCTGAGGCTGAGTCGCCTGCAAGAAGGCTAGCAACTGCGCTACATCCACTGCCACATCGCGATTGTAGTCACTGGCTTGGCCCTGCACATAACCACCAGTAGTACAGAGTTCGCGCACGATCAAAGTCTCTAAACCTTTCTCACTGGTGTCAATTATCGCCATCCTCAATTTCTCCATCGGTATCTAGTTCTTCATCGTCGCCCAATACAGCCAAATCTTCATCGGTCACTACATCGTCGGGGCCGGAAAACCATCCACGTACATCTACCTGTCCGGTGACCACATCGGCAATCAGGCGATCGCGGTATTCGCGAATCAGTTTGATTTCCAGCAACGCCTGCTCAATAGCATGATCCAACGGAGCACTCTCGGCCTTAATGTGAGCAACAATTGATTGCTGTTCTATGAGCGTGGAAGGCAGCATCACCGGTAGCCGCCCAAGCACTGTCTCTGCAATAGCTGGATAGGCAATGCCAATTGAATTGGCTGTGACATGATTAACGAATACAGTGCTTTGAATTACATAGCCGAGATATTCAGATTCGACGTTCGAGCCAGGAGTGAGCACAGCGAAACCGGTTGATGCGATCAAATCACCGACATCCTCATCAACGTACCAAATAGCTTTTAAATAGGTGCGCACTGTGGAGATAATCGTATCCCCTTGGCGCAAAACTCGACGGGCACGGGACGGTGCGGTTTCAAACCTTAGTCGTTCAAGTTTCTTT
Source organism: Mycoavidus cysteinexigens (assembly GCA_031963005.1). Taxonomy (GTDB): domain Bacteria; phylum Pseudomonadota; class Gammaproteobacteria; order Burkholderiales; family Burkholderiaceae; genus JASSUD01. The sequence continues at coordinate 147,132 of JASSUL010000002.1, read as the reverse complement.
ATCAATCTCCCCGTTTTCACAGAGCCGATATCGACGTAGAGAAACTCGAAATCGGGGCTAGTTTTCTCTCCCAAGGTGCTAGCGTTTAGGTGAACCCATCGCTTAAGTGGTTTGACTAACCAATGCTGTGGTACAAAGCCAAGCCAATCGATACCTGAAGGTTTCAACTTGACTGAGGCATCAAGACCTCGAGTGACAGCCTGATCGATGATGCACAGTTTTTGCTCGGTCAGCAGATTGATGAGATCACGCTTGGCTTTAATAAAGCGGGCGATATGAGCATCCTGCACCTGTAGATAGGCAACGATCTGGTCTTGTTCATTTCGTGGCGGCTGAATCAGTGGGATGTCGAGGAACTGGTTCGGATACAAGCGCAGGCGCGAAGCGCGAATACCTGTTGAGCGACCTATGTACTCAGCCACATAGGCACGAGTGCGTAGCAAATAATCGAGATAGGCTGAATTGAAAGAGTCAGACCGGTGTGGGCGGTAAATGCCATAGGCCGGACTAACCAAGCCTGTATGGCGCGCAGCGCCTAAGGCAGCCATCCAGGCCCATAGGGTGTTGATCACAATATCGCCTGGATTGCAAACTTTGTGACCAATATAACTAGCGGCCTTGAACATCGTCACGTTTTTCTGGCTGCGTGGGGTAACACCAGTCAAATGTGATACCGACAGCAATTCCTCTCTACCCGTGCGGGAACGCTCATCTACCTCACGAAAAAAAACCTTGGCTCGCTGCTCGTTCCAGTGCTCGGGCACTAACGCAAGCCAACGCATATTTGGCTTTCGGTAAGCCCTATATGTAGCAACCATTACTCACCCCCCACAATTTTCTGCAGCAACCCTTCGGTCTGTCGTTCCAGCTCCAGAATATCAGCGCAGATTTCCTCTAACGTGCGCAGCGGTGTGGGCTTGTAGAAATACCGAGCAAACGAAATCTCGTAACCGATCTTGGTAGCAGTCGTTGCAATCCAGGCATCGGGCGCATGGGGCAATACTTCGCGAGCAAAGAAGGCTTCAATGCCACCAGGCTCTTTGAATGGTACTTGCTCGATATCACGCAGATCAGCATCAGGCTCAAATTCGACCATGTATCTATCCTTGCCTATCTCTTCCAGATAGGCACCGTCGTAACCAGCTTCGAAGTGCTCACTCGTTTTGAGTTTGGTGCGGCGAGCATATACCGGCGGTGCGCTCTCATCACGCCAACTCACAGCCTTGTAGATAGTCTTCTTCTCTGATGCATCAAGCCTCTTGCCGTGGGCTTTCATTGCGGCCTCAAAACGGACACGAAACTCGTTGTGGTTATCAAAGATATCTTCACCCAGCTCCTGTCGTGCCAGGTTGGCTAGCTCGAGCAAGGTCTTGTCGCGCAACCAACTGGTTAGATCGAGGAGTTTTTTGCGGCGTTTTTCAGGTATCGCCTTCTTAGTGGACTGGCTAGCTTCAAGGTTCGAATCATCGTCGCCGTCTTCCTCATCATCGCCCTTAAGCCATGCCTCGATCTCAGGCTTAAACTTAGCGAACTCTACGTAAAGCTTTTCACCGTAACGCGCGTAAATCTCGCCACGCAGCAACTCGTCACCACTGGTAAAGCGCAAATTCTCAATGACACTTCGCTTAAGCTGACTCTTGAGACGCAGCGGGCGCTCAATAATGACCTTCCAGTAACCAAAATCAGCATTGTCAAACCACTTGCATTCAGGCGCAGTCTCTACGGAATTGGAGGATGGCTGATCAAGGTAGTACGCTAGGATACGATCAATGTCTGCATCGCCCAACTCACAGTTTTTCTTGCCGAGGTTGCGTCGCAGTGGGCAAAACCATTGTGTAGCATCGATCAGTTGCACCTTGCCACGCCGATGTTCTGCTTTGCGATTGGCCAGTACCCAAATATAGGTAGCAATGCCCGTATTGTAGAAAATGTTGAGAGGCAGCGCGATGATGGCTTCAAGCCAGTCGTTCTCGATCACCCAACGGCGGATGTTGCTCTCTCCCTGCCCTGCATCGCCGGTGAAAAGAGCCGATCCGTTATGCACTAGCGCAATACGGCTGCCCAAAGGGGTGCTGTGTTTCATCTTTTGCAGCTTATTCACCAAGAACATCAGCTGCCCATCGCTAGAACGTGTGAGGAGCTTAAATTCGGGATCACCGCCGTGGCTGACAATAAAGCGCGGGTCGCTGAACTCCTTTTTGCCGCCCATGCGCTCAAAGTCAGTCTTCCAACTCTTGCCGTAAGGTGGATTGGAAAGCATGAAGTCGAACTCGCGCGACGGAAATTGGTCAGCCGATAATGTGGATTTGTCGGCCCCCCCAAAAATATTCTCAGCTTCAACGCCCTCCCCCTTAAGTAGCAGATCAGCCTTGCAGATGGCGTAGGTCTCCGGATTGATCTCCTGTCCAAACAAGTGAATCGAGACTTCCTTGCCATGGTTTTCGGCTAGTTCTTGCAGCGTTTCTTCGGCTACGGTCAGCATCCCGCCAGTACCGCAGCTGCCGTCGTACAGTAGATAAGTTCCGGATTGAATGAGATCGGCTACCGGCATAAACAGCAACTTGGCCATCAGCTTGACCACGTCGCGCGGCGTGAAGTGCTCACCAGCTTCTTCATTATTTTCTTCGTTGAAGCGACGAATTAGCTCTTCAAACACAGTTCCCATGCCGTGGTTGTCTAGCGCAGGCAGTTTCATCCGCCCATCTACGTCTCTGACTGGTAGTGGCGAGAGATTGACCTTAGGGTCGAGGAAGTCCTCGATGAGATAACCCAAAACATGCGCATCGACCAATGTTTGAATCTGATCGCGAAATTTGAATTTGGTCAAGATTTCTTGGACGTTGGGCGAGAATCCGTTTAAGTAATTGATAAAATCATCACGTAGTCTCTGGCTTGCGCCACTAGCCTTTAATTTCGCCAACGTAAAATCAGATGTGTTGTAGAAGGCCTGCCCCGCCGCCATCTGTAGTGCGCCACCCTGTTCAGCGACTTTGTGCCTATTAAGGAAAATCTTCTGTTCCAACACAGCTTGCTTGCTTGACTCCAACACAGCATCAAGCCGCCTCAATACCGTGAAGGGAAGAATCACATCGCGGTACTTGCCACGCACGTATACGTCGCGCAGCCTATCATCGGCGATGTTCCAAATGAAGTCAGCGATCCATTTCAATTGGCCATGGTTTTGTTGTTTGCTATATTTCATTGCACCTGCCTTTCATTGACGGCTACTTCTGCAGCCTTGCTACCCGCTGCAGAATTGTGTTCTCAATACTTGCTGAGAATCCCAACGGTTTATTTCATCACTCTTCAAACCAAACATTGCATAGGTCAATGAGCCCACAGATTGCCCCCTGGGCTCTAATAAACAGCGATATGGTGCCTTTGCCTTTGAAGTAGGAATTTTTCTTAATGGCGCAATTATAGTTGCTGTTTGCACGTTTTTTACGTGCATAAAAAGGAATTAGATTGACTAGCTTGCGCATATATAAGCCAAGCTCTTCACCATGCGGTAAATCTAAAGAACATAACAGCTGAGCAGAACCGACTGGCTCTGGCTCGTACACAGAAATCGACGCGCAAACCGCGTTATGCCACTGCTCTAATATTTCACTCAGGATGAATAAATGAAGCGTCCCGCTTTTATTTTTTTATCTAGACGGCTGACCTAAAGACTTAGCATTGCAAAGTTGCTATCGAGCAGGCTCGCGCTAGCTCCATTCTTGGTCAAATTATTCTTACTGATAAAAATGGGTAACGTTTAATTCTGGATGGAAAATTTCGTTACCGTTTTGATAAAGCCCGTGCTGCTACGAAGGCCAAGCTAGAAGAATTAAATGCGCAATTAAGCGTGCAGGAAATATAGAAATTAGGTTTGGAATGGTTTGAATTTCAATTTCGAGATTTACGGCCCAAAGCAGCTCTGACAAAGAACGTATCGAGAGTATGAATGAAACTCGACGCTTTTTAGGGCATACAACAGAAAAGCAAACTGCCGCCTACATTCGAGGGCGTGTAGGGAGGCTTGTTGGCAATAGATTTGAAGCAATTTGATTGGATGGCGAAAATACTTTCGCCAAAAAACAGAGGGAAATTTTGCTATATATTTTCTGGAACCGTTGTAGTTCCTGGAGGCGAGAGCCGGAATCGAACCGACGTTGGCGGCTTTGCAGGCCGCTGCATCACCATTCTGCCATCCCGCCAAAGTTGAAAAGAAACGCTGTTTTTATTTGTAGCTAGGTTACTAGCTTTTAGCGTATTCCAATAATAAAAAAGGGAAGCTATAGCCCCCAAAAAGAAATGGGTCTATGTAGGGCATGCCTACAATTGCATTTCTGTATGAAAGAATACCAATACAGAAACAAAAATATGGAGCGGGAAACGAGTCTCGAACTCGCGACCTCAACCTTGGCAAGGTTGCGCTCTACCAACTGAGCTATTCCCGCGTTGTAAAATGCTGCTCCGCAATACACTGCATGCGAAAGGCCGCGATTATGAATAAGTAGGCCGCCTATGTCAAGTTCGACCGCATATTAAAATCAGAAAAAAGAGTTGTGTATGTAGGCGATGTTCTGCAGCTGCAAGCGGTAGGAGTGGGTAAGCCTTTTGCACTTGCGCGGAAAAACAGCTTATATGTGACGGAGCTTAGCTGGCAAGAAACGACTGTGAGTGCGCACACTGGACTTCTTTAATACTGAAATGATCTGCTTTTTTGTAAAGCGGGGATTTACCCATAACAGGGCTCATTGAGCGCTTTGTACTCAGTTATCAATGAGAGCGTTGCTGGGAGAAAGGTCAAAGGATCAAATCAAGACAAGGTCAGCATGGAGGAAATAGAAGACCATTCCTTAGTGCCGGCTGGTACGGTTATTTTATAATGTCTATCTCCTATTTTAGAGAAAATCGCATCTGCCTCTTCTTTGCTCCTTAGAAAGGAAATTTTTAACCTAAAGAGTGCGTTGCTCTTCGGCCCTTTTCTTTCTTCTTCCATTTGTTTTTTCAAGTCCTGCAGGATGGGAGAAGGCAAATGTATTGTCTCAAGAACCATATTTAGTTCGCTCCTTCCAACTACATTTAATTGCACCAATTCAGGAAGTTGAGGTAACACAGATACAAAAGCTTCTGCTAGGAATGGCCCGACAATGGATATATTTAAAATCTTCAGCTTGGGAGAAGAAAAGGGGATTTCCTTAATCATTTCCCTTGTTAATTCGCTTACCAATAAATTCAATTCTTCCAATTTAGGAAGTCCAAGTAGCATAGCTTTAAAGGCTTCCGCTGTGCCTGCAGATTTTTCATCCTCTTTAGCTAAAAGCTTTAATTTTAAAATTTGCAAATTGGGGAAAGATGAAGGTATTGCCTGAATAGCTTTAGTTGTCAAAGCTCTCTCAGAGACCTCTAATTCCTGCAGCATAGTCAATTTAGCAGGCGTTGCGCAAAAATTTTCTAGCGCTTTTTCAAGGACAGTTTCTTTCCCCCAATCAATAGATATTTTCAAAACCTTCAGATTAGTGACTCTGCGCAACGCATCCGCAATGTCACCAGCCAACAAAGTAGAAATGCTTGATAAGCGTAGAGCCCATAAGTCGACCGGCAATCTTTCCAAAATTTCCTTATTAGTAATGCCAGCAGAAGTAAGACTAAGTGCGACGCTAAGTCTCTGATTTTTCCAATTTTCTAATATCTCAAGGCTATGTTGACGCTGGCTCTCCTCTAATATCTCCAGACTACGCTGACGCCGGCTATCAATAACAATGTTAATAAGATGTTCATAGCCTGCGCTTCTCCAAGATTTGCAAGTCGCTCGTGCATAAAGTCTGTCTTCTTGCTCTAAATACCCTAGGATATAGACCAGCACCTCTAGCGGTGCTGTTTGAGCTAAAAGCAAAGAATTTGAACTTTCTTGGCTACCCTGAAGAACAAGCTCGGAGGATGTGGCCTTTCTAGGATCAGAACTTCTTGAAGGAGAGATGAGTTGGTTGGTAGAAAGGCCAATAGAATACATATTCATATCCAGTAGACAAATACGATTAGCACAAAGCGCCTATTTGATGCCTTGATCTGTTTTAACTTTACATTTGTATTAAAGGGAGACTAGCTTGTTTACTTATTCACATGTTAAAGAAATCAATAAAGCGTGATGGACAGCGCCGGTCTGATGAAGAATACTAACTAGGCACTATCATCTCCCCTGCACTAAGCGGTGTCAGATACCATTCTGACCTATTCTTTTTACAACAGGTTTGACGCTATGAAATTGGCATTTATCGGCGGCGGCAATATGGCATGCGCATTGATTCAAGGGCTTTTACAGCATGGTCTAGCAGCAGAACATATCTGCGTGATTGAAATGCATGCACAGCGGCGTGCCGAACTAAACAAACGCTTTGGCGTTGTGACGGATTGTGAGCCTACTGCGACTTTAGCTGCATATGATGCTTGGATATTGGCGGTCAAACCAGGGCAGATCGCTGCACTTGCGCAACAGCTTCAGCCTTACCTTCCTGCTTCAAAGACGCGGACGCCCTCCCCGCATCCCCCAAGCCCACTCATTATCAGCATTGCCGCAGGCGTTCGCGCGGCCGATCTTTCGCGTTGGCTTGGAGGCTATACCCGCATCGTACGCGCTATGCCCAATACGCCGGCGCTTATTGGTCAGGGAATCACTGGCGCCGTGCTATTTCAGCCTTCTTCAGTCGCCTCAACGGATACTGCGGCGCGCGACCTGGCTCAGAGTATCCTCACGGCCGTAGGAGAGGTGTTTTGGTATGAAGAGGAGGCCCAGATTGATGCGCTTACAGCGATTTCAGGCAGTGGTCCCGCTTATATTTTTTATTTTATGGAAGCGCTTGAGGAAGCCGCACAAACTCTGGGTTTCAGTGCAGAACAAAGCCAAAAGATTGTGCGCGCCACTTTCTGCGGGGCTACTCAGCTTGCTGCGCAGTCTTCTGATTCGGTATCTGCGCTACGTGAGCAGGTGACTTCTCCAGGAGGGACGACCGCTGCAGCTTTAGATACTTTTAATCAGCAACATTTGAAAACAAGCATTTTAAAAGCGGTACAGGCAGCACATCATCGTGCTCAAGCGATGGGGAATGAAATGGGGACTATAGAATAGTCAATCTATGCTATAGCAATATAAAATAGTCAATTAAGATAAGTCTTAGCTCACCATACTTAAAGAGGGTTTTTCCTTTGCAAATGATCCCCTCATAGCGGAATACATACTTACTTATTTCAAGCAGCTATCCGCTTTTAACATATGGCCCCAGCAGATTTCTTATAAGATCCCTTCATGCATATAGAAAACACTTCAAGTCAATCCGGAGCTACTTCCAATTCTCCATGCGCATCTCTTATTTCAGCTGCACCATTGGAAATTCAGGATCTACTAAGGCCCTATCCACAACAAGATGAAGCCCCCACGCCGGATATGCTGTTGAGGTTAATATCTTTTGGCTTGATATTAAAATTTAGCGGCCAGGAAAAATGCGTAAACCTCAATATAAAAATATTAACAAAGCTTTTTACAGACTTAAGATTAATTAAATCCACGAATACGGATAATAATATTCCTCAATGGGATTATAGCAAAGAAGATATAAGCGAGTTTCGCGAAAAAATTCACAACAATTTGCTTAATATTTTGTACTATAAAAAATCGGAAACATTAGATGAAGAAGAAAGCGCACTTTCAGAAATAAGGAAATTGCAGACACAGACCAGTACAGCACGGACTCCCAAAATAAGGAAATTCGAAAATTATATTGAAGAAAAAATAAGCGCCACTATAGAGGAAATGTATTCAAAAAGAAATGAGAACCTAAGCTGCTGGCATTTTCCACTGATATTATTTTATTTTATAGTGGACAAATTTAAATTTTACTTCAAGATATTAATCAAATTCATATTTTCAAAAATCTGCTCGCGCTATATTCATCGTTTATATTTTCTTCGAACTGAAAAAGAAAATCTTGATGCTTGCTGTATGTCTCTTAGATATGAAATGGTTCAATACATTTTTCCGGATACTTCATCATATGTTCGAAATCACTTATTCTTACATATAATTTGACCTCTCCCCATTTGAGCAGCCATAAGATAATTTAGTAGGAAGGGCAAAGCGGTATGCGCCCTGCCTTAAATTTCATCCAGCATCTATCACATCAATGCCGTAGCCAAATGCCAAGCTATAGCCGCCATACAGGCTGAAGCAGGTAATGTGAGCACCCAGGCCCAGACGATATTCCCTGCGACTCCCCAACGCACTGCGGAGAATTTTTGTACAGAACCGACACCGACAATGGCTCCCGTAATCGTATGGGTTGTGGATACGGGAATGCCTAATGCAGAGGCGGCAAAAAGAGTGCACGCTCCACCTAATTCTGCGCAAAAGCCGTCAACGGGTTTCAATTTAGTAATTTTTTGCCCCATCGTACGCACAATGCGCCAGCCTCCAAAGAGCGTGCCTAAGCCCATAGCGATATAACAGCCCGCGATAGCCCAGACAGGAGGGGCTGCATCGGTACTCGATGCGTATCCTGAAGCAATTAATAGCATCCAAATAATACCAATGGTCTTTTGTGCATCATTGCCTCCATGGCCAAAGCTATAGAGTCCTGCAGAGAACAGTTGACCTCGCCGGAATAGTCGGTCTACTTTATGTTGGGGCGTGCGGAAGAAAATCCATGCGACTCCTACCATCAGCAAAGACCCTAATAAGAATCCGAGCAGAGGGGAGATAAAAATAAAGGCAATGGTCTTGGACAAGCCGGCGGCATTCAATACCCCTGGGCCGGCCTTGGCCATCGCTGAACCTACCAATCCACCAATAAGGGCATGGGAAGAGCTCGAAGGTAAGCCATAAAACCAAGTGATGACATTCCAACCAATCGCTCCAGCTAGTGCACCGAAGACGACATAATGATCCACAATCGCGGGATCGATCGTACCTCGCCCAACCGTCGCGGCCACTTTCAAGTGGAAAACAAAGTAGGCAAGCACATTAAAAACGGCTGCGAAAGCAACGGCCTGCTGGGGCTTTAGAACGCCGGTAGACACGACTGTAGCGATCGAATTCGCCGCGTCGTGAAAACCGTTCATAAAATCAAAAATAAAGGCTATTAGCACTAAAAAAGCCAATATCCAAATACCTGTCTCAATCGACAACATGGGGGTGGTCTCTGCTTGTTTTTAAGCGATCATTCATAAAAAGCGGCGCTCAGCGATGAAGCCGCATTTTATGAATGCTCTACTCTATCCAATACGGAACGCCTTTCAGGCATTTTTGCCTTTAAATTACGTCTTTTTATCTCATTTTTGGATAAATTTTAGGCATTTTCTAAAACAATGCCTTCAATAATATCGGCTACATCTTCACACTTATCGGTCACTTCTTCTAAAAGCTCTAAAATGGCTTTGAGCTTAATGAGTGTTTTGACGTTTTCCTCTTCACGAAACAACGTAGATAAGGCCGAGCGCAGCGCCACATCGGCCTCAGATTCTAAGCGATCGATCTCTTTGCAAAACGCTAAAATGGCATTGGCGCTTTTCATATTGCTCAATTGCGCAACGGCTTGCTGTACATACTCACAGCACTTGACACTACACTGCGCCAACTGGGCAGCCTCGGGAGGCAAAGCTTCGACTTCATAGAGGCAGATCGCTGTGGAGACATCCTCCATCAAATCCAAAATATCATCCATCGTCGTGATGAGCGTATGAATGTCATCACGATCTAATGGGGTAATAAAGGTTTTATGCAGCAGGTCTATCGTTTCATTCGTGAGCGTATCGGCGCGTTTTTCATTATTTTGTATGATGGTGTTGTGCACACAGGCTTGCTGCAGATCACCGATTAGACGTACCAGCACCTGACCTGTTTCTACTAAACAAGTCGCATGCGCATTAAAAAGTTCAAAAAATTTACCTTCGCGAGGCAAGAAGCGGCCAAACATGCAATTCCCCGTAATTAAACATCGTATACAGCTCCACGCATGCGCGGGCCACATTAAAGCTATGAATCAAAAGTTGAAGGGTTAAGGCTACGCAGGCTCTAAGAACGCGTTTTTAACCATTATAGGAAGCCTGTCCTGCAAAATTATCAAATTTTGTATATTGTCCCAAGAAGGTGAGCCGGACTTGGCCAATAGGGCCATTCCGCTGTTTGCCAATAATAATTTCCGCGGTCCCTCGGTCTTGGCTATCCGGGTTATACACTTCATCGCGGTAAATAAAGAAAATCACATCCGCATCTTGCTCGATCGCGCCAGATTCCCGAAGGTCTGACATCATTGGCCGTTTATTGGGGCGCTGCTCTAGGCTACGGTTTAATTGCGATAGAGCCATAACGGGCACGTTTAACTCTTTGGCTAAGCTCTTTAGGGAACGTGAAATTTCTGAGAGCTCGGTGGCGCGGTTTTCGCCCGCACCGCTAGACGACATCAATTGTAAATAGTCGACAATGATCAGCCCGAGTTGACCGCATTGCCTGGATAAACGTCGTGCGCGAGCACGGAGTTCTAACGGATTGAGTGCGCCCTGTTCGTCGATAAAAATTTGGGCTTCGCTCATTTTTTGCATGGCATGCGTGAGCCTAGGCCAGTCTTCATCGATTAATTTACCCGTGCGCAATCGATGCGCATCCAAACGCCCTACGGAACCTAGCATACGCATCGCCAATTGTGTGCCAGGCATTTCCATCGAAAATACGGCAATGGGTAAACCATATTCTACGGCTACATACTCCCCCACATTCATGGCAAAGGAGGTTTTCCCCATGGAAGGACGGCCCGCAACAATAACCAGCTCACCGCCATGCAGGCCTGAAGTCATTTTGTCTAAATCGACAAAACCTGTGGGCGTGCCCGTGACATCATTGGGATTATCTTGGTGATACAGCGTATCAATACGCTCCACCACTTTCGCCAGCAAAGGCTTAATCTCCATAAAGCCCTGAGTACTTTTAGCGCCTTCTTCCGCAATCGCAAAAACCTTAGATTCTGCTTCGTCGAGTAATTGGCGTACCTCCCTGCCCTGCGGGTTGAATGCATCACCAGCAATCTCGTCGGACACCGTAATGAGCTTACGCAAAATTCCACGATCGCGGACAATTTCCGCATAACGGCGAATGTTTGCTGCGCTTGGCGTATTTTGCGCCAGAGCATTCAGATAGGCCAATCCACCGATATCTACGGCCTTGCCCGCTCCCTGCAACGCCTCAAAAACCGTCACTACATCTGCAGGGCGATCCTTACCAATCAAAGCCGCAATTTGCCGAAAAATCAGACGGTGATCGAAGCGATAAAAATCCTCTTCACGCAGAAAATCAGCAATACGATCCCATGCACTATTATCCAGTAGCAGCCCCCCTAAAACCGACTGCTCCGCCTCAATCGAATGAGGCGGAACCTTAAGGGATTCCATTTGTTGGTCTTGGTGAGGAAAAGACATGAGAGTGGGGAGTCCAATCAATGCGGGCGGGTACCCAAAAAGGGCAAAGTGTAGGGGAATTTACCTCTCTATGGAGAGTAAAGTGTACTGCACGCTGCAAATATCCCACAAAGCGTCTTCCATAAAAAACGGAAGTAGATCCATAAAGACCGACTTCCGTTTTTTTAATTCAAGCGCTTACACCTATCCTGCGCAGGCTCCAAGAACACCTCATTTCGCACCTCTACAGCGCTTGAAATGCTTTGAGGATATTGCTGTTTAGGCATGCTCGCCTAATACAGACACAGTGATATCTACCAATACATCAGGATGCAAATCTACATTCACACTGTAATCGCCTGTGCGCTTTAGAAAATTCCCTTCTGGCAAGTTGATTTGCGTTTTATCGATAGAAAAACCTTGCTTGCTCAATTCCACTGCAATGATTTCCCTAGTCACCGAACCGAATAACAAACCGTCAACGCTCGCTCTTTGAGAAACTTGCACGGTAAGACCGCCCAGTTTTTCACTGAGTTTTTGCGCCACAGCCAACTCATTCGCAGCATGCTGTTCAAATTCGGCACGACGCGACTCCACTTCCTCTATCGCTTGAGGCGTTGCATAGCAGGCAATGCCTTGAGGAACGAGATAATTTCGGGCATGCCCTTTTTTGACTTTAATTACATCACCAATATTGCCTAAACCACGTTTACCACGGCGGCGGCTATTTTTAAGCAAAATCACTTCCATTTTTTTCTCCTGAATACGCGCGCACCGCGTTTAGATCGCATGCAAATCTGTATAGGCCACCAAAGCTAAAAAGCGCGCACGCTTAATCGCCGTATTGAGCTGACGCTGGTAACGTGCTTTGGTTCCTGTGAGACGCGCGGGAGTAATTTTTCCGTTATCACCAATAAAGCCACGCAGAGTTTCAATATCTTTATAGTCAATTTGTTCAATGCCTTCTGCGGTAAAGCGGCAGATTTTTTTACGTTTGAACAAAGGGTTCTGCTGCGGACGGCGGTTTTGTTCTAATTTTTTGCTAGAAAACCGGCTAGGTGGGCGAGGCATGTTTAAATCCTTTTCTAAAATCGGTATAGAACGCATAGAAGTGCGCAAATAAGCTGTGTGCTTAGCGAAGTGGTCTAGGTATCCGTAGGTTCCACTACTTCTATCTGCGTAATGTGAAAGCGCACCGAACGCACCCTGAGGCTGCGTGGCGCAAGAAATCCTACAAAACAGGCTATTTTTCCCAAAGGATAGTCTGCTAGGGCACCGCTACACTCCCCTATTGTAATCGCCGATAAAGTCATATCGACTTTACGCTTAGCACCGGCCTCTATGACTTCTGAAGCATGCTCTAGCACGCATTCCACCAATGGAATCCCCGCAGGGGTATATCTCACAGGATCACGCTCGATAATACGTGCTTCGAGGGAGAAAATATTTTTGGACATTCCAGCAGCGATTTAGTCAATAAAAGCAGGGTATTCAATAGAGAAACGCGCAGGTCTCTCTTTATGCAGCAGCGGCAGCGGGGGCTGCAGTAGCGCGTTTTGCAGCATCTTCTGATTGCGCTTGTTTCATCATTACGGAAGGCTCAGTTACTGGCCTTTTCATCTTAACGACCAGATGACGCAGCACAGCATCATTAAATTTAAACGCCTCTTCTAGTTCCACCAGCGTTTGCTGATCACACTGGATATTCATGCAGATGTAATGGGCTTTTGTAATATTTTTACCGATCATATAGGCTAGTGCGCGGCGGCCCCAGTCTTCTATGCGGTCAATTATTCCGTTCCGTGCGGTGATTGTAGCTTTGTAACGCTCAATCATCGCGCCAACTTGCTCGCCCTGGTCAGGGTGCACTAGAAAAACAATTTCATAACAACGCATCAATATTCCTTATGGATAAAAGCCACTCTGTATAAAGCATGCAAAGCACGGTCTTGAGAAAGCACTATGACGCACTTCATGGAGACAAACGCCCGCCGTTACAGGAAAGCCACCATTTCAGACTTCCAGCAACTGCTCAAACAAATGTGGCAAGGCAAAGTAAGGGCGTTATTTTAACGCAAAAAATGGAAGGACCTCAAATTTGCGTGAGGGAAGTGTTCCATCGAATCCACAAGTAGGGCCTAAAACCTTCTTCATATCCCCTTCGAAGGGGGAAATCAGACATTTTTAAGCGCGCCAAACCTTCTGAAAGCGTGGTGTAGGATGCGCTATTGTCTAAGGATTTATACATACCCTCAAAAAAATAACCTCCCACTTATAGGGAGGCTTGCATCAAAGTCTCTTTTTAATTTTTATTATATTTTTTGCATTTCTATACTGTGATGTGTTTCTTCAGAGGGATTTACAGAAACAACTTTTATCTCTTCTAATATTTTTGTTTCTTTTTTTCCTGTTGCGCACGGCCAACAACAGCATTTTATGAGCTCAGTAATAGTCGTCCAAATGAACTGAATTGATTCGCTAACATTATTTGATTTATCAGGTGCTTTTGGTTTAAAAGCATTGGCTTCAAGAATTTGGGATTCTTGAATATCAATAGATATCTCTTTTGATTTTGAATTTTCCCCAGAATTTATTGAATAATGCTCTAAAATTTCAATCACTCCGCCCACAGAATCACCTTTAGAAACTGCTATCTCAGATGATGCTTTTTTTACAGATTCTGCATTTTCATTGAACTCTGCATGAATAATCGCACCGTTGCTTACTGTAGATAGATTATCTTTATTGGTGGGTACTTCATGATTCTCATTTTTAGTCTTGAGTATTGCGACCGAAGGGCGTGGACCTAAAGGCTTTAAGGTAGGTGGATTAGGTAAAGGACGTGCCGGTGGTTTTTTTAATTTAGCTTGTATATGATTACTCGAAATATTTTCATTTTCTGAAATAGAATGTACTCCGGAGAACCCAATACTCGTAAAATATTTTTTATTCATTACCTTTACTGAAGGCGCCCTTTGCGGGCCACCATGAGCTTGATTTTTCAGACCTTGAAATCCGAAATATTCTACATTCGCACCTTGCCCTACATGCATGCCCCCATCCATATTTCTCTCCTTAAAACCTATACTGTTCTAAAAATCAGAGAAATTTTTCTGCATTTTACGAAATGATGTCACTGTTTACGAAATAGGATAATTTTTGAATTTTTTGTATTCGATCGGTCTTGCTACGCTATAGCTTACAGAATTTTTCAGCACCGACTAAATAACTGGAAAAAGTTCGTGTAGCACAATAGGATTTCGTAATTCGTATTGCTTTTTATCGTTGGATCAATAAAGCTTGATCCACTCAGGTAAGCGCTATTTTGCAATTTATGAAAGGCATTTCATATGTTCAAAAATATTATAAAAACTTTCAACGAAACATTTCAGCATTCCAAATTTCCAAAAGAAACAAAGACGACGAGCACTCAACTCAGCGGCAAAACTTGCAGAAATAGCCGCTTTCAACTAACCAACCTATTTAATAATAAAAATAAAAAAGAAAATCGCCATTCTCCCATAGATAAACTTCCTCCGGAGATGTTATCAAAAATCATTGAATATTTAGGTGAAAATGATCGTAAAAGTGCACAGCGAGTTGATCGGAAGTTTTTTGCAGCAGAAGCTCTCGCTCCAGCTCATAAAACAATTGAAAATAGAGAGCAGTTTGAAAAGCTCCTACAAGATTTTCAGGAAAATTCTGGCAAGCTGCTTCATACCCTAGAAATTAAAGGAGATAATTTTACTGATGATGATTTACAAAGACTTCCGAAAAATTTAAAAAATTTAAAAATAAATGTATGCAGAAATATTACATCTAAAGGGCTCATAGCTCTGAGTGAAAACTACCCGCATTTGAAGGGATTTGACCTAATCGATTGCAAGATTATTACCGATGAAAACCTTATAGCTCTGAGTAAAAAATGGACAACCTTGGAAAGGTTAAATCTAGAAAGGTGCTTAAAAATTACAAATATAGGGATCATGACTCTGAGTGAAAATTGTCCGCATTTGAAGGAATTGAATCTAAGTCATTGCTATAATATTACCGATGAAAGCCTTATAGCTCTGAGTAAAAAATGCAAAACCTTGGAAAGGTTAAGTCTAGAATGGTGCTTAAAAATTACAAATACAGGGATCATAGCTCTGAGTGAAAATTGCCCGCATTTGAAGGAATTGAATCTAAGCTATTGCAAAAAAATTACCGATGAAAGCCTTATAGCTCTGAGTAAAAAATGCAAAACCTTAGGCAGGTTAAATCTAGAAGATTGCTCAAAAATTACAAATACAGGGATCATAGCTCTGAGTGAAAATTGCCCGCATTTGAAGGAATTGACGCTAAATTATTGCAAGAATATTACCGATGAAAGCCTTATAGCTCTGAGTAAAAAATGCAAAACCTTGGAAAGGTTAAATCTAGAATTTTGCTCAGAAATTACAAATACAGGGATCATAGCGCTGAGTAAAAAATGCAAAACCTTAAAAAGCTTAAATCTAGCCTGCTGCCCAAAAATTACAGATAAAGGGATCATAGCGCTGAGTAAACAATGCAAAACCTTAGAAAGCTTAGATCTAGCCTGGTGTCCAAAAATTACAGATAAAGGGGTCATCGCTCTGAGTGAAAAATGCCCTCGTTTGAAAAAATTGAATCTAAGCTTTTGCAAAAATGTTACCAATGAAACCCGTAGAATTCTGGAGAAAAAGGGCATATCTTGCAGATGATGAGGTCATCGCTCTAAATGAAAAATGCCCAAAGTATTTAGCTTTGGGCATTCTTATATGCTACGTGTAAATAGTTTCACAATACCTTTCTACATCACCTGCTTTAATTTCGGGTCCAACGCATCTCGCAATCCATCCCCTACAATATTAATAGCCAATACGGTAATCAAAATCGTCAAACCAGGCCAGGTCACAATCCACCATGCGCTATCAATATAATCGCGCGCTGAAGCGAGCATAGCGCCCCATTCTGCGGCAGGGGGCTGCACGCCTAATCCTAGAAAACCTAAGGCGGCTGCATCTAAAATCGCAGTGGAAAATCCCAATGTTGCTTGCACAATGAGGGGGGCCGTGCAATTAGGCAATACTTGAGACAGCATGAGCCGCCAGGTCCCTGCACCTGCAACTCGAGAAGCGACTACATACTCTTTACCCATCTCACTCTTTGCGGCACTGCGCGCTAGTCTTACATAGCTAGGTAGCGCTACGAGTGCGATAGCAAATACGGTATTGGTGAGTCCAGGCCCTAGCACCGCCACTACGGCCACCGCCAATAGTAAGGAGGGCAGAGCTAGCAGAATATCCATAATCCGCATGACCACCGTTTCAAACCAGGGTGGGCCAAAGGCCGAGCCTAATCCCAATAAAATCCCTGGACCCATGGCGAGCACGACCGTTAAGCCTCCAATCCATAGTGACAGACGCGCTCCATGCATTAGGCGTGAGAGCATATCTCGCCCTGCTTCGTCTGTCCCTAATAAAAAGAGCCGCGATCCGCCTTCTAACCAGCATGGAGGAATTTTGACAAACTCGCGATGCTGTTCAATAGGACTATGGGGGGCGAAAAATGTCGCACCTAGCGCTAATATCAGCAAAATCACCAGTACCCCTGCTGCTAGCAATGCCCCACGACTTTCTCGAAAAGCTTGCCAGAGTTCGTGCACATCACTGAGCCAATCTACTCGCACTACCTCATTTTCTGGCATCTCTTTGCTCATAACCTCATTCCTGTTTTTGAGGTCCTTTTTAGCCAGAATCCTCTATCGGAAAAAATACCTTGTGAATAGAACGCTTGTTTAGAAAGGAAAAACTCCACAACCCAGCGCGGCTGCAGAGCGTTCATCCTCTTAGACGTGGATCTAGAGCAGACTGGAATGCATCTACCAATAAATTCAACGCCATGACCAATATAGCAATCAATAAAATTCCGCTTTGCACCACGGGATAATCCCGTCGACCAATCGCATCGATCAACCATTTCCCAACGCCTGGCCAAGAGAAAATCGTTTCCGTGAGAATAGCGCCCGCTAGAAGATTACCGACTTGTAGCCCTATAACCGTGGCGACCGGAATCAGCGCATTACGCAAAGCATGCCGGAATACGATACGCGCTGGAGATAATCCTTTTGCACGCGCCGTTCTAATATAGTCTTCGCGCATCACCTCGAGCATCGCCGAGCGTGTCATACGCGCAATAACGGCCAGTGGGATGGTACCCAATACGACCGCAGGAAGGATCAAATGACTCAATGCGGAGCGTACTGCGCCTTCTT
This sequence comes from Mycoavidus cysteinexigens, assembly GCA_031963005.1. GTDB lineage: Bacteria > Pseudomonadota > Gammaproteobacteria > Burkholderiales > Burkholderiaceae > JASSUD01. The sequence goes on along the minus strand of JASSUL010000002.1, from coordinate 129,428 downwards.
CGCCGCTTAAAAAAGCGTCGATCACCATCAAACCTGTTTTTACCGGAATGTTGTATTCCAACGCGATACGGCCCGATACCGGAGTCAATCCAAATTGGACCGAAAACACCATCACTAAAATCAGGCCCCACCAAAAAATAGGCATCGAATACCCGGTCAACGCAGCGCTCATGACACCGCGATCCCAGCCAGAACCGCGTTTAACCGCAGCTAAAACCCCCGCCGGCACTCCTATCCCAATAGCAAAACACATTGCTGCGCATACCAATTCAAACGTTGCAGGAAAACGCTGCAAAAATTCTTCCAATACACTAGTTTGCGTGATGAATGAAACGCCCCAATCCCCTCTGAGGAGACTGGTGATGTAACGCATATATTGAATGGGTAAAGGTGCGTCGAGCCCCAATTGGTGTCGCGCTGCGGCATGCACTTCAGGGTCGAGCGCACGCTCGCCCATCATGACTTCTACGGGATCGCCTGGAATCAGGTGAATCAGTAAAAAGGTCAACAGTGTCATGCCAATCAGGGTTGGCACTAGCAAAAGGAGATGACGAAAAAAGGTTCGCATAACGATAAGAAAAACGGTGATGAGGGGTAGAAACGGTTTCTAGGCACCAATACCGTTTGCGCGCGCAGTCTGCACATCTTGGGCTTTCAGATTGAGCTGCTCACAAATAGCTAACGTCGCTTGCGCACCATTTAAAGTATAAAAATGCAAACCTGGCGCCCCTTGGGCAATGAGCTGCTCGCATAAACGGGCAACCACCTCTATACCAAAATCCCGCAGCGCTTGTTGGTTCTCTCCAAATTCTTCTAGCCTTCGCGCAATCCAGCGTGGGACTTCTGCGCCACAGAGTGCAGAAAAACGCATCAATTGGGCATGATTGGTAATAGGCATAATGCCTGCAAAAATGGGGACCTTCACGCCAAAGCGCTGTACAGCATCTACAAACCGAAAGTAGGCATCCGCATTATAGAAATACTGGGTAATTGCCGCATTGGCGCCTGCATGCACTTTCTGCACAAACGCTGCGATATCGTGCGAAGGGCTCAAGGCCTCTGGATGAAATTCTGGATACGCAGCGACATAAATTTGAAACCATTCTCCATGTTCTGCACGGATAATGTCGACTAATTCATACGCATGACGCAACTCCCCTCCTCGCCCCATGCCGGAAGGCAAATCTCCGCGCAATGCCACAATATGCCGTATTCCTTGCTGCCGATAGCTTGCCAGCATCGCGCGCACTTCTTCTCGTGTCACGCCGACACACGATAAGTGAGGAACTGCTGTGAAGGTTTCATTAAACACGCCCGGATATTTAGCGCGGTGTTCGAGAATCACTTGCACCATTTCCAGGGTGCCCCGCTGCGTACCGCCTCCTGCACCAAAGGTCACCGAGGCAAACTCCGGACGAAAAGGCGCTAGCTGTAATAAAGTGTGTGATAACTTGTCCACCCCCTGCGGAGTTTTAGGGGGGAAGAATTCAAATGAAAGTTGGAAAGCGGCCATGCATTAGCGCTCGGTGAATAAACAGATTTTAATATCTATACGACTGCGCCTTATAGGGCCCCTCTTGAGGCACACCAAGGTAGGCAGACTGCGTTTCGGTTAGCGTCGTTAAATGGGCGCCCAAGCGTTTTAAATGCAAACGTGCTACTTTTTCATCTAGCTGTTTGGGCAGTACGTCGACACTTTTGGTATTTGCCGAGGTGGCCGCAGAGGTCCATAACGCGATCTGCGCCAGCACTTGGTTCGTAAAGGACGTCGACATCACAAAGGAGGAGTGACCTGTCGCGCAGCCTAGATTCACCAAACGCCCCTCTGCCAATAAGGTAATGCGCCGCCCTGTCGGAAAGGTAATTTGATCTACTTGGGGCTTGATATTGCGCCAAGGATACGCCCGCAAAGAGGCCACATCGATTTCAGAATCAAAATGCCCAATATTGCATACGATCGCCTGATCGTGCATCACCTGCATATGCTCATGGCGAATAACCCCCACATTGCCTGTAGCGGTGACAAAAATATCTGCCTGGCTTGCCGCGTCTTCCATCGTGACTACACGATAGCCTTCCATGGCGGCTTGGAGTGCGCAAATGGGGTCAATTTCGGTAATCCATACGGTAGCGCCTAAGCTGCGCAGCGATTGCGCGCAGCCTTTGCCCACATCGCCATAGCCAGCCACCACGGCCACTTTACCGGCAATCATCACATCGGTGGCTCGCTTAATGCCATCGACTAACGATTCTCTACAACCGTATAAATTATCAAATTTGGATTTGGTCACCGATTGGTTCACGTCGATAACGCGCCAAGGCAAAGTTCCATTTTTTTCCATCTGATACAGCCGATGCACACCCGTTGTCGTTTCTTCACTGGCACCTAAAATTCCTATCATACGTTTGGAATACCATTGTGGGTCTTCGGCAAGATGTTGTTTAATCGACGCGAAGAGGGCTTTTGCCTCCTCATGCTCGGGATGCGCTAAAACACGGATATCTTTCTCTGCTTTTGCGCCTACGGTCAGCAGCAGCGTTGCATCTGCGCCATCATCTAAAATGAGATTGGCACCTACCCCATTCGGCCATTCAAAAATGCGATGCACGCATGCCCAATATTCATCGAGTGTTTCCCCTTTAAAGGCAAAAACAGGCGTGCCTTGCGCCGCAATCGCTGCGGCGGCATGGTCTTGGGTAGAGAAAATATTGCAAGAAGCCCAACGCACTTCTGCACCTAGTGCTTGCAAGGTTTCAATTAATACGGCCGTCTGAATGGTCATATGCAGCAAACCTGCAATACGTGCGCCTTTCAGAGGTTGGCTCTGACCATATTCTTCGCGTAATGCCATCAAGCCTGGCATTTCTGTTTCCGCAATCTCTATTTCTTGCCGGCCCCATTGAGCAAGGCTTATATCGGCTACCCAGTAATCGGTATGCGTAGCCTCCGAGGCCGTAGCTTGATGAGACTCAGAGACTGCAGGATTCGCGATAAAATTAGACATCATAGTCATCTAGTAATAAGTAAAAGATTTGAAGTGCTATTTTTTCTTCTGTATTTTTTCTTTCATGCGCATTTCAAGAGAAGCATGATGCTTGCTTTAGTAGGTTGGTGGTGACGAAAGAACCCCAACATGCACCCCATGGCGTCCTTGATGATCCGCTTACGATTATCAATAAGCAAAAATTAAAAGTCCGCTGTACGCTTGTTGGAGTCCGTGCCTCACCGCCAACCTACCATACTAGGTACTCAGGCTGAAGCGCACTTACGCGATCCTTCCAGCTCGTCTGCCAAGACACACACTCGATCCAAGGCTTCCCAAGTAAACTCGGGCTCTTCCCGACCAAAGTGACCGTATGCCGCCGTTTTTTGATAAATCGGACGCAGTAAATCCAACATCTCGATAATGCCTTTGGGGCGCAAATCAAAATGCTTGCGAATTAATGCGGTGATTTCACTATCAGAGAGGCGCCCTGTACCAAAGGTATTCACCATCAAGGAAGTCGGCTGTGCGACTCCAATCGCATAGGAAATTTGTACTAAACACCTTGAAGCCAAGCCCGCTGCAACAATATTTTTAGCCACATAGCGCGCTGCGTAAGCGGCGCTTCGATCCACTTTCGATGGATCCTTCCCTGAAAATGCGCCCCCTCCATGCGGAGCCGCACCGCCGTAGGTATCTACGATAATTTTGCGGCCGGTTAATCCACAATCTCCTTGAGGTCCGCCAACAACAAAACGCCCAGTAGGGTTTACCAAGAAACGGATCTCTTTTTGAATGAGGTTTGCAGGAAGCACAGGTTTAATGATTTCTTCAATCACCGCTTCGCGCAGATCAGACAGCGAGATTTCAGGGGAGTGTTGCGTGGACAGTACGATCGTATCGATACTATGGGGTTTATTGTCTACATAGCGCAATGTCACTTGCGACTTAGCATCTGGACGCAACCAGGGCAAACGCCCATCGTTGCGCACTTGCGCCTGACGCTCGACCAAGCGATGCGCTAGATGGATAGGCAAAGGCATCAGCTCTGTCGTTTCATCACACGCATACCCAAACATCAAACCTTGATCCCCAGCGCCTTGATCGAGATCATCGTCATGCGCGCGGTCAACCCCTTGGGCAATATCTAAAGATTGTTTGTCATAAGCGACCAAGACCGTGCAGCCTCGGTAATCCATACCGAATTCGGTATTGTCGTAGCCAATGCGCTTGATCGTATCCCTAGCAATTTGCATGTAATCGACATGCGCAGACGTGGTAATTTCGCCAGCCAGAATAATGAGCCCGGTATTACACAGCGTCTCCGCGGCGATACGGGAATGGGGATCCTGCTCAAGCGCAGCATCTAAAATGGCATCTGAGATCTGGTCGGCAACCTTATCAGGATGGCCTTCGGATACAGATTCAGAAGTAAAGAGATAATCATGGGACACAGTCACTTATCCTCAAGAAGCAGGTGGATAAAGAGTGCCTATTTATTCGACCTGGTCTTGGATGAACACCAGCGCAAATACACAGAGCACTTCGATGTGCGCGCCAGCTTCCGGAAGGAGAAGCGACGACGCTTTAGCGGATTTTTTACGCCACAGAAGCCATATGCATACGCAATGGTTCCACAACGCCCTCGCCCCGCAAGTTGTCGGTTAACTCGGCGAAGGACTGCATTATATCGCGGCTTCTCCTAAATTTATGCAGTTATTTGATAGAGGGCGATTTTATTTACCCCTATTCTTTTTAGATTTATTCCCCGCTCTTCTAGGCCTCTTCTAGAAGGCGTTTATTGATACATGGGATATAACTAAATACACGTACCAATGCAGTCCAATAAGATTCCATCATAAAAATAAAACTAACTTGCCACTGTCCTATTCAGCGTGTCCTTGCATTCAGGGAAAAAAATGCATATACCCCTCATCCGCCCTCATAACAACCATAACAGCATGATATTGGCGCCCCAAACCAATAAAGCGAACGCCGCAAAATCGCGGCGCCAACGAATACAAGCTCGGACACCAGCAAAACCACCTCAAAAACAGCCTCAAAGATGGAATATATGCACGCCCTTGAATGCAGTCAGTAAACTCTCGGCCTACCATTCCTTCTGCACGCTTGTGAGTTGTGTAAGTGCAGGAGTAGCTGCCTACAAAGTCATTCAGAACACATCTGATCAGCACATCAAAAACACCGTGCCTGTACACATTCAATCAAGCCTCTTAGGACTATACGCTCTGACCGCTGCCGCTGAGGCAGGCATTGCGATAATCACAGCGTATATCGCTGTACAAACCTTTTATGGCCAAGAATAGATATGAGCGCGCTGCACGGCTAAAAAATCCATACAGCAGTGGAGAGGTCTTTAAAAGTGCTCGATTACGCAAAACTAAAGGCCAACATAACGGGCACGGCAATGTGGCTTCATGAAAATAAATTCCAGCGCGTTACTACAATACCAAATATAGATTTACATTTTTTAAAAAAATAATCAGATATTTAATAATTATCTAGGATATGAAGCATATTTTTAAACTTCCACACCATAAAATTCTTTTAAAAAATGCAGTGTTTATATAAACACTATTTTTAAGCAATGCTCTTATATTAAATCAATACCCCGTTCATCTTCTAGTACTTTTCTTTGAAAAAGCCGTATATAAATTTTCATACTCTTAGAACCTGTTCATAATCTTCAAAAGCGGGTTGTGTTGGGGTTCCAAAATCACCCAAAAACGCCCCCCCAACCTACGAAAAATGCCCAAAAATGGTAGGTTTTGGTGACGAATTGAATTAAATACTGAACCCCAACATTACGACCTCAAGGGTGTTTTTTGAGGATTATGAACAGGTTCTTAGGAGTCAAATATTTATATTACCAGCGACTATAAGTTCATATTGCCATAGAAAATATGGTCATGAATGGGAAGAAAGTATGGGGAAAGCACGACGCCTGAGCTATCCATAAATACCCTGGGGGAAAAGTTAAGAAATTCCTGGCTTATCACTGCGCTTTACTATTTTTTATTTCTGATTTTGCGCATTAGCATCTCTGATCATTTGCTAGATTGCTCTTAGGCGTAACATGCCTCAACGGGAATTTTATGATTAAAAAATAATGTATTTTTAATTGCCACCCTAGTGCATGGAGGAAATAATGCATATTTCAGATTCTGCAAAGCACACAAACACTACTCAGACAGAAAAGCAGTCACATGATCAGGGAAAGGCTTCCTCTAAGAAGCTACTACTTGGCATAGGCTGCCTGGCCACTGTATCGTCTGCGGCCAGCATCAGCGGAATAAGAGGCAGGAACTCCATCACTAATACACATGATTCGTCGATCAATCGTGCTACGGCGCTTCATAACCGTCAAAATGTCACACAGCTGCAGTTAGAGAGCAAGGAATCCTCGCAAACAACATCACCCAGCATACTTGACCAAATACCAGGGCCAAAAACAACTACCACCGATGTTTGGTTAAGGGATAACGATCATTCCACCTCAATACATGCGCAGCCTACGTTGATGCGACATGAAAAAAGGAAAGGTGGAGGTGGCCATGGTAGTAGTGGCGGCGGCCATAGTAGTGGTGGTGGTCATCGTGCAGGCGGAGGTGGTAGCAGCACACGCCCGAAAAACTCTAGTTCTACAGAAATTCAGCCTCATATAATTCATGCAGTAGCTGCAAGCGGACTAACCATGCTCCTCACTGCATTAACAAATTAAGTCAAAAAGCCAGGGCAACCTTATCCAATTTGCCATCGTGCCCTGGCGCTACGCTGTTCAAAGACCTCAAAGACGCATTGCTCATGGCCTTTATCCAACTGAATCAGGGTATTTTTACCAAATTGTTCCAAAAACCCGCTCTAAATTTTGGCCCAATAAGCCCTATACTTCGAGCCTTGTTTTTTATAGATCCCCCCTTCTTTTACTGTGACATGAATTTTTTACGCTCCTTGCCCCGTCTGGATTGGCACATCCTGCAGCGTGCTTTGAAGTGGCTGTCTGAAAGCCTGGCTATCGGCTTATTACGAGGACTAGCCTATTTGCCCTATGGATGGATCGCGCGTTTTGGAGCGGCGCTAGGCGTGCTTCTTTATCAGCTACCTAGTCAGCGCAAGCAGATTATTCAGAAAAATTTGGCCCTTTGCTTTCCAGAGTGGTCTTCCGAACATCGAGAAAGGGTTGCTGCGCGCCATTTCCAGCATGCCATTCGTAGTTTTGTGGAGCGCAGCGTGCAGTGGTTTGCACCGGCTAGTAAACTAGAAAAATTAGTGCAAATAGAGAGCCAAGTGGATTTGGCGGATCCTAATTTACCTCCGACGATCTTTCTAGGCTATCACTTCGTTGGACTAGAAGCCGGCGCGTTATTTCTCAATTACAGCCTACATCGCCCCTGTGGCGCCGCCTTTCAACCGCTAACGAATGCGCGCATTGATGTCATTGCAAAAAAATCGCGCTCGCGTTTTGGAGCCACCATGCTTCCGCGTACAGACAGTGCACGGGCACTCCTGCGCATGCTCCATAAACGTATGCCTGTTATGTTAAGCAGTGATATGGACCATGGTGTAGGGAATTCCATTTTTGTCCCGTTTTTTGGAGTGCCGGCGTGCACACTCACCTCTATCTCACGTTTAGCCAAAGCGGCACAGGCGCAAGTGGCTCCTTTTGTCTGTGAAGTTTTGCCGAATTATCGCGGTTACAAACTGCGCATTTTTGCGCCTTGGGATCATTACCCTAGCGACAATCTCATCGCCGATACTCGTAGAATGAATGCGGTGCTTGAAGAGCAGATTGCACGTATTCCGGAACAGTATTATTGGTTACATCGGCGCTTTAAGACACGCCCCGCTGGAGAGGCTGGGTTGTACTAGGAACACGATTGGTTATGAAACTATCATTTACTAAAATGCAAGGCGCCGGGAATGATTTTGTTGTGCTCGATGGCGTTCGCCAATCCATCGCCCTAAGCCCTATACAAATACGCTGGCTGGCGGATCGGCATTTTGGCATCGGTGCGGATCAGGTCCTGCTCATCGAGCCTGCTACGCACCCACAAGCAGATTTTAGATACCGTATTTTTAATGCGGACGGCGGTGAAGTCGAGCAATGTGGCAATGGCGCGCGTTGTATCATGAAATTTTTATTAGAGACGCAACTCACGACGCAAAAGCGTGTCCATGTGCAAGTTTCCACGGGTATCACCGTTTTGCACATGCAAGAAGATGGAGAAGTTTTGGTGGAACTGATTCCTCCTGATTTCACGCCTGAAGCCGTCTTCTTTGATACAAAAGGGCTAGATCCTCATACTAGCGCAGATCGCGCAATCTGGACTTTAACCGATCTGACACATAGCACACCTCCTGTAGAGCTCTGCCTGGTCTCGATGGGAAATCCACACGCCGTACAGCGTGTGGAGGATGTGCAACGCGCAGCGGTTCTGCTAGGAGGGGCGGAGATTGCGACTCATCCGCGCTTTTTGCAGGGAGTCAATGCCGGCTTTATGCAGGTTATAGATGCGCATCATATCGATTTACGGGTTTATGAACGCGGCGCGGGAGAAACCCTAGCCTGCGGCACGGGAGCCTGTGCTGCAGCTGTTACGGGAATACATCGATCTTGGCTGCAGACTCCTGTTAAAGTGCGTACACGAGGGGGATGCTTAACGATTCACTGGAATGGGGATCCCTCTGAACCTGTGCGTATGGCTGGGCCTGCACATACGGTATTTGTAGGGGACGTGGTATGCCCAAGCAGCCTCTCTCTTGAGACCAATACTTCCGATATGCTTATGTTGGCAAAATAATTCTTTTATTTCAAAGAAGTTTTCCTCATACGCTACACGCCTCTTAGAGTCTGTTTATGATCTCAAATAATCACCTTTGAGGCCGTCATGTTGGGGTTCCTTCGTCACCACCAACCTACGAAAAATGCCCAAAATGGTAGATTGGGGTGACGAAGGAACCCCAACGCAACCCACTTTTGAAGATCGTGAATAGATTCTTACACGATTCTATGTGTTGCATTAACGGACCTGTTTCCTTCTCTACTTGCTTCTCATGACGACTGATCAAGCTATCGCAGACTATCTGTTGACTCATCCCGAATTTTTTAATCAGCATGCGGATCTTTTAGCCTCGATACGGCTACAGGTTCCGCACTACCCTGGTGTACTCTCATTGCAAGAGCGTCAAATGCAGATTCTTCGTGACCGACAGCTGCAGTTGGAACAGCGTCTAGGGGATTTACTACAGTATGGCCGGGAAAATGATTCCCTGGCAAGCAAACTCAGTCACTTTACGACTCGCCTCTTAGCGGAGCGGGAGACCCAGCACCTACTACAGACCGCATTAACCAGCCTCAAAGCTATTTTTGCTATTCCTCAAGTAGGGCTAAGAATGTGGGGAGTCGCGAAGCGCTATGCCCACACGCCCTATAACGAAGATGTGGGTGAAGAGGTCCGTACTTTTGCCCAGCAACTCGTCAGCCCTTATTGCGGAACCGATTTCTCCTTTCCTGCTGCACAATGGTGTAGTGAAACTGCGCATGCCAGCGACACCCTGGCAACCGTGCCGAAAACACTTACCGAGCCTGCTTCTGTGGCCCTGCTTGCATTACGCCACCCCGGCATTCCGACTTGCCCTGCCTTTGGATTACTAGTGATGGGCTCTCCGGATGCCAACCGTTTTCAGGCCGATGCCGCCACCGACTATCTCGTCCATCTTGGCGCAGTCCTGGGTGCGGCATTAAGCCGTTTACTAACGAAAACAGCCCTCCATGCGCATTGATCTTCCGTCGCCGTCACCTTCATCCTCGTCTTCAGAATCTTGGATGCATACTTGGCTAGATACCCTGGCGCATGAACGCAAGCTCTCTACCCATACCTTACGCAGTTATAGGCATGCCCTTCTCATGTTAGTGGCATTAGCGCAAGACCGATCATTGGAATCCCTCACCCCAAATGATATCCGTCTAGGGGTTAAACAAGCGCGTCTAGAAGGGTTAACACCCCGTTCTATTGCACATCGTTTATCGGTATGGCGCAGCTTTTACCGTTGGCTAGCTAAACATACTACACTGGCATGTAATCCTGTTGCAGCGATTCGCGCTCCACGATCGACTAAATTACTGCCTAAAACCCTTTCTCTGGAAGATGCACATCAACTGATGGAAGCGCAAAAAAGGGCCATACTCGATCAACAAGACCGAACTGCGCTGCGAGATAGGGCGATATTAGAATTGTTTTACTCATCAGGCCTGCGCCTTGCTGAACTCATTGGATTAGATATCGGTTACAGCCACACCCCCTCTCATCGCTCTTTAGGCTGGTTAGATCTGCTCCAGGCGCAAGTGCATGTGACCGGCAAAGGTAACCGACAGCGCATCGTGCCCGTAGGGCAAAAAGCGCGGGTAGCCTTACAAGCTTGGCTAGAAGACCGGCCTACCTGGATACGTGATGATCCCTACCCGCTCTTTCTTTCTGTACGCGGACAACGTATGGCTCCTGGGGTGATCCGGCAATGTATTAAAAAGCGCGCGATACAAGCAGGTCTGCCCACACACGTACATCCGCACGTTTTACGCCATTCATTTGCCAGTCATATCTTACAGTCAAGCGGGGATTTACGTGCTGTACAAGACCTACTTGGACATGCCAGCATTGCGGCAACTCAAATTTATACTTCTCTTGATTTTCAGCATTTAGCCCGTATCTATGACAAAGCGCATCCTAGGTCCAAGAAACGGACCTGATTGCGTAATGGGTGTGAGCAGGTACAATCGCCCTTTTTTGCGTATTTTGAGCAGATAGTGGAGTCAGCCACCAATGTGCGCTATACACCACACTCTTTTAACCGTGCAAAAACGGCGCTTGCATATATAGACTTTTATCTTGCAGAAAATAGGGCTTTTATCATTTCAGCCTATTCAAGCTTATTTCTCGATTATCCATCCATGATTAAAAAACGACTGTTAACCGAAGCGGATATTCTGCAAATGGGCGAAAAGGACTACATGAATGCAGACCAGCTCGCTTTTTTCAAACACCGCTTAGAGCAAATGTTATCTGAGTTAATGCATAACGCAGGCCAGACCACAGAAAACCTACGAGATAGCGTTGTAGCCTCCGATCCTGCTGATCGTGCAACGATCGAAGAGGAGCTTGCGCTCGAACTCCGTACACGAGATCGTGAACGTAAACTATTAAGTAAAGTGCGTAAAGCCATCACGTATATTGAATCGGGCGAATACGGCTGGTGCGAAGAAACGGGAGAACCCATCGGCATTCCCCGCCTACTTGCTCGCCCTACGACGACCCTTTCGCTAGAAGCGCAAGAACGACGTGAAATGCGTCAAAAATTATTTGGGGATTAAGCTGCCAAACTGAATGGGGTTGCGAAAGAGGTCCGATAGACACAGGTCCAGCGGATTCTTTATGCCTTCTTAACGCAATTTTTCATCCATTTGTCAGTCCCTTTTAAACTCATCTATCCCATTTGTAAGGACTACACATGGAGCAGTATCACGGCACAACCATTGTCGCCGTTCAGCGCGACGGTCAGGTTGCACTCGGCGGAGATGGTCAAGTCACGCTGGGCAATGTGGTTGTCAAAGGCACTGGCAAAAAAGTCAGACGCATTTATAACAATGAAGTCTTAGTAGGTTTTGCAGGAGCGACTGCAGATGCTTTCTCATTGCTAGATCGGTTTGAAGCCAAACTCGAGAAGTACCACGGTAACCTGACGCGCTCCGCGATTGAACTCGCCAAAGATTGGCGCACAGACCGAATTTTGCGCCGTCTTGAAGCTATGTTGATTGTCGCTAATAAAGACGGCATGCTTATTTTGACTGGCAACGGCGATGTTTTAGATCCCGAAGAAGGCGTCTGCGCAATTGGTTCAGGCGGAAGTTATGCACAGGCTGCAGCGCAAGCGCTAATGCGCAACACTACGCTGAGCGCGCGTGAAATCGTTGAAAAATCCCTTCAGATTGCGGGCGATCTCTGTATTTATACGAATCACAACCACATTATTGAAACGCTCGACTAAAGACCAGCTATGAGCTCTACTGCATCAGACACTTTATCTTATATTATCCCCACTCCCGAAGAAATTGTCGCAAAATTGGATCAGCATATCATCGGCCAAACTGACGCAAAACGTGCTGTCGCAGTTGCACTGCGCAACCGTTGGAGACGCCAACAAGTCGCTGAACCTCTGCGTCAGGAAATCACCCCAAAAAATATCCTAATGATCGGACAAACTGGGGTCGGAAAAACCGAAATCGCTCGACGTTTAGCCAAACTCGCGAATGCGCCCTTTATCAAAATTGAAGCGACCAAATTCACTGAGGTAGGGTATGTAGGACGTGATGTCGATAGCATCATTCGCGACCTAGCGGAAATTGCCATTAAAGAAACCCGCGAATTGGAAATGGTCAAGGTCCGCGAACAGGCAGAAAAACGCGCAGAGGAACGCGTTTTGGATATCTTGCTACCTCTGCCTCGAAGCAAATCTAAAAATCGCAAAAACAGCAAATTAGACTTTCTGAAACTGCTCACTGAATCCGACCGTTCATCTTCCGAGGAAGAGAATACCGCCAACGAGGAAGAACAGGCTCAGGAAGAAGACGCGCAAGCTCGTGATAGCGGCCAAAACGAAGGTCAAAATACGGGTGAAGAAGAAAACTCGACGCGGCAAGCTTTTCGTGAGCGGCTTCGTAAAGGCGAGCTTGATGAAAAAGAAATCAAACTCGATATCGCTACGTCCACGACGACCATGAACATTATGGGTCCTCCTGGCATGGAAGAAATGACCGAGCAGATTCGCTCGATGTTTGCCAGTATTGGTGGACAGCGCAAATCACAACGCAAAGTCAAAATCAAAGAAGCGCTTCGCCTGCTCTGCGATGAAGAAGCCGAAAAGATGCTCAATGAAGACGAAGTAAAAGAAAAGGCGATTCAAAGCATTGAGCAACACGGCATCGTCTTTCTCGACGAGATCGATAAAATCGCATCACGCAATGGTGAAAATAGCGGAAGCGGGGAAATTTCGCGCCAAGGCGTACAACGCGATTTACTGCCGCTAGTAGAAGGCACTACCGTTAATACCAAGTATGGAATGATTAAAACAGACCATATTTTATTTATTGCAAGCGGTGCGTTTCATCTTGCTAAACCCAGTGATTTAATTCCTGAATTGCAAGGACGTTTTCCTATTCGGGTAGAATTAAATTCATTGTCGATAGAGGATTTCCAATCGATTTTAGTCAGTACTGATGCCAGCTTAGTCAAACAGTATCAAGCCCTTTTAGCGACTGAAAAAGTGAAGCTTGAATTCACCGATGAGGGCATTAAACGCCTCGCTGAAATCGCCTTTTCAGTCAATGAGAAGATGGAAAATATCGGTGCGCGGCGCCTTTACACCGTCATGGAAAAGCTTCTAGAAAAAATCTCCTTCTCTGCACAACAATATGCGGACCAGCCTATATGCATTGATGGTCCTTTTGTCGATAAAGAGCTTTCTAAAATCGTGAAAGATGAAGATCTTTCGCGTTATATTCTCTAAGCACCTGTTCACGATCTCAAAAAATCCCCTTTGAGGTCGTAATGTTGGGGTTCCGTATTTAATTCAATTCCTCACCTCAACCTACGAAAAATGCCAAAAAATGGTAGGTTGGGGGGCGTTTTTGGGTGATTTTGGAACCCCAACACAACCCTTTTTGGAAAATACTAAACAGATTCTACGCACCTTTATCTGTTGAAAGTTTCGACAGGCTCCAAAACTATGGAGTCTATTTCTACAGGCCCGATGTGCGGCTCCAATCTTGTTTCTATCCATGCTGGACGACACTACGGCACTTGCCGACACCCTTTTAGCGTTATTACCGCAAACGCAATGCACTAAATGCGGCTATCCTGATTGCCGCTCCTATGCGCAGGCCATGGCTAGCGGCGAAGCGGGATATAATCAATGCCCACCTGGTGGACAAGAAGGCGTCGCACGCTTGGCGCAAGCGCTCCAGCAGCCCGTTATTCCTCTGAACCCGACACACGGTGTAGAGCGCTCCCGTCCAGTCGCCTATATCGATGAGGCTCGCTGTATAGGTTGCACGCTCTGTATTCAAGCTTGCCCTGTGGATGCAATTATCGGGGCACCCAAGCAAATGCACACCGTGCTCGCAGCGGATTGCACCGGCTGCGATCTATGCATCGCCCCTTGCCCTGTAGATTGCATCAGCCTATTACCGGTGACCGGCACCGCCACAGGCTGGGCCGCCTGGTCCTTAGAACAAGCACAGCAGGCACGCATACACTATGCACGGCATCAAGCACGGCAGGAACGCGCTCAAAAACATCCCTCCTCACCGCCCCAATTGCAGCAAGCATCGATGAACGATACTCCTGTATCTATTCCCGCATCTATTCCTATATCGCATCGCCCCCCTTCATCCACAGACACCAATTTACCAACGCCCACCAAACCGCTCATCAGCGATCCCTTAGCTCAAACCCTTTCACGCCCCCTTTCACAGAATAAAGAAGCGCTACTACAAGCAATTTTGCAGCGTGCTGCACAAAAAAATCAATAATCTGTGTAATCTCCCACGCGGTACTCCAGAAAGCTCTAAGGCAAGAGCCTTTGAGGCCTTCATCAATGCTGCGCTATGAAAATAGAGATCAAGCTCGTCTTGATATGGTTAATTAGATTGAAGGCCTCTATAACAGGCAGCGGCTACATTCTGCTCTGGATTACCAAACCCCAGTCTAATTTGAGATGAAGTTGAGCTCCAATACGCCGACTATAAGTTAAAACGGAGCAAGGTCAGTATGAAACATATAAAATATAAGAACTTAGACAGTTCACTATTTTCGCCATAGCTAAAAAATTTAAAGTTTTACTGATAATTTTCCTTCCAAAAACCAGAAAAAAACCAGTTTTTTGGAAGACAGTTCAATATTTAAAAAATATTAGTCAGAAATAAACGTTTATTCCTTTTGCACCCGCTATGCCAGAAATAATTCCTTTCTCTGCATTACTTTCTATATTGTACGCGAAAAGTAACATATTCAGTGTTTCTGGCGCACTGTCAATTAAAGACTTAGCAATTTCGAAATTAATAGAGCAAGCTCTTAAATCTAAAGCAGAAATTTTAATACTTTTAATATATTTCTTTAACACATTTGAACTTTCTTCTCCTATTGCATTGGCAGCCAATGATATTGAATAAATCTTTCTGCCTACCAAGGATTTTAGTAATTTTTCAATATGCTTAGGCTGTATTTCATTTTGACTTAGAGATATTGTCCCTATCGTTGCTTTTTTATTATTATTTATAATTAGTGCAATTTTATCTATTAATTCATTCGCCGTAGTAGGTATTTTTCGATATATATATTCGCCATTAATAGGAGTTTTTAATGAGACTCCACTTTTTGCAACATCTAGATTGGCAACAGGATTTTCTGGAACTGTGCTTGTTTCTTGCTGAAATATAAGATTGTCTTTTAATATTTCATTTATGCTAACTGGAGATTTGCAATAAAAAGCATTTTCATTTGTAACAATATTATGGGCATGTATATCTATATCCTTTAGATCATCTCTCTCGGCGAGTGCATCAAGCAATAGCAAATGCGGCCGTGGAATCTCTCGATTTTCCCATAATGAATCATTATATAAATTCATATAGTCAAGAGCAAAAGTGAAATATTGAATTCCATGTGTTATTTGTTTAATGCCAAATAAAATTAGATCATTCAACTTCTTGAAATCTTCTACTCCGTGCCATGTCTCATCATTTATAATTGAATAAATGCTTTTTGTGTACCATTCAGATTTTTGATTTGCATTGCCATTTTGTTGTATTGGAAGTTTTGTTCTCAAAATTTCTGAAAGTTTTTCTCGGAAAACTTTGAATTGATCTTGATTATTATTATTTTGCGCAACTGTTATTTTCAATGATGGCGATACAGGATTTATATTCATAATAAGTTTTTTGGTTAATGTTAATGATGAAATATTGAGAAAGATTTTTTAAAAAACCTCTATTTAAAAAGAAATTTTTTTTATAGGCTATAGGTTATTTCCATTATTTTTAGATTACCTAATTTAAATGCCACTTGATTTTTTAAAAGGCATTAGACTTCTTTCGAAACCGAGTATCCAATATGGTAGGGAGGAATGACGCTGCTACATGGGTTTGAAAGAAGTATATTCTTTGGTTCGATAAGAGCATTCACTTATGTTGCTCGTATTCGCACGTCCACAGCCCCTCACTGCAAATGGCGGCTTGTGGGATTGGCGAAATAGAAGCAGCACTATCCACAATGAGATAGCGCTGTTTCTTTTCACTGTTGAAGAATTACTTAAAATTGGTAAGAGAAAGAAATATGCAAGCTTACTACGAAGCGCAAAGCATGGCACAGACCAAATTAGAGAAACTCAAAGAAGCGTTAAAAGGTCGGCGTAAATAAAAAGAAGCACGCTAGTACAGCTTGTCTGTGCGAATGTTTGGGATACATTTTTATATTTAAAATTTGATATCAATATAATCCACTCGATAAAGAGAGTACAGTGACATCGATGCGCTACCATGGATACAACCTACCAAAATAATCTTTTTTAAAATCTCCAAAATTAAATTTAATAGATTGCCCTGCCTCATTTTTTATATCTTTGCAATTAAACTGATGTTCAAATAGACCATTCCCTATTAAATCTACACACTCAATTTTTGTTTTTACAGCTCTTAATTTATTCAATAGAAAATTTGCGCCATAAAAAATAATACCTGTTGCATTTATATTCAAGTATGTCAACTCTTTAGGTAAGGCATCAACAATATTCAGAAGACCCTCATCACCAATATTATTGAGACTTATATGTAATATATTTATTTATTTTAATATTTTTAATAGGGTTGATGCTTGTTTCTTTTCTATTTTATTTGCACTTAATATTAAATTAATAACATTTTTTCCTGCTAATACTGCCCCAAATTCCTCTATGACTTTTTTGTTATTAAAGTTATCTCGCCTTAAACTTATTTCATTAATTTTAGAAAGTCTTTTATTTTTACTGATGATCGTTTTTAGTTCAGTTACAAAATCCATTATATTGACGGCAAAAGCTCCACCTCCAATTATGGAAAAGCTTTCTATATTTGTTTTTTCTGATAAAATTTTAAGCGATATCATAACCTTACGCATCTCGCAATTGCGGAAATAAACTTTAATGTGTTGTATTTTTTTTAAAAAATATTTAATTCCATATTCAGCTTGATCATCTTTATAGCATGATGGTTTATTTATAATATGATCAATGATTGCATTACATTTTTCCATCTGATTTTCAATACTAAGAGAAAGCACCTTATTTATGTCTTTTATATTTTTTTTAAATATACGAGAGCTGCGACATCTTTATAAGTTAATTTTGAATCATGAAAAATATAGTTTTGTGAAACTAGAGGGAATTCGCTTATTGTAAGAATAATATTATTTTCTATAATTCAATTTAATATCTGATTAACTCTTTCATTAAACACCTTAACCCATAACGCCGAATATAGATTAAAGGCAGATTTTATGGGTTCATATGGCGTTATCAAAAAATAAAGAATTTTATCTATCAATTCTGTCGATAAATATGGCACCCGGGTAGAAATATTTTCTTCATTTTCTTCTGTAGAATTTATTTTTTCATCTGCTGATGAGGCTAAACTAGCAAGCGGTAAAACAGCGGGGCTTGAGGAAGAATGAATAGGATCAGAAAACATAACTCACCTTATTTTTATTTGATTTGAATTTTTTAAAATCAAATCTATTTTAGGTAGGCGTTACTCCTATGTAACTACGCTTTTTAACCAATTTTGATAATCATGTTATGTATTATGTAAGCCACATTCAAACAACGTAAATGGATGGAGCATGGCGAAACAGGATGGTCGAGGAAATATAGCCAGCTTTTCGCGTGGCACGGAGCTATGGCTCAATTAAGCCCGGTTTTTTCTAGCAGCGATAAAAACAATGCTGATCATTGCAGTGCTATCAGGTATGACAACCACGGGTATTTATTTTTGGAATAACTATGGCCGCCAATGAACAATACGCCTTAGAGCGTTATGCACTAGCATATACACTCTTGCAAGGAACCCCAGGCGGCTACCATTACCTTTAAACTCTGTGGGTAGTGTGATACTCGTATCACACTAAGCCGGACGGAGTGCGGGCCACCTTGTATAGAATCGATCAGTTGCAAATAATGCAGGTCTGAGCAAAAATCTTCGATCTTGGGCCTTTTTATATCTATTGGAGCTTTTTATATGTCTGTGTATGACCGGTTAAAAAAATTAAATATCACCCTCCCCCAAGCTACCGCACCTGCTGCAGCGTATGTGATGAGCATGCAAAGCGGCAATCTTATCTTCGTCTCCGGCCATATTGCTAGAAAAGACGGAGCACCCTGGGTAGGCCAACTGGGTAAAACCATGGATACGCCCACAGGCAAAGCGGCTGCTCGCTCTATCGCTATCGACTTATTAGCGACCCTACACGCACATACTGGCGACTTAAATCGCATCAAACGTATCGTGAAAGTCGTGAGTCTTGTCAATGCTACCTCCGACTATACAGAACCCCATTTGGTGACCAATGGCGCGTCTGAATTACTCGTGGAAGCGCTAGGAGAAAAAGGCAAACATGCTCGTTCTGCATTTTGCGTTGCCCAATTACCTTTAGGTACCTGTGTGGAAATTGAGCTTATTGTAGAAGTGGAATAAAAGTAGGCGTACCGCTACAGATATAGGCCCCAAAACCCGCCATCGCCTGCAATCGTCAATAGACCATTTTTTGGCATTTTTCGTAGGTTGGGGTGACGAATTGAATTAAATACGGAACCCCAACACAACCTACTTCTGAAGATTATGAACAGGTTCTAAAGAACCTTTTGTGTATTGATGACAGAGAAGGTCAGAATTTGTTGCGCTGTGGAGGCAAATAGAATTGATGCGGAGTACAGCTTAGAACCTGCTCTACGTTGTACTCCGCAGGTGATATGACAGAGAGCTAAATAGGCAAGGCTATATGCCGTGCTGTGTAGAGAAATCCAGTGCCTATAAAGAAATAAAAAGCCTGCAACCCCCAAAAAAGGTCTATTTTTAGTGTTCGAGCGGATACATTGTTCATGACGGCTCTTCTTTCTTAAAAGATGGAGGGTACTATTAACGCCTGCCCGAGCTACTTTCTCTGGAGCTATCAGTGCTGTTACCAAGCCAAATTGAACTTAGTATACACATCATCATAAAAAAGTTTAGTTGTGCTTGTTTTTGTTTTTCTTCCTCGCTAGGAGGCGGTTGTTCTTCCCGTTTGGCTGCTAGATAGTAACAAAGGGCAATCGCCCCTCCCAGTAAAGAAATAGTAAGGGGGACTCCGACAATCAAGCACATATTTCTTCGCACCATACTTGTGGTGTTGGCAAGGCATCCTGATGGGGTATTGGATTCCAGATCGCGAGAGGCGGAGGATTCAATGCTGTTATAAGTAGAGACAGGAGCACGCATATCGCTAGCTCTATTAGTACGAAGCGGTGTATTAACAGTTGCAGCAATAGGTGGTTGATTCATAGCAAAGTCCTCCAGTTTGAAAATGCGCTTTTTTGATAAGTAAAAGACATTTTAGATCCACTATGGATAAAGCCCCATAGCTCTTTGAGCAGGTCCTTAAACTTCTAAGCATTATGTAATCTTTTCTTTCTTTTGAATCTCCTACTAATAGGGTATTCAGAAAGCCTTTAATTTTATTTTTGTCTTAACCAAGACTTGATCTGATAGAGGATGTTGCTAAGTTGGTATGGACTCTGTATAGATTGTCTGTTTTGCTCAATTTAGCTGCTTTTCCAAAGGAATATATTTGCTATCTATAGTTACGCAAATTGTAGAAAAGAGAGTTATTGATCCGTAGAGCGCAAAGATTAGAAGTAGGTGGTGGTATGCGTGTTGGGGTTCCTTCGTCACCACCAACCTACGAAAATGGGTAGGTGAAAGGGATTGATAAAACTCCACCTACCACCAAAAAAGACCAAGGACCGTAGGTTGGTGGTGACGAAGGAACCCCAACATGATGACCACGGTCTTTTTCAATACCTGCGTAACATCAGTATCTAACTTGCTTAGTATAATTTGCAAATTCAGAGTGATGCGTGATAAAGGGCTATATGAATCGCACAATTAAAATGAGGCTCACATAGGAGAACGTGTGAACGCAACAGGCGTACCACCCCAAAGTTCTTCCAGTTTGTAGTACTGCCGCATCGTGGGTTGGAAAATATGCACAATCGCGTCGTCGCAATCGACCAGAATCCATTCGCCTTGGTCTTCGCCTTCTGTACCGACTACGTTTCCTCCTGCTTTCTTAACCTTTTCACGCACGCTGGAAGCAAGTGCTCGGGTTTGGCGATTGGAGGTACCGCTGGCAATAATCACGCGATCAAATAATTTAGTCAGTGTGCAAGTATCAAAAATTTCGATATCTTGAGCTTTGACGGATTCGAGTCCGTCCACGATAGCATTTTCAAGTATGGAGATATCCATAGGGCTCTGTTCGGTAAAGATGGTGTTCAAAAATGTACTCTGAAACTGCGCGTGGCACGCCTTCTAAATCACCTTGATAGGCGCCATACGCAATTTGCTTGCGAAGCTGAGTGGAAGAAAGTACAGGCATAGGGACATCATCCAAAAAAAGCAGGCCTTTTGAAAGGCTTTGTATCTGAATGGCGTCTGCCTTACGCGGTATTAGCGCTTTAGCCAATTCCTTAGATAAAGGGAGCGCCATGAAGGCAGAATCTGCAATATCTTGGACATTCCCAGAAAGAGTGGATATTGTCGCAGATTCCCCCTGACTATCGTCCCTATTCCTATAACCAGCGCGACATGCCACACCAATATGCGCATAATCAAAAAGGGTAGGCCATGCATGCCAACTGTCTAAATGGACAAGTTGATCGTCTCCTATAATCAGCGTTAAAGAGGGCTCCATGCCCGTATGCGCGCGCCAAGCAGCCAGGGTTTTTACCATATAACTGGGGCCTGCTTGTTCGATTTCATCGCTCGCAACCCGCACTATGGGGCTTTTTGCTGACGATGTGTACTGCGCATGGAGTAAAGATTCGAGCTCGTGCGCGGCCAACTGGGTCATTGCCAATCGGTGTTCTGCAGGAGACACCCCTGTTTTTTGCCAAGGCTGCCCTGCAGGTAACAGAACCAGTTCCGTCAGATTTAAACACTGTATAAAACGCAATGCGACGGCAATATGCCCATTGTGTATAGGATCAAACGTGCCTCCCAAAATACCAATACGTGCTTTAGAAAGAGCGTGCATACTTTAAAAAAGTGATCTGACGTTTTGTTGTACGAATCTGCACACCAAGCTTTAGCAAGAGGCCTGCAACCAATCCCGTGGGACCAAATATTGGGTATAGAGTTCTGCTTCGGGTGAATCGGGCTCGGGTTTCCAATCGTAACGCCAAGCTGCTGTTGGCGGTAAAGACATCAGAATAGATTCGGTGCGCCCTCCACTTTGCAAGCCAAATAAGGTACCGCGATCTAATGCAAGATTAAACTCCACATACCGCCCGCGACGGTAGGCTTGAAAATCCCGCTCGCGCGTCCCAAAAGGGAGGGTGCGCCGTCTTTGTAGGATCTCTGGATAGACCTGTAAAAATGCCGCGCCTACGTTTTGCATCATCTGTATGCCACCGGCAAAACCTAATTCAGAGACATCATCGTAAAAAATACCTCCGACACCACGGGGTTCTTGGCGATGTTTCAAGAAAAAATAGGCATCACACGCTTGTTTACAGCGAGGATACCAATCCTCGCCAAAGGGTGTGAGCGCTTCCTGACACGCATAATGAAAGGCTTTGGTATCCTCTACAAAACCATAATAGGGAGTCAGATCCATGCCTCCGCCAAACCAGAAGACCGGTTTGGCGCTATCTTCATGCAGAGGGTCGATTTGCTGATTGCTATACTGCGATGCATTTTCAGGCTTTGTCCCATTAGGATAAGCGATCAATAAACGCACATTCATATGCACTGTTGGACAATACGGGTTTTCTGGATGAAGCACCAAGGAAACTCCCAATGCCTCGAAGCGAGAGCCTTTTAAATGCGCCCGCTCAACAGTAGCGGCATTAGGCAAGCAAGCACCGTGTACATGCGAGAAACCGACTACGCCACGCTCAAATAACTTGCCCCCTTCCATCACCCCCGTAATTCCCTCCCCAAATAAACCCGTATTTGGCTGAGCTTCTGTAGACCAGGCATTCTTAAGAAAAGCCGTTCCATCAAGCGCCTCTAAAGTCGTGAAGATGCGCTGCTGCAAATCCAATAAGGTTTTGCGCGCAAGCAATACATCTAGCGTATCGGGCAATTCAGAAGGAAAGGAGTGAGGGAGTAACATATTGACTCGCATTGAGGTCTTTTAGGGAGTATTCGAAAAATAGCCTAGCGTAGGCATAGACTAGACCTCTTTCGCAACCCTGTAGCAAGGAATTCCTTTGATGCCAGTACAACTAGTACTTAATGTAAAAAAGGGAGGAATGACGCCGTTACGGGGTTGTGAAAGAGGTCTACTGACTTCGGCAGACTATATGCCCTCATTTTACGTCTTGCGATGAAGCCCGCGATTTCCAATATCGCGACGATACTGCATCCCCGAAAATTGAATATGGCGCACCGTATCATAAGCGATTGTGCGCGCTTCTTTGATCGAATCCGCCAAACCCACAGCGCAAAGCACACGCCCCCCCGAAGTAACCAGCTGGTCCTCCTTATAGGCCGTACCTGCATGGAAAATCAAAGAATGGGACGTATTCTCAGGAAGCGGAGCAATCGCTTTCCCATATGCGGGGTTTTGCGGATACCCTTCAGAAGCAACGACCACGCCAAGCGCGACACGTCGATCCCATGCGATCTCCGCCTCCGCTGCATCCAGTCGCCCGGCAATCGCCAATTCTAATACCTTCGCAAAATCCCCTTTAAGCCGCACCATCATAGGTTGTGTCTCTGGGTCGCCCAAACGGCAATTAAACTCTAATGTTTTAGGGCAACCTTGTGCATCAATCATGATGCCTGCGTACAAAAAGCCGGTGTAATGCCGCCCTTCTTCTTCCATTCCTTTGACGGTAGGCAAAATAATGTCGCGCATCACACGCGCATGGATTTGGGGAGTGACAACCGGAGCGGGAGAGTAAGCACCCATTCCGCCCGTATTGGGGCCTTCGTCACCATCGAGCAATCTTTTATGGTCCTGGCTAGACGCTAGAGGCAGCACGTTCTTGCCATCCACTAGCACGATAAAGCTAGCTTCTTCTCCCGTCAGAAATTCTTCGATCACTACACGAGTGCCGGTTGATTGACCTGCATTTTGCTCTGTTGATGGAATCGTTTGCCCAGGACTCGCCGTCGTTGCAAACATATCCTCAATGGCACGATGCGCTTCTTCTAGCGTTTGCGCTACGACTACCCCTTTCCCTGCCGCCAAACCATCGGCTTTTACTACAATCGGGGCTCCGCGTTTTTCTATGTATTCATGCGCTGCTGCCGCATCTGAAAACACTTCGTATTCCGCAGTGGGGATCTTATGGCGTTTCATAAACGCTTTTGCAAAGCTTTTTGAACTCTCTAGTTGAGCTGCTGCGCGTGTAGGACCAAAGATTTTCAAACCACGTGAACGAAAAATATCCACAATGCCTTCGGCAAGCGGTGCTTCAGGGCCTACTACGGTTAATGCAATGCCTTCTTTTTGTGCAAAATCGGCCAGTGCAACGCAGTCGGTAATAGGGATATTACGAATTTGCCTATCCGTCGGTGTAGCTTCTGTCCCCCCATTCCCTGGAGCGACATACACCGACTCCACGCGAGGAGCTTGTGCAAGCCTCCACGCCAATGCATGTTCACGCCCGCCAGACCCTACGACTAATATTTTCATTCCGCCCTCTGAACCGAAATACTCAAAATTGCCTACGCTATACGATGTGTGCAACACACATTACTTTTACATCCCTGCTGGCAGTCTAAACTGCCCTTGCGCATCTGCCTACTAGTCAAAAGCAAGCCCATTAACCGATACGCTGCCTCAAAAATAGCCCGTACCCATAACGCCCATGGCCTTTTTCAAGCTATGCGCAGAATATGCCCCTAATCCAAGGCTCCGGTAGTGAATAGCTGCTGCGTATCATCTAAATTTTCTAATACTTCAATCAGTTTCTGCAGCTTCATGGTCTCTTCTTCTGCTAACACTGTTTCATTATTAGGCTTCATGGTGACTTCTGCAAACTCAGGAATAAACTCCGCCGCGGCTAATTTTTCTTTCACTGCGGTAAATTCATAGGGTAGGCAAATGACCTCAAAACTGCCGTCTTCATGCTTTATCACATCTTCTGCCCCCGCTTCAAGGGCCGCCTCCATGAGAGGATCCTCTGGGGTTTCTGGAGAAAAAATCAATTGCCCACAATGCGTAAAGAGAAAAGCGACGCTCCCCTCTTGTCCTAAATTGCCGCCATATTTTGAAAAGGCATGACGTACTTCCGCAACGGTACGTGTGCGGTTGTCCGTCATACAGTACACGAGAATAGCCACTCCACCCGGGCCATATCCCTCGTAATGTACTTCTTCATAATGTACGCCTTCTAACTCACCTGCGCCACGTGCAATCGCGCGTTGGATATTGTCCTTCGGCATATTAACGTCGGCCGCTTTATCCACCGCTAGACGCAAACGAGGATTGCTATCGACCTCTCCTCCCCCAAGCCGGGCTGCAACGGTAATTTCCCGGATCAAACGCGTCCATATTTTGCCGCGCTTGGCATCTACCGCTGCTTTTTTATGCTTGATATTGGCCCATTTGGAATGCCCAGCCATATGTGTGCTCCCCCTCAAAAATAAAGCACAATTTTACCAGAATGTGCGGAAAGCCACCCCATTCATGGGGCGGCTGGATAGCACGGGCGCCATAGGCGTCTCTTTTGCGTTAGTCGATAGTAGTACGTTTTGCAATGTCCAGGCGCTCCTTCGCAATACGCGGCTAGAAGCTCACCCTTTTAGACGGCTCACCAGCGCCGATGCCGACACCTTTGGCGGAAAATGTGCGCAAATCAGATATTTGCGCCTCTCATCTTCCTCTATGGCCACCCATTAGAACAATATTTTCTCTAAATGCAATTACTTTCTTAGCATAGATTGATAAATATCTATCAATAAGAAAAACCTCTTATACTGCGAAATTAAATTAAAAAATAAAAAACAAGATTATGATTTACATCATAGAAGAATATTCTAAAAATAGAAGTTTTCACTTTTAAAGTGCAAAATTTTCGGGTATTTTTCATGGAGATAACTCATCTTTATTGCTATCTATCGCAAATCAAACTCATCGATTATTTTTTACAATACGTGCAGGTTCAATAATGAAAGTTATATCTCCAGAATACATACAAGAAAAATACAATCCATACAAACCAATAGACCCAAGTCCATTAAGGAATGAGATAAAACCCTCTGAAAATAGTCATGAATCACCAAAAAGCAAATTAACAATATACTTTGAAAAGCAAATAAAAGGTTTAAGGGAAAATGAAATCTTTTCAAAATACAAAAAATAGGTTTCAGTAGTTGCACTATTTTTATAGAAAATTCTACCCAAGCAACAAAAGTGCCATTTAAATACTCATAAAAATCACCTATATTAAAAAGCCCATTCACCAACAATACACTCCTCAAAAACTCACCCCCCCCTAAAAAACGATTTGCCAACTAAAATAAACGCAGCAAGGAGATCCAGGGGGATGGTTTTGCATCAAAAGCATAACCGTCTGGCTTTTCTCGTCACTTTTATATTCTGACCCTGGTATGGCATCATCCTTGCTCATCCTGATATAAGTGCTATCAGGTCTACTTTTTTCCTCTTTAACAGGTATTCACCCCTTTTTGGATCGATACCGAATAGATAGCAATTGGCTTAATATCCTCTGGATCTTTTCGACCCTGAGCGGCCACTAAGAGCCTTTCTAAAATGATTTGCAACGCGAAATCCCCGCGCAGACAGTACGAATAGTACGGCAAGCGGGAGATGACAAAGTTGCAGATCATTTTAGAAAGGCTCTATACAATCTGTGCTTTTATTCCCCCTATTCTATCTATGACTGCTTCCTCTCGAAAATCTGCTTCCAAGGCTCCCGCATCAGCGATGGCATCACACTACACTGAGGCATCGATTAAGGTGCTCAAAGGGCTAGAACCTGTCAAGCAGCGGCCTGGGATGTACACACGGACAGAGAATCCGCTGCATATCGTGCAAGAGGTCATTGATAATGCCTCCGATGAGGCGCTTGGTGGGTTTGCGCAGCGCATAGCGGTCACTTTGCATACCGATGGAGGGATCAGCGTATTAGACGATGGGCGAGGGATTCCTTTCGGCCTCCATCCTGAAGAGGGCGCGTCTGTCGTAGAACTGGTCTTTACACGTCTCCATGCCGGAGGAAAATTTGATAAGGCGGATGGAGGGGCGTATTCTTTTTCTGGCGGCTTACATGGCGTTGGAGTCTCCGTCACCAATGCGCTCTCGACACAACTTGAAGTCACGATATGGCGCGATGGCCAAGTTGCGCAACTCGCTTTTGCAAACGGAGAGCCCGCACACCCCTTAAAGGTTGTGCGGGCCTCCCGCGGCGATAAAACACGAGGCACGCTGGTCAAATTATGGCCTGATGCACAGTATTTCGACAGCATGGCGCTACCTATCAGTGAGCTTCAGCGCTTATTGCGATCAAAAGCCGTCCTCCTACCTGGCGTAGAAATCATTCTGCATATTGAAAAAACGGCAGAAACACAGCGCTGGCAATATGCCCAGGGGTTACGTGGATATATGCTTGAAGGGCTGGCCGATGCAGAACCTATCATTCCCTTTTTTGAAGGCACCCAAATCATCACGGAGCAAAGCAATCCTGGGGACTTTGCTCTAGGCGAAGGCGCATCGTGGATTGTTGCATGGAGCGATGCCGGCAATCTGCTCCGTGAATCTTATGTGAATTTAATCCCCACCCCTGCCGGCGGTACGCATGAAGCGGGACTGCGTGAGGGCCTGTTTCAGGCGGTCAAAAGTTTTATCGAATTGCACGGACTCTTACCCAAAAGCATGCGCTTATTGCCAGAAGATGTTTTCGCGCGGGCGTCTTTTGTACTTTCGGCAAAAGTCCTAGATCCTCAGTTTCAAGGACAAATTAAAGAGCGACTCAATAGCAAGGAAGCGGTGCGTCTAGTGGCCTCTTGTATACGCCCTGCGCTGGAGTTATGGCTCAATCAGCACGTAGACCATGGCCGCAAGTTAGCAGAATGGGTGATCCGGCAGGCACAAATGCGTGTACGGGCTAGCCAGAAAGTAGAAAAACGTAAAAATTCCGGTGTAGCGGTTTTGCCTGGCAAATTAACGGATTGCGAATCGACGGATATTGCCCGAAACGAACTTTTTTTAGTGGAAGGAGATTCCGCAGGCGGTTCTGCAAAAATGGGACGTGACAAAACCTTTCAAGCCATTTTGCCTTTGCGCGGTAAAGTGCTCAATAGCTGGGAAACCGAGTCAGGTCGCCTGTTTGCAAATAATGAAATCCATGATATCTCGGTCGCTATTGGCGTAGATCCACACATCCCACAAGAATCGGTCGATCTATCCGGCTTACGGTATGGAAAGATCTGCATCTTGTCCGATGCGGATGTAGATGGCGCGCATATTCAAGTTTTACTACTTACCCTATTTTTCAAACACTTTCCGCAACTCATTGCCCAGGGTGCCGTTTATATCGCTCGCCCTCCCCTATTTCGCGTCGATACACCAGCACGCGGCAAGAAACCCGCGCAAAAACACTATGCGCTGGATGCCGGGGAACTCGAGGCTATTTTGCATAAACTGCGTAAAGAAGGATTACGCGATACTCAATGGAGTATCAGCCGATTTAAAGGCTTGGGAGAAATGAATGCAGTACAACTTTGGGAAACCACGCTCAACCCCGATACCCGCCGCCTACTGCCCGTAGCATTGGGCGACTATAGTGCAGGTGATACCACTGCGGTATTTCATATGCTCATGGGCCGAGGTGAAGCCGCATCTCGCCGTCGATGGCTGGAAGAAAAGGGCAATGATATGGAAGGGGATATTTAAAAAATAAAAGTAGGATGTCGACCATGGCGTCAATAGTGCCTGGTGGAAAGTGTCATCACAAAAGATTCAGAATAATCCGCCATAGGGCTTTGGAAAAACAGATACAATCTGTTTACACCTTATCGCTTTGTATTCCAATATTCATTTCAGAAAGTAGACCTCTTTCGTAACCCCGTAGCAAGGAATTCCTTTGATGCCAGTACACTAGTATGGGGTTATGAAAGAGGTCTAGTGAAATGGATGAACGCAATCTGCCCACTGCATCGGATATAAGCATCCACATGCACGGCACCATGGAGAACATGATGACATTTGGACAACTTCTCAAGCAACAAAGCCGATTAGAAGACTTCGCGCAAGGCATGGAGCAAGGCGCCCAACATGGCATGCAACAAGAGAAACGCAATACCGTTGTAAGGATGCTCGAAGCTGGCTTTAGCACCGAGCACATCGCAGTAGCTACAGAATTAGATTCAGAAGAAATTGCTGCGTTGACTATGCATTTGCATTCTTTCACGGTGCATTGAACGCACGTGCCAATCCTTTCCTAGCATTTTTGTTAGGAATATAAAAACAGGAAACTTTCGCGCAGATTTGCCAGCGTTGTTGTGATCTTCATGCTTGTCTAAAAAAGATGACCCTTCCTCAGCAGCAATCTTTGGATTTCTCTCCTTCCTCTATGACTTCTTCCACACTGCCATCCGGACTACCCTCATCATCTGGTAGCCCTCCCGCAGATGTGCCTACTAATACGCCCCCTCCTCCATCCCATGGCGCATCGCACACTTTGCCTCCAGGGGAATTCTTAACGCTTTCTGACTATGCCGAGCGCGCTTATCTTGAATATGCCATCAGTGTAGTGAAGAGCCGTGCATTGCCTGAAATTAGCGATGGGCAAAAACCCGTACAGCGACGACTTTTATATGCCATGCATATGATGGGTTTATCTGCCCACGTCAAGCCCGTGAAATCCGCACGCGTAGTCGGTGATGTATTAGGTAAATATCATCCGCACGGAGATCAATCTGCTTATGATGCATTAGTGCGGCTAGCGCAAGATTTTTCACTACGCTACCCCTTAATTGACGGACAAGGCAACTTCGGATCCAGAGATGGAGACGGAGCAGCAGCCATGCGCTACACCGAGGCGCGCTTAACTCCGATTGCACAACTGCTACTCAGTGAAATCGATGAGGGCACCGTCGATTTCATCCCCAATTACGACGGTTCGATCCAAGAACCTAAGCAACTCCCCGCTCGCCTGCCCTTTGTTTTGCTCAATGGCGCTTCAGGCATTGCGGTGGGCATGGCCACGGATATGCCCTCGCATAATCTGCGGGAAGTTGCCACTGCAGCGGTCGCATTATTACGTGATCCCGCTTTATCAGATGCCGCACTCCTTGAAATCGTGCCTGGCCCTGATTTCCCTGCTGGAGGGCATCTCATTGCGAGTCCTGAAGAAATAGCCATGGCCTATGCAGCAGGACGCGGCAATTTAAAAGTACGCGCATGCTGGGAAATCGAACCTCGAGCACGTGGGCAATGGCAACTTGTCATTACAGAGTTGCCGCCTAATACTTCGGGGCAAAAGGTACTGGAAGAAATTGAAGAATTGACCAATCCAAAGGTCAAACTAGGAAAAAAGACCTTAACTCCCGAGCAATTACAAACCAAGCAAAACCTCCTTAGCCTGCTAGATACGGTACGGGATGAATCGGGCAAAGAAGACGCCGTGCGCCTTGTCTTTGAACCGAAATCTGGCCGTATTGAATCGACGGAATTCATCCATACTCTCCTGGCGCACACCAGCCTGGAATCGAGTGTCAGCATCAACAATGTCCTGATTGGCTTAGATGGGCGCCCAGCACAAAAGTCATTCAAATGTATTTTGCAAGAGTGGCTCACATGCCGCGTTGCGATGCTTCAACGGCGCTCTCAGTTTAGGTTAGATAAAACCGAAGCGCGCATCCATATCCTTGAAGGGCGGATGATCGTTTTTCTGAATATTGATGAGGTAATCCGCATCATTCGTGAATCCGATCAACCCAAAATGGCCTTGATAGAGGCTTTTCATTTAACCGAGCGTCAAGCGGAGGATATTTTAGAAATCCGCTTACGGCAGTTAGCACGGTTAGAGAGCTTGCAAATTGAAAAAGAACTGAAAACGCTACGAACTACGCGTGAACAATTAAACCGCTTGTTGGGAAGTGACACCGCTTTAAAAAAATTGTTGATTCAAGAAATTGAAGCGGATGCCGCCACTTATGGAGATGCCCGGCGTACACGCATCCAATTTGAGCCTCGCGCTCGCTTAGAAACACGCATTATCGATGAACCGCTCACGGTCATCATCTCCAAAAAAGGCTGGGGGCGCACACAAAAAGGCCAGGATGTCGACCCCACACTCTGCACCTTTAAAACGGGCGATAGTCTGCATCAAGCTTTTGCATGCCGCTCAACCGATACCCTATTGGCCTTTGGCAATCAAGGCCGCGTGTATTCCCTCCCAGTGAACCAATTACCAGGCGGAAGAGGAGACGGCGCTCCGTTGACTTCCTTTGTGGACTTGGAATCCGGCACAAGCTTACAGCATTACTGCGTTGGAACAACAACGCATACCGTTTTGCTGACCACACAAAAAGCGATGGGATTCTTAGCGCAAATAGGAGATATGACCAGCCGTCTAAAAGGAGGTAAATCGTTTATTACGCTCGATAAAAAGGCCGGCTTACTCTCCCCTTCCCTGTGCGACCCTGATGCGCATCAGTTAGCGTGTTTATCTAGTGAAGGACGATTGCTGATTTTTGATTTGAAAGAAGTCAAGCGCTTAGCGAATGGAGGACGAGGCGTGACCCTTATGGCCTTGCAAGACGGCGAGACGCTGCGACAGGCAACCCCTTTCGGTGCCAAAGGATTATGGCTCATTGGAGAAGGACGCCGAGGCAAACCCAAAAAAGCACGATGGCTAGACCATGCGCTATTACCGCATATTGCACAGCGCACACGACGTGGGCGAGTGCCCGATTGTGGATTTATAGTTACTGAGTTACAGGCGGTAGAAAATGCAGATTTGTCTTAAAAATTAATTAAGATAATGGGTTGAGATCTGAGATCTGTATTACATCGGAAACGCATATATAAAGTACGTTGAGCTTTTTTATTATAGGGTCATGCATAATGTATTCTGATTCAGCAGGCTTAGCCTCTCCTCCTCTACGACCATATTGGCAAAAAAAATTAGAGTCTCAAGCTGCATTATATGAATTAAAGCCTCAAGCCGCACCAGACGGTAATGGTGGTGGTAAGCCGCCATCACCACCTACTATTACCGCCTTCCATGATCCAAACGATGATCCTTATAACATACGGAGACTGCTTATGAGTCTTCATACTGATAGCATCGATCAGAGGGCATCAGCAACCTATACACCTGCAGCAACTCGCGCAGAAAAAGTATTCAGTGCTGCTGTACTTGTAATTTCAGGTATAACTATTGGCACGGCTATTATATTGCAGATACTCAAATTATCTGCTGCGCTTACTACTACTCAGAGCTTCCGCACAAATTGACTTATAAATCAAGGAGCAGAGGAAGTAAACGTATTGTAAATAGCAGATAAAATGAGAGTGGATTCGCCAGAAATGAACGAGCAATAACACAGGGGTGCTTGAATGCAATAGGCACCCTACCTGCCCTGCATGCGCATAGAGAAATCTGTCGCCCGTATGTCTTTGGTCAGTGATCCAATAGAGATACGGTCGACCCCTGTTTGTGCGAGGGTGCGTACTGTATCGAGCTGTACGCCGCCAGACACTTCAAGAACTGCGCGTTTTGCATTCAAATGCACGGCGGTATGCAAAGTTTCTTTGGGGAAATTATCTAATAAAATCAGCTGCGCTCGATGCGCTAAGGCTTCTTCAAGTTGGGCCAGCGTTTCTACTTCGATTTGTATCGGTATTTCGGCATTGAGTGCATAGGCCGCTTCTAACGCGGGGCTTACCCCACCCGCAGCTGCTATATGATTTTCTTTGATTAATATTCCATCATATAAGCCCAGTCGCTGATTTTCGCCTCCGCCAACCCGTACTGCATATTTTTGTGCTAAACGCAGACCAGGCAAGGTTTTTCTTGTGTCGAAAATCTGTGCGCTAGTTCCTGCAATGGCTTGTACATAGCGCTGTGTGGTTGTGGCAATCCCAGAGAGTAACTGCAGGAAATTAAGTGCAACACGCTCTCCACTTAATAAAGAGCGTGCAGCACCGCGTAAGATACATACGGTCTGCTCTGCCGCTATGCTTTGCCCTTCGGTAGAGAACCAGTCAATCGTGACGCTGGGATCCAGTTGACGAAAAACCTCGGTAAACCAAGGGATCCCGCATAGTATCGCTGCTTCGCGAACGATAACCCGCGCTTCGCCGAGCTGCGTTGCCGCAATAAGTTGGCCCGTTTGGTCCACTTGCCCTATATCTTCTGCGAGCGCGATTTGTACACTGCTCATCATAGCTTGTGACAGCGCTGTGCCATAGCCTGAGAAAAGCGCGTTCAAGCAGACCCCACTTGTGCAAACATCGTTTGATCTTTTGCGAAATTCCCACTGGTACGTACTGCAGTGCCATGTTGTTGAGCAAAGTCCAGCATGCGCTGCAGGGGTTGACGAGCACGCTCGCCAAGTGCGGTCGGAACCAATATCTCATGCGTGCCAGGGGTTCGCGCTTCAGAGATGCCGTCCAAGGTGTCGGCTAATGCTTGTAAGCCATTCATGGCCATCCAGGGGCAATGGGCACAGCTTTTACATGTGGCACTTTTTCCAGCAGTAGGCGCGGCAATAAAGTGTTTACCAGGAGCGGCTTGAGACATTTTGTACAAAATGCCCAGATCTGTCGCAACGATAAATTCAGTGGCATCCAAGCGTTGCGCAGCCGCGATCAATTGCGTAGTAGAACCCACAACATCCGCTTGCGCAATCAC
Source organism: Mycoavidus cysteinexigens (assembly GCA_031963005.1). GTDB lineage: Bacteria > Pseudomonadota > Gammaproteobacteria > Burkholderiales > Burkholderiaceae > JASSUD01. The sequence goes on along the minus strand of JASSUL010000002.1, from coordinate 96,246 downwards.
CTCTGAAGGAGATTCAGGATGCACTAAAATCGCTGCACGAGGATGCTGCGCGCGCAGCAGGCCTAATTCGATGCCTTTAAACTCATCATGCACGACACACGATCCAGGCCATAGCAGCATATCCGCACCAGTTTGGTTTTGAATATAACTCCCTAAATGCCGATCTGGCCCCCACAATATTTTTTTACCTAAAGCATGTAAATGCGCGACGATCGCAAGTCCTACAGAAGAGGTCACCACCCAATCTGCACGGGCTTTTACGGCCGCGCTGGTATTTGCATAGACGACGACGACACGATCCGGATGCGCATCGCAAAATGTATTAAATTCTCCAATGGGACAGCCCAAATCAAGAGAACACGTGGCATCTAAATCCAGCATCCATACATGCTTTTCGGGGCTTAATATTTTTGCGGTTTCCCCCATAAAACGCACACCAGCGACGATCAGGTTTTGCGCTGCATGGTCGCGTCCAAAGCGTGCCATCTCTAATGAATCCCCAACGCAACCGCCGGTTTCTTCAGCAAGCTCCTGTATTTCAGGATCGACATAATAGTGCGCAACGAGTACGGTATTTTCTCGCGCAAGCGCTGCGCGAATCCGTGCTTTGAGCACAGCCGATTCCTCTGCACTAAGTGCCACAGGGAGCTTAGCCCATGCTTCCATAGTACTGCGTTGAAGTTGGTTTCTCTGAGCAGGGTTAACTTGAACCGTATCGAATTCAATCACTTTTTCAGAAGTGTTTACAGACGAAATAACCATATATAAATCTTTAAAGGCGCTGTAGAACCTGTTTAGTATCTCCCAAAAGGCCCCTCTTCGGGGTCGTGCGGTGCTCGGGATCCTCACTGTACAAAAGTACAGTTCCGGTCCCTGCGCTCCTGCTCCCCTAAATAGGAACCTTTTGGAAAATACTAAACAGGTTCTATGGGCACTTAACACACGAAAAAGTCGAATGAAAAATCGGCCCTACATAAACACATGCATATAGAAATTCAGCAAGCGCTAAGCGTAACGCCTTAGTCGCCAGGAGAATTCCTGTAATGCTTTAATTCCACTCGCTTCAGCACGTGTACACCAATCTTGCAGTTGCTGTAAAAGTTGTTCACGCGTAGCCGTGGAGCGCTCCCAAAGCCTACTCAGCTCGGTGCGTAATTCATAAAAAGTATTGAGTGCAGCACTGTTTTCCAAAATATCCGGAAGTTGGGCCTTCTGCGGTGCATTTAAGCTTGTTTCATCTCGATGGAACCACTTGCGTGCACTTTTGAAAAGGGCGTAGTGACTACATTTTTGACTGCATTTTTCGGTTGAAGCGGCAGCGCGCAAATGCACTAACTCTTGACGATATGCTTGCTTGAGTGTCTTCACATATCGGCTCATCACTTCATAGCGATTAGAAAGCACCGCTTGCAAAGTGTCAAAATCGAGCACAGATTTTGCAGACTGCAGTTTGGGAACAGGCGCTACCCGTTTAATTTTGGCCAAACCCAGCATAGAAAATACGCGGATATATAACCAACCTAGGTCAAATTCATACCATTTTGACGATAGTTTCGCCGACGTAGCAAAGGTATGGTGGTTGTTATGTAGCTCTTCCCCGCCAATGATAATACCCAGAGGAAAAATATTGGTGCTAGCATCGGCGCTGTGGTAGTTGCGATATCCCCAATAATGTGCGAGACCATTCACAACACCCGCTGCCCAAAAAGGGATCCAGGCCATTTGCACTGCCCAGATAGTCAAACCAATCGGACCAAATAGGAGTAGGTTAATCACCATCATAAAAGACACTCCCAAAATCGAATACTTGGCGTACAGATTACGCTCTAGCCAATCATTCGGAGTGCCATACCCATACCTAGTCATCGTTTCTTGGTTCGCGCATTCTGTGCGATACAGCTCCGCCCCTTCTAATAACACCTTACGAATGCCACGTGTTTGGGGGCTATGCGGATCTTCTTCCGTCTCGCATTTGGCATGATGTTTGCGATGAATGGCAACCCATTGGCTAGTGACCATGCCTGATGTCATCCATAGCCAAAAACGAAAGAAATGCGCCAATGCAGGATGCACATCTAAAGCTCGGTGGGCTTGGCTACGATGCAAATAGACGGTGACACCTATGATTGTAATATGCGTCATGATCAACGTATATAAAACAATCTGCCAAAAAGAACCTTGCACCAAACCGTGCGCTAAGAAATGGAGTATTCGGTTATCCAATGATAAGCCTCGTAAAAATGGAATAGTATATTTTGCTATCGCTATTATAGAGGGTCTGCGATAGATGCAGGATATCTTGCGGTTTAGATAATACCTATATTCTTATCCTATATACCTGGATTAGGTATGTACATACTAGATGCACCCTTCTTCGTTGACCAACCGGCAATGTCATGCCCTCCCGTAAACCGTGTTCGAGAATACAAGTCGCTTAGAACACATCGCGCGAAGCGCATTTACTACCTAGATGCTAGATACTGGAACAGAAATACGCTCCATCACGGCAGCGAAAAAAGCATCTGTACCGTCACGATGCGGCCATAATTTCAATACATCGATTTCACTAAAACACCGATATCCCTCTGCATGCAAAGACCCCTGTGAAGAAGCCGGGGATGCAGGCAAATGAATGTGCTGCGCAGTCAAAATCGATCGAGCGGATAACAAGCGAAACTGGGGATGTTCTGCGAGAAAATCGGCAACCACCTCCTCATTTTCCTGCTCTAAAAAACTACATGTAGCGTAAATTAATCGCCCACCTATTTTCACGAGCCGTGCTGCACTAGACAAAATAGAACGCTGGCGAGTGGCAAACTCCGAGACCGAAGCGACGGTATAACGCCATTTTAAATCGGGTTGTCGCCGCAACGTCCCCAATCCACTGCAGGGGGCATCGACCAGTACACGATCTGCTTTCCCTTCCAAAGGACCTATAAAACGCATTAATTTACGGTCGTGCTCGCTCTCTATCCGCATCGCATGCACATTCGACAAACCACTCCGTACCCGCCTAGCCTCCAATTTAGCCAAACGCTTAGGATCTACATCCAATGCATATAAACGTCCCGTCGAGCGCATCAGCGCACCTAGCGCTAAAGTTTTACCTCCCGCTCCAGCGCAAAAGTCTATAACGGTCTGCCCGCGTTTAGGGGCCACAAGATGCGTGAGCAATTGACTGCCTTCATCTTGTACTTCGAACCAACCTTCTTGAAAGGCTGTGCCAACGGGTCCAGCCGATAATTTGGTCAGTGAAGGATTCCCTCTCACGCGTATACCCAAAGGCGCATAGGACGTTGATAATGCCTCTATATTCTGTGCGGCCAGCGCCTCAAGTACTTCAGAACGATTAGCGCGTAGCGTATTCGTGCGCAAATCGACCGGCGCATTTGCTAGTAAAGCCTGTGCACATTCAGCACGTTCCGATGGCGCACATTGTGCATGTAATATTTCAGCCAACCATGTTGGAAAATTGAGAAATTCAGGCGCTGCAAAAGCTGCACGTAATCGCTCTGAAGCATGCAAGGCATTTTCCGCTAACCAACTCGCCTGCGCGGCATCTAGCGCAGCACATACGGATTCATGGCCCAGCGTATGCGCAAGGCTCTGCAGAGTTAGGCGCCGAAGCAACGATGCAGGAGCCTGTGCAAAAAAGGTCGACCATGCATGCGCATCTACTGGCTCTACCCATAGACTCTTATTGATGTCTATCGGTTCCCAAGCAAGATACGTCCATTCAACTAAATAGCGCAACGCAGCAAAAACGGCATGCGCAATACATGCTCGCTCTGTGGCCCCTAATTGGGGATGGGTTTGAAAAAAACGCTCTACGGCACGATCAGCAGGTCCTGTAAAACGCAATACCTGACTTAACGCAGTGTGAACAGAGGGGATAAGACTAGCAATTGCTGCAGGTTTCAGACTACGCTGCATATATGCCGACTGGGGAGAAAAAGGGGGGGTCACAAATTTTCACTATTTATAAACGATACCTTTTCTGACACATCTTGAGCGGTATGAAGCAGATTTTCTATGGAGTCCATAAAGAGATAAGGGGGATAAGCCACATCTTCTACTATGACCTGATTCCCCACCAATTTTATTTTCTCCATCACCAGCGAGCGAATAATGCGTGGGTATAGAATATGTTCTGCAGCTAATACACGCTGCCCAAGCATGGGCGCCGTATCTCCCGGTAAAACAGGCACGACGGCTTGCCCCATAATAGGCCCATCGTCTAATGCTGCCGTAACAAAATGTACCGTGACGCCATGGACTTTAACACCGGCATCCAATGCTCTTTGGTGTGTATGCAAGCCCTTAAATGCCGGCAATAATGAAGGATGCACATTGAGCAAACGCCCTGCATAGTGCGTAACAAACGGCTCACCTAACACGCGCATAAACCCCGCCAACACCACCACATCGGGCGAGAAAGGCTCAATCGCTGCAATAAGCGCCTGATCAAAATCTAAACGATCCGTATACGCGTGAGCAGGCACTACGGCAACAGGAATACCTTGTGCACGAGCATAGGCCAGGCCAGCAGCTTGGGGGCGGTCCGAGATCACTCCGGCAATCCTTGCAGGCCACCCTTCGCGTTTGGAGGCATCGATAATTGCCTCCATATTGCTGCCACGTCCTGAAATAAGAATAACGATATTTTTCATAGAGGCAGATTCTAACAGGACATACGGACTTCTTTGCAATGTATACAAAATGATATAGAGACTAGAGATCCCATCAATAACTATAATCTACCCCACAACAAACAGAGAAGTTTGCCAATCAACGCCCGCGCGGTTAATAACGCGCGACACTGTTTCTCTATTTAGCACCGCAACCTCTATGCAAGACTTTGCTTTATCTGCCTCCATGGCTTCTGCGCTTGACCATACAACAGACACTTCTTTTTCTCTTTCCACCTTGCGTGAAAGGCTGCAAAACACCCGCGTATTGATTGCAGGGGATGTGATGCTGGACCGCTATTGGTTTGGAGATGTAGAACGTATTTCTCCAGAAGCTCCCGTTCCTATAGTCCATGCACGCCGCATAGAAGAACGATTAGGCGGAGCCGCCAATGTGGCCAATAATGTTAGCGCGCTCGGCGCACAGGCTAGCCTTGTATGCGTCTTTGGCAAAGACTCCGTTGGTGACGATCTAGCCGCATTGCTCAAAACCAGCGGCATACAAGCGCATGCGCATCAAGATCCAGCACTGAAAACCATACTAAAATTGCGGGTCATCTCCCGCCAACAACAATTACTACGCGTAGATTTTGAAGAACCTCCAGCGCTAGATGCCTTACAACGCGCTCAAAAGCGCTTCATTGCACTGCTTCCAGAACACGATATCGTCCTGCTTTCAGACTATGCAAAAGGCGCGCTACTACATAGCGCCACCCTCATCGCTGCGGCACGCCGCGCAGGCAAAATCATTCTAATCGACCCCAAAGGCACAGATTGGAAGCAATACGCAGGCGCCACGATCCTTACGCCCAACCGTGCAGAACTACGACCAATCATTGGCGACTGGCATTCAGAAAGCGATTTACAAACACGTATCACCGCCCTGCGTAAAGAACTGAGTATCGAAGCACTATTCCTCACACGCTCCGAAGAAGGAGCCTCCCTCTACACGGATCAAGGCGTTGTTCATGTAGCCACCGAAGCCAAAGAGGTCTATGACGTTTCAGGTGCCGGCGACACCATCATTGCCACTCTAGCAGCACTACTAGGCGCCCATGTACCACTACACGAAGCCATTACCTATGCTAATCGTGCAGCAGGAATCGTAGTGGGTAAATTAGGAACTGCGCATGTGCAATACGATGAACTCTTTCCTAGCAAATAGGCCTCTGCTCACCTACTCAAAGCGAAATAACCGCTGTTTGCGCACCATGCAATGCATAAGTTTGGCATGACTCTACCTGTCTACCAAACTTCACTTCATCGCCGATTATTTACTCATAAAAAACCCAAAAAATCAGATTGGTGTCTTGGCCCTGATGATACTGACCAAATTTTTCTACTTTTGAATGGTCCGAAATATTTTGTCAGGGTCAACACACTTTGGTCGCGCCATGTACGAGCTGAATATCGAAGGCATTTGCGCAAACTCCAGGCAAGCCAAGGGATGTGTTGAGCATGCCAACCTTACGCTGCAAGACCGCTTGCTCAAAGAACTTCGACTACGTGGCATCTACACCAAAGAAGCAGCGAATGCTTTTGCACCGCACTTTATTGCCGATTTCAATGCACGTTTCGCAAAGCCGCCTAAGAGCAATTTCAATGCCCATCGGCTGTTGCGCGAAAATGAGGACCTCGAAATCATTTTGACATGGCGCCAGCCCCGCTGTGTAACGCGCTCGCTAACAGTGCAATATGATCGAGTGATCTATCTGCTAGATGACACAGATATGACCCGCAAACTGATTAACCAGTACATCGAAGTCTACGAATATCCTAACGGCCGTATTGAGTTACGGGCTAATGGTGCTTCCCTTCCCTATCGACTCTATGACAGACTGTCTGAGATCAATCAAGGGGCAGTGGTTGAGCATAAACGGTTGAGCCATGTTCTGCAGGTTGCGCAATGCATGCAAACCCAACGTGATAACAGACCTACATCTGGTTCTCCGTCAAGATCTAACCAAGGCATAGCACCGAATCAGAAAAAGCGTAAAACAGAGGCCAAGAAACAACGTGAATTCACAACCGATGATTTGAATGTGGAGCATTTTTCATTGCATTTCTCGTCGCTGGCCATGGCTTACTTACGGAGTAACGCTCTGCTCTAGGAGTCAGCATACAATACAAAAATCTCATTATAAAATTGATACGTTCTTAAGGGGCAATGGTGGCTTCTTTTATCAGATTGAACTTTTTCAAATTCAAACTTGCCACCATTGCCTCCTTGATTAGACGATTCGCTGTTTTTCTTCAGAATAAGTATTATTTTTTTAGTAAATTACTAAATTTTTTAATAAGAGAGAGATCTGCATTTTTTTCGCATATAGAATAGTATTTATTTCCTTGAAAATTATTTTTAGGATTTTTAACATATATTTGTATTAATTTAATCAATGGGTTTCTGAGCTCTTCGCTTAATTCTTTTGTTTTCTTGCTAATTTCTGAAAGAGTCTCCCATGCAGATAAAGGTTTATTTTTTGCACTGTCTTTCGATTTAATATGAGCAATAGTTTTTTCAAGAAAATCTATAATACTAGTGTCGTATTTTTTATCCTTAAAATCTAAACGGTAATTTATAAATTCCTCTAAAATTCTTACGAGGTTGTCTTGGGTATTAGAAATTTGCATGGTTTCTTCTGCATATCCTGCAGAAATATCGCGCATTTTTTCACTAAGTAAATCAAGAGAAGCTTGCCGCATAGCTTGTGTTTTTAATTTCTTTATACTATTTGCAAATTGAGCTAGTACTGTAACGATAGGGCTATTAAGGTTTTTAGGTATTTTTTCTTTAAATAAATCAACAGAAGCTTGTTGCATAGTTTCCGTTTCTAATTTTCCTATACTTATTGCAAATTGACGCAGCACCTCAGCGATATGGTCATCAGAAATTCTAGGGAAATTGTCTTCGAGCACTTTAAAAAAAGTATCTTTTGCAGAATCTGCTTCTAATGTAAGCTCTGCTTCTAATGCAGGCATTAAACGTAAATAATTTTTTAAAAAATCGCCTATATCCTTATCATTGACTCTAGACATATTTTCTGTAAGAAAATTTAGAATGCGTAGCAATTGGTTACTTCCTACTTTATCATCAAAACCTAAAAAATAGGAAGCTAATTCTTTTAAATCCCAGGCATTAATCAAAGGATAAAAAGTTTTTCCTAAAAATTCTTCTTCTACCTCCGACTTGTCGACTAAAACTTTTACAGAAAAATTTGATGGCATTGGCATAATAGGCAATGCCTTTTTACTAAGGAGAGAAAATTCTATTTTCTCTAAAAGGGAGCGAGCTTCATTGGCTTTGAACTCCTCATTAAAAGCGCCTTCCCTTGCAGAAAGAGTGCGGGTAAGCACCGGAATGAGACTTATAAAGAGGGCTCCGTGTTTGCTTTCTGGAAATTCTGTGATTTTTTCCATCAGCGTTCTTAAGATTGCTATCTTACATACCGCCGGGTAAGACTTACCTTCATATTTTATGTACTCAGAAATCCATTTATTTGAATTCTGTCCCATACTCAAAACTAGATACTGCATGACATAATCAAACCCCCATTCCAAATCATTATCTGGCAAAAACTTCAGGCTATCAATTAACTCTTTAAGGGCTCCTAAATTACTGGAATATTCTTCTAATAAATCCGGCTCGGTTTTTATAAATTCAGTTATAAAGCTAATACGATATTTTTTATCCAGCGAATTGATTATGGATTGCATGGGTGTAGCATTCAATGGCGGGGAAATTTTTTCTTCAGTATGACCTACTAAGTGATCCGTTAAATTTAAAAAGCTTCCCCAAAGATCGTCTTCTGTTTTTAAATATTTTATACTCTTTGCAAGTTGAACCAGTACCGCAGTGATATGGTCATCAGAAATTCTATGGAAATTATCTTTGAGCACTTTAAGGTAATTATCCTTTGCAGAAGATGTTTCTACTGCAGGCATTAAACGTAAATAAATTATTAAAAAATTTCCTATATCCTTATCATTAACCCTAGACATGTTTTCTGTAAGAAAATTTAGAATGCGTAGCAATTGGTTACTTCCTACTTTATCATCAAAAACTAAAAAATAGGAAGCTAATTTTTTTAAATCCCAGGCATTAATCGAAGGATAAAAAGTTTTTCCTAAAAATTCTTCTTCTACCTCCGACTTGTCGACTAAAACTTTTACAGAAAAATTTGATGGCATTGGCATAATAGGCAATGCCTTTTTACTAAGGAGAGAAAGTTCTATTTTCTCTAAAAGGGAGCGAGCTTTATTGGCTTTGAACTCCTCATCAAAAGCGCGTTCCCTTACAGAAAGAGTGCGGGTAAGCACCGGAATGAGACTTATAAAGAGGGCTCCGTGTTTGCTTTCTGGAAATTCTGTGATTTTTTCCATAAGCATTTCAAAAATTGATATCTTACATTCTAGGTGGTGGTAGTGCGGAACTTCATATTTTATGTACTCAGAAATCCATTTATTTGGATTCCGTTGCATACTCAAAGCTAGGTACTGCATGACATAATCAAACCCCTGCTCCAAATCATTATCTGGCAAAAGTTTCAGACTATCAATTAACTCTTTAAGGGCTTCTAAATTACTGGAATATTCTTCTAATAAATCCGGATTGGTTTGTATAAATTTAGTTATAAAGTTAATGCGATAGTTTTCATGCAGCGTATGCATTATTGATTGCATGAATGTAGCATTCAATGGCGGGGATTTTTTTTCTTCAGTATGGCCTACTACGTTAATCATTAATTTTAAAATATCTTTCTGTAAATCTTTTTGTATTTTTTTGAAATTTCCGAATGCTATTTTGATTAATGCTATACTTTCTTTTGAAAGTACCCGTTGCGAGCTATGGTCACTTTGTAGAGTTTTAATTTTTTCACTGTTTAATAGTGCATTAAATTCTTCTACTTTCTTCTGAATTGCTTTTTCGTCTTTTTCTTTTGTGGCACAATTGAGTAGTTGAATAAAATTAATATTTAGTATTAATTTATTTTCTTTTAAAGGATGTTTAGAATAAGCTTCCAGTACGAGTTTCAGATTTTCGATATTATTTTTTACCAAATCACAGAGAGCTTCATAAAATAATTCTGGAATAATGGCTCTTTTATTAATAAGAAAAATCATTAATTTTAAATTATCAATTTTTTTTGATTTTAGATTTTTGATAGGGATGCCCGAAACAGCGAAAGCAAAATTATTTGAAGATTGTTTATCTAGTTTTGCAACAAACCGTTCTGTAATCTCAGGGGGCAATGTTAGTATGCGATTTTCTTTACTAACTTCTGTTGGCGCAGAAGTTGGAAAAGAGGGATGCAAGTAATTGGAAATTTTGGTCATAGTATTTTATCCTGCAAAGCAAAAATTAAAGCCGAACCATTTTGGAAAATAAAAAAATGGGTTTTTCTGAAGTTTTCAAAAATTCTTGAATTTAGTCATAAAATACGATCTCTACTTATAGTCCTTACTTCCAATTTTTCAGTGATTTTTTTATTGTTACAAAATTGATCATACGTCCTATAAATATCTGATATTAATTATCATATAGTGATAAAAGACGAAAAATCGGAAAGACTGACGAATTAACTGAGTACGTTGGCACTGGCCTGAGATAAGCTAAATAACGTGAGTTTTGCTTAAGGACGCCTTTTACTGGAGGCGATCTTCTTCAAGGATCTATAAACTGGGTTTAGGGATAGATAAGCAATAAGCGACGATTCCTGCCATAAGATACGGTGGAAAGGCCCTTCAATTTTTTAGTAGATCAGTATGTATAGTGGAATTTATACGCAATGCTGGAGCGTAATTCCCCAGCAAACAATGGGATATGAAAGTAGATGGAATGGCAGGCCCCTGCCTCAGGGCAACTAAGCCAGGCATAAGCTGAATAGAGGGGGTGTTTCATTGTGTCCTGCTAGATTAAGTCGGGAAACCATCCAAAATCTTAGCAGAATCTTACTTCTGCAGCAAAGGCAACTCACGATTAGATCCGAGATTCCTTAAAAACAAAATCGTTTCATGAAGCAAAAAGCTAAACCCATGCTGGTTGAATGCTCGGAATGGATGCGTGCCCAGACATGGTTTGATCAAATAGCGCTCCGTCTTGCTTCTGCCAAAGATCTGCATAGTAACCTTGTTGAGCTAATAGGCTTTGATGGGTACCCGATTCAGCGATAACGCCTTCTTTTAATACTAAAATCAAATCAGCATGCTGAATGGCAGAGAGTCGATTTCTAATACCCCCAGGTTTACGTGAAACCGAGGCAAGGTCACTTTCGAATCTCAACGAAAGCACATCCAATCAGTGCATCCTACGAAAAACTCCAGAATATATTTTATGCGCAAAACAGGTAATTTATAAACTATTTAGGTGTTTATTGTATTTTTATGGATATCGACATAGCCTAAACTGAAGTAGACAACTACCCCCTCCCCTCAATGCGCACAAGCCACTTAAAACCCTCTAGAAAACATTACTAATTATAAAACCTAGCCAATCGGTCGACTACTCAAGCACAAAACAGGTCACTACACTGCATTTTCCATGCACTGTGTGTCCTCGATTTACGGAAATACCCGAAATAGGATGTTGAAAAAACAAAGCTCCTTTAGCAACACACCACACAGGCTCTTAGCGTCGTAAACATATCTTCACTTATAGGAGATAAGTATCCATCTTCGATTTTGCCCATACCCAGGAAACACCTCGTTTTAAATACTTTTGAAAACCTTATTTACTCTGGAGAATGTCGTGATTAAAAAGTGTCTAACCATCGTATGCCTACATGTACTTGCTCTACTGGCCCTACTCACTACCATTCCAGCAGCACAAGCTGCTGTAGAAATTAATGCAGCCTCTGAAAGTGTTCTACAAAGTATCAAAGGAATTGGTGCCGCACGGGCAAAATTGATCATTAGCGAACGGGATAAAAATGGACCTTATCGAGATGCAGAAGATTTGGCAGAACGCGTTAGGGGTTTAAATCAAAAATCGATCACCCGCTTAGAAGCCCAAGGCTTAGTTTTCGGAAACGCAAAGGATGCAATAACTCCGCCGGCTCCACAAAGAAATGGCATAGCACAGCCCTCTACGCCATCACACTAACCCTCATCATCAGTCGATTAGAATGTCTCTTGATGAAAAAATATAAGCCTGGAGTTGAGTTGGCCTCACTACGCAAGCTACTCCTACCAGGCGATAGCACTAGCCCGTGCTTTTAAAAGGGTAATTTAAATAGGGTTCCCTAAGCCTGGTCGTTTATTTTTCTATGTAAGCACCGTAACCGCTTTTTCCAACTGCTGCTTTTTCCAACTACCGCTTTTTCCAACTATTTTAAGTCGTTTTTTCATTCCCTTAAGCTATAGCCTCAAAGGTAATAAGCGGTGCTAGTCATCACACGCGCCGCAACACGCATCAAAAAGCGTATTAACTCAGGTAAAGCAATACCGCCTGCATCCATTGCATTTTTTCCATGCGCCACTTCATCGGCGAGCATGCGTTCTAATAAGGCTAATGAAACATGGTCATAAGAAGGCCACTGTTGAAGATGTCCCGCAAGGTGCTGCTCCACTTGACGCTCCGTCTCCCCCATCAACCCTAAGCTAAAGCGATCGCCGAATAAACCCGCCAGCAATCCCAGTGCAAAAGCACCGCCATACCAAAAAGGATTCAAAAGACTGGGACGCGTGCCTAATTGTTGGAGCCTTTGCGCAGTCCAATTGAGATGATCTTCTTCCTCAAGCGCGGCTCGCTCAAAAAGTACACGCAATGACATAGACCGTGTAGCCTGCTTTTGTGCTTCGTACAAAGCTTGCGCGCAAATTTCGCCTACATGATTTACCCGCATTAAACGCGCAGCATGCCGCTTTTCTTCTATAGACCAGGGTAGCGATTGATCTTCCTGCACAACAGCAAGTGAGCCTTCCTGCTGCGATGGAGCGACTAGCGTATTCGGAAGCGCTCTAGGAGAATCGTTTTGAGAGGGGCGTTCTGGCAAAGGGCGTGCGCCCACAGAAACTACACCTACTAATATACGCAAGCGTTTATCAAACTTCTTAATCCAGTCATCTATCATCATGTCCTGCACTTAAAAATAGCGGTGTAGATACTGCAATATTCTTGAATATTCCTGAATATTCCTTTTAAGGCGTTCCTCTTTGATACCTTTGCAGCAATCACATCCAGATTAACAAAATATCTCGTTAATATAAGCAACGCTTATATCGCCAAAATGGCCACTCTCCATTTTGATTCACTCTTAAGCACTTATCAGCGCTTTGCTGCAAAGGCATTCACATAATGTCTCAAGCGATAAAGAAGAAAAAACTGTTGTGAAAAAACGACAAAAAACCCATCCTATTCGCTAAAAACCTATTTTCTCTTTGATCTACGAATCAATTTTGCTACAGTGCCGCTCAGCTTCTTGCTGTTCTCGGAATGAATCATAACGGGCACCCAGTGGATTGTAGGGCTGTCTTTGCATGTTTATTTCCAATGGAACTACTTTTGGCAGTATCGTTTCTCAATTACATAATTCAATCCCCTCTTTGGAGATCTTTGAATGAAAAAATCGCTTATCGCGCTCGCAGCCTTCGGCGCATTTGCTGGCGCAGCGCAAGCTGAAAGCAGCGTTACTCTGTATGGTTTGCTCGATACAGGTGTAAATTACGTTACCAACGCTAAAAGTTTTGCTGGTGTAGATGCTGGCGGCAAACCTGTTTTCACATCAGGTCATGCTTACGAATTAGCTAGTGGCATTATGCAAGGCAGCCGTTGGGGTTTGCGCGGTGTTGAAGATTTGGGCAATGGCCTAAAAGCCATTTTCACGTTGGAAAGCGGCTTTGATGTCAACACAGGGTATTCCAACCAAAATGACCGATTGTTTGGTCGTCAAGCATTCGTTGGTTTAGCTGGTGACTTTGGTTCCGTTACTGTTGGACGTCAATACGACTCCTTGACCGACTTTGTTGGTCCTTTAGCAGCAAGCAATCGCGGTGCTGGTGATTTTGCAGCACACACCGGTGACGTTAATAATTTGAATGGTACGTATCGCATCGATAACGCGGTTAAATATACCAGCGCAAATTACGATGGCGTGACTTTCGGCGGTTTGTATAGCCTCGGCGGAACAGCGGGTAGCTTCTCTAAAAACCGCGTTTGGTCTGCTGGTGCAAGCTTTGCTAATGGCCCATTGGCTTTAGGCGCAGCTTACTTGCAAGCTAAAAATCCTGCGAGCTCCTATTTTGGATATACCCAACAAGGTCTTCTCCAAAATATCAACTCCCAAATCGATGGTTTCGGAACGACTGCTTCGTCACTGCAAGTGGCTGCCGCAGGTATTACTTATTCTTTCGGTCCGTTCACTGCTGGTGGTAACTACAGCAATGTACAGTTCAAAGACTATGTCTCCGTAACAAATCCAGCTGCAAAAGCGACTTTACATATTGGCGAAGCTAGCTTAGCTTACCAATTCTCTCCAGTACTCTCTGGTATCGTCGCCGCTAATTACACGAAAGGTAATAGCGTAAATGGCAACAAGGGTATACGTGGCAAAACCCTCAACCTGGGTCTAGACTACGCTTTGTCCAAACGTACTGACATTTACGCCTTGGCAGTTGGCCAAAACGTAAGTGGCACAGACTCTCTCGGCCTCGCTGCTACCGGTCAAATCTATGGCTTCGCAGCCTCTGATTCCAGCAGACAGCGCGCTGTCCGCGTAGGTGTACGTCACGCATTCTAATAGTCGGTGTAGTACATTTTTTGTACTATAATTTGCTGTTATTATGTTAGTAAAAATGCCCGTGGCTATAAAACCACGGGCATTTTTCTATGGAGTCCTTAGCGCATGCATGCCCTTTCTTCTAAAATAGACTTTATTGACGTGCAGCAACGCAGAAAGACGCTCTTTGCATAAGCACATTCTGAAAATTACCCAGCGGAAGAAGGCTTTTTAAAATGATCCTTGATAGAAATGGAAAGTTTTTACAGTTCTCGACTGTCTTTCTGGTTTAATAGCCTCTTTTCGCCTTTCTAGCATTTTTCAAGTTTTCACTCTCATGATCTCAACTATTCTCCAAAAAATCTTTGGCAGCCGCAATCAGCGCTTAATTGCACGCTACCGGAAACAAGTTGCTGCAATCAATGCCCTTGAAGCTTCGATGCAGCCCCTCACGGATACGGAAATCCGCGCTAAAACGACGGAATTTCGTGAACGTGTAGCGGCCGGAGAATCACTGAATGCTTTGCTGCCTGAAGCTTTTGCGGTCTGCCGCGAAGCCAGCGTGCGTATCCTGTCGATGCGGCATTTTGATACGCAGCTTATCGGCGGAATTGCGCTCCATGAAGGAAAAATTGCAGAAATGCGCACCGGCGAGGGTAAAACCCTGGTCGCAACCCTTGCCGCCTACCTGAATGCCTTATCAGGGCAAGGGGTGCATGTAGTAACCGTGAATGATTACCTTGCTACGCGCGACGCGGAGTGGATGGGGCGCCTGTATCAATTTTTAGGACTCACGGTAGGCTTAAATTTGTCGCAAATGTCTCATGAAGAAAAGCGCGAAGCCTATGCAGCAGATATCACATACGGTACCAATAATGAATTTGGTTTCGATTATCTGCGCGATAACATGGTGTACGAAGCAAGCAGTCGCGTACAACGTACATTAAATTTCGCCATTGTCGACGAAGTCGACTCCATTTTGATTGACGAAGCGCGTACCCCTTTAATTATTTCCGGACAGTCAGAAGATCATACTGACTGGTACGCGCGGATGAATGCACTGCCTGCGCTACTCACGCGCCAAATTGGAGAAGAAAAAGCCGATGGCAGCGGCGTAGAAGTGCCTGGTGACTATACTTTAGATGAAAAGTCACGCCAGGTTTACCTAACCGAGCAAGGCCATGAAAAAGCAGAAACGCTCCTTGCCGAATGGGACTTTATCCCAGCAGGTCAAAGCTTATATGCCCCGCAAAATATTACGCTGATGCACCACGTGTATGCGGCTTTACGTGCGCATACGCTTTTTCATCGAGATCAACAGTATGTTGTTCAGCAAGGCGAAGTCGTCATCGTCGATGAATTTACTGGACGTTTAATGGCAGGACGGCGTTGGTCTGATGGCCTACATCAAGCCGTTGAAGCCAAGGAAGGCGTCCACATTCAAAATGAGAACCAAACACTCGCATCGATCACCTTCCAAAACTATTTCAGGATGTACGCCACGTTATCGGGAATGACCGGAACTGCCGATACAGAAGCGTATGAGTTTCAGGAAATTTATGCCCTAGAAACCGTCGTCATCCCTACTAATCGTTCAAGCCAGCGTACAGACTACCAAGACCAAATCTATAAAACCAGCCGCGAGCGCTACGACGCTGTGATCAAGGATATCCGCCTATGCTACGAACGTGGCCAACCGGTGCTGGTAGGTACTACCTCCATTGAAAATTCTGAGCTCGTCTCGGAATTACTCAAACAGGCCCAACTCCCCCATCAAGTACTCAATGCCAAGCAACACGCGCGCGAAGCAGAAATTATCGCGCAAGCGGGTCGGCCTAGGATGATTACGATCGCCACAAATATGGCAGGCCGCGGCACCGATATCGTATTAGGAGGCAATGTCGCTAAACAATCCGGGTTTATCGAAGCCGATGCGTCCCTTTCCAGCGAAGAGCAGTCATTGCGGATTGCGCAATTGCAAGACGAATGGCAATCTTTACATGACCAAGTCAAAGCAGCAGGGGGCTTGCATATCATTGGAACCGAACGGCATGAATCACGGCGTATCGATAACCAATTACGAGGCCGCGCTGGACGACAAGGTGATCCAGGTTCTTCACGCTTTTATTTATCCCTCGATGATGCGCTGCTACGCATATTTGCAGGTCCACGCGTACGCGCCATCATGGAACGCCTCAAAATGCCAGATGGAGAGGCCATTGAGGCAGGAATCGTGACACGGTCTATCGAATCTGCACAACGCAAAGTAGAAGCGCGCAATTTCGATATTCGTAAGCAATTATTAGAATACGATGATGTTTCCAATGATCAGCGCCAGGTCATTTATCGTCAACGCAATGAATGGTTAGAAGCGTCAAACGTCTCCAATACCATTCACCATATGCGTGAAGCCGTACTCACCGAGGTGGTACACCAATATATCCCACCGGATAGCATCGAAGAGCAATGGGATATACCAGGGCTTGAGCAGGTGTTGGACAAAGAATGGGGTCTATGGCAGCAAGCCAAGCACGGCGATGCTGATGCCGACGCATCCCAAACACCCTCAACTTCTTTTCAAGAAGCAGTCCAAGCACTGGGAACGCATCGTAATGATGATGCTATTGTGCATATGGTCCTTACCGCAGCACACACGACTTATCAAACTAAAGTTGCTCCCCTCGGAGAAGACGCTACTGCACACCTTGAAAGCGCATTACTCTTGCAAACGCTCGATGCGCATTGGCGTGAACATTTATTTGCACTGGATCATTTGCGTCAAGGTATTCATTTACGCGGATATGCACAAAAAAATCCTAAACAAGAATACAAACGCGAATCTTTCCAATTATTTGCACGTTTATTAGATGCCATTGCGTTTGAAGTGACGCAGACACTGCTGCAAATGCATATCGAGCAGGGACAAAATTTTCCCGATGCAGAGGTCAGCCCGACTTTCACTCCTACCCATCTACAATTCCTGCATGCTAATGCCCCCTTATCCGATGAGGACATGGCTCATAGCGAGCAAACCGGAAGTGCACCCCAAATGGAGTCCTCTATACCCTCAGGACTCCCCTATCCTATGGATAATTCCCTCTCATCTCCTAGGATTGGTCGAAATACACTATGCCCATGCAATAGTGGGAAAAAGTATAAGCATTGCCATGGACAAGCTGTAACAGAGCATAAAACCCTTTAAAAACCCTTCTCAAACGCTCTGAATACTTGCTCAGAGCGTTTGAGCATTTCTAAAATGATTTGCAACACGAAATCTCCGCGCAGATAGTACGAATAACGGCGAAGCGGGAGATGACCAAGTGGCAGATCATTTTAGAAGTGCTCTAGTAGTCTCCGTTTTAGATTCTTTTAGGCTATTTATGACTGATTCTTCGTCACCTTCCCAAGCCGTATTTAATATCCAGCGCGTTTATGTGCAGGACATGTCGCTCGAGCAGCCCCATTCTCCGCAGATTTTCTTAGAAACCGCTGCCCCTTCTGCAGAACTGCATGTCCATGTTGAGGCAGATGCGTTACAAGAAGCTATTTTTCAGGTTTCGCTCACCCTCACATTAACGACGACCATCGCCGAAAAAGTGGCATTGATTGTTGAACTCAAGCAAACTGGAATTTTTGAAATACACCACTTCCCTCCAGAAGAGTTAGACCCTACGTTATATATCAGTTGCCCATCGATATTATTCGGCTATGCACGCGCCAATATGGCCGATGCGATTACGCGCGCTGGTTTTCCTGCTGTACATTTAAGTGAAATTAATTTTGCAGCACTCTACGAACATCGTCAGGCTGCAAATGCACCTACGCCAGAATCCACTGAACAGGCACAGGCTCAATAAACGGCAGGGATACAAAAAACCCGCGTCCGTTGTACAAAAGTGGGATAACGTAAGGTCTATATTCAGAGCCAATCCGTGTACAGCGCCTTTGCGCTCCTATCCTTTTGCTCGCGTTCTATACGCACCGATCCCCTGTATATTCCAAGGCTCACCATATAGGTAAAAGGACTATGGTATTCCCCACCGTTTCTGCTTCTGCGCATCCTATTTCTGAATCTTTTGCTTTTGGACCTTTAGGGTCCAAAACAGCGGGCTTTCAGTGCGGACGCTTTAGATTGCCATTGCACCGCCCTTTGGTGATGGGGATTTTAAATATCACTCCGGATTCTTTTTCAGATGGGGGAACCCATCTCTCTGTCCATGCCGCATGTAAACGGGTTGAACAGATGATAGAAGAAGGGGTAGATATTATTGATATCGGTGGAGAATCGACGCGCCCTGGTGCTACTCCGATATCAGCAGAAGAAGAACTGGCCCGTGTTTTACCCGTCATTGAAACATTGCAAGGGCATGATTTGGACATTCCCCTGTCCATTGACACCTACAAACCTCAAGTCATGCGCGCAGCCTTGGAAGCCGGCGTGGATATGGTCAACGACATTTGGGGTTTACGTCAGATAGGCGCACTGGAAATTGTAGCGTCCAGCGGATGCGGCGTATGTATCATGCATATGCAGGGAAACCCTCAAACCATGCAGCTAGAGCCTATTTATCAAGATCCTGTGAGGGAAATACGGGGATTTTTAGAAGATCGCCTATTCGCACTGGAGGCCGCAGGCATTGAGCGCTCGCGCATATGCATTGACCCTGGCTTTGGATTTGGAAAAAAAGAGCAGCACAATGAGATGGTATTAGCGCATCTCCAAGATCTAGTGACTCTGGGTTTTCCAGTGCTAGTAGGACTTTCTCGCAAATCATTTTTAGGCGTCACTAAAAATCAGGATCCATCGGAACGGCTAGCGGCTAGCGTCACCGCCGCGTTATATGCGCTCCAAAAAGGAGCACGCATTTTTCGCGTTCATGATGTGGGCGCTACCGTGCAAGCTTTAAAAGTGGCCTCCAAAATTGAAGCAGCGCACATCCCGCATGTCCTTAAATGAGCACTAATGGATTTCTATCGTCGATCTCATGGTTCTACCGCATTTTGCTGACTTACCCACATTAAACGCTCTATTCCTTTCCTACAGCACTACTCTATTTAAATAAAACATTATCGTATGAAGCGTCATTATTTTGGTACCGATGGGATACGAGGTCGAGTGGGTCAAGCGCCCATTACCCCCGACTTTATTCTTCGTCTAGGCTACGCAGCAGGCAAGGTATTAGCGGATACACCCTATTGGCGACAAGCGGCAACGCGTCCCACCGTCCTGATTGGAAAAGACACCCGCGTGTCAGGGTATATGCTCGAAGCCGCACTAGAAGCGGGTCTGTCTGCCGCAGGAGTAGATGTCCTGCTCGCAGGACCCATGCCCACCCCAGCCATCGCTTACTTGACGCGTGCATTACGTTTAGCAGGCGGTATTGTGATCAGTGCTTCGCACAATTTGCATCATGACAATGGCATCAAGTTTTTTTCCGCACAAGGGCATAAGCTATCGGATAAAGTAGAGCAAGCTATAGAAGCACAGCTTGAGCAACCCATGGTTTGTTCTAGTTCAGAAACATTAGGCAAAGCTAAACGCTTAGATGATGCAGCTGGGCGATATATTGAGTTTTGTAAAAGCACGTTCCCTGCGCAATTTGATCTACGTGGCGTCAAACTGGTCGTCGATTGCGCCAATGGCGCGGCCTATCACATTGCACCTCCTGTTTTTCACGAGCTAGGTGCTGAGGTCATTGCTATTGGCGTACAGCCCAATGGCATGAATATCAATCAAGGATGTGGCGCTACCGCTCCCCAAGCGTTAATGGACGCCGTACGATCTCATAATGCCGATTTAGGGATAGCCCTAGATGGCGATGCAGATCGCGTTCATATTGTCGACGCCACAGGACGTTTATATAACGGCGATGAACTCCTCTATGCCCTAGTGATGGATCAACTCAAAGTCACTGGTCATATTGATGGTGTTGTGGGCACCGTCATGACAAATCTAGCCCTTGAGCGCGCGCTACTTGCGCAAGGCATCCAATTTATGCGCGCAGCAGTAGGTGATCGCTATGTGATTGAAAAACTGCATGAACAAGGGTGGCAACTTGGAGCAGAAACTTCAGGTCATGTTATTTCGCTAGATAAACATACCACTGGCGATGGGATTGTTGCGGCATTGATGGTTCTCACTGCACTGATCCGCACGCAAAAACAATACCCCCAGAGCACCATCCGCGAACATATACCGGCTGTGTTAGGAGCGCTTACCTTATTTCCCCAACACATCATCAATGTAACGCTCCCCTCTGAAATGGACTACCAGCAGCACGCGGCGATTCAAGCCGCAGTTACCCATGCGGAGCAAGCATTAGGGGCGCAGGGTCGTGTATTAATTCGCGCTTCAGGCACGGAGCCTGTTTTAAGAATTATGGTGGAAGCCCCTCAAACGGAAATGGCCCTTTCCCACGCGAATTCCATTGCCAATGTCGTGCGCCAAGTAGCAAATGGTCTAAGCGGTTAAGGAAATACGACATATCGCTTGAACAAACCATGCCACTTCATGCAGTAGCACTAATAGGGCAAAAAAACGTGACAGCACCCTGGAGTTGTGCAACGCTTCGCTATAAATTGCTTTAACTCAAGAGAAGCGCTTTGTTCTCTTACTCTTTTTTTCTGTATTGATGAGTTTTTCATGCTCCCCGTTATCGCCATAGTTGGCCGCCCTAATGTGGGCAAATCCACTTTATTTAACCGCTTAACGCGTTCACGAGATGCACTAGTCGCCGATTTTCCAGGCCTGACTCGTGATCGGCATTATGGTACTGGACGGGTTGGAGAGCGTCCTTATCTGATCATTGATACAGGAGGTTTTGAACCCACTGCAAAAGACGGCATTTTGTATCAAATGGCGCAGCAAACACGGCAAGCGGTGGAAGAGTCTGACCTCATTCTTTTTTTGGTCGATGCACGTCATGGCCGATCCCCGCAAGAAACCTCTATCGCCAATTTTTTGCGCAAAACAGGCCGCCCCGTAGTTTTGGTCATCAATAAAGCCGAAGGCCTACAATTTGATGTAGCAGCCTCGGACTTTTATGCGCTAGGCTTAGGCACCCCTTGTGTCATTTCGGCATCGCACGGTGATGGCGTTCCGACCATGATCGACCAACTGCTCCACGTCGCCTATACGCAATACAATCCCCCTGCAGAAACCGACACCGATACCCCGTCAAAAGGCATTAAAATTGCCCTGGTAGGGCGACCCAATGTAGGCAAATCTACACTTGCGAATGCTTTTCTTGGCGAGGAAAGGCTTATTGCGTTTGATCAACCTGGCACTACCCGCGATTCGATTTATATTGATTTTGAAAGAAATGGGAATACCTACACCCTTATCGACACTGCAGGGCTTAGGCGCCGTGCCCGCGTCTTCGAAACAGTTGAAAAATTCTCTGTAGTGAAAACCCTGCAATCTATTCAAGATGCGCATGTGGTGGTGCTATTGTTAGATGCACGGCAAGATATCAGTGAACAAGATGCCCATATCGCCAGTTTTATCCTTGAACAAGGCCGCGCCCTTGTAGTGGGGATCAACAAATGGGAAAAACTCGATTCCTATACGCGTGCGCGCGTCAAACAAGAGTTTGATCGAAAATTACAATTCTTAGGCTTTGCGCAAGTGCACTATATTTCTGCTCTTGAGAAAACGGGGCTGCCAGGCGTGTTACGTTCCGTAAATGAAGCCTATGCAGCAGCAATGTCTAAGCTGTCTACGCCCAAACTCACTCGTGCGATGATTGCAGCCGTTCAAGCACAACCTCCTCGACGCAGTGGACTAAGCCGTCCCAAAATGCGATATGCCCATCAAGGAGGGCATAATCCACCGATTGTGGTGATCCATGGCAATGGCTTGGATGCAGTTACATCAGACTATAAACGCTATCTAGAACGGCGGTTCCGCGAAACGTTCTCATTGACAGGCACCCCATTGCGCATAGAATTTAGATCACAGACCAATCCTTTTCTTCGAAAACAGACCTAGGATGCGCTCATCCCCCTCAAAAATTCGAAAGGTCTTCCGTTATGGAAGATCCATCGCATAAAACAGGGTGATATCTAAATATCACGGGGCTTCCAGCCCCTATACACCGACGAAAAAGCTTCTAAAAAGACCTTGGATGCTTAAAAAACACTTTGTATTTCTTTGTTTTTTTAAAACAATATAGGCAAGTCTGAAGAACTGCCCTGTAAAATCCGATATAGTATTCGGTTTTTAGCAATTCTCCAGCTTGCTGGGCCCAAGATTCTCAGAATGTGTTAATGATTGTGACAGGATTCTGAGGGACCTCTATTTGAGGTCCCAAAGCCTATTCCTGAAATGGTCAATGCATTTACGGAAATGCGGCATGGGTTCAGGAGCAAATACTATCCTTCACCAGGATGTAGGGGAATTTTGAGTCAATTTTACGGATCGCCGCATTGTGCACGGTCCAAGATAACAGCCCTTTATGGGCGAATCTCAAACCCCCTTTGAGATTTTAAAACAAATGGAGTGTGAACCATGAGCGGTAAAGGACAGATGCTACAAGATCCCTTTCTTAACGCATTGCGTAAAGAGCATATGCCAGTATCTATATACCTGGTAAATGGTATTAAACTGCAAGGCAATATCGAATCTTTTGACCAATATGTGGTTCTTTTGCGCAACACCGTCACACAAATGGTGTACAAACACGCAATTTCCACTGTCGTACCGGCTCGCCCTGTTAATCTGCAATTAGAATATGCGACAGACAGACAAGCAGGCGCATCTTCAAACCATTTTTCAGATACGATACCTGAGTCATTGAACAATTCGGCTCTATAAGCAGGTTATGCCCAGAGGTATGCTTAAAGGTCTTGTTTAAATACGCAGACTGAAATGCGCAGAGCCCTATAGCTGAGTACCATAAATCACTCTGCTAGTAGGCTCTGTTTTCTGCATCGTAAAACGGCAATCGGTAGGCGGACAACCCGATTTTGAACTTGGCTATCTATCATATAATTGGTCGGGAGAAACATGCAAAGCGCCATTTGAGCGGCTGCTAATCAGTTTGCTTGCTCCAAAGCTTCTATTTTTACTCTGTTTTTTTCCAACGCTTTTCTGTGCTATGGCTAACCCTTTCTTGCAGCTCCTCACCAGTGTCTTCCGACCCTCTGTCAGAAAAACGGTTGTTTTGTACCCTACAGCGCTACGCACAGGGCTAAATACAGCACCATTGAGCGCAGATCAGCAGCTTGGTATGCATTCCAACCGAAACAACCCTCCTGATCTAGATGAGCTATGGCGTCAATTTACCCAACGCCTTTCCGCACTCCTGGCTCGCGATCCACGCAAAAAAATCAAAAAAACCTTTGGCGTACGACCTCCACGAAAACCTTCTGCACGACATATCGCATACGGCGTTTTAAGCGCAGCATGTGCGGTCTTCGGTTTTTGGATTAGTAGCGGCTTTTACAATGTTGCTTCCGATGAAGCCGCTGTCCTTTTCAGATGGGGACGCTATCAAGAAACGGTCACTGCCCCTGGAGTCCATTGGCGCTTTCCCTACCCCATACAATCCAGTGAAAATATACGCCTTTCAGATAATCGCGTTATCAAAGTCGAATCCAGCGAACCTATATCCGAAGCATCGGCAGATACATCGCTCCTCCTGCAAACGCAGGATACGCTAGGCCTACGCGCAGCTGTACAGTACAAAATACAGGATGCAGCCGCCTTCCTACTGAATAATACAGCGCCAGAAACAACGCTAATACAAATCACGCAAACGGCGTTACGCGCATTGCTGACAAAAAATAAGGCCGATAACACATCGCCGGACCGTTTACCCGCTTTAGCGCAAACCTTGACTAAATCGGTGCAATCTCAGCTAGACAGCAATCAAACCGGCATACGCATTAGCCATATTGCCTTAGAAAATTTACGCCTTCCCGATGCCTTACAAGGCCGTTTAGAAGAAGACGCAAAAAAAATCCTCGAAGAGCGTGATCGGCAAAAAAATCGCATCCAAAGAGAAGCGGAACAATTTCTCGCGCAGACTCGTACGAGTATCCTCCAACTTCAGGAGCAAGCACATCAACGCGCTTGGCGTTCAATAACCCAAGCCAAAGCAGATGCTGAATACTTTAAGCGCCTGTTGCCCGTATATGTAAAGGCACCTACGGTAGTCCGCGATCGACTCTATAGAGAAACATTCCAGGAGATGTATAGCAAAGTCCCCAAGGTATGGACCAATAGCATACAAGCTGGTGAAGCAAATAAAAAAGGGCTAGCGAGCCCTCTCTTATCCTTCTCTATTCAGCCCCCTTCTAAAGGAGTGGCCAACGCCTCTATATCCTCGCAAACGCAAGGACAAACCGATGTGCCCAGCACGAATCGTGCTCCCTCTGTCTTTCTAGGCAATACCTCTGCTTCAAAATCCCCAGAGCAAGGGATCCCCCAAAACGACGCTAATTCGTTTATGGGAAATACCCTTTTTCCCTACTCCAAAGACGCCCTGCGAGAGCGTGACCGAGGCGCTTAGTCTAGGGTGTGTGTCCCATTGTTCAAAAGGGCCCATATTTGGGGGAGCAGGAGCACAGGGATCCGGATGTACTTGAGTACAGTGAGGACCCCGAGCACCGCACCCATGTTTATCAAATACGCAAAGATGGGGCTTTTTGGGCAATTGGAGACACACCCTATATAGGATTCCACACCTTGATGAGCTTGAGGTTTGTACACTAAGGCGTCACCTCACTCTCCCTTAAAAAAGCGAGAAACAAAAACCGTGAAAATGAATCGACTGGCTTACTGTGTCATTGCACTAGCGTTGTTATTAGGCGCAGGGGCATCGCTATTTTTTATAGTAGATCAACGTGAATACGCGGTCGTATCCAGCATGGGAGGCCTCAAACACGTCATCGAAACGCCAGGTTTGCACGTCAAATGGCCTGCGCCATTAGAACAGGTCACCTTTGTAGATCGCCGCGTACAAATGCTCAGCGTCCCTCAAAATATACGCTTTCCCGTAAACAGCAAAGAAAATATAGCTCTTAATGTACAGGTCAAATGGCGCATTTCAGATCCTCGCACCTACTTTCTCCATTACCGCCAAGATGCTAAACGTGCCGAAACCGAGATAGGCGAGCGCATCAAAGCCCAACTGACTGCTCTTTCAGAGCAACGTGCTTCTTCTATCCGCATAACCACGGATTATGACGCTTTGGCGCATGCCGTCTACACGGCACTACAAGAAAACAACCCCAATTCCTCCAAACTATACAAGGGTATTGAGATCCTCAGCATCTATCTCCAACGCACTGATTCTAGTACAGCAAACACACCGAAACGCGAACAAATCATCGCCGATAAGCGCGCACAAATCCTCGCTACGCTGCGTACGCAAAGTGCTGCAGAAGTAGAAGCACTCCGACTCGAGGTATTACGTAAGCGTGATCAGATCCTCTCCGATGCCTATGAGCAAGCACGTATCATTGAAGCAGAAGGCGATGCCAAAGCGGCAGACATAGAAGCGGATGCTGCGCGCAGTGCGCCTGGATTCTATGCATTCTATAAAGATCTTCAAACATTACGACGCACCACCAACGAGCAGGACATGCTTATTGTGGACCCCTTATCGGATTTAAAAACAAACTCCAAAAGCCCATCGCTAGAAATGCCAAAGCACCGCTAGCTCCGCATTCCTCCTATCACCGCATGACTTCACCTCGTCCACCGCACTGACCATTGCGTACCCTGCTTGAGGTGAAGACATCCGATTCACCGTATTACACACTACCCTGCGCATGCCTGCCTCCCAGCCAGCCTGGCTTTTGCCCGAATATATCGCCGATATCCTGCCTCCACAGGCACAACGCATGGAAACCTTGCACCGCCAGCTCTTAGATTGCTATCAATCGTATGGCTATGAGCTCGTTGCACCTCCTTTGCTGGAATATCTAGAATCGCTCTCTGTTGGAGCAGGGCAAGACGTAGAAGGACGTACCTTTAAACTCGTCGACCAACTCTCTGGCCGCACATTGGGGCTACGTGCAGACATCACCCCGCAAATATCGCGTATTGATGCCCATGTTCTCAATCGCACAGGGATTTCACGCCTGTGCTATGTCGCTAGCGTTGTCCATACTGAACCAGAAGGGCTTTTCTCGACCAGGGAACCTTATCAAATTGGTGCAGAACTCTATGGGTATGCCGGCCTAGAAGCCGATATAGAAATTCAACAACTTCTAGTCAAAAGCCTCACGATAGCCGGCTTAAAATCGATACGCTTAGATCTCTGTCATGCTGCGATTTTGCCTGCATTGCTCGCTGACGGCCCACAGATCCCTGGTTTGGAATCGGCTTTGTTAGAAGCACTAGCCGCCAAGGATCTCTCTCGTGTAGATCAGTTGAGCTCCCCCTTACCTGCTGCTTTACGCAATAGCCTGCTGATTCTACCCAAGCTATACGGAGAAGTCGCTACGGTCTTAGAACAGGCCAAAGCCGCCCTCCCTACTTCACCTATTATCCTGCGTGCACTGGACGATCTCGAACAGCTTGCACACTGCGCACAACATTGGCCAGATGTAGAAGTCATGATCGATTTGGCGGATTTGCGCGGATATCGCTATCACAATGGCGTCATGTTTTCGGCTTATACTGATGGGATAGCCAATGCGGTAGTGCGTGGCGGACGTTACGACAAAGTAGGCGCGCAATACGGCCGAGCACGGCCAGCAACAGGGTTTTCTCTCGACTTACGAGAGATCACCCGCCACTTTCCAACCGAAGCCCAAAAACGGGCCATTTACGCCCCCTGGCCCGCATTACCTACTGTCACGGATCATCAAAAAGAATCGCACACACTCGCTTCGTCTTCGACATCATCCCGAACACCAACCTTACAGGAAGTCGTCGCGGCCCTTCGAGAAGCGGGGGAAATAGTGATTCAAGGCCCCTTGCAACAAGACATGGATTGCAACAGCGAATTTCTCTATGATCGACGTTTAGTCGAGCAAGATGGCCATTGGCATATTCAAAAGCTTTGAAGAGATACTGAATAAACCGGGAGCGGCAGGATAATCAACTACAGCCTCGCTTTTTTAAATTAAGTACTAGTTGTACTGGCATCAAAGGCATTCCTTGCTCCCGATTCATTCAGTGTCTCCTTAATTTTCTTCATTTTTCTGATTTTCTTTATGGCTCTTATTGTTCACAAATACGGCGGTACCTCGATGGGCTCTGCCGAGCGCATCCAAAATGTAGCCAAACGCCTAGCCAAATGGCATCGTGCAGGATATCAGTTAGTGGTCGTTCCCTCTGCCATGTCGGGCGAAACCAACCGATTATTGGGTCTAGCGCACAGCATCACTGCACAACCGGCTCCTCGGGAACTCGATATGCTCGCCTCCACAGGCGAACAAGCGAGTTCTGCGTTACTGAGCATCGCCTTACAGGCCTTGGGCGTGCCGGCAGTCAGTTATGCCGGCTGGCAACTTCCCATACGCACCAATAACGCATTTACCAAAGCCAGTATCCAATATATCGAAGGCAAAAAGGTACACAGCGACCTACAAGCCGGCCGCGTAGTCATCGTCACCGGCTTTCAAGGTGCCGATGCGCAAAACAATATCACTACAT
The DNA here is from genome assembly GCA_031963005.1 of Mycoavidus cysteinexigens. Lineage (GTDB taxonomy): Bacteria > Pseudomonadota > Gammaproteobacteria > Burkholderiales > Burkholderiaceae > JASSUD01. The sequence continues at coordinate 68,233 of JASSUL010000002.1, read as the reverse complement.
TAGGACGTGGAGGCTCAGATACCTCTGCCGTAGCATTAGCCGCAGCGCTACAAGCCGAGGAATGCCTCATCTACACCGATGTAGACGGCGTTTACACCACAGACCCGCGCGTAGTGGAAGAAGCGAGACGCTTACACCGCATCACCTTCGAAGAAATGATAGAAATGGCGAGCCTAGGCTCCAAGGTCCTACAAATTCGCTCCGTCGAACTAGCAGGCCGCTATCGCGTCAAAACCCGCGTATTATCCAGTCTCACCGACCCTGATCTGCCCTTAGAACAAGAACAACAATCAGGCACCCTCATTACCTTTGATGAAGGCGAAACCACTGAAATGCCGATAGAACCCAACAAACAAAGCAATATGGAAGAAGCCCTTATTTCTGGAATCGCCTTTCATCGCGACGAAGCACAAATCGTCGTAGCAGGTGTGCCAGATACCCCCGGAATTGCCTATCAAATCCTGAATCCCATCGCGCAAGCCAATATTGATGTGGATATGATTATCCAAAATCAAAGCGTCGCCAATCGGACCGACTTTACCTTTACCGTCAGCCGCAATGATTATGCCAACGCACTCTCACTGCTCCAAAACAGCGTAAAAGACCACATTGGCGCCCAATCCATTCACGGCGATGCGAAAGTCTCTAAAGTCTCAGTAGTTGGCGTAGGCATGCGCTCCCACGCTGGGGTAGCCAGTAAAATGCTCGGCGTATTAGCAGAAGAAAACATTAATATTCGCCTTATCTCCACCTCGGAAATTAAAATCTCTGTGTTGATCGACGAGAAATACATGGAACTCGCTGTGCGCGCACTCCACAAAGCCTTTGCGCTAGAGAAAACCGCAGTCGCCGCAGCCTGATATGGTTATATGTGAAAAAGTTTCTGCCTATTCTGATGCATTTTAAAGTCATATAGCGCAAAAAATAATCAGAGTTTCATTGACCCTAGGCCCCAGCCTCGCTATGATTCAGCCCTTAATTGCAGCGAGGCATTTGACAACACCCCGTCAAAAGAAAATACCAAGCCAAAACTAGCATATACCGTCCCCCGGAGACGTGGCCGAGCGGCTGAAGGCACTCCCCTGCTAAGGGAACATACGGCTTAAACCTGTATCGAGGGTTCGAATCCCTCCGTCTCCGCCAATTAACCCCTTATGTTACAGTGGCTTAGAAGCCCGTACTGATTTTTCTGGGACAAATTTGGGGCAAATTCGCCTCAAGACTCAATTCAAGCCGCACCATTTCTAGGTCGTTTTGTCTACCATCTAACCACTTCGCATACGTACGCAGAAACATTTCGATACTGTGCTCAAGTTGCCTTGCACAGAAGGCAGGAGTCATGGTGGCCATCAACATCATCGTGGCGTAGGTCTGCCGCATGTTGTAGGGGCGCCGGTAGCGGATGCCCAGGTGCTTGATGGATGGTTTCCAGTAGTTATGCCGAAAGCCCTGCTCGTCCATCCAAGGCTTATCGTACTGGGGGAACGAGCCATACATGCTCGCCGGTTATTCTGGTGTGTTTAGCTTGGCGATTAATGGCCCCTAGTGCGCGGGTGTTCAGTAGCACCTCACGCGCTTCGTGGATTTTGGTGCTGCTTTTCTGTTCGCCTAGCACTATTACTTCCCATATCGATAAGCGAATTGATCAATTCACTAAAGCGCAACAAGATGCAAAAGATGCTGAGATTGCACGGCTGCTCAAAGAACTAGAAGAAACTAAAGCAGAAAAAGCTCAGCAAGCCGAGATAAATGCTAGACAAGCCGCAACTATCGAAAAATTAATAGGTAAATTCGTATAAAAGCCATTTTTTAATTGCAGTATCCAGAAACCCATAAAATTCTTTTTCTTTAAAAGTTTTTTATGGGTATTTTTTTAATAAAGTCATCATAAATAAACAACCATATACTTTATTTTTTAATCGAAATCTAAGAACACGGGATAATTTTTAGTCAGCTTATATATTTAATTTTTGTTAGCGACTTGGAAACCAATTTTTAAAATACGGTGCTTCTTCTATATAAATCTAGAGCCTAAAAGTAATATATTTACTTTGTTTTTTATAAAAAATATATTAAAAAATAAGGATAATATTTATTATGAGCTCTATCAAACCCACCACTCCTTTGCTATCTGCACAAGAAAGATCACTTCTCCCCTATAATAATCCTAATACGCATTCCGCTCAAGGAGCCAGCTCTTTTTCACGAACACATCAAAATACAAATAACCATTTTCATTTTTTTGTTAATATAAATCAATCTCAGCATCCAAGCTCATTCACACAAACACGTCAAAATCCAGCTGATGCTTTTAACGCCTATCTGCTTTATATAATGAGCAATGAAAATGATTTACGTAATTTATCAGAAGTAAATATAAATATTTTATTGGAAAATTTGCCACCTGTTTGCAGAGAGAAATTTGAAAAATCTTTCGCCATCATTATAGGAGGTGACAACATTGTTAAGGCAGGAACTGGAATTATGCTAACTTCAGTAATTACTTTACTTGTAGGCTTTTCTACACGTATCGACAAATATATAGATCTTTCGACATTTTTTTCAGTAGTATTTCCTATGTAGATAATAGGATTGATAATTTTATTTATTGGGATCAATAGATGCACCAATGGAGAAAATATGCGCAAACAAGCAATTATGGAAGCGTATTCGCAAAATTCAATCGTTTGATGAGAAAAATTAAAAAAGCATTTTTTCATACATCGTGCTTTTATGCACATACTATCTTAATAAAGAAAACCATATGAGCAACGTTAGCAATATTAATGTGTCTATATCAACACCGCTTCATCCTTCGGTTTCTCCAGTCATCGAAGACGCAGATAATAATCAGCATGTGCAAATCACTATAGCGGAAAATTCATACGGGACTTTTGAAGGAGCTTCTGCTGATAGGCCTGTCATACTTGAACTTCTACCTCGACATTCTAGAACTTGCTATGGAATGTTTGCAGGAACGGTAGATAAATGTGTAAGTGATGATACGCTTAAAATTCTCACTTTTTCTTTTTACGTTTTGGTTTCATTTTCTGGCTTTGGAGCGGCAACAGTAAATTCCACTTATCCTCAAGATCCTGAAGCTAATGAGAAAGCGAATAAAATTTTGTTTTTTCTATTGCTCTTAATTACTTTTTTTGGCATTCCTACCGATATTATTCGGGATGCAAAAAACTATGTAGCGCTGGAAAAAATGCCACCGGAGCAGAGAAGAGATGGGCCAAAGCTTTTATGCTGCATACCTCCGACTAATCATATTTTAATAGACACTACGCATTGGACTAAATTAGCATTTCATATTGCTGCCATTAAGTTTATGCTAGATAGTATGGAACCTACATGGCATGGGAATTTTCCAACCATAGAAGGCTTTTGCGCTTTCACCTTCTGGTCTATTTTTCACTTTGCTGGAGCATGTTGTTATCCATCTCACTATGTTTAAAAATTTTTCTTTTAATATATTAAAAAAGAAAGATAGATAACTATGAGTACTGTTAAAGCTACCATGCCCTTATTATATTATCTATGCAAACAGCATTATGAGGTTGCCCCATATCACCGTATTGTTCATTTTTTCGAGCAAGCGGATCCGTCTAACCAAACTCAGGCATCAGCTTCTTCTCCTTATCAGGATAATTGACAACTTCCGATGGATATGGACGGCTTGCTTTCTACTATAGTAAAAAATCCAAGTTATTTTCATAGATTGTCTAAAGATAAACAAATAACACTAATAGAAAACTTGCCTGAACCATCAAGAAAAATAAGCGGGCACAAATGATATGCATAAAGATATCTTAAAACCATCTCAAAGTAGATATAGCTCAGAATTGGATGAAGTCGATGAAGAAGATGAGTTAGATGACGTCATTGACCTCTGTTTCTGTGGCAAAGAAATACCACTCGATGACTCATTACAAATCATATTCAAGCGTATCTTCGCCATCCTCGATGAAGCACAAGAAGATGGCGCGCATATTCTTCCCCGCTCGTTGATTATCCTCTGTGTTGATGAAGCAAAGCATGCCTGTGCAGAAGGGTTAATTCCTCTCTCTCTTAGCAGATGCAACTTTAACCCTCTGTTTAGCTGCTCAAAAGATACTACTGCGTTAAAAGATGTGAGACGACCGCATAGCCCAAGTCCAGAAATACCCGCCACTCAATGTAAAAGCGCGCTCGTATTTTCTCCAAAAATGACCTATCTAGTCGCCCCTGAATAACCCTGTAAACCTTGCATAATAAGGGCCTCAGCGTGAAATGGGCTTGCATAAATTGCAAGGAAGGATTGGTGGTGGGCGCTCGCTCCATGCCAGGGAATCCCTACGACGGTCATATACTGGCGCAAACGCTAGAACAGGCGGCAATCCTGAGTGATGTGACAGCCGAGGTCGCCATTGCGTAGCACGGCTATGAATGGGTTGCCATTGACGGTGCACAAATCTACCACCTTGGCTTGAGTCAAGGTATTACGCGCACGTTACGCACAATCATCAAGCGACGCAGCACCATTGAGCCCACTATTGGTCATATGAAAGCCGACGGCAAACTCGGCCGAAATTGGCTCAAATATGCTCTAGGCGATGCTATCCATGCGGTACTGTGTGGTGCTGGACATAACTTGCGCATGATCCTCAGAAAGCTTAGGCTTTTGCCCTTTTTTATTTTGCTTATTTGGCGCTCTGCTGCCCCCTTCTCTGTTTCTTCTATTTCTCTCTAAATCTTAAAAAACGATTTGTTCAGAGCCGACTATCTAAATTAAAAACAGCAGCATGCTGCATCAATGTGTTGCACGATGCAGGGCATGTTTATATCCACGAATATTCAATTTGACGCGCTTTGGCACGATTGACGCTATTGATCTAGACAAACTTTGTAACGTCTTCAATAGAAGACCGTATAACTTGCGGCAAATTAAAGTGATAAAAATGCTTCTGCTCCAGAAGGATATAAAAGATTCTTCTGCTATTTGCTCATCAAAATAGGAAAGAATATGGCGCCCATTTCAAGTTCAAGTTCACCATCCAGTACCTATTCTCAATTTCCTCTATGGCGCCCAGAAGGAGAAGGAAGTAGTTCTAAAGGAAAGGAAAGAGCAGATATTGACCAAATAGTAGATATTGATGGAGATCACTCGGATTCGTGGCAATCTTTATCGGAATCAGAACCTGAATCTGAAGGCAGTGAAAAGCTGGTGCTCTTAGCTGACCATAAAAAAATAGTGGGCAAGCACAAAAAAAAGCACGAAGAAGTCGCAGCAAAAAATGTCATTTTGGCGAGGGCTATAATAACAGGGGAAGTGCGTCACAGTGGAGGGAAAGATATAGGCGTAACTTATCAAGAGACAGTAAACGACTACGTTACCACAGGAACAGACACGGATGCCCTATCCACAAAAACTCGTTCACGTCACCAGCACCCTAAGGTAACATTTATCCAAAAACAAAAACAAAAAATAGCCGTATTAACTCAAGCTCAAAAAGAAGAACAAGCGCTACGCTTAGATAGAGAGCGAGAAATTAAAGCTAAAGATCAAGAAATTGAGGCTGCAAGGCAAAGGGTCGAGGCGCTTGAAGCGCAAAAGCGAGAAGCGGAAGAAGCATTACGCGCGGCTGAAGAAAAAAGAGAAAGAGCGCAAATGATAGCGAGAAATTCGAATATACATGGAACCAAAGACAGCAAGGGACCTGTAGAAATAGAATTCTATCCGATTAATCCTCTTGATTCCCCGCTAGAGCGCATAACTTCCTATTTTAAAGATCTAAAATATCGAGATCTAGTAATGCAGACTGTGCTTCAGTTGCTTACGGGTATTATTCTACGTCATAAGAAAACAGGGAAAGAGTTATCTGATTCGCTTGATAAAGATGCAGTAGAGGTCTACGAGATAATAAGGACTGCCAATACCCAGAATGGTATATATAAAGAGAGTGAGCACGGCGGGTTACGTAAACACTATGAAAGAATTAAAGAATGTCTTGAAGGTATTGGACCGGAATCAGATATTAGCGATATTAATGAGAAAATTCTTGCAGCGATAAAAGGGCGATTTTATAAGAATCAAAAAGGGCAGTTAATAGTACGTTTAAAAACTGAAGCGGAAAAGCTTATTCCTATTTATCTTGAAAAAATTGAAAAAGTAAAGCGAGAAAACTATTTGCATAGTGAAGCCTATAAAGCGCGAAATAACCGCATTCTTTTGCTCGTTCTCGCTCTCAACCCGAAGGGGATACCTGCAGCGCAGAGAAGCTTAATAGATGAAGCGGCGAAAAAAGCAAGCGAACCGATCAGCATAGAACACTTACAGATCAAGGAAGCACTATGGAAACTAGTAACAAATTTACAGGAATTATATAAAAAATACGATGGTTTGCAACTAAGAAATAAAAAGGGCTCGCCCTTAGAGCGTCTAAATTCTTACTTAGGCATCCTGGAAGATGAAAATTTAATAAAGAAGACCATACTACAACTTTTCACAGGCATGGTATTACACAGTAAAAAAACAGGAGAGCCATTACCTGCTTTACCTAACGAAGATGTTTTGGAAATTCATGCGCTCGTAGAAAGGGGCATTCGTGCTTTGGATAGTTTAAATGGTAAAGATGCTTATTATTGGGACTTAAACAGGCATTATGAAAGAATAAAATTCTGCTTTAAAAAAATTGGGGAATCAGATATTGAATATCTGAAGAAAATTATTGATGAGAGAATAGAAGAACAATTTAATGGAAATAATTCTCCGCGATTAACTAATGAACTAGGAAAATTGGTTCAGGAAGATCCAAGTTATTTGGTAAGCAAGCATACACATAATGAGAATTGCAAAACTAAAACAAGCATTTCCTTTCTGCGATTCTTTTTTCCTTCTCATAATCGAGCAGTATGCTCTCAGCAAGAATTAAATAGCCTTACAGAGAAATTAAACGAGCTATATGAAAGATATAATAATTTGAAATGGAGAAAGTCAATCCGCTCACAAAAAATGCCCGTTCGCGAACCGGCGAATCAACAAGAAGGGCCTTCGTCATCTGGATATGCAGCAGCGCCTGAACATTTAGAAAGCACCACTGCTTCATCAAGTACTCTATTGCTCAGCCAATGAACAATGATCGTTTCTAACTATGGGTCTAATAGGCAGGAAAATACTCAAGAAACAGAGAGATTGTTTCAAGATCATCGGCGGATTGCTTAGGCAAGCCCAGTGTCACCTTGAAAGGTGACAAAATAGTGCTTTCAAGAGGGTGACACTTTTGGCTAAAATTGGCCCTAATTCGATAAGTTGAAAAACTCCGTCCCAAGCCCGCAAGGTTAAAACCAGCGGGCTTTTTTATTATTTATGTCCCGTCCTAAAATAAGTTGACAGTTCGTGAAGCGCTATTTGTTGTATCCAAATAGTTTGTTAAAGACGCCCTATGCACTTGATCGGGCGTTTTGTATTGCAAAGAATGGTGTGGTCGTTCCTGGTTATAAATTTGTACAGACTGTTTAACCATATGGATCGCCTGGGTCAAATCGGCTGGACGCTGTAGCAGGAACTCTGTCTTGAGAATGCCATTGATCCGCTCCGCCAGCGCGTTCTGATAGCAGTCGTACCCATCCGTCATCGAACAGGTCAAGCCATGACGCTGCTGCAGTTGCTGATAGGAAGTAGAGCAATACGGAAGACCGCGGTCCGAGTGGTGAATCAATGGCTGCTGAGTCTTTCTAGCGCGTAGCGCTTTCTTCAGCGCCTGAATGACCGATTCAGTATGCAGGCTATCATGCATGTGGTAACCCACGATCTTCCTGGAATACGCATCGGTTACTAGACTCAGATACACACACTGCTGGGCCGTTGGCAAGTAGGTAATATCAGCTACCCACACCTGCTCGCATCCCGTGGGAATGACCTTCTGCTCTCCTGCTTTGAGTAGGTTGGGATGCCTACGGAAGCGGTGATGGCTGCTCATGGTCTTGTGATACGCCCGCTTCGGGCTGACTAGCAAGCGAGCATGGCGCAGGATAATGAATAGGCCATCACGTCCCAGCTTGATCCTCGCCTGTTTTAGCTAGGGCCCGAGCAAATAGTGCAACTTGCGCATATCCAACCTGGGTTGGCGCAATCGTGTGTGCGTCACCAGGGCGGCTACTTTGCTGTTGCGCGCTTCGCGCTGACAGGCCAACGCTGGCGCTGCTGGTAATAGGCCTGGCGGATTATCCCCATGGAGTGGCAGGCCTGGGGCACACTCAATCCCTGGACTCGTTTTTGCGCAATGACCTGCCGACGGGCTTTTTTACGATAGACACCCCGTAATCTTTTTTGAGAACGTCGAGCACAGCTTCAAAGAACTGGCTTTTCTCATTAGCCCGCTTAAGCTGCTCTTCTAGCTCCTTAATACGCTGCTCGGGCGTAAGCAACAAAGGGGGATCGCTTTCCATTCCGGATCCTTTCTCGCGAGAGGAACTACCTCCGCTCCAATCTTGTCGACCGTGTTTGCGCAGCCACACCAGAACCGTTGATCGCCCCTGGATGCCATAACGGCGCTGCGCCTGCTTATAGCTTAACTCGCCTTTTTCTATTTGGTCGACTACCGACAATTTAAAAGCCAGGCTGTAATCCTTTTGTGTACGCTTTGTCCCTGATTCCATTTGACAATCCTTCTCTTGAAGAAAAATGTGTCAACCTATTTCAGGACGGGTCACAGATTTGAAATAAACCTCTAGGTCAAAATCAAAACGCCCTTTTTGAAGGGCGTTTTGATTTTTAAGATGCTGTCGAATGAAAGCAATATTAGGATATCTCAATAGGAATTTAAGGCTTCATCTGCGAAACCGCTGCTCTTATCTATGTATATCCTACCTCCACCAACCTTCATTTTCCCGATCCATAACATCTAATTCGTCCTCAAAATGAGAGAATGCAAAACTATTTACAAGTTGAGCCCGCTTTTTTCGAGCGAAATATATATTGCTCTGATCTTCAGCCTCTATTTCTGGCATTATATTTCTTATCAATTCATTTTTAGACGTTATAATTACTTGAGCAGGTCCTCTTGAAACATTTGATGAAGGAAAAAGTCTAGCTAAATTATTCTTTTCTCTTTCACTAACTGATTGAGAATCAAAAATAATTTCTCTAAAATTTTTTTCTTTTAGCGCAAGCGATAACTCTTTTACATGATATTCATTAAAAGAGTTTGCGCTAAAATCTAAAATACCAAAATTTTTTAATTCTTTGTTTTTTTCTAAAAACTCCGCAAACCTATTAACAAACCTATTTAAGTTAATAGGACCCATATCCCCCGCATATAAATCCAAATATTGAATATTATTTTTTGAAAATAATACATCAAGAACTATAGACTGCCTATTCGAATCTAAAATATAAGGCAAAATAATTTTTACATAGGGTGTCATTCCTAAAATTTCTTTAATTTGAAAGCAAAATTGCTCCTCATTAAAAGCATGATTATCGCAAATTGCAGCAATTTCTTTCCAGGAATGAGCACTCTTTAAAGTCCCTATTTTTTGCACAAAACGGTTATTAATATTACTCAGACTTTCGAATGCATTCTTTAAATTTGAGGATACTGCCCTAATACCAATTGATTCATTAAAATTTGCCCCCCCCATATTGAGTTTAGTAATAATATCGCACCAAATTTCAGCTGGCACAGTATGACTAACATCTTTTTTTTCTGAATGACCATTACCTGATGCAGTAATTTTAGTAGATTGCCCAAGCGATTGACTACTTGAATTTAGCGGTCTGCTATAATTTAAAGGCAGTATATTAGTATTCATTTTGAATATCCTTATAGTTAATTAATATGTAATTTATTAATTTTATAAAAATGATTTTTCTGCTAAAAATCTAGAACCGCTTAGCAGCTATCTCTCTAAGAAAATTTCCATTTATTTTCTTAATATTTAAGTTAGCAAATATAACTTTATCTAGCAAAAATTAAAACAATAATATAGAAAAAAGAGAGAAATAAAATTTAAGAAAACGAAGCACAAGGTTGACTGTATTTGACAGTAATTCTCAATTTATTCAGTCGGCAGATCGTGGAATGATCAGATGAGGCTACACATGAAGGCGAAGCTTTTTACGGATGAGCTTCGCATGGCTTGGTTTAAGCCTTATTATGCAGCACGTATTTGACCTCTTTTGAAGGGTTTCGGGATCACGGGCTTTGATTTAATTCCTAGTAATTTGAGAGAGGATTACCCCGATACTTTGATCACTTGGCACCGTTTAGCAGCTTCGACGATCTCAGCGAGTAGCTCTTCCGCGCCTGCTTCACTCAGCCGTTTACGCCAATGCGTCAGCCTTGACGGATCAATAGGGGCATCAATTTGGAAATACGTTTCCGACGCATACCTATCTTTAGCAGCCTAATCACCATTTTTCCCCTCCATTAGCCTTACCTCAAAGCGGTATTCAGCAATTCCTTATTGTTGGGATTCATTCCTTACCTCATAGATTACGATGCCTGATAATCAAATTTGAGCAATTGATCTCATTTTTAATTGATTGATGATGGTTGAGTTGCGTTCACCATCGTTTTTGTGCTGTGTAAGTGATGCTAACGATAGGGTTTTTCCTATGAAAGAATTGCTGCTTGATCCCATTGGCGCCGCTTGGCTGGCAAAGACATATTGTGTCGCATTGATGGCACGACTGCCGGTACTGAGCCAGATTGGAAGCCGACGCGCCACCAAGGTTAAGGATGGAGTGCGGCTGGAAACCTACCCCGAGGTGATGCGTCCTGATAGGGCAGCAGCACATTTACAGTTCCATTTGCGTCATGAATTACTTCATCTTGAGTTTTTGGCCCGCTTGTTTGCGCTTTGTGGCCCCTCTTTGGTTCAAGATTGGGTGACAGCTGAGCCTACTGGCCAATATGCGCGCCGCGCGGCTTTTTTCTATGAATTGTTGATGGGGGAGAATCTGTTACAAGTGCCCCAACGCTTGAGTGGCAATTATGTTGATGCGATCAATGGTAAGCAGATGGTTGCGGCCTCTTCTGATTGGGTGCGTAAGGTTCCGCGTTGGCGGGTGAATGACAATCTGCCTGGGACACGGTACTTTTGCCCTACTCTCGTGAAAACGGAAGACTTTGCCAAGGCTGCTGAATTGAATGTATCTCAGTTATTTGGCGAATTGAGCGCTAAGTTTGGCTAGACTTTATCTATGCGTGCTGCCGCATGGATGACGCTTAGAGAGAGTAAAGCGAGTTTTGCTATTGAAGGAGAGGCGGAGTCCGCAAGCCGCGTGCAACGATTTGCAGATGCCATGGCTCAGCGTATCGGATATGGCGAATTACCGCTGACTAATGATGTGCTAGCCGAGCTACAGCGTGACATTTTGGGAGAGAGCGTAGCGCTTACGCATTTCGGCATACGCCAATCACCGGTGTTTGTAGGACAGATAATGCGTTTTCAGGAGATTGTGCATTATGTGGCGCCCGCATCATTGGATGTCCCCATGATGCTAGAAGGGCTGAGCACTTTTCTCGAGCGCACGCAGGGCCAATCACCCGTGATGCGCAGCGCTGTTGCGGCCTTTGGTTTTGTCTATATCCATCCGCTGGCTGACGGTAATGGTCGGGTACACCGCTTTTTGATCAATGACCTATTGCGGCGCGATGGGGTTCTGAACCGATCATTCTTCCTATCTCTGCTGTGATTATGGATGAGATAGAGGAACGGCGGCACTATGATGAGCTACTGGATCAGGTGTCTGGGCCACTTATGCAAGGTATTCGAGAGTATGTGTCCTTCGCCCCTACCCATACGATCTATCCAGATGGTGTCATTTCGAATTTCGCTTTCAGTGGCGCGGATCAGGCTCAACCTCTATGGCGTTATCCCGATCTGAACTCACATGTTATTTTCATATCCGACATCATTAGCCGTACCTTGACAGAGCAAATGCCCAAGGAGTCTCAATATTTGCGCAATCACGGAAATGCGAGGCAAGTGCTGAAAGAAATTGTGGAGATGCCGGATCATCAAGCTGACCGAATAATTTGTTCAATCCAGCAAAACCAGGACAATGTGCTTGCCAAGGAAATGCCTATTCTTCAAAAGCCAGGGATATGGGCAGCTATTGTAGAGGCAGTCTCTCGTGAATTTAATGATCAAGTACATTAAAACAGCAGTAGTTCAGATTTTGTCATTTAATATCATTTCAAAAACCAATTTTTTTACTTTTAAATTGTCTGTTTTTTTGAGATAGAGTCAGCGTCAAAAAAGTTTTTTATTTTTCTCAATTAAATATGTGTAATATTCTTATGCTTATAAGATTTTTTATTATATATGAAAATTCTTAAACAATATTAAGATCATTAAAGTTAATACTTCCATCATTTAAAAAAGAAAATTATAGAAATATAGTAAAATATGATTTTATAAGAAATTATATATATTTATAAAGTAATTATTATGACGCAAATAACTAATGATAGACGATTGTCTTATGTAGCCGATATAATTCCATACAAAAATAATCAGATCAACAATCAATCAGAATGTATGGATGGAAAAGATATATTTCATGATGTAAATACTATTTTATTGCAAAGTCCAACATCACCAATAAAACCATATTTTTATAAAATAAAAGAAAATACTATATCAAAAAAACAAGATGTACCGAATATGCAGCAAACGGCATACAAAACATTCCCAATAACAAAAAATCGCACAACTCAAAAAAATTCGCATAGAAATTGTATATCCGAACTTATAAAGAAAATATTATAAGTTGAAATTCTATTATCTCTTCTCTAGCTAATGGAAATGATTCTAGGCGTATTTTAATAGCGTATGTATATTAACGAATAGGGTCTGGAAGAGAAGGGTTGTAATCATTACCATACACGATTTTTTCGTTCTTCTAGGTTTTTAAGCCCCTATGTCTGCTTTCAGCGTTTCCCAGCCTTGGCAGCCAGGGCATTGCCAATAAAAAAGGCGGGCTCTAAATCCACATTCCTGGCATAAGTAGCGGGGTTTTTTCTGGATATGTTGGATAATAAATTGACGTATCCATACTAATTCACTGCGCTTTGGTTCACGGGCTTTGGTGGAATGGGCCTCTAGCAAGGAGATTGCCGCGCTTATGGTGGGCAATTTTTGCATCACACTGCGCGCTAATGCGTAGGCGCGCTCTGGTCCTTGGTGTTCTGTCACATAAGGATAGATCGCTTCAAATAAATCGTTTGAAGGGTGTTGTTCTAGCGTAGCTATTAAGGTTTCAATCCCTTCCTCTACTTGCTCTAGTAAGGTGTACGCATGCATCAGACCTTGCACTACCAGAGACAAATAAGCGGGGTTCTGCGTTTTTATATTGGCCCAGGTTGCTAATGCTGCCTCAGGGCGGCCTAGCATCATATCGGCATCTCCCGAGAGGAGCAGTGCGCGTGGGCTCATCGGGCAAGCCACTAGGGCTTTTGCAAGTGCTTCGCGTGCCGCATCTTCTTTTTTGGCATCGAAGGCTTCTTGTGCTTGCTCGCAGTAAAATTGGGCAATTTCTTTTTTATAGTCGCCTACCCCGCGCGCTTCGAGCTGCTGGGCACAAGTAATGGCCTGAGTCCATTCTTTTTCTAACGAATAGATCGTTAGTAAGCACTGCTGCGCTTCATCCATATAGCGTGGGCTTGCATGCTCAGGATTGATAAAAGTTTGGAAGGCGGTTTCTGCGCGGTCTAGCAGGCCTGCTTTTAAAAAGTCTTGCGCTAGTTCATACAATGCGCGATCACGCTCTCTTTTTGGTAAATCGGCACGATTAAATACATTTTGATGTACGCGGATAGCGCGTTCTGTTTCGCCGCGTTTTCGAAATAGATTGCCTAATGCAAAATGGAGTTCGGTTGTTTCAGGGTCGAGTTTGACTACTTCAATAAATGCATCGATCGCTTTGTCAGGCTGTTCATTCAGCAGAAAATGCAAACCACGAAAATAGGAACGAGGCAAACTCGCTCGCTCAGATAAAAGATGCCGCAGATCAAAGCGTGCGGCCATCCAGCCCAAACCAAAGACGAGTGGAACGAGTAATAACCACCAAAAATCAAAATCCATAGCGCATTAAGAAAAATTTTTAGCAGGGTTTAAGCTAGTTATGGGCTCTTTATCCACGGGCTTGCTTTGCTTATCTTGTTGTTTTAAACGGCGCTTAAGAGCCGCAATTTCAAGTTGTGCGCGCATACGAGTGGGAATGGTAAAGAGCAAACTGACTGCTAAACCCGCGATAAAAAAAGCTAAGCCAATCACAATCATTGGAGCACGCCACACTGTTTGCGCAAAGATATGGAGCTGGCTTTCCTGGGTATTGGCTAATGCTAGCCCAAAGAGAAAAATAAATACGACGACACGCATCGCAATAAACAGAAATTTCATAGGATTCATCCGGTTTTAAAAAAGACCGTATAGGATGTGCAACAGGTATGCTTATTCGTGCCCTTATTGTTCTGCCACATCTTGTACATCGACCTGCTGACGTAAACGCTCGCTAGCTCTAAAGTACAGCACCGACTTTTCAGGAACATAGACTTTGTTACCCGTCTTTGGATTGCGTGCTTCACGGGAGGCGCGACGGCGCAAACTAAAGCTTCCAAAACCCCGGACTTCTACACGTGCACCTGTACTGAGCGATTTCGTCATCGTACTGAGAATCGTCTTAATAGCCGTATCGACTTCTTTTAAGGACATATACGGAAACTGTGCATGAAGCTTCGCCACTAATTCAGATTGCGTCATAGCAGATAGAAAAGCCTATTTTTTAAGCTCCAAATAGCCAAAACCTTCATGATCCCAAAGGTCATGAAGGTTTTGATACATTTACTGCTCAGGAAAGGTTCTCAAAACTAGTTCTCAGAACGATTCCCTATCGATTGCACGATTATTTTTGTGCATTCAGTTCTGCTTTAAGGAGTGCACCAAAATTCGTTGTATCGTTCTTTTCTGGCTCTGCTGCAGGTTTCGCCGCTTCTTGTGGTTTACTTCCGCCTTTTTGGGAGATGAAAACACGTCGCGCTTTGCGATCTACATTGAGGATCGTACCAGAAACCGTTGCACCGTCTTTCAGGACTTCACGAGCCTGTTCGATAGAAGCATATTCGCTTTCAGATACGCGCAGATAACCTTCGACATCTTCTGCTAATGCAATAACAAACCCTTTTGCATCTTCAGATTTGACTTGGCCTTCTACTTTTTCTCCCTTGCCATGTAAGCTGATGTACTGCGCAAAATGATCGTCATCGGCAGGTTTAATACCTAAGGAAACCCGTTCTTTGTCTACATCAATACTCAATACTATCGCTTCGATCGTATCGCCTTTTTTGTACTTACGGATGACCTCTTCTTCGCCCTCATTCGCAGTCAATTCGGAGCTGTAGATCAAACCATCGATATCGCCGGGCAGGCCAATAAATAGACCAAAATCGGTAATCGACGTAATCACGCCAGTCACTTTATCGCCGCGCTTGAAGGAGCGATTAAAGCTTTCCCATGGGTTATCTTTACATTGCTTCATACCCAAGCTGATGCGACGGCGTTGCTCATCGATGTCGAGCACTTCTACACCGACTTCATCGCCGATTTGAACGACTTTGCTAGGTACTACGTTTTTGTTGGTCCAATCCATTTCGGAAGCATGTACCAAGCCTTCAATACCGGATTCCGCTTCAATTTCGATAAATGCACCGTATTCAGTAATATTGGTGACTTTACCAAACAAGCGAGTACCGGAAGGATAGCGCTGTGCCAAACCTTTCCATGGATCCTCGGTCAATTGCTTCAGGCCTAAGGAAACTCGTTTTCTTTCTT
Source organism: Mycoavidus cysteinexigens (assembly GCA_031963005.1). Classification (GTDB taxonomy): domain Bacteria; phylum Pseudomonadota; class Gammaproteobacteria; order Burkholderiales; family Burkholderiaceae; genus JASSUD01. The sequence goes on along the minus strand of JASSUL010000002.1, from coordinate 52,408 downwards.
TGTCGAATTTGAGAATCTTAACCGTTAATTCCTGACCTACCGTCAGCACTTCGCTAGGATGCAATACACGGCGCCATGCGATATCTGTGATATGGAGTAAGCCATCAATAACTGTGCCAGCCAGACGGACAAAGGCACCGTAATTCGTGATGTTTTTCACTACGCCTTTTACTATTGCGCCCTCTTCGAGTGTTTCAAAGAGTTTGGCGCGTTCTTCGCTTTGTTCCGCTTCTACCACTGCACGGCGGGACAGCACCACATTATTGCGTTTGCGATCCAATTTAATGACGCGGAATTCGAGCGTTTTACCTTCATACTGCGATTGCAGCTGCGCCATATCCTTGGTAACAGGATGTGCATCGATCAAGGAACCTGGCAAGAAAGCACGGATACCATTGACCATCACGGTCATACCGCCTTTCACCTTGCCGGTGATGGTTCCGGTGACGAGCTCGTGGCTGTCTAGCGCTTTTTCGAGTGCGAGCCAAGACGCTAAGCGTTTTGCTTTATCGCGCGAGAGTACGGTATCGCCGCGACCATTTTCTAAAAGCTCGATGGCAACGGATACAAAGTCTCCGACTTGCACTTCGAGTTCAGATTGGTCGTTCATAAATTCTTCGCGCGGAATATAGGCTTCAGATTTGAGGCCCGCGTCCACGATGACGAAATTATGATCGATACGTACTACTTCAGCAGAAATAACAGCTCCAGCGCGCATATTTTGACGCGCGATAAAGCCTTTAAAGAGGGCTGCAAAAGATTCTAATGGATCACCGCCAGTCACTTCTTCTAAAGGTGACTCGGCAGAATCCAAGGATTTGGCAGAAAGAACAAAAGCGTGAGAATCAAGCATGTAAAAGGCTGGCTACATTTAAAAGCACTTTAAAAATAAGCGCCTATGCAACCATAGTAAGAAAGTGAAAAAACATGCTCCGCAGCATAGCATCGCGAAGCGCCGTTGGATTTCTATAAAAGCGTAGTATAACTGGGAAACTCGAATAAGGGAGCTACTGTAACGCATAAGCTACGCATTACCCCTTAAAAATGCACATTGACTCCTCATTGCGCAGAAAACCAATGCATCACTAGTGCAATCACTGCATCGATACTGAGTGTAGAGGTATCTAATATTTTGGCATCAGGTGCCGGCTTTAGCGGTGCTACGGCACGCGTGCAATCGCGTGCGTCACGTTCTTGCAAATTTTTTAAAAGGGCCGGCATGCTGATAGAAGCATCGAGACCTTGCTTTTGCAATTGCGCATACCGTCTTTGTGCACGCGCTTCTACACTGGCCGTTAAAAATATTTTTAAAGAGGCTTGCGTAAACACCACGGTACCCATATCCCGACCATCGGCAACCAAACCTGGAGGCTGATGAAATGCACGCTGTCGTTCCAAAAGCGCTGTGCGAACGGGCACATGCACAGCAAGAGCTGAAGCCTGTTGCCCTACCGCTTCAGCTCGAATCGCCTGCGTGACGTCTTGTCCATTGAGCAAAATATGCTCTTGCGAAAACACGATGTCCAATGTGCGGATTCGCTCAACTATTGCGTTGATATATTCGAGGGTCTCACTAGCACCTGTGCTTTGCGGGATATCCCGCAAACTGGCAAGTGCGACCACCCGGTACAGCGCTCCGCTATCTAAGTAATGAAAACCTAACCTATCTGCAACGGCTTTTGCAATCGTCCCCTTGCCTGATGCCGTAGGACCATCCAGTGTAATAATAGGGCTGGTTAAAAAGGAAGATACTGCGGAGGAGGATATTGCATTCTCGTCATCAAGCACTTTGCTAGTCATACAAGCATCCAACAAGGAATAAACAAAAATTAACCATGCACAATAGAGGCAAAGTGTTTGAAATAATCGGGGTAGGTTTTATTCACACACGCTGGATCGCAAATCGTAATGGGTACACCCGCCAGGCTCACCAAAGAGAAACACATTGCCATGCGGTGGTCATCATAGGTGTGAATGGAGACATTAGGAATGAGTTGTGTAGGCGGCGTAATACGTAAAAAATCCATCCCACTGTCTACTATGGCCCCTAACTTTTGTAATTCACACGCCATTGCGGCAATCCGGTCTGTTTCTTTGACGCGCCAACTTGCGATCCCTCGCAATGTGGTCGTTGTACGGGCAAAAAGCGCCAATACGGCAAGCGTCATTGCCGCGTCAGGAATAGCTTGGCAATCGATATCCAAGCCATTAAACCGTGCCAATGAGGCGGTGTGCGTAGCGGTCTTACTACGCTCAGAAGATACGGGACCACTGGCTTCCATCCAATTTGGCCCAATCGCTATAGTGGCGCCCATTTTTGCTAAAGCATCAGCAAATTGTATATCGCCTTGGATACTGTCAGCACCCACGCCTTCTATACGGACTGGCCCTCCGCCTAGCGCCCCAGCAGCAAGAAAATACGAAGCGGAAGAGGCGTCGCCTTCAATACTGAAATAGCCTGGGGAAGTATAGCCCGTGGCGACTGGCACGATAAATTGAGGAGCATGATCCTGCGTGTCATTACACTGCACCTCTACACCAAATTGGCGCATCAGCTGGAGCGTCATATCGACATAAGGTTTGGAAATCAGTGCTCCCTCTACCTCCACACAGGCAAACTGCTCTGCGCCTTGATTTTCCCCATGAGGCACGCGCATAAGCGGCAGTGCGACTAGTAGCGCCGTTAGAAACTGACTGGAGACATTCCCTCGAATCCGCAATGATGATGGGAGAAACAAAGTCCCCGATTCCAACAACAAAGGCAGAAAACCCTCTTGTTGCATATAGCGAATCTGGGCACCTATTTGACGCAAAGCGTCTACGAGATCTGCGATAGGACGCTCATGCATCCTCGGCACACCTCGTATTTCATAATGCCCTTCGCACATCGCTAAGGCCGCGGTCAATAAACGCACTGCGGTCCCAGCATTTCCCAGAAAAAGGCTGGCTTCTCGGGTCGGAAAACCACTACCTGCGCCGCGTACTAAGCAACGCTCGCCATCGCGTTCCCAGGCAATGCCTAGAACGGAGAGGGCGTGGAGCATCATTTGGGTATCCTCAGCATCGAGAACCCCTTCTAGTATCGTGTCTCCACGTGCTTGCGCCGCCAATAGTAGCGCGCGATTAGAGAGGCTTTTAGATCCAGGCACACGGACCGTACCACGAGCACGTTTATAAGGACCAAGGCAAAGGGAAGAAGGAGGAGAAGTCAAGCGTCCCCACTGTGAAAGAAAAGATGGAAAGAGAGATAAAACCGAATAAGTAACCCGTAGGTTGGGGTGACGAAGGAACCCCAACATGCACACCATAACGTCCTTGATGATCCGTTTAGGATTATCTAAAAACAAAAATTAAAAGGTAGTGTTACGCATGTTGGGGTTCCGTATTTGATTCAATTCGTCACCACCAACCTACGCATAAAAAATATATCCAGCATTTACTTTTGCTGCCACTGTGTACGCGAAGCAGAGGCACGTGCAAAAATCTTTTCGAGCGCCGCGCCCTCTTCAACAAGCAGTGCGCGATGGATATCGTCTAGTACGGCTTTATATCCATCGAGATCTTTCAGTAACTGCGTACGATTCGCGAGGCAAATATCACGCCAAAGTTGCGGATGCGATGCCGCGATGCGTGTGAAATCTCGAAAACCACTGCCTGCAAATGCTAAACGCTGCACAGCATCATCACTACGTAATAAGTGTTCGACTAACGCAAATGACAATATATGCGGCAGATGACTCACGCTCGCAAATATCGCATCGTGTTGCTCAGGACTCAGATCATGCAACTGTGCCCCGGCCAAACGCCACATCTGCCGGACATATTCACAATCGGCAGGGTCATTTTCTGGCAAAGGACACACCACCACGCGACAATGATCATATAAATCAGCCAACGCAGCGGCGATACCACTACGCTCACGCCCAGCAATAGGATGCGCGGGGATAAACTGCCGTATTTTTGTGCCCAGTATCGCGCGCGCCTGGGTAATCACACTGCCCTTTACACTGCCTACATCGGTTACGATCGTCTGCGGCTCGAGATAAGGCACTATGGCATTGAGCACCGTAAGATTTTGACCCATAGGAACTGCAAGCACCAGCATATCGGCTCCCGCCATACTCTGCGCCAATGCTTCCTGATCTTCTAGCCCTACTGCACTATCGATCACACCGCATTCAACAGCGGGTAATCCCAGCGCTGCGGTGGGCTCTATGCCAATACAGGTCTGCACACACCCTGCACGACGCAAAGCCAAGGCCAGTGAACCTCCAATGAGGCCTACCCCAACAATCAGCAATTTTTTCAGTGTCCATGCAGGCCGCGACATACCGTCCTTATCCTCTAGCGCGTGGATAGGATCCCAGCACCTTGAGAAATGCGGCTGTCGCATTCAATTCACGCAAAGCAGCCGCTACAGCAGGGTCCTGCATATGCCCTTCTAAGTCGATATAAAAATGATATTCCCAGGCTCTATTTTTAGCAGGGCGCGATTCAAATCGCGTCATAGAAACACCCTGCCGGCCCAGAGGTTCTAAAATTTTGAGCACAGCGCCGGGTTTGTTGGCAACAGAAAAGACTAAAGAGGTCTGATCATCGCCAGTGGGAGCCCCTACTTGCGCGCCAATAATGGCGAAGCGAGTCCGATTATGCGGATCATCTTGAACCATCGCATGCGCAATATGCAAATCGTAACGCACGGCCGCATGTTCGCTGGCAATCGCCGCTACACGTGGGTCATTCGCGGCTCTTTGAGCAGCAATAGCATTACTAGGACACGCTTCGATTTTCAGATGGGGAGCATGTTGCGCTAACCAGTTTTGGCATTGCGCAAGCGCCTGTGCGTGCGCACAGACTATGTCGACATCGATCAAATTGCCGGAGCGCGTTAACAGTTGGTGCTCAATGGCCAGCACCACTTCGCCGCTCATTTGCAAAGGACTATGCAATAAAAGGTCGAGGGTGCGCGTTACCGCACCTTCTGTCGAATTTTCTATGGGGACAACACCATAATCCGCTGCCCCAGCTTCCACGGCTCGAAATACTTCATCAATCGAAAGCGTCGGAAGCGCACCCATTGAATGACCAAAGTAGGCATGCATGGCTTGTTCACTATAGGTCCCCGTCGGCCCTAAAAAGGCCGCGCACAGCGGTTTTTCTAGTGCACGGCTCGCTGCCATGATTTCTCGCCAAATCGTCGCTATATGAGGGGCTTTTAATGGCCCACCATTGCGTGCCTGCAATTGGGCAATGACCTGCAGTTCGCGCTCAAAACGGAATATGGGCGCCCCACAGGATTTTTTAATGGCCCCTACTTCCATGGCCAATTCCGCGCGTTCACTCAGCAATGCCAGTAGCTGCGCATCGATAACATCGATTCCATCTCTTAAAGGCTGTAGGCGTGCCGAAAGGGCAGCGTCATCATTCATAGTGCGTAATCCAGAGGACATCGATCTATTTTGGTCTTAAGCGTGCTGTTTTTCAAAATCCTGCATATAACCAACCAGCGCTTTTACTGCGTCAAGCTCCGTGGCATTGTATATCGATGCACGCAATCCTCCCATCGACGGATGCCCTTTGAGTTGGAGCAGACCATGTGCCTGCGCACCCTTGATAAAGGCTTCGGTACGGCTGGAATCAGTTAAATAGAAAGGAATATTCATACGCGAACGTACTTTGTGATCTACCTTATTGAAGTAGAAATCACTGGAATCGATCGCGTTATAAAGTAATTGTGCTTTCTCAATATTACGCTGTTCAATCGCCTCCAAGCCTCCTTGGCGTTTGAGCCATTGGAAAACCAAGCCGGCCATATAAATGGCGTAAGTAGGTGGAGTGTTATAAATTGAATGGCTTTTCGCAATTTCTCGCCAGTGAAAAGCCGATGGGCAGATCGGCAAAGCGCGGTCTAATAAATCCTTGCGCACAATGACCAGCGTTAAACCGGCAATACCAAAGTTTTTCTGAGCACTGCCATAAATCACGCCTTGTTGCGTGATATTGAGCGGACGAGAAAGGATATGAGAAGACACATCCAGCACAAGGGGAATCGGCTCTTCCCTGCCCGATAAGCAAGCCTCGACTTCGGGCGTATAGTCAGGGAGATCAAAATACTCTATGCCATTTACGGTTTCATTCGTACACACATGCAGATACGCAGGATCAGCAGAAAGCTGCCAACTCGTCGGCGGCGCTGCCTGCGTAAAATGGCTGGGTTCCGCCGTCGCAGCCAGATGCGCCGCGCAGTATCTATGCGCTTCTTGATAGGTTTTTTTAGACCAAAATCCTGTGACCACATAGTCTGCCACTTGCCGTTTACCCAATAAATTCATAGGAATAAAGGCATTTTCCGCCAGCGCTCCCCCTTGTAAAAAGAGAATATGGTGCGTATCTGGCACGCGAAGCAATGCCCTTAAATCCTCTAGCGCGGCATGATGAATAGCATCATATTCTGGGCCTCGGTGACTCATTTCCATCACACCCATTCCACTGCCTTGCCAGTCCAGCATTTCTTCTGCTGCTTGCTGTAAGACTTCCACAGGTAACGCTGAAGGGCCTGCCGAGAAATTAAATGCGCGCATAATGACTTAAGTAGAGAAAGTAAGAAAAATGGGCAATCCAAGTAAAGCATAAAAACCGAGGTGATCGGCCGTTTAGAGGCTTATAGAAAAGAGAAGGCCAAAATGCAATGCAGCCGTTTGCGTGTACACACAAACAGCTGCAGAAAATCATGCATCGCGATCTACGATCCCCCAAAGTGCGGTATGCGTCTTCAAGGCGTTATGGGATTTGAAGGGTAAATCGCTCCTTCTACCTTGTACGCTGTATCCGTTCATACCAAAAACTCTTTGAAAAATCATAAATCTATTCCTAGAACCTATTCACGATCTCAAAAAATCCTCCTTGAGGTCGTCATGTTTGGGTTCCAAAATCACCCAAAAACGCACCCCAAGCTACCATTTTTGGGCATCTTTCGTAGCTTGGGGTGAGGAATTGATTAAGTGCGGAACCCCAACACCATCCACTTTTGAAGATCGTGAACAGGTTCTAAACACATTACTTTTTAATCGCAGAGCTAGGTTTAGCAGGTGCTGCTGTTGCAGGCTTAGCACTGGCCACAGCATTATCTGCTTGCTGACGAATAGACGTAATGACAACAGGCATATGTTTTTGCAATAAACCATTCACAACTTCATGGCCCACTTGATCTTGCACTTGAATAAATTTTTTGCCTGCGGGTTTGCGATAAAACTCCGTCAGTGCTTGAATTTCTTCTAGTGTGTAGTATTTCGCGTAAGCCTGATATTGTGCTTCTAACGCATCTGCACGAAATTGTGGGGCTTCAAAAACCTGACCGGCCTTTGCTACGAGTTGCGGTATCGCATCTTTTTGAAGGGCAGGAATCAGACTGCGTTTTTGCGCTTCGCTGAGTTTTTTATTCTCTGCCAAAGCGTCGGACAGAATGGCTGGAACTAATTGTCTAGCCTGTGCACGAGCACTATTGCCAATCGCCGTAATTAGCTTTTCTGCATCAATAGCGGCCAAAAGTTGCTTAATTGCTTCACGCTTAGCCGGATCGACTGGCGCAACAACAACCGTAGCGGTCGTTGTGCTTGGAGCCATGTCGGAAATAATCGGCTTTTGCAACTCTTGTGCATTCACTACGATAGGCGCAAAACAGGCTAACGCCATCCAAAGCTTGAATCTTTTTTGCATAGTGACTTCCTGGAAAATAGAGCATTTTTTCAGAAATACAGCCTCTTTCCCTCACGTTTCCTCAACGAAAAGCAAAGAAAAACTGAAAAATACTCAAGGTTTATATTGACCAATTAAGGCTATTCATCACTGCTTGGCACTACTTAAACCTGTTAGACCGCCCTTGCTATAGAGAAATTCATCATAGCGGCGCCGTCAATGTACCATTCTTACCGCGCTATCTGCCACACTTTAGCAGCTATTGCGTTTCACCGCCCTCTGCATCTACGTCTACGTCTACTTCTGCATCGTCTCCTTCTTCCGTAGATTCAGCAATAGGCTGTAATCCAGAAAGTTTCGTCCCTGCGTCTAAAGCAATCAGCGTCACACCTTGTGTTGCGCGACCCATTTCACGAATTTCTTTAGCGCGTGTGCGAATAAGCACGCCCGCATTGGTGATAAGCATAATTTCACGCTCATCATCGACTATTGTGGCTCCAACTACTTTCCCATTGCGCTCACTAGTTTGAATAGCGATCATACCCTTGGTTGCACGGCTGTGTCGCGTGTACTCTGATATGGGGGTACGTTTACCGTAGCCGTTTTCCGTCGCAGTCATTACCGAGCAACCCAAAGCAGAGTCGCCCTCTTCTGCGACTAACATCGCAATCACACACTGACCGACATCCAGCTGCATGCCCCTCACACCGCGCGCTTCACGACCGACTACCCGTACATCGCTTTCTTTAAACCGTACTGCTTTACCCGCATCGGAGAACAACATCACATCATGCTGACCTTGCGTGATAGCGGCCCCAATCAAATAGTCTCCCTCATCGAGATTCACCGCAATAATGCCGCGTTTCATAGGACGGCTAAATGCCGTCAAACGGGTTTTTTTCACCACACCTGATGCTGTGGCCATCACGATATACTGCTCTTCCGAAAACTCTTTGATGGGGAGTACCACCGTAATTTTTTCCCCAGTATCTAGGGGGAAAACATTCACAATCGGCAAACCTAGTGCGTTACGCCCTCCCTGCGGTACTTCATATACTTTAAGCCAAAACACGCGTCCACGATCTGAAAAGCACAGTAACGTGTCATGGGTTTGCGCCATAAAAAGGGTTTCTATCCAATCATCCTCTTTGATCGAAGTCGCTTGCTTACCCCGCCCTCCGCGTTTTTGTGCACGGTACTCCAGCAGCGGTTGCGCCTTGATATAGCCCATGTGCGAAATGGTAACCACCATCTCTTGACGGGTAATCAGATCTTCATAATTCAGATCGGTAGCATTAGCTTCAATCGTTGAACGTCTGGCATCGCCAAATTCTCGCTTGGCAGCAGAAAGCTCCTCGCTTACCAGCATGCGTACGCGCTCAGGCCGCCTCAGAATATCTAACAAATTGGTAATTTGCACCATCATGTCACGATATTCAGCAACGATTTTTTCCTGCTCTAGCCCTGTTAAACGCTGCAAGCGCATTTGCAAAATCTCTTGCGCTTGTGTTTCTGAGAGACGATAGAGCCCGTCTTGCTGTATCCCAAATGCCGCACTAAGACCTTGAGGCCGGTATTCAGACAAATACCGCATATCGCCGGTGATATTCGAGGCAATCCCGGCTTGCTCAGCCGCTTCGCCTGCAACGCGCGTCAGTAACTCACGCACCAATGCAGAATCCCAAGAACGGGACATCAACTCTTGCTTCGCCACAGGAGGCGAGGAAGCAGCCTTAATCACACGAATAAATTCGTCGATGTTCGCCAAAGCAACGGCTAAGCCTTCCAAAATATGCCCGCGTTCACGCGCACGACGTAATTCAAATAGAGTGCGACGCGTAATCACTTCACGACGATGCGCTAAAAAGCACTCAATCATCTCTTTCAGGTTGAGTAGCTTAGGCTGACCATCGACCAATGCAACCAGATTTATCCCAAAAGTGTCTTGCAGTTGCGTGTGCTTGTATAAATTATTTAGAACAACTTCCGGCACTTCATTGCGCTTGAGCTCAAAGACCACGCGCATCCCTGTACGATCTGATTCATCGCGAATATCAGAGATGCCCTCCATTTTTTTGTCGTTGATGAGCTCTGCAGTGCGTTCCAAAAGCAGTCGTTTATTGACCTGATAAGGCAATTCATCGACGATAATGGCACGGCATCGCCCTTTATCTAATTCCTCAAAATGCGTCTTCGCACGCATAATCACGCGCCCTCGGCCCGTTCTATAGCCTTCATGCGCGCCCGCTAGCCCATAAATGATCCCTGCTGTTGGAAAATCCGGGGCATGGAGCAGTTGAATTAAATCGTCGATAGAAGCATCAGGATGCTCTAGAAGATGTAAGCAGGTATCGACCACTTCTCCCAGATTATGCGGAGGAATATTCGTTGCCATTCCTACTGCAATCCCCGAAGCACCATTAATCAGCAGATTAGGAATACGCGCAGGCAGCACCAATGGTTCTGATTCTTGCCCATCATAATTGGGCCCAAAATCCACAGTGTCTCGGTCTAAATCCTCTAGTAATTCATGACCGATCTTCGCCATGCGGATTTCGGTATACCGCATTGCCGCAGGGTCATCCCCATCAACTGAACCAAAGTTACCCTGGCCATCGATGAGCATATAACGCAGTGAAAAATTCTGCGTCATCCGGACAATCGCGTCATACACAGATGCGTCGCCATGAGGATGGTATTTACCGATCACATCCCCAACAATACGCGCCGATTTTTTATAGGCGCGGTTCCAGTCGTTATTCAGCTCATGCATCGAATACAAAATTCGGCGGTGCACAGGTTTCAACCCATCCCGCACATCCGGCAGAGCACGCCTAACTAGCACGCTCATTGCATAATCTAAGTAAGACCGACGCATTTCTTCTTCAAGGGAAATAGGAAGCGTCTCTTTAGCGTATGAGTCCATGGTCCATATCGTTATTAGAATCTGTGAGATGCTTTTGAAAGCGTCCCAAAACTTTTTAAGGGCCTTTTTTCGCTTTTTCAGCCTCTTTTTTCAGCGTTTTTAAAAGGAAGGCCCAACTAGATTCTTGATGCCAAAAGAAAAGAGGGTGAACTGTAACATGCATAGCATATACATCGCTGCGCTGATTTTTAACGTAAAAGAAGAGTTATCTAAACAATTCCATCAGATCCAGCGTTATAAGGGGTGTCGACAAGGTTTTTTGCGGTGCTATACTGCCACCCTTGCCAATTATTCGAAGGGAACTACAATTCAGCTCCCGACTGAGGCAGATGTAGTAGCGTGACGTCTATTTATACGATATTTATTTCTAGTACATTTAGACGTTTTTTATCATCGCAGCGATCATCTCAGAATCCACCAAAAAATTTTTTAAAAGATTCATAAGTGCAGATTCGTCATATCGAGAGGAGAAACATGAATACTTTGTCAAAGCTCGCGCTTCTTGCAGCTGCAACAGTTTTTGCTGCATCTGCGTCAGCGCAATCGGTTTATACCCCATCAACAGAACAAGCTGCGGAACGCACTGTCCCCGCCTCCCAACAAGCTATTAACTCAAACTGGGTCAATGGCACCGGAGACCAAGCTTGGATGAGTAATGGCGGTACACGTTGTGTTCGTTCGGCTGACTGGACTTCTACAACAGCCAATAAAGGATGCGATGGCGCCATCGTTGAAAAACCCTATGTGCCTGTTGCTCCCCCTGTAGATACTGCTCCCATCGCACCTCCTATTGCTAGCGAAAAAGTCACCTACCAATTAGAGGCACGCTTTGCTTTTGATAAAGCGGAACTCAGTGTTGCTGAGCGCGCTAAACTCGATGAGTTTTATGCAAAAGTTAAAGGTATCGATAACCTAGAAGTGGTTGTAGTCACAGGGTATACCGATGAAATGGGTTCCGTAGACTACAATATGGCGCTCTCCCAGCGTCGTGCTGAAAACGTCAAAAAACACCTGGTTGCTAAAGGAATTGAACCTGCACGCATCTACACCGAAGGCAAAGGCAAAAGCAACCCTGTGGTCACAGATTGCCAAGAGCAAGTCTCTGCGCAACATCACGCAAAAGGCAAGCACCAAGCTCGTAGCCAAATGATTCGTTGCTCGGCACCTAACCGCCGCGTTGAAATCCAGGCAGTAGGCACAGTACGCAATGCACAGCCAGAAACGCAATCTGAAGTAGGCGTTATGTAATCGCTTTTTAGCAGCATCACCGCTACACTACACCCCTTGAGTAGGACCTTTAGTTCCACTCAAGGGGTGTTTTGTTATGGATGGTCTATAACGCAAAACAAACTATTATGAAGATGCGTTGCCGCCAATCACGCCACACCGCCAACATGACTGTGCACATCGATAGAGTTTAAAAAAGACATGATTAAACCCTCCATGGCGTTTACCAATGCCGACCCGGAAGAGCTTCAAAAATTTAGCGCACTCTCGTCAAAATGGTGGGATCCAGATGGCGAATTCAAAGCATTACACGCGCTGAATCCTGTACGACTCGATTGGATATGCCGTCATCAGGATCTTTGCGGAAAACGGGTAGTCGATGTGGGATGCGGAGGCGGCATCCTGACCGAATCCATGGCCCAATCCGGCGCGCAGGCCAAAGGCATCGATCTCTCAGAAGCCGTTTTAACCGTAGCACAACATCACAGCGCACAAACTCAAGCCACCTGCAATACGCCCGCATGGAATTTGCAGTATGAGTACATTGCTGTAGAAACACTGGCAGCGCAAGAAGCAGAATCCTACGACGTGGTGACCTGCATGGAGATGTTAGAACATGTCCCCAACCCCGCTGCCATCGTGAGTGCCTGTGCGGCCCTCGTAAAGCCTGGAGGCTGGGTTTTCTTCTCTACCCTCGATCGCTCTCTCAAATCGTATTTACTTGCCATTATTGCGGCAGAATATTTAGTAGGTATGCTCCCTCGAGGAACACATGATTACGCACGTTTTATTCGGCCTGCTGAGCTTGCTGCTTTTGCCAGACAAGCTGGACTATGTGTGAAAACATTAAATGGGGTGCGCTATAACCCTTTGAAAAATAATTTTGCGCTTTCTGATTCTATTTCTGCGAATTATTTAATGGCTTGTTATAAACCTTTATAGAGCAGACCCTCTCATCTAACTCATTATGCGCTTCTTTGCGAAGTCAAATCGTAGCTGTACATTCTTGCACGTAGGCCGAATTTACCGCCACGCTGCTCAAAATCATGCTGTTCGTTGCCAATACATACGACTTTTTTTCTTGGATTTTTTTCAAAAAATTCATTTACATCATAAATGACAGACTTTTGATCTTTATCAAGACTCATTTCTTTGCTGTTTCGCTCCATTTTATGTACCTTTATACCCTCCCCTAAACAATCATAAATAGTAACTGCACCGTACTTTCTTATCGCGACCTTTTGTTTTTCACTTAATCTATCACCCATATTATAATTTTCGAATAATTTAATTATATGATTACGTAATTCTTCCTCACTTAAAACATTGCGGTTATGTTTAACTAAATGGCGATAGCCCACCTTTGCGCTTCTTAATTTATCTTTATATTCTGATATTTTTGAATCATCACGCTTTATATCTTCTTCTAATTCTCTACACTCCTCCAATAAACTTTGAATTTTATAAAAAATTACATCTTGTGCGTCTTTCATAGATAAAATTGCAGATTCGCTTCTTTCACTACCCAACTCATATTTTAATTTAAGAGCATAATTAATATTATCTAATAATTTTTTTTCTTCATTTATAGATTTTAATTTTTCTTTGATCAATTGTAGTTGATACGAACGAGAACTTCCATGCGAATTATCGGAACATAACGGAACAATCTTTTTATAAGTACTCATTTCTTCATCGCAGAGCTTAAGAAATCTATCTAAATTTTTACCAAGCATACCATCTATTTTCCCTTGATAAATCGCTTTATCTTTTACCTCAGAATTACCAAGCTCTTCATTGATAATATCAAATGGGATAGATAAATCTCCAAGCTTCTCCTTTATATTTGACAAAATTTTTACCAATTCCTTTTTATGTAATTTTTTTCTTTGAATGTCTTTTTCCAAGGACTCCATCTGATTACATAATTCGAATGCTTTGTAACCGTCCCCATACTCGCCTATTAAATGGATATCTTTAATATCCAATTCAAGCAAACCATCTAATATCTCACGCTCTGAATCCAGTCGCGTACCTTTTCTATATCCCCTATCCGATGCTTTCTTAATATAATGAATTTCACCAATAGAAGGCGAACCATTATATACACATTCTTTTTTCTTAGAAAATGAAGACGATTTATAATCGTTACCCGATGCGAAAGGAGTTTTTCCAATAAAATTGCAAAAATTAATATACGCATCACCTTGACTAATTTCGCTCTTATTTTCTTTATAATTAACATCCCTTTGAAAAGCAAGTTCCCCCAAAAAATCAATACTACCTCGATTAGTATAATTTCCTTGGGTTAGATTTCGCGAAGAAAAAGGAGAAATTTCCGTCATTGAATTCGAAGATTTTTTCTGAAAAACCCGAGTGATTTTGGAACTCTCATTTTTAATTCTTCGCCCAAACTCCGAAAAGCCTTCTTTTATATTTTTTATTCCAGACATAATTTAACCTTTTAGAAGTTAATGTTTCTAACAACTATACTGGATACAAATTAAGAATTAGAATAATAGAGAATAATAGAATTCTCTCTTTTTAAAGGAATGTTATAGAAAAATTTTCACAGTTAAATGAATTATGAGAAAATTTGTTTCATTTTATGAAACGATCGCTATAATTCTCTTTGAGAGTTAAAATTTTTCGCTTTTTTATACATTTTTGATATTTTTTATACCCGGGTATTTTTACTTACCTTTGACAATACCCTATACTCTCTCTCACTATGCCACTTTCCGCCATCCTCTTCGATCTCGACGGCACTCTAGTCGACACTGCTCCTGATTTAGCGCAAACCGCAAATGCTATGCGCCGCCATCGTGGGCTCAGTGATCTCCCCTATGAAATTTTGCGAGACAAAGCCTCTGCAGGAACGATAGGGCTATTAGGGATAGCATTTGGTATTGAACCTACACATGCTGATTTCGCCACTCTGCGCTCGGAATTTCTGGCGCGTTACTCAGAAGATTTATGTGTGCAAACCACGCTCTTCCCCGGCATAGAAACGCTGTTATCGGCCATCGAAGCGCAAGGCCTTCCCTGGGGGATCGTTACTAATAAACTTGAATATCTTGCGCGTGCCCTTTTAGCAAAATTGCAATTGCATACTCGCGCAGCATGCATCGTAGGCGCAGATACGACAACGCACTGCAAACCCCACCCCGCCCCGCTACTTTACGCCGCACAACAATTACAAATAGATCCCGCTCAGGCTTTTTATATTGGCGATGATTTACGCGATATCCAAGCAGGGCGCGCAGCAAGCATGTCTACCATCGCTGCAGCTTATGGATATTGTGGTTCTTCTATACCGCCTAAAGATTGGGGGGCCGATCATATTATTTATTCTGTACGCGAGCTTCACGATTTTTTGACCCCTTATTTGCAACCTCGCACCGCAGCATAGCGCTCTTTTTCCAGTAAAAATAAAAAGGGACTTCCTCATTATTATTTGAGGAAGTCCCTTTTTATTTTTTGATACTCTATGGAAATCACTTTTCTATTGATAGATTAAGTGAAATATATATATGGGATGCAGAAAATACTTAAAATATAAAAAACGTAGAATTGCCGCATTTATCTCATAATAAAACTATTCTTAAATAATATAATCTAAAATTTTCTCTAGAAATAGGAATCGTAATATTTTTACTGATCTATTATGTACTTCCCTACAGCATGGTTTTTATAATAAATTATCTAAGATAATGGTAAATTCTGAAGAAAGCCGAATATGCGAAATACCTCCTTCATATTTCAGAAAGATTTTTAAGAAAATACTTCAAAACCAAGCCGATCAATTTTAAAAAAATTATTCTCCAATAATGGAAATTCAACCTTTTTTTTCGTATATTTCAAATAGAACATCTTGTCAAAAAAACAGACAAACACCGATTTCATCTAATTTTATGGGATTTCAAAATACAGATAAAAGACAGAATATATTAGATGGAACTAACGATATTCTTAACGCCCTGCTTGTTGAAAAAAGTAATAAACAAATAATTAGACCTAATAATAAAGATCTTCTATATCTACAAAATGAAATAAATAGCAAAACTTTGAATTTATGGGCCAATTACAAATTATTAATGCATCATTGCATAAAAGAGGCCTCAAAAAATCTAATTGATTTAGAGAATTGCACAAAAAAATTAAGAAATATAGAATCACGATGTGATTTATTAAAAGGCATCCTGGATATCTTCAAAAATGGAAATCGGCATATTAATATAACCAAGTACTTTGCAAAATTTAATAATGAGCACGTCAAAGAAATGCAGGCCATTATAAAAAATCAAACTACATCTGCGCAAAATAATGATCATCCACAGCATATTTTAGCAAACGCTATCCATCAATTCACACAACGACAAGAAGAAGAATATACGGTTAATATTAATCTAAGAATGACCATTTAATTTAAGTATTTGGCATAAAAATGGCCCCTTCATATTCTCTCTAAGGAGAATATGAAGGGGCCATGATCACATTTAAATCTAACGGCAATACCCGTCAAAAAACAGCAGCAGTTATAGCAAAATAGGGCTCAAAAAATCCGTATTTCATTATTACATGCTAGCGTGATGCGGTAGCAAGCGCAGCCTCCTGCTTTCCCTGAGCTTGCGCTGTCAGCGCAGTGGGACCGCCTAGATATTGATAGAGATCTACCAAATTGACCAAGCGCGCTAAGCGAGTGGAAATTAAGGTCTGCTGCACTTGATAAAGTTCTGTTTGGGCCGTTAATACCCCCAGATAACTTTCAATTCCATTGCGATAACGTAGGATGGATAAATCCAAACGACGTTGTACAGCGCGCGCGTAACGCTCTAAAGCCAAGAGCTGTTGATCGTACGTGCCCCGTGCAACTAAGCCATCGGCCACTTCACGGAAAGCCGTTTGAATCGTCTTTTCGTACTGTGCGATAGCAATCTCTTTTTGCACTTTTGCAACACGTAGCGAAGCAAGGTTTGCGCCGGCATTAAAAATAGGTAAAAGCGCTTGCGATCCAAAACTCCAGCTGGTATTCCCGGCTTTAAACAGTTGACCTAATTGCGGGCTCGCAGATCCATATTGCCCCGTTAAGGTAATACTAGGGAAAAAAGTCGCTCGCGCTGCACCGATATTGGCATTTGCTGCGCGCAAATTGGCTTCTGCTGCCAAAATATCTGGGCGTCGAACTAACAGCTCTGAAGGGAGGCCGGCTGGAATATTGGCAATTATCTTTTGATTGGCAAAAGGCAAAGCGGGCGGTAAATCAGCAGGCAATGGCTGCCCCACGAGCAAGGCGAGTGCATTTTCTGCCTGCGCGCGCAAGCGCAATTGATTCTGATAATTGGCATTGGCTTGCTCTTGTGCGCCGATAGCAGACTGCATATCTAGCTCGGAGCCTGTGCCCACGCGGTACTGAAGCTTGGTCAACGCATAAAGCTTTTTCGCGGTCGCTAATGCGTTGCGTGTCACATCGAGTTGCGCTTCACTAGCTCTGAGCAATAAATATTGATCCGCAACTTGCGCAATCAATGCCATATGTATGGCGCGCGAGGTAAAGCGTGACGCTAGATATTGCGCTAACGCGGTATTTTTCAGGCTAGCGAGTTTGCCAAAAAGATCAATTTCCCATGCCGCTTGGGGACCCACGAAAAATTGGTTGCCCACTGTGGGGTGATTTAATGGAGATAGGCTAGCCGGAGTACGCGAGCGCGCCATCTGCCCTTGCATCTGGATCCGAGGCAAAAGCCCAGCGCGCTGGATGCGATATTGCGCTTGAAGACTCTCTACTTTCAACGCAGCAGCACGTGCATCGCGATTGTTTTCGAGTGCCAGGCCTACTATTGCTTGCAAACGCGCATCCCCTAGGTATGTGCGCCAACCGGCATCTAGTACAGGATCTCCTGCAATCGGATCTTGTGAATCTAATACTGGGTCTCCTTTTTTGGGCGCTTTTTCCTCTTCAGACCCTACTGTGCCCACGCTACCTAGTTGTAACGCAGAACCGTTAGAAGACTGTATGGAATGCGGTTTATCCTTTTCCGTACCCGCAATAGAAGGCGTAGTGATGGATTCTGCAACGGGCCCGCCCTTTTGCTGTATGTCCTTCTCTCTCTCTTTTTCCGATGCATTCATGCTTTGCGCATCGGTTTGATCGACTAATTCGGGATAAGCAGAAGGAATAGGTGCAGCAGGGCGTTCATAGCGAGGTTGCAAGAAACTACAAGCACTCACTATCAATGGGAGTAGTACTAGTGCCGCCGTTGTGCGCAAAAGGGGGGTATAGGAGGCACTAGACCTCTTTCGCAACCCCGTAGGGGCGTCATAGGACCCAAACGGACGGATGCAGCACTCAAAAAGCCATTTGACAGATACACCCAGCATTACTTCTCTCCTGTGGTTGAAGGAGGTTCAGAGGCATTGCGTTTTTGAGCGTCTGTTTGCTTTGCATCCTCTTCTCCATTTTCTTGAGCAGCCTCATTGCTATGCAAAGGTGCTTGCCTCCCTTTGGTCATAAAGGGAAGACGTGTGCATTTATCACTGACTAAAACAAAAAACATCGGGATCATAAAGATCGCCACGAATGTGGCTGCTAACATCCCTCCGATCACTCCTGTACCGATGGCATGTTGGCTAGCTGCACCGGCTTCTTGACTAATGGCCAGTGGCAATACGCCTAATATAAACGCCAGCGAGGTCATGATAATCGGCCTGAGCCTATACCGCGCAGCTTCTATGGCGGCTTCTACCACTGACATACCTTGCGAGCACAGATGCCTTGCAAATTCGACAATCAGAATGGCATTCTTGGCAGATAACCCTATAGTCGTTAGCAAACCTACTTGGAAATACACATCATTTTCCAAGCCGCGTCCTAACGCCGCTAAAAGTGCGCCCAATACCCCCACAGGCACCACTAAAATCACTGAGAAGGGAATGGACCAACTCTCATAAAGGGCTGCCAAACTTAAAAACACGACCAAAATAGATAGGGTGTACAGCAACGGTGCCTGCGCGCCAGAGAGAATTTCTTGCAGCGACATTCCTGTCCACTCATAGCCAATTCCTTCTGGCAGTTGAGCCGCCAAACGCTCCATTTCTTTCATAGCCTCCCCAGTACTCTTTCCATGTGCTGCTGCACCTTGAATTTGCACTGACGACACCCCGTTATAACGCTCTAACCTCGGCGAACCATAAATCCAATTGCCTGTTGCGAAAGCAGAAAACGGCACCATATCGCCTTGCGCATTACGCACATGCCAAAGGTCTATGTCTTGGGGATTCATCCTGTACGGCGCATCGGCTTGTAAAAGCACTTTCTTGACCCGATTATCGCGATCCAGAAAATTATTGACATACGACGAAGCCCAGGCAATTGAGAAAGTTTGGTCAATATCGGACAAAGTCACACCTAAAACACTCGCCTTCTCACGGTCAATGTTGACATGAAACTCCGGCATATCGTCCATACCATTAGGGCGTACCTGAGACACCGTATGGCTTTGTGCTGCTAAGCCCAGCAATTGATTACGCGCTTGTATGAGCGCATCGTGCCCCAACCCTGCACGATCTTGCAACTGCAAATCAAACCCTGAAGCGGTTCCCAACTCCATAATAGACGGAGGATTCACAGGGAAAACCATCGCGTCTTTGATTTTTGAAAACCTGGCAAAAGCGCGCCCCACTAGAGCTTGTACTTTCAGATTCGCTGCAGTGCGTTCCTTCCAATCTTTGAGTTTGACAAAAACAATCCCGGTATTTTGACCGCGTCCCGCAAAGCTAAAACCGTTAATCGCGAAAACGGATTCGACCGATTGACTTTCATCTTTCAAAAAGTAATCCGTCACTTCATCTAGCACCAACTGTGTGCGTTGTTGAGTCGACCCAGGAGGGGTTTGAATAAACCCAAACAAAATACCTTGATCTTCTTCTGGTAAAAAAGAGGTAGGGAGTTGCACAAACAATAAGGCCACTGCGCCAATAATAGCGGCATAAACCACCAAAGCGCGGCCTGTTCGGAGAATCACATACCGCACCCCTTTTTGGTAGCTATCCCGTCCACGGTTAAATAAACGGTTAAAACCACCAAAAAATCCGGTTTTCTTTTCGTGATGCCCTTTGGGAATCGGCTTCAGTAATGAGGCGCATAGCGCTGGAGTCAGTATTAATGCCACCAATACCGAGAGCGTCATGGCACTCACGATGGTCAAGGAAAATTGACGATAAATAGCGCCTACCGATCCATCTGAAAAGGCCATGGGCACAAATACGGCGGATAACACCAAAGCAACCCCAACCAATGCGCCTGTCAGCTGGCTCATAGCTTGCTTCGTTGCCTCGCGTGGAGATAACCCTTCTTCCGCCATGATGCGTTCTACGTTTTCTACCACAACGATGGCATCATCTACGACCAATCCAATAGCAAGCACTAACCCAAACATGGACAGGGTATTAATCGAACCGCCCGCAGCCGACATAATGGCAAAGGTACCAAGCAATACTATCGGCACAGTAATGGTGGGAATAATCGTCGCGCGGAAATTTTGCAAAAACAAATACATGACGATAAAGACCAGGACAATACCTTCGATCAAAGTCTTCACCACCCCTTTAATAGAAAGACGTACGAAGGGCGTAGTATCGTAAGGATAAGATGCCTTCAATCCATGGGGGAAATACATTTCAAGCTCATTAATACGCTCTCGTACTAACTCTGCTGTACGTAAGGCATTGGCACCTGTCGCCAGCTGAATGCCTAAACCAATGGCAGGATGTCCGTTATATCGGCTATCAACGCTATAATTTTCCCCACCCAACTCAATGCGCGCCACATCACGCAAACGCACTTTGGAACCGTTGGAGTTGGCTTTGAGCACAATATTGCCAAATTGTTCCGGAGTATTGAGCAAACTCGACTCGGTAATCGCTGCAGTCAGTTGCTGACCCGCCACAGCGGGAGTGCCGCCCAATTGACCTGCGGCGATTTGTACGTTTTGCGTTACCAGCGCACGACGCACATCCACAGGGGTGAGGTTGTAATTATTAAGTTTGTCCGCCTGTAACCAAATTCGCATCGCATATTGCGATCCGAATAAATTCACTGTACCTACGCCATCGACCCGACTAATAGCATCTTGGATATACGAGGCGACATAGTTTCCTATGTCATAGCGATTCATGCTGCCATCGGTCGATGCAAACGCTAGAACCATTAAAAATGAGCCGCTGGACTTCGATACTTTCAACCCTTGTTGCTGCACTTCCGAAGGCAAAAGGGGCATGGCCAGTTGCAATTTATTCTGCACCTGAACCTGAGCAATATCAGGATTCGTTCCTGGGGCAAAAGTCAAAGAAACCGACACAACGCCAGAGTTATCGGTATTCGAGGACATATACAGCAAATGGTCTAAACCATTCATTTGCTGCTCGATCACCTGAGTGACGGTGTTTTCTACAGTTTTAGCCGAAGCGCCAGGATAGGTTGCATTAATGGCTACTTGAGGCGGGGCCACCGCAGGGTATTGCTCAACAGGCAGGCCTTTAACCGCCAATACCCCTGCAAGCATTAACGCAATGGCTAGCACCCAAGCAAAAATAGGGCGATCAATAAAAAACTTAGCCATTCACTGCACTCCTTTGCGCCTCTGTATCTGCATCCGCCGACGTGTTTATCGATGTGTCGGTCTGTTTCCTAAGAATAGGGGTCACCTTCATTTCAGGTCGCACTTTTTGCAGCCCTTCGACAATCACACGCTCGCCCTCATGCACCCCTTCTAACACGACCCATTGATCCTTCATCGTTTTCAACGTGACCAGGGTACGTTGTATAACCGTATTGTCTTTCCCGACGATCAATGCCGTAGGTTCCCCTTTCGCATTGTGGGTAACCCCTATTTGTGGGACAAGAATTACTTCACGATTAAAGCGCTCGTGAATACGGGCACGCACATACATTCCTGGCAAAAGTTCTTGTTTAGCATTCGGGAAAATAGCACGTACCGCAATGGCTCCTGTGCTCGGATCCACGGTGATATCAGAGAACTCTAATTTCCCAGGCACGCTATACGGGGAGTCATCTTCTAAAATTAAATCCACTTTTATAAAAGATTCGTTATTCGCTTGTGCTGAAGCAATTTCACGCCGGAAACGCAAAAGTTCGGTACTGGATTGCGTGACATTGACATATATCGGATCGATTTTTTGCACTGTGCAAAGCAAAGTCGCTTGCCCCGCCTGCACATAAGCGCCTTCGGTCACTTGCGCACTGCCAATACGCCCGGTAATGGGAGACACTACCCGGGTATACCCTAAATTAATCTTTGCGGTATTCACCATAGCCTTGGCAGAAGCCACATCGGCTGAAGCTTGCTGTTGCTGAGCAACGGCATTGTCATATTCTTGCTGGCTAATTGCGCGCGCAGCGATTAATTTTTGATATCGCTCACGCTGTGCGCTGGCCGCTCTGACATTCGCCTGTGCTTTAGCAAGCGTTGCTTTAGCGCTCTCAAACTGCGCTTGGTAAGTGGCAGGATCAATCGTATAAAGCAATTGCCCAACCTTCACCTCACTGCCTTCACGGAAATGTCTTTTCTGCACAATGCCATCTACCCGTGCACGCACCTCGGCTATTAAGTAGGGAGCAGTACGTCCCACCAACTCCGTCGTTAAGGGAATGCTTTGTTTATGTACCTCGACAACAGCAACTTCAGGAGGCGGCGGTGCTGACATGACAGGTTTTTTATTACATCCCGCTCCCATCAACGCAATGCATGCTATTGCAACTGGCAACAAGACCTTACGACGAACAGATCGATAGATGCCAAATACAGAAGAAGAGAGGAAGGAAGCCATTTCAATAGAATCCATTATGAAAAACATTTGCGTAAAAAAACATTTTCTGGATAGGGGGGGTTCACTATGAACATGCACATACCGTGTGCCGCACTTAAATGCGGCACACATTGAAACAGGGACTATAAAGCGCAAAGATGAGGCTCAAGCATTTTTAGCCTAGCTTCCAGCCTTCCATGCCGCTCTTCGTTATCCCCAGTTCTGACTGTAAACCATAGATAGTTTTCCATGAAACTATCCATCATTTCCCAAAAGGCTGCATTGTAACGGGCTAAAATACGAAAAATGTATCGTATATAGGCGCCCGTGATACAAAAAAGGGACACCCCCCCTAAAAAACGGTCGATTTTCAGCGATGAAGCGCTTATTTAGGATCTTTCGCAAAAGGCGCTATTTTGCCTGTATTGGGGATTTTTTTGTTTAATTCAGACGCTTTTCAGACAACGGAAAAGTCATCGCTTTAGAGTAGTGCGTTGCGTGTCGTATTGATGTAGATACATTTCCTAACCAAAATGCGATCTACACACGTAAAAAACCCCCTTGGACTACTGCGTATAGAATGATGCCCATATATTGAGGCAAACACTGGAGCAAATTCCGCGCTTTTTTATAATGCCGTATTTTTTAACTGATAATGATACAAAGTGTTTCTCTTTGACTTCTTCTTTACTCTTCGATTAGTCCAATTCAGCCGACTGACATATACCCATCGCGATTTTACGGATATAGCAAATCTTGCTGCACAGCAGAGCGTAAGACGATGGGGCTGGGCGATAAGCTTATTGCTGAGCATCTGGTGCTGTGGGAGCACCCCCAAGGCACAGGCTGCCTATGCACTTTCTGCCCCTTCTATTCCCACTATTCCCACTATTCCCACTTTTGCCTATCCCCCCACTAGCAAAATCAAATACGCCTTTACGGCTCCTTTGCCCTCCACCGTACTGATAGAACTAAAGCGCGCACAAATTCCATTGTCTGCGATCAGTATAGTGGTAGAACCCGTAGCGAGCGCTTCCTCCATCTTGTCATTCCAAGCCAAAAAGCGGATGAATCCCGCTTCTACGATGAAGCTACTCACCACTTTTGCCGGTCTTTCTATGTTGGGCCCTTCTTTTCAGTGGGAAACGCGCGCGTATGTGGATGGCCCCATCCAAGAGGGGGTATTGTATGGAAACCTGTATTTACAAGGCACAGGAGACCCCAAGCTGGTCCCTGAAACACTGGTGCATTTTGTCAATGCGATTCGCAGTGCAGGTATTACGCATATTGAAGGTGATTTGGTTCTAGACCGCAGCTATTTCGATCCTCAAACCCGTTCTACCCCGCCTTTTGACGCTGAATATGCGAGCGCCTATAACGCGCGCCCCGATCCGCTGCTTTATGCGTTTAATGCATTTACTTTCACGCTAACGCCCCAGCCAGACCTTTCCGTACAGGTCCAAGTCCAACCGGAGTTTCCGCAATTACAGGTCAGCAATACTTTACGCGTTACCGATTCCAATGCCTCTTCTTGTAACGCGATAAAACCCGTCATCGTGCAACAGAATCGATCTTTTCGCGCGGTATTCGAAGGCACGTACCCTCTGCAATGCGGCGTACGCACGGTAAGCCGTGCCGCGCCTAATCCTACTACTTTTCTGGCAGAAGGCTTCTTGGGCCTCTGGGGGCACACAGGGGGGACCCATTTAGGGGCGGTACGGGAAGGCATACTTCCCCAAAAAGCGCAGTGCATTGCGATACATAAAGGGGAAACATTGCAAAATATCGTACGAGATATCAATAAAAATTCTAATAACATCATGGTGCGCAATCTTTTGCTCACCTTAGGGGCTGTATACCGCACCCCTCCTGCTACGATGATACGCTCAGAGCGCGTCGTCCGTGCCTGGCTTTACCAGAAAGGCTTACATTTACCTGGCCTTGTATTAGAAAATGGCGCAGGCCTTTCCACCAAAGAAAGCATTACGGCACAAGGCTTAGCAAACTTATTACAACAAGCTTACCGTAGCTCCGTAGCCACACCTTTCATCGATTCGCTCCCTATTGCAGGTCTAGACGGCACGATGCGAAAACGGCTTGCTTCCGATGGCCATATAGGGGACTTTCGGATCAAAACCGGAACACTTGACCATGTCCGCGCTATTGCAGGGTATGTCACAGACCACAATGGGCAAACCTATGTCGTCGTGAGTTTTATCAATCATCCTGAAGCGCATCAGGGTCAGGCAGCACACGATGCACTACTGCGTTGGGTCAATCTATCGTTGGAATAATACGGCGCTTTCATAAACCCGCTATGCAGCGGGTAAAGTCTTCCCAATGCACCTTCCCAATACGCCCTCCAAATAACTTACCTCTAAAGTATCTATAAAAGGCATTGGATTCGAGAGAAAAAGCAGTGGTTTTTTGAGAAACCGCAAGACTTTGCTTTCTGACCTTAAGGTCGTCTTGACCTTCGACAATAAAGGTCATTTGCAATCCTCTCTCATTTCCATATGCCTAACAATGACTGCTTTCGACACTCCCGCTCATTCTTCCTCTGCATTACGCTACCAAGTCATCTCTTTTGGCGACAGCCTGTCTGATGTGGGCACCTATGCACCTGCCGCCGCCCGTTTCGGAGGAGGACGTTTTACTACCAATCCTGGAGAAGTGTGGACGCAAATTTTAGCGCAGGCTTATGGAGATACGCTCATAGCCGCGTATACGGGAAAATTCAAAACCCCGCTTACGCGCAATCCCCTCGGATTTGGTTATGCGCAAGGTGGATCACGCATTGAGCATCCTGTGCCATTTTCCGGCAATACCGCACTCTATAGCAATGCGCATGAAAACCATCAAACCGATGCAACGCCGCAGCAGGCATTACGCAACGCCCATAAAAATATCCGACAAAGAAAATCCGGCAAAGAAAACACCTTAGGCTTGATGAACATGTCTATCGCAGCACAGATAGAGAGTCATTTAGAAAACAACCTACGATTCACTCCATCGCAATTAGTGCTCATCAATGGAGGCAGTAATGACATCATGGCCAATGCGGTAGCAGCGGCAATAGGAGAAATAGGCTTTGCTGAAGCAATCAGGAGCGTTCAAACTGCGGCAAGTCAATACGCTGGACTCATACAAAAGCTGTATGCACATGGCGCTGAAAACCTCATCATGACCAATATGCCTGACCTTGGTCACACGCCAATAGGCATGACCGATATTGAAACGAGTACCGTATTGACGCAGTTATCACTCCTTTTCAATACCACCACATTGAAATGCCTAGAAACGCAGCTGCCTGCTGAGCACTCTGTAGTTTTTATCGATACATTTAGTTATTTGAATCAGGTATTGGACGCGTACAAGGAGTATGGTTTTTCGGTCAGTAATACGGGCATTGCCTGCAAGATGGAGGCACTCCCTGCGTATTATCAAAGCACTTTATTTGCTTCCCCAAAAATCTACGTGGAGCCCAATGCAGATCAAACCTATATGTTTGCAGATGGCGCACATCCCTCCACCCGCATGCATGCCTTATTTGCACAGCATATACAGACACAATTTGAGGCCAGCCTAGCAAAGCGCGTACGCATTCAAGAAAACGCTGCCGTAGCAGCCTAAATGGCGACTATTGATTGCCAAATGCCGCTGCTGCACGGCTTAGACGATCATGTATAGCGGCCCAAGTATCATCATCCGCAGGAGGGCGTTCTACCCAGATGCGTTGCCTATCCGTGGCCTCTAAATCGCGTAGAACCCGATAGAGTAAATGGGCATAGGCATCTGGTTGTGCGGGCATGCGCATCGTTTGTATCGTCAGCGCGTTATCCCTTCCCCCATCGGCCGCCATATTGCAGCGATCCTGGGCAGAGAATTCCGCGTGTGGGCTATAGCTTACCCACGCGACGCGTTGCTCTGCGGGGTAGCGCAAAAGCATCGCAGGCAATTCGCTGGCGGTACATAAACCCAAGGGGATATTCGGGGCATAATGTGCTTTAAGCGTCCCAGACGCGCGAGGAATATCCTGCTGCCCAGCGACTGCTTCTTTATAGGCGGGCCATTCCCCTATAACTTCAGCGATTTGCGCAGCATGGATTTGTCCCGCGCGAAGCAAAATAGGCAAACGGTCTTGCGACACATCTAAAATGGTCGACTCGAGCCCCACCTGGCATGCCCCTGCATCCAAAACCGTCAGGGCTTGCCCGAATTCATTACGTACATGTTCCGCGGTGGTAGGACTCACGCGACCAAAACGATTCGCTGAGGGAGCAGCAATACCGCTCGGAAGCGAACTATCTGCCAAACGCGGGATGGCTGAGAATGCGCGCAATAAAGCTTGCGCCACAGGATGTGCAGGACTGCGCAGCCCTATCGTATCCTGCCCTCCACTCACCGCATCGGGAATGGCTGGCGCGCGCTTCAAAATCAAGGTTAATGGACCAGGCCAAAATGCATCGATCAATCGACGCGCCAAGGGAGGAAGCGCCCCCAACAGCCACTGCGCTGGGTCAGCGTGCTCTGCAATATGGACAATGACTGGATGATCCGTTGGGCGCCCTTTAAGCGCAAATAAGCGTGCCAGTGCGGCAGGATTACATGCATCCGCCCCTAAGCCATAGACGGTCTCTGTGGGAAAAGCAAGCAGCTGCCCTATAGCTAGCGTATGCGCAGCCTGCGCATAGTCCTCTGTACGATAAGAAGCGACCGCAGTCACTGTAGATCTCGTATATGTAAAGTGTGGGCGCATTGCTGAGCAGCAGAACGCGCGGCCTCCAATGTAGGCGCACTCAGTGTGACATGCCCCATTTTGCGCCCTCCCTTGGCCTGTGTTTTGCCATACAAATGCAAATGCGCGCCGGGTACATGCATAATATCCACCCAACGAGGAACCGTAGATGCTTCACCGCTTTGCGCCTGGTCTGCCAGACCCTGTGTAGCTATCTCTAAGTGTTTTTGCTGGTGCGCTTGCTCGGCCAGCCAACTATCCCCCAAAATATTGAGCATCACGGCCGCGGAGTGTTGTTGAGTCGACCCTAAAGGGAGGCCGGTCATCGCACGTACTTGTTGTTCAAACTGGCTAGTGACACAAGCATCGGTGGTGTAATGGCCAGAATTATGCGGACGGGGGGCCATTTCATTCACATATAAAGTCCCATCTTGGAGAACAAAAAACTCCAGGCATAACACGCCGACATAATCTAGGCTATTTGCTACCTTTAAGGCCATTTGTCTTGCCTGCTCGGCCAGCGTTTCAGAAATACTAGGCGCTGGAACGGTCGTTTGTATCAAAATGCCGTTTTGATGCTGATTTTGCGCTAAGGGATATAGAGCGTGCGTTCCGTCGAATCCACGCGCTAGCAGCACAGAGACCTCGTAGTCTAGCGCTAGACGCCGCTCTAACACGCAGGGCACTCCCCCTAACTCTGCATACGCCTGACCGACCTCTTGGAGCGTCGTGACACGAATTTGTCCACGACCGTCATAACCCAAGCGAGCGGTCTTGATAATGCCTGGGAGCAAAGCTTCTATGGCTTCCGGTTTACTGCGCGCATAGACTTCCTGGGAAGGGATTTCCAGATAAGGCGCTACAGGTAAACCTATCTGCGTCAAAAAACGTTTTTCAGCAATACGATCTTGCGCTAACGCGACGGATTGGGCAGCCGGCGCTACACGGGTAACACGCGCCAGATATTCCAATGTCGCCGCAGGTACGTTCTCAAATTCGGTAGAAATGGCACTACACTGTTTAGCAAAAGTATGGAGCGCTTCGCTATCCGTATAGTTAGCGCAGATATGTTGTTCCGCTGCACTAGCGGCTGGACTGTGCGGATCTGGATCAAAGACCGCAACCTTATATCCGAGTGCCTGAGCCGCAAAGCAAAACATCCGACCAAGCTGCCCTCCTCCCAATATGCCTAACCACGCGCCAGGCAAAATAGGGGCATGCGCTGCGCGCTCGGCAGAAAAAGAAGAGGAAGAAGGGGGTAGGTACATAGTCGATGCCATGCCATTAATGCGAAGACGATGGGGGCAAGATTTTCGAACAGGCCATATCGTGTTGGCGCTGGCGAAAGCTATCCAGTCGGTGGGCTAGCGCAGGAGTATGCACGGCCAGTAATGCAATAGCGAATAAGGCCGCATTCGCAGCGCCCATTGGGCCGATAGCGAATGTAGCAACGGGCACCCCTTTGGGCATTTGCACAATCGAATACAGAGAATCTACACCTTGTAAATACGGTGTTGGAATAGGTACGCCAAGCACAGGGACCGGCGTTTGTGCCGCTAACATTCCTGGCAAATGCGCAGCACCTCCGGCACCAGCAATAATCGCGCCAAGCCCGCGCGAACGCGCGCTTTCGGCATACTCTGCCATTTCCTGAGGCATGCGGTGTGCAGAAAGCACTTGCGCCTGAAAAGGCACTTCAAATTCTTGCAATATCATCACGGCATGCTGCATCACTTCCCAGTCTGAGTCTGACCCCATCACTACACCAATCGGGGAACAGGCGATGGCCGTATCAGAAGCCAAAGTGGAAAAATGCGTGGAATGTGGTGTCATAGTCATGAATAGAGAGCGCCTTTAACCCATTTCAGTGTATGGAAACGTTAGCCGCGTTCAGCGCCGGTTCAAAGATTTCTAGGTTGTTGTTAGCAAATGGAGCGCTTCGCGGTACTTCTCCGCCGCTTTCTGAAGAATATCCGCTGGCAATGTAGGCGCAGGCGGTGTTTTAGACCATCCCTGTTGTTCCAACCAATCTCGGATAAATTGCTTATCAAACGAAGGCGGTACACCGCCTTGCTCAAGCGCAGCATCATACGCTTCAACCGTCCAAAACCGAGAAGAATCCGGCGTGAGGACTTCATCCATTAAATGCAATACCCCTTGCGCATCTAAGCCAAATTCAAATTTAGTATCGGCGATTATCATGCCATGCTGTGCTGCATAGTCTGATGCCGCACGATACAGCTTCAAACTTACCTCATAGATACGCTGCGCCTGCTCACGCCCTAGCATATTCTGCATTTGCGCAAACGACAGGTTTTGATCATGTTGCCCAGGAGGGGCCTTGGTTGCAGGAGTAAAAATAGGCTCTGGCAATTTTTCTGCCAATTGCAATCCGGAAGGCAAAGGAATGCCGCTAGCGGTACCGCTCGCCTGATATTCAGTCCAAGCACTGCCCATAATATATCCTCGGACGACCGCCTCGACCGGAATAGGGTTTAAGCGCTTTGCCACGACCGAGCGTCCACGCACTTGCTCTGCTTCATCGGCCGTCACTACGGTCTGGGGATCAACGCCGGTTAAATGATTGGGCACAATCGATTTCAAATGGTCAAACCAAAAATTCGACATTTGATTGAGCACCACGCCCTTCCCGGGGATAGGCTGGTCAAAGACCACGTCAAACGCAGACAGACGATCTGTCGTCACAATCAATAAACGGTCTTCTCCAACGGTATAGCTATCTCGTACCTTGCCGCGACCTAATAGCGGCAAAGAAGAGAGCGTGGAGGTATAAAGTGTAGGGTAGTCAGACGAGGACATAAATCAATGATGGAGTTAAAAGGCAGCAACAGGTTCTTAGAACCTATTTATTCTTTTTGACAGGCAAGCCTGCTGCTGTTATCAGCGACCTTGATAATGCTGGGCCATTTTCTCTAACGAAATCGGTTTTATTTTCGCACCTTGCCCTTCACAGCCGAATGCAAGATACCTCGCACGACATACGGCCTGCGCAGCAGCACGAGCCGGCTTTAAATAGTCGCGCGGATCAAATTTGCTGGGATTTTCCGCCATATAACGGCGAATCGCCCCTGTCATGGCTAAGCGTAAATCGGTATCGATATTGATTTTCCGCACTCCATAGCGAATTCCTTCCTGAATTTCTTCAACCGGTACGCCATAGGTTTGTTTCAAATCTCCGCCAAATTCGCGAATCTCTGCCAGTAATTCCTGCGGCACAGAGGAAGAGCCATGCATCACCAGATGGGTATTGGGAATGCGCTGATGAATCTGTTTAATACGCTCGATCGCCAAAATATCGCCAGTCGGTTTTTTCGAGAATTTATAGGCACCATGTGAGGTTCCAATCGCAATAGCCAACGCATCACAACCTGTTTGCGCCACGAAATCAGCTGCCTGCTCAGGGTCAGTGAGCAATTGATCTCGGCTTAACTGCCCCTCTGCACCATGCCCATCTTCTTTATCGCCTTGCATCGTTTCCAGCGAGCCCAAACATCCTAGCTCCCCTTCCACTGTCACACCTAATGCATGCGCGAATTCAACGACTTTTTTCGTAATTTGTGTATTGTATTCATAGCTTGCGACTGTTTTACCATCTTCCTGCAATGAACCATCCATCATCACACTAGTAAAACCATTGCGTATCGCACTCAAGCATACAGCAGGAGATTGCCCATGATCTTGGTGCATCGCGATACGAATCTCGGGGTAACTCTCCACGGCAGCTTGGATCAAATGGCGCAGAAAATGCTCTCCCGCATACTTTCGCGCCCCAGCAGACGCCTGCAAAATAACCGGAGCACCGACCTCTTCTGCAGCCCCCATCACTGCCAATACTTGTTCTAAATTATTGACATTAAATGCGGGCACGCCATACCCTTCTTCAGCAGCATGATCCAACAGTTGACGCATTGAGACGAGTGGCATAGGAGTCTCTCCTTGTTATAAAAGCGAATAGCGATATGAATAAATACGATCAGGCGCAGCATGCAGCCTATACTCTGGGTCCACACACACGGAAAGGGTGCGAGAATAGCAGAGTTATTAAGAATTTCGATTGCATTAAATGCGCATTTGCTGATTGTAATCGACAAATGCGCATTTTACAGCGAGCCTTCTAAAAGGGGATAGCCCGACTGAATAACTCTTTTACCCCTTTTTTTGTTTTGTACCGCCTTTTTCCGTTTTGAGTTCGCCGTGCGCTCTTCTCCTTCCTCTTCTGCAGCCCACCCTGCTCCTCATTCCAAAACTCCCGCTAAAATCCATATTATTGGAGGACAATGGAAGCGCACACCTTTACCTGTTTTATCGCTACCAGGCCTGCGCCCTACGCCGAACCGGGTACGCGAAACGCTGTTTAACTGGCTAGGTAATCAGTTAGAAGGATGGCGTTGCCTAGACTTATTTGCCGGCAGTGGCGCATTAGGCTTTGAAGCCGCCTCAAGAGGTGCCAAGCAAGTATGGATGGTTGAACAAGACCATCGTGCAATCAAACAGCTCCGCGCCAATCAGCAAAAACTCCAAGCAGACATGATTCAGATCATCCACGGCGACGCTTTACCGTTTGCAGCTCGCTTGCCTGCTGGCAGCTTAGATATCGCGTTTTTAGATCCTCCTTTTGCCTCTAGCTCGACACAAAATGGCGCTTTAGCAACACCGAATAAAACACTCATACACGCTATCTGCTCAGCGTGGAATGCCGTACGTCCAGGCGGCTGGATCTATGTCGAAGCTCCTCTAGCTATAGACGCAGCAGCGTGGACCACCTTGCTCGAAGCACACTGTCTGCAAGACCTATCTAAGCAGGATCGCGCTGCGGTATCCGTGCCTTTTGAGGCACATTCTGTAAAATGGGTCGACCAACTAATGCGTTACAAAGCCTTCGGTGCCGTGCATGCGCACTTACTGCAGCGTTAAAATAGCGCTGTGCATTTTAGTGTTATGGCCTTTATTGACTTCTACTTAGGAAAAAGCATGGGAATTGCGGTTTATCCAGGCACCTTTGACCCCTTCACGCGTGGACATGAAGATATTGTTCGGCGTGCTGCGCGTATTTTCCCCAATCTCATTGTGGCGATCGCTAATAGCCGGAATAAAAAACCCATTTTTACGCTAGAAGAACGACTAATGATGGCCCAAGAAGCATTGGCTCCCTATCCTAACGTCGAAGTTAAAGGATTTTCAGGGTTATTGACCGATTTTGTCAAAAAAAACCAGGCTCAAGTGATTGTGCGAGGATTACGCGCTTTCTCCGACTTTGAATATGAATTCCAGATGGCAGGAACGAACCGCCATCTGCTGCCAGAGATTGAAATGGTTTTCATGATGCCGACCGATCACTATCAATTTATTTCTGGCTCTTTAGTGCGCGAAATTGCACAATTAGGGGGAGATGTGAGCAAATTCGTACAACCTTGCGTCGAGCACTGGCTCAAAAAGAAAATGCAAAGCCTAGAAGGAGAACATTGCGCATCATAAAATCCCCCCTAGTAACCCTTATATTGGGAGAATGTCATGGCCTTAATGATCACAGAAGAATGCATCAACTGCGATGTATGCGAGCCTGAATGCCCCAATGATGCGATTTCAATGGGATTGGAGATTTACGAAATCGATCCCGATAAATGCACCGAATGCGTCGGTCACTTCGACGAACCACAATGCCAGCAAGTCTGCCCTGTGGAATGCATCCCTTTGCATCCCGACCATATTGAAAGTCGTGAACAATTACTGCAGAAATACGATCGATTAACGGCTGCGGGACCCAAACCACCCTCTCTGTCATAAGGGAGGTGAAAACAAAAAACCTCACCATGGGATTTTTCGATGAATGAAGAAATTCTTGTACACCATACGCCCCAAGAAACGCGCGTTGCTATGGTTCAACAGGGCGTGGTTCAAGAACTACACGTCGAAAGAACGCTAGAGAGAGGATATGTTGGTAATTTATATCTAGGGCAAGTCACCCGCATTTTGCCTGGCATTCAATCTGCCTTCGTCAATATTGGCCTCGAGCGTACGGCTTTTTTACACGTGGTCGATATCTGGCGCCCCCGAAACTCTCCAGAAACACCGGCTGTTTTAGAGCAAGACGAAGCTACCACTCCCTTAAGGCAAGCGCCCTCCCCATCTCATGTTCCCATTCTCCCCATCGAAAAAATACTCTTCGAAGGGCAAATGTTAATGGTGCAGATCCTGAAAGATCCCATGGGCGCCAAAGGGGCTAGGCTATCGACACAAATCAGCATTGCTGGCCGTACCCTAGTCTACCTCCCTCAAGAGTCGAATATCGGCATCTCCCAAAAAATTGATGGAGATGCACACAGAGATGCGATACGCGCTCGCCTATGCGCATTACTACCGCCGGATGAAACCGGTGGCTATATCGTACGCACGAGCGCAGAAAGTGCCACCGATAAAGAGCTTGCCAACGATATCGCCTATTTGCGCAAAACCTGGCAAGCCATCTCTAAACAGTCTCAACGCACGACAGAACCCTGCCTGCTCCATCAAGACTTAACCCTTGCACAGCGCGTTTTGCGGGATTTTGCTACGGAGCAAACCTCCCGTATTGTCATCGACCCCCCTGAAGCCTTTAAGTTGCTCAACCATTTTGCCGACGAATTTACTCCGCCTTTACAAGCGAAACTCCATCCGCACACGGGCGAACAACCTTTATTCGAGCACTATAACGTTGAACCAGAAATCCAACGCGCCCTAGAAAAGCGAGTCAATTTAAAGTCAGGCGGCTATTTAGTCATCGATCAGACCGAAGCCATGACAACGATCGATGTTAATACCGGCGGCTTTGTCGGTACGCGCAACAGCAGCGAAACCATCTTTAAAACCAATCTGGAAGCCGCAAGCACCCTGGCACGCCAGTTGCGATTGCGCAACTTAGGCGGCATCATCGTCATCGATTTTATTGATATGGAACGCGCGGAGCAGCGTGAAGCCGTCTTAAACGAACTCAAAAAAGCCCTCTCTTTAGATCGTGCGCGTATCTCGGTGAATGATTTTTCCGATCTAGGCGTTGTAGAGATGACACGCAAACGTACCCGCGAATCCCTAGCGCACATGCTCTGCGAATCTTGCCCTACTTGCAGCGGCAAAGGCTTTGTAAAAACCGCACGCACCAGCTGCTATGAAATCATGCGAGAAATAGAACGCGAAGCCCGTCAATTCAACCCACAAGCCTTTCGCATCCTCGCCGCACAATCGGTGATTGATCTTTTCCTTGACGAGGAATCTCATCACCTAGCCCTGCTATGCGATTTAATCGGCAAACCCGTCTCTCTACAAACGGAAATGCATTTTCATCAAGAGCAATATGAGATTGTGTTGATGTGAAACACCCTTTTTATAATTGGGAAATATAAAGCACAGATTCTAAGTGGATTCGGAACAATGCGCCTATTGCATGGCAGCCCCCCTTCGAGCTGACTACTAGAAAGGTTTTTTCGAAAAATTATTGTTTATTTAATAAACACACCATGCATTTTTATATGGATCAAGAATGAAGCTAAAGCATGTTATAGCAATGCTCGCTATTTCCGCGTGCGCTAAGTCTAGCTATGCACAGACAGCAGGTGACTTTACAGT
The DNA here is from genome assembly GCA_031963005.1 of Mycoavidus cysteinexigens. GTDB lineage: Bacteria > Pseudomonadota > Gammaproteobacteria > Burkholderiales > Burkholderiaceae > JASSUD01. Next base: position 17,375 of record JASSUL010000002.1, on the reverse strand, counting down.
AAGTGTAGGGTTAAGCCGCCTCATACCGCAGAGTAGCGGCTATGTTTTTGACAAATCTATTTTTCTTGATGCTCCAATGCTTCATTCGCCGCGAGCTCATGTAAAGGCTTCGGATGCAAATGCGCTAAGTTTAAGCGGCGCTTATTTCATTACCGATAATCTTGCTAGCGAATTTATACTTAACTCGCCAGCGCGGTTTAGCGTAAGGGGTATGGCCGATTACTGGATAGGCGGCCCTGACGGACCCAACCCCCTATTGAGTACATTAGAGCAGTCAAGCTATATGTTACTGCTCAAATATTATTTCAGCGATCCAGAAGCAAAATTCCGGCCCTTCTTGGGCGCTGGCCTAAGCTACAATCATTTTACAAAAGCACGGTTCCATGGAAGCATGTACCTCATCGCTCCGCTCACTCCAGCTACTCTTTCTGTTAAAGACACATGGGCCCCAGTCTTGAACGGAGGCCTGAGCTATCAATTTAATAAGCGTTGCTTTGCCAGTTTATCTGTTTCCTATATGCGCCTACAGCCAACTGCTGAGGTGCGGTCAGATTCAGGAAATTTTAAAAGTTATTCAAAATTCAAACTCAATCCAGTCATCACTTCTTTGAGCATTGGCTATCGTTTATAAGAATAACTATTCATATGCTCTACACGTTTGCTAGTCATGATTGCACAGCAACAAAATCCTAATTAACTGATTTATGCAAGCAAAAGCAGATAAATGAAGCTAAAACACCTCTTCTTAGCACTCGCTATGTGCGTGTGCCCTATGGTCGCGCATGCACAGGTGGCAGGCGACTTTATATTAAGTGCGGGTTGGAATTATTCTATGCCACAGCACAATAGCCACATTTTTGGAAACCATACTCTGAGCAGGTCTCCAATAGAAGTTCCGCAGCCAGGAAGTGTTAAGGTTGGCAAAGGGAGTGCACTCAATCTGAGTGGCACTTACTTTATTACCGACAACCTTGCTAGTGAATTTATGCTTAGCACGGGAACCCATTTAGATCTAAACGGGAGCGGCTATTGGGACAGCTTTGGTAAAGTTGGCTCGATGGAGCAATGGAATCCTGCTCTGGTGCTTAAATATTATTTTGGTAATCCAGAAGCAAAGTTTCGGCCATTCCTTGGAGCAGGAATCAGCCGAGTCTGGTTTACAAAAGTGCAGTTTGCAAACGAATTTGACGGCCTGCCCAAAATCTCAACTCTCTCAGTCCAAGATCAGTGGGCTGCAGTCTTTGATGGCGGTTTTAGCTACCAGCTCAATAAAAAGTGTTTTGCCAGCCTATCGATTTTGTATATGCCCTTGCATACTACCGCCACAACGCGCTCGCGCACTACAGATGAAATATGGATATTACCGCTGACATCTGAAGCAAAATTAAAACTCAATCCGGTTATCACTTCTTTGAGTATTGGCTATCGTTTCTAATAAGCACTGCTATTTTAAATCTGCTAAGAATACCTCGGTAACTTTTACCATACACGCCTTTCCTGAATCATATTATTCACTGCGGGCTTTAGACTAAACGATATATATATCAAGCAACACTGCGCAATTATAGAAATTATTGACCCTGCTATAACTAAGACATTGCAGAATATCTCTATAATCGAGAAAGAAAATAATATAGAGATACAGAGTGGCACTATAGCTATTAGCATAACTGCACTTACGCAAAGTACTATCTTAATAAGAGTCCCACAACCGTTTTCCAATTTTTCTCCGAAGCAGCGCAGCACCTCATTACTCATGATCGCTTGCTTATCAAAGGATAAGGCTTGCAACAGTAAGCCTAGCTCGATCTCTATATCCTTTAGAGATGACAATAAGCGGTCAGCAAAAGAGGAGGAAGAGGAGCATGGTGGCTGATTTGCCGACATCTGAGTAACTCTCATTTCCTCGGCTGGCGAACCCGGCTCATGGCCATGCAACAGCGATGTCTGTCGAAAACTAAGAGGTAAAAAAGACGAAGGATATATAAAATATCCTGAAGAACTAGCAAGCATTATAGTGGCTACCATGAGGTGAATAGACGCTCAATGCCAATGAGTCCCCCAAACACAAACGTATAAAAATCATAAAATCGCCGTGACAAGGCTGACCTATATTACTTTTCTTTATATCAAAAATAGCCTTCTTTATAGGCTACTAGGGTAGCTAGTGCGTTAGATAAAATTGCATCGCGTTCACAGAGCAGGTGCTTGTATTCTTGGTCCAATATCGCCTCGAACAGGCTTTAGGAATCCCCTTGCTCACACAAGATACGGACTTCACCACATGTTGCGCATGAGTTCTTTTCTTTAAGCAATAGGAGAAAATTCTTATTTTAATGATGAAATTCTTAAAAAGTATATTGCATCTAGTGTAACTACACTCACTTTCAGGTAGATACCCAAATGTAAATAATAAATAAAAATATATTTTGGCGTTTGTTGAATAGAGATCGCGTGATGGGAGTGAGAAGCTATTCGGAAGATTTGAGAGAACGAGCGGTGCGTTCAATAGAAGGAAACCTGTTCATGTTTTAAGGAATTTTATAGCGAAAAATGAAGGCTAGGACAGTATCATTAGTAGCGTGGAAGGCATGACCGACGCTGCATGGTTAGCTGTGCTGCTTAAATAGGCTATAAAGCATGCAGAAGTCATAAAACTGTTGGCCGTAGCCACGCATTACCCACACTGGAGTACCATCTTAGGCGATCTTCTAGCGTTGAAGAAAAGGCTTTTTTGCAGGAGTCTGCCTGTTCTTTATATATGAAAGGTATTATTAACTAGATATTATGCAGTGAATCTCGTTGTGGGAGTATCCGTTGGTAATACGGTCATATGGCATAGTGGGTTGTAAAAAAATTAACCTATTCTCTGCTTTGCAGGGTGCATCATAAGAGTTACTTATATGTTTCTTACTAATTCTATAAAGACATTCTTTCATTTTGGACATTCTCTATGCCACTCTTTGCAATCTACCAATACTGGGGATTCATGTAACAATAACAGCGTTGAAAACGGTAATGTTATTGGTGGAGAATCTTCTAGAGCAGGATTATCTACACATCATAATATAGTGCCTAGTGCGCCTAATTTACCGGCCCAGACAGAAATAGCATTAAAAAATTCTGCTGATGAAGAAGAGGGGTTAGGCCCTTTTAAAGAATCAGATCTGGTAGAAAGTTATAAGGTAGCAGACTTCTGTCAAGTTAGTATGATGCTAGAACGATACGTACTAAGGGAAGGTCTATCTTATGATGGCATTTGCGCAGGTTTATGCATTAGCTGGCTAAATCTTCAGCTACAACCAACGCCAGCAGCCAATGTACCACAGATGCGGGAGACTATAGAGATGCTCAAACGAGGTGATCTGTATTTTCATGCCCAGAATATTCAGAATATGTACAAGTCTTCTTATCGTGAAGGTTTATTTCCAAAATACTTTTCATCTCATTTTTCTGAAGTCCTTCTTATTTATTTAACATCTCCAAAATTATGGAGATTTCTTCTAATTTCTTTAATAGATTTTAGTATATTATTAATTGGTTTTTTATGCAAAATACTTATCCCTATTTTAATAGGGTATGCTTGCATTCGATTATTTTTCTATATCTTTTTTTATATTTTGGTTAGATCATACGGTAGAAAAAATGAGGAAGCAATAAAAGAGACAGCTTTGTGTTTTGGAATAAATGCTGAAAATAGCATTCCTTTTAAAATTTCCAATTCAAATCGTCAAGAAATAATTTTACAATGCGCGAAAAATATAAAAAAAAATAACCTACCTGCGAAAAATTTTTCGATAAACAAAAGTTCTGATATAAAGCCTCAACGCTACTCTTTTTTAATCATTGGCTCAAAAGATGAGCTTCTTACTACACATAAAAGATGGGCTCATATAATTGCCGTAAAATGGGAGAATAAAAAATTCTTCTTATATGACCCGAATTATGGGGGATATGAAATTCCAGAAGATCATTTCGCTGGTTTTATAGATAAGCTCTTTTCTAAAAATGAAGAATATTACAGCTTTAAGAAAAAACTTCAACCTGCAGGACAGGTCCATATTATGCATGCTTCATGGAACGAAGACAAAAATAATGTTACTTTACCAAAAGAAAATGTCTTTTTATTAGGAAACTCTATTGAGAAATATAAGCATTTTATTAAAGAAAATGAACATTTTGCTGAGGAAAATGAAAGCTTTATGGAGTCAGCTTTTAAAAATATGGAGGATTGTTTAGGTATAGAAAATAAAAATACTTCTGAAAGTAAAATAGCAAATCCCTCTGAGTCCGCAGCATTACAGGGCATGAGAGAATATCTAAAAATTCTGAAAGAAATAGGGGTTAATTTCCAAGCCAACTTGAAGGAAATTTCATCAAAATTAAATCCTCCTCAGGAACATTCTGATGATTTTTCTGAAATCATAGAATCACATAGAGATCGTATCGAAAGCGAGTTAATGACTTGGCGTATGGCTTGCGAATACGCGAATGAGATTTGCGAAAAAATATCGAAAAATAAAAATCTGGATAAAAGTTATTCATTTCCACTTTCTTATTTAAAAAGAGAGCGCATTAGTTTTAATATTTTTGATAATTATATGAAGCAAGTATTTCTAAAGAATACGTAGAAGAAGCGTAAACAGGTATTTCTAAATGATGTCTTCATTGCAAACCAGATGCATGAGTCCATTTTTTTAAGAAGCGCAATCCCATATCACTCGGCATGATTCCACCAAGAAATATGCCGAGCGTTTTCAATTTTGCGTAAATTGCATTTGATGCAACTGCGCATATAAGCCCTTGGTTTGCAAAAGCTCGGTATGACTACCGGATTCAACAATTCGGCCGGCATCGAGAACCACAATTTGATCAGCACGTTCAATCGTCGATAAACGGTGCGCGATCACCAATGTAGTACGGCCTGCCATCAAGGTCTCTAGCGCGGCTTGTACATGTCGCTCAGATGCCGCGTCTAACGCAGACGTTGCCTCATCCAAAATCAAAATCGGAGCATCTTTATAAAGCGCACGTGCAATCGCTAAACGCTGACGCTGCCCGCCCGATAATTTCATTCCATTGCCGCCAATAATCGTATCTATACCATCGGGCATTGCGGCTACTACATCGGATAACCAAGCGGCTTCTAAAGCCTTCCGGACTCTCACGGGATCTGGCGTTTGTCCATATGCTACATTGGCCGCAACAGAGTCATTAAACAACACCACATCTTGACTGACAAAAGCAATCTGCCTACGCAAGTCCGCCAAAACATACTCTTGCAAAGGCCGATCATCTAATAAAATCTGCCCCGCGGTAGGATCAAAAAAACGAGGTAATAGACTCGCCAATGTACTTTTCCCGCTTCCAGAGGGCCCCACCAAAGCAACCACCTTGCCCGACTCTATATTCAAGGAAATATGGTCCAATACACGCGCAGGGCTTTTTTCTGGTGCGCTGTTCCCCTCTTCAGTTGGGGATCCTGATACGCCATATTGAAAACATACGTCTTTAAAGGTCAACTTCCCTCGAGCACGCTCTATAGGATACGTTCCGCCGGTAGATTCCACTCTAGGCTCATCAATCACGCTAAAAACAAACTCCGCTGCAGTCAGCCCGCGTTGCAAAGGTTGATTCACATCAATCAAATGTTTCAGCGGTGAAATTAACAGCAACATTGCCGTCACAAAAGCGACAAATCCACCCACCGTCGTTTGATCTGCAACGGATTGCAATACCGCAATCGTAATCACCGCGGCAAGAGCAATAGACGCTAATACTTGCGTCAAAGGCTGCGCCAAACCACCAGAAACAATCATGCGCATGGCATAGCCGCGAAGGCGTTGATTCATTTCTAAAAAGCGCTGCAACTCATACGGCGCGCCGTTATGCACCTTGACCACTTTATAACCCGCCACCGTTTCTTCAATGACATAGGTCAATTCATGCGTGAGCTTCTGATGTTCATAATTTAGACGACGTAATCGTCGATTAATTTTGGACATTAACCCGCCAATCACAGGAAAAATAATCGCAACGACTAAGGTAAGACGCCAATTCAAGTAAAAAAGATACCCTAATAAAAACAGCACCGTCAGCGCATCGCGCATCAGCGTGATCGCTAAATTAATAAAAATACCAAGAACCTGATTGACCTCAAAAATAATCGCGTTAATTAACGTACTAGCCGTCTGCGCCTGAAAAAAAGCGCCACTCCCCTGCAATAAACGTTCAAACATCTGCATGCGCAAACGCACGGAAATACGATTAGAAGTCAGGCCCAGTAAATAATTAGATGCATATTGGGCACCACCACGCACTATAGCCAAACCCATCACCGCAAGCGGTACAAACCATTTCAAATGGCCTACTTGATCTTTCGCCTTAAAACCATGGTCTAACAACGGCTTTAAAAGCGCAGGGATACACACCTCGGTTCCTGCCACCACCCCCATTGCAAGAATCGCAAACAGTAATATCTTCCAATGCGCTCGGGTATATCGCCATAAGCGCAAAAGCGATGAAGAAGCGGGCAAAGAGCCCCAATTGGAAGCTTCTGAGTCCTTCTTAGCAAAGCATTTTGATTTTTTATGAGTGCTCATACCGCTTCTTTGGTAAAAAAATTCGCCACATTACACAGGCTATGCCATTGCCTCATCATGCCCCTACTCCACTTTCAATCCGTATTCAGAAGATGCTTCTTCTCTTTCACGTCTTTCCATTGCTCTGCATCTGGTGAAGGCTTTTGAGAGCGAGTAATCGTCGGCCATTGAGCAGCAAGCTCCGCATTAATTTTAATAAAGACTTGCTGATCACCCGGCACATCTTCCTCAGCATAAATGGCTTCCACAGGACACTCTGCCACACACACCGCACAATCAATGCACTCATCGGGATCAATCGCCAAAAAATTGCCCAAAGGCCCCGTGCTCTTATGAAAACAATCCACAGGACACACATCCACGCAGTCTGTGTATACACAATTAATGCAGCTTTCAGTCACCACGTGCGTCATGGAAATTTCCCATCCAATAAAAATATCACCTGCAAAAAGGCTTATTGTAACGCGCAGCTCCCCCTATTCTGTAAACAAAAGTATACAAATTACATATGCATAGGCGATGACCGCCCCCTTCTCCAAGCGCCTCATCATGGATTACACCGAGGTATTGCACCAAGCACTCATCCAGCCTGCATATCCAGTATGTTTCATTAAACCATGCATGCAAAACATGAAAGCTAGGCACCACAGCACCTCACAGCCACCAACCCCTGAAAAAATTGTAGCAACGCCACTCAACGGCAGCTATAATTGCGTCCGTCACACTTGCCGGAATAGCTCAGTTGGTAGAGCAGCACATTCGTAATGTGAAGGTCGGGGGTTCGACTCCTCTTTCCGGCACCAGTACAAAAGCCACATCAAATTGATGTGGCTTTTTTTTGGCCAAAACCCATGACCAGACAAGAGTTTGGGCGAAGGGCGGTAAAGGCGAGTAATGGATTTGCGTTGTAGGAACAAACTGGGTATATGCAGTACACCGGCAAATCAGAGGATGAAAGAACGGATGTAACGGCATCGCGATACTAACTCGCCTCAGAAATCGTGCTTATCCTTGAGGCTGTGGCTATCTTTTTCCCTCATCAGACTTGTTAGTATTGATAGCCGGTGAACTGTTCGCGCAGGTGGCAAGGTAAGTCTCATTTAACAGCGTCATACTGATTCTGAAACTATACTTCTATTCTTCTATTTCTTAATAAATAAGCTTGCCTATTTAAAAACAGGGAATAGCAATATAAACCGACAGTACCAGAAATTCCCGTAAAGAGCAGAATGTTATTTAGCAATTCATGGGTTTCAGCAAATCCCGTACTTTGCGCGCCCATTTCTAATATAGCTGTAGTCAACAGAAATACTATCGACATATTTCGATATGCTTGAGCTCGTTTATAAATATTAAAAGCTATAAGATTATTAACCATTCCTGTCATTTCGGTAGTAACCTGACCTAATAATTGAGTTAATTCGTCAACATAGGCCTGATCTACAGCAGCAGTTTGCTCAGGATTAGAGGCAGGAGGAGTCCCCATATTTAGATCGTTTAGGTTCGTTGTTGTTTCTAGTGACTGAGAATTTAGATCACTAGACTGCGGAACAAGGGAGCCGTAATTAGATTGTGGGTTTGTCAAAGATGGCGATATTGTAGGAGACATAAAAACTCTCTGGATAAATTTATATTTTCGGTTTTTGGCAATTTCTTCAAACACCCTAACACTACGGCATTAAATCATTATGGATTTGAGCATACGGTTCTGTAAGGATAGCTAGGAAATTTTTTAAATTGATATCGCCACACTGTACAACTTGCTATGGTTCATCTGAAGAGCGGCGCTTCGAACACTCGGTACGGCTGTCAAACTCAAAACACGGGCCATAAAAACTGCCCTTTCAGAAATTTAATCGTATGAGAATAAATGAATAATATGAAGTTTCCCCTGGATTCATCACCTTATTCAGCAAGCAAATTTGAAAATGATAGAATGCATTCGCGCCATACATGCTCAGTTAGATGCCACCTATGGTATGCCTCGTGTGCGTGCTGAGCCTGTGAGAAAAACAGCAGATATAGCTAAAAAATCATTTTTAGTTAGGCTTTTATCGGGATCGGGAATACTCGATCGGCGGACGCTGCCTGGTGTAACCGGGGGCGTCCGTTTTCATTTTGGGTATATCTTCAAGCTAGCGACACCTCCATTACGATAAAAATGTGGCCGCACAAATATGGCCGCACTACATCGAAAGCGCGGTTTATTTCATCTGGCTGCAAGATATGCTGCGCCACGAGATAAGCGCATAAATCTGCTAGCTGAATGCTTGCAATATTTTCATTCTTTCTGCGAAAGCTAATCGGGCAATCTAGCAAACGAAAGCGTTCTGCACGATTGTAATAAGTGCCATCGGTCATCAAATTATAAAAACTCGCCCGCAATGCGTCACCTTCTTGCTTTCTCCTTGCTTCAGCAATGACTGGAAGTGCCGTTTCTTTATGTGACTCCAGGAAATGCAAAACGCTTTCAAAATGGTATTCCAGCTACCCCATCAACTCATCGGCAAAATCTGGGCAGCGGCCACCCATTGAGCATAAGCCAGGTTCGCAGAAGCAGGCCAACTAAGAATTTCAGGAGTTTGATACGGATGATGACAGGCAATCCATTCTCTTAACGCTTGCGCATTTTCAGCCGTAGTTTTAAAAAGCAGCATGATCTCCTCGACCTCTTCAAGTTGACCTTGCCAAAAATAACGAGAACAAGCTGGCGCAAATTGCGTAACACAAGCGGCCAATTTCGCATCCAGTACTTGGCGACTCAATGTATTAGCCGCCGCAGTGGAAGGTAGCGTAGTGAGGATAAGCATTACTGCATCGGTCATCATATGCGTATTGTATGTTTGTCGAGTTGGTCACTTTTTGACCTCATCTTGGTTAGAAGGTCCAGGCCTTAAGTCTCAGTCCATTCATGTGGTTGAAGCACTTCTATTCTGAGCTAATTTCCAGAGCATGCTTTAACGCGTCAGTTCAAGGCGATGATCCTAAAAATGGGATGCGGTCAAGCTGAGCGGCCTTTAAAACATGGATACTGCTCAGCCAATACTCCAATCTTAATGTCCAATGGGAAGGCGATTGAGGGTGTCTTTTAGTTGCCGCCAATTCGGCATAAACTGATCCATGAGCCGGTAAAACCGCGCATTATGCGAGGGTTCTATCAAATGTATTAACTCATGAACGACGACATACTCTAAGCATTCAGGGGGTTTTTTAGCCAACTCCGTATTCAAACGAATATTTCTAGATACTGGATTGCAACTGCCCCATCGGGTTTTCATGCGTTGTATGAAAAATCGCTGGCAATGCACTCCCATCAATGGTTCCCATTTCTCAAGCAAGGGCGGTATAGCCGCCAGAAGTTGCTCTCGATACCAAGACACGAGTACGGCTTGTTTGCGCGCAGTAGCTGCGTCAGAACGCAATCTCAACGCAATATGCGGGTGTTGGAGCTCAACGCCTAAGGGCATATCCTCTTTAATAATGCGCAGTAGATAAGGTTTCCCCCATACATAATGGCTTTCGCCATCTAGGTATTCATACACTGGCTCGCGTTCCTGGGCCAATATCTTGCGCTGCTGATTTTTGATCCAATGCAGTTTGGATATAGCAAATGCACGGATGGTATCTAGCGTCATATACATAGGCGCAGAAATGCGTACTTGGCCTTCTGGCGCACGCACGCTCAAGTGAAGGTGCTTGATATTTTTTTTGATCACATCGGCATGGATGTGGCCCAGGTCAATGGTATTGCTCATCAATATTCTGGCTGCTTGTCAATAATCTGAAATAAATGCTCTACCTCAGCGAGTTCTTTCAGAAATCGGAACCGCGTCTTTTTAATTTCTGTATCGCCCGCATTGTGTTCCGTCTCCATCATCAATAAAGCAGACATTATGCCCAATAGGAAATTGAAAAAGGCGATGACGAATGCGTAAAGTTACCAATGGGAAATTTTTTGCAGTATTGCGCAAACCCGCCGCCGCGCCTTCGCCTAAACCAGCGGAGTGTTCCAATACTTCATTGTTGCAACGGACGAGTTCAGATTGATTATCTATATCCGCAGATTCCTCCATCAAGTTTGCACGCGCAAAGCAGCACAAATCCTTGACATTAAACTCGCCCTGCTTGGCTTTACGTACCACGCATTCAAAAAATAGAGCCAAGCGTAAAAAGTGTTTATCCAATGCACTAGGATTCACTAAAAAGCGTAATTGCATAGAAACCTTGTAACTTTAAAATGGTTCTAATATTCAATATATTTGAAAATAAAAGTATAATTTATATTTTAATATAACTATATTCCATTATTTACAAGATAATAAGGGCAATTGACTATGACTAGCATACATTCCAGCACTCCGCCACAATCTATTTTTATATCACCGAAAACAAAAATAACTTCTTACTCTAAATCTAATTTTTCTAACTGGCCAGCCGAATTGGTGAGAGAATTTTTTAAAAATATGGCAAAGCCATATGTCTTTATAAAAACTACACATGAATTAGCTTTATGTATGACAATCAATTATGCCTCTTATAAGCAAATCCAGTGGCTGGTAAAGTATGACCCCATCATAAAACCGGAATGGGATAAGGATAAATTATTTCTTACTAAACTCGAATCGCTTTTGCAAAGTGATATTGATATATTATCTGCTTCTGCGCAAGTTCAAATGAAATGGTGTTTTGAAAAAATTTTTGCTATTGCAGAAGATTCTACATTCACTGATAATCAAATGCAGTTTGGTATTGAACGTATTATTAAACAAGTGCAACACCTTCGTTTGCCTTTATTATTATTAAATCCTGATCAGGAAAATAAAATAGGTGATATAGTATTTGATTCTTTATTAAAAAGAACAAATATAAAATCATTTTCTCTGAGTGTAGACGATTACAATCCATCTAAATTTATGAGGAAGTTTTTAAAAGTATTAAATAACAATTCAGAATTAAGCTATGTTCCAGATTTGGCACTTGAGAGTCATAGGCTTAGCCTAGAGGAGATGGAGTCCTTGATGCAGGCATTAGCAGATAAAAATATTGATTATTTTGAATTAGGCAGGACTCCAAATAGACCATATAAGTCAGGCGAAGAATATGAGCTATATGAAGAATATGAGTCATATAAAGATTATAGCTTAGAAGAAAAGGGGGCTTTAAGTATACTTTCAAAATACCTTAAAGATATTAAAATTAAATATTTAATAGCAGATGACTCTGACCTTTGCCAACCTAGTGTATTAAATATACTTAAAAATTTGCCGGCAGGAGTAGAAACCATATCATTAAGAGAGAATCATTTTTGCAAAGAAACTATAGAGCTTATTTTTGAAGCTTTACAGGATACAGAGGTGTACTCTCTAGATTTATCAAATAATAGCTTAGACAATTATGACGCTAAGCATTTAAAAGGCATATCAAATTCGTTGGCATTAGAAAAGGTGCATTTAATTGAATGCTATGATATAGATCCTTCTAATTTTTATGGCATACAAAATAAATATGGAGAAGATATTAATTTTATCTTTGAAGATAAAACTTAGATATTTTTTAACACGCCTTCCGTTTCAGCGAGTACCCGATACGTCAAATGGCAAGATATGACTGCACCTCAATTTCCGGACCACTCTAAAGTGAAAAAAAATGGCTTTTGAAATGATATTAAATAGCCAGATCAGAAATTGGGTCAGGACAAAACCTTATTAAACTAATCAAATTTATAAGGCAAAATCAATAACATGATTCGGCTACCCGACACAGTGGCAGTGTGTTTGACAAAATCTTATAAATTTGTAAAAAGGGAATGATGCATGGGTTGGAGCTTTAGAAAATCTCTCAAGATTGCACCGGGTTTGCGTATCAATTTATCAAAAAATTGGCTGAGCGCGACGGTTAAGTTGCCAGGCACAAAAATACGGCACACCGTCAACACACGCAAAGACGCGAGGCATCAAATGAACTCATTCACTAACAGTGATAGCACATTAGCTGGCAGTGCGCGGACACGGGCAAATGCTGACCTTGCATATAATCTAGACCACCGTTTGCGCAAGGCTGCGGTTCGTTATTTTTGGTCTCATGGCATTTATGTCGATGCGTACGATGCTCGCACCGCCCTTAACGATATCGAGGATCCCGTGCTCTCAAGTGCCTTGCAGCCGCAACTCAAAGAATCCATTTAGTGCTCTCCGGCTGTATAAGGACATCGGCAGCCTTACCAGCCAGAACAAAGAGCGATCAATGCGTGCGCTATATATCATAGAAGAGCAGTTGAGCATAGCGCGCGGCGAACAGACAGACATTGAAGCCGCCTTGTATGCGCTCGAATATGCGTATTCTTTGGTTCCACAGAAAAAGTCTTGGCGCAAGATCAGCAAATTTCTGATTATTCTTTTCTTTGGGATGCAATTCTTCACTGGATTAACCGACTCTCGCCAGGGAGGGACCGTCATATCAATCATGCTAGGGGGCGCATGGTTGTTCTACTCGCAGCGGAAATTCGACAAGCAAAAAAACAAAGCGGCGATAGCTATTACTGAAGCAAACGCGCAATTTGAGTCTGTAGTGACGAAGGAAATCTCGTCACGGCCAACACGTTAGGCGCACCTAACGTGCACTATGTGCCTAGATACAGGATTTTTGATTTGAGAGATGGCAGGGGAGGAAGGATTCGAACCCTCGCATGCTGGAATCAAAATCCAGTGCCTTAACCGACTTGGCTACTCCCCTGTGGAGTGTTTCGCACACGGATGATGTGTGGAAAAAAGATCTGTCTAAGATTAGCTTTAAAAGCTAAGCTTAGATTTTAACTTGAATAATACCAAAGAGGGTGCTGTTGCACACTCTTTGCTACCTGGCTAAACCAAATAGCGGGAACTTTTTTTTGCGCTGCTAGTGCACTTGCTTGGTTTGGAAAGGCGGCAAATACACTAGAACCTGATCCTGTCATACGAGCAGGATTCGATGGAATCGTTGTTCTAAACCAATCTAGTACGGCGGCTACTTCTGCATAGCGTTGTACAGCAATAGGCTGTAGATCATTGCGTAAACCATGCTGCAGTGCCGTATTGTGCAACACAACTGTGTACGGATTCCAGCTAGCAAGAAAGTCAGCGATTTTGATGTTTTTTGTCTCGCGTGTCAATTCTTTTGTAGAAAAAATATCTGCGGTAGAGACAAAAACCGGCGGAGTGACTATCAACCAGTACTGTGTCGGCAAGGTGAGCGCTTGTAATTTTTCGCCTATCCCTTCTGCGAAAGCGTTTTGACCGAAAATAAAAAAAGGGACATCGGCACCTAATGCTAATCCAAGTTGCTGTAAGGTGGTGCGGGGTAAATCGAGATCCCACAGTTGATTGAGGACTAGGAGGGTCGTGGCGGCATCTGAACTGCCTCCTCCTAAACCCGCTCCAATCGGAATGTGTTTATCTATCCCTATTTCAACACCATAAGAACAGCCGGTATGGGCTTGCAAAAGCTGTGCTGCGCGCACACTTAAATCGTTGGTTTCCGGTATACCGTCCAAATTGGCTGTGCGAATGATTTTTCCGTCATTGCGTCGCGTAAAGTGTAGGGTATCTCCCCAATCTAATAGCTGAAATACCGTTTGCAAATTATGGTAACCATCCTCACGCTGCCCTATCACATGTAAAAAAAGATTGAGTTTGGCCGGAGCGAGAGCATGCCATTGGGTATCTCTAGGAGCCGCTTTAATAGTGATTACAGGATCCATTTGAAGGGGTGCCAACAGGAGGAAAGTTAGTAATGATCTCTAGGATTAAAAAGGGTCTATAGTCAGCTTAACGCGGACTACAGGGGAAGCGCGATGCTCTAAGACGATGCGCTGAATAGTAGAAGAACTTGATTGCGACATACGCTCGATCCTCCAACCCTCTTGCTCCAGAATATGCGGAGCTGAACCCCCCATCATTTGTAAGAAGGCATAGCGTAAAGTGCGTAAAGGTAATGCAAAACCTAGTACTTTTTGCATTAGCGGCTCAACGTGGCTAGCAGTTTCTATAGGACGATTAGGCCGTTCAATCCATACCTGTTGTTCTTCAAGGTTCGGAGCGGATTCCTTCGCTTTTTGAATCGGCAGAAATGCAGAACGTGGCGCAGTAATAGTCGCTAAGGTTTGGCCAAAAGGCGTTTTTAATGCGAGCGTCACTCTATCACCTTGCTCCATCCATGCAAAATGTCCATAGACCTGGCCTATTTGATGGCTGACCGTTTCATAACTCGCGGCAAAACGACCTTGCAACGTCAGTCTATCTTGCTCAGAACGCAACGATAAATGGGAAGGTAGCGGCGCAGTAATAGGACCTGGCATGAAGGTACTACAAGCAGTGATACCTAGTAGCACACTACATAGAATGAGCAGGATAAGCGGCATACCTAATTGAATCTTCTTCACTATAGACGCCTATGATTTTTTTCCCAGAAAACGCTGCATGACCTTTTGCAAAAGGTCATTGTGTGGATCCTGTTTTTTTGCCGCCTGCCACACTTGCTTTGCTGCATTGCGTGAACCCTGGGCCCACAACACTTCGCCAAGATGCGCAGCAATATCTGCATGAGGCTGTAGATGATAAGCCCGTTTTAGGATTTTTACAGCCTGTTTGGTGTGACCCTGCCGATAATGCACCCACCCTAAACTATCCATGATGTAGGGGTCATTCGGTGCTAACTCTGTTGCTCGTTGGATGCATTCGTAGGCTTCGTTTAGCCGTTGATTGCGGTCCGCCAGAGAAAAGCCTAGCGCGTTGTATGCGTTAGGGTTATCAGGCTGTAGTTGAATTACCCGCTTTAATAAGCTTTCCATTAATGCATAACGCCCATTTTTTTCCGCGGCCATTGCATAGTAGTACAACAAGGTCGGCTCATTTGGAAAACGCTGGTTTGCTTTAGCTAATTCTGCTTCGGCTTGCATATACTGCTGTGCTTCAAAGAGAATGCTGCTATTGGTCAAAGCGATAAGCGCTTGTTCTGCAAGTGTAGAAGACGATAAGCGTAATAAAATACCTTGTGCGCTATCTAATTTACCCATTTTGGCTAGCACTTCTGCTAGCGCAATGCGTGCGGCAAAATAACGCGGATTACTAGGCCGGACCTTTGAAAGGTAATATTGTGCGAGCGCGTAATTTTTTTTCTCTACTGCAATTTGTGCAAGATAGAGATAGGCTTGACCTATATTAGTATTCGTATTGATATCTAAGCTTTCACGCCCAGCATGAATATAACGTTGTAATAAATGTTCAGCACGGCTGTAATGCTTTTGCTGCATTTCAATTAAAGCCATTGCTAATAAAGGAGTCAGATTATCAGGATGCTTTTTTGCATAGGTCTGAAAAACCTTTTTGGCCGCATCTAATTGATTATCTGTAATATACAGTTGCGCTAAAACCAGCAATGCGGAGGCTTGCCGAGGATGATTTTTTACAAAATCCTTGAGTAAGGTTATCGCTTCTGCTCGCTGCGTTGGACCCAGTTGACCCAACAACAAGGCGGCTTCAGTTAAACTGGGTTTTAAAGCAAGCGTTTTTTTTAGTGCTTGATAAGCTAATTCGGGTTGATTTGCTGCTAAATACTGACGTGCAAGCGCGAATTGCGCTTCGGGAAGGTCACTATCATTCTTTAATACTGCTTGTAGTAATTGCAGACCTTTTAGTGGATCAGGGGTGCGGGCAAGAAAACTTTGCAACGATAAAATGGTAGCGGCACGCTGATGAGCTGGTGTATTAGCAAGCTCTTTTGCAATCAAAGGTTCTGCTTTATCTAACTGCCCATTGAGTATGAACAAAATCCCTTCGACTTGAAAAGCGCGTCGAGAATGGGGCGCATTCTCAGCCCATAACTGTGCAGCAATTAATGCATCTGCTGGGCTACCTGCCCTTAATGCAATCTCCGTAGCGCGTTGCGCCATACGAGGGTCTAATGTCTCTCGCAAAAGCGCTAGGTATGTTTGATAAGCCGCCGCTGCTTGGCCCCGCTGTAAGGCCAGCTCAGCTGATAATACTTGAAAGACAATTTGGTTGGTCAAAAAGCGCAAAGGGATATCTTTTTGCTCATCACGGGCTTCTACTTCTGAATTACCCACTAAACCATACTGCTCTGATGTTCTATTAATACGAGTAGGCCCTTTTGCGTGCAATGTCGGACTAGAGAAAGCCATCATTGCACTCTCTGGTCTAGATATTACGCTAAGGGAGGATTGAAATACCTCACCGGCCGCTAAAGGCGTATATGGATGCGCATGCACCATGACTACACAAAAGCTCGATATCAATAGACAGGCGAGATTTACGCCCTGCTTTTTTATGTGCTGCTCATAACTGAACAGCATACGAAACCGTTTTTTCACAAAGAAAAGGTTGTTCATGGGTATCCGCACAACAAATACAGCGTAAATAAAGCGACCATAAATTGTACCGCGAGCGTGCGTAGAAAAACCGAAAGGAATAATAAGAAATATAAAGCGCTGATGCCTTTTTGCAAGGAATTTTTTTTACATTTGGGTTCTATATTAATTTTTTAGCGCTATATTTAGGCTCGAACCCCGAAGAGATAACGCGAAATATCTAGCACACTGTGAGCGTTTAGAACTTTGCTCGGAGCGTACATCATCATGAATGCTATGAAAGAAATTATATTTGGCATAGGCGCCGTAGGCAGCGTGTTATCCCTTTTCTGCTTGTTATGCCTACAACCTCACTGCGTTTAAAAAAAGCAAAAGTCTGCCTTGATCAAGGCGCTCATGACGATAAAGGTCAT
>JASSUL010000027.1:0-5248 GCA_031963005.1 Mycoavidus cysteinexigens | reverse complement strand
TTATGCCTACAACCTCACTGCGTTTAAAAAAAGCAAAAGTCTGCCTTGATCAAGGCGCTCATGACGATAAAGGTCATGGATAGACAGGTGATGCGGGAATAGTTTAGGTAATGGAAAGCCGATGCGTTGAATCAGAGCAGAGGAAAAGGGGGAGAGGAAGCGCGTGCATTAAAAAGGACCTGCACAAAGCCCTTGGAAGGAGAAATAGCAAAACCCCCCGCGTGCAGGGGAGCACACAGGGGGTTTTAGAGGGGTGGCCTGACAATGACCTACTTTCACACGGGCAATCCGCACTATCATCGGCGTCACGCTGTTTCACGGTCCTGTTCGGGATGGGAAGGGGTGGTTCCAGCAGACTAAGGTCATCAGGCCAAAGAGGGAAGTGGCCGAAGCCACTTGAATTTGGTGAAGCGTCTAGCAGAAGAAGTTATAAAGTGCTCGAGTTATAGAGTCAAGCCTCACGGGATATTAGTACGGGTTAGCTCCACACATTACTGTGCTTCCACACCCCGCCTATCAACGTCCTAGTCTCGAACGGCCCTTTAGGTTCCTTAAAGGAACAGGGAAAGCTCATCTTGAGGCAAGTTTCCCGCTTAGATGCTTTCAGCGGTTATCTATTCCGAACTTAGCTACCCGGCGATGCCACTGGCGTGACAACCGGTACACCAGAGGTTCGTCCACTCCGGTCCTCTCGTACTAGGAGCAGGCTCTCTCAACTTTCCAACGCCCACGGCAGATAGGGACCAAACTGTCTCACGACGTTTTAAACCCAGCTCACGTACCTCTTTAAATGGCGAACAGCCATACCCTTGGGACCGGCTACAGCCCCAGGATGAGATGAGCCGACATCGAGGTGCCAAACACCGCCGTCGATAGGAACTCTTGGGCGGTATCAGCCTGTTATCCCCAGAGTACCTTTTATCCGTTGCGCGATGGCCCTTCCATACAGAACCACCGGATCACTATGACCTGCTTTCGCATCTGTTCGACTTGTCGGTCTCACAGTTAAGCACGCTTATGCCATTGCACTATCAGTACGATTTCCGACCGTACTTAGCGTACCTTTGCACTCCTCCGTTACGCTTTGGGAGGAGACCGCCCCAGTCAAACTGCCTACCATGCACTGTCCCCGATCCGGATTACGGACCTAGGTTAGAATTGCAAACGTATCAGGGTGGTATTTCAAGGTTGGCTCGGCGATTCCTAGCGGAACCGTTTCATCGCCTCCCACCTATCCTACACAGATACGTTCACTATTCCATGCAAAGCTACAGTTAAGGTTCATGGGGTCTTTCCGTCTAGCCGCGGGTAGATCGCATCATCACGACCATTTCAACTTCGCTGAGTCTCGGGAGGAGACAGCGTGGCCATCGTTACGCCATTCGTGCAGGTCGGAACTTACCCGACAAGGAATTTCGCTACCTTAGGACCGTTATAGTTACGGCCGCCGTTTACCGGGACTTCAATCGAGAGCTTGCACCCCTTCATTTAATCTTCCGGCACCGGGCAGGCGTCACACCCTATACGTCCACTTACGTGTTTGCAGAGTGCTGTGTTTTTAGTAAACAGTCGCAGCCACCTGGTTATTGCAACCTCTTCACCCTTTGGCCGCAAGGCCATCAAGTGTATGAGGCGTACCTTCTCCCGAAGTTACGGTACTAATTTGCCGAGTTCCTTCTCCCGAGTTCTCTCACGCACCTAAGAATACTCATCTCGCCTACCTGTGTTGGATTGCGGTACGGTCTTGTTAGACTGAAGCTTAGAGGCTTTTCTTGGGACCCCTTCCAATTACTTAGTACACCAAAGTATACGTCGTCTCACACCCTTGAATTCTGTACCCGGATTTGCCTAAGTACCTTCTCCAATGCAAGAACCAGAACTACCAATCTCTGGCTAACCTTCCGCGATCCGTCCCCCCATCGCATCTAACAATGGTGCAGGAATATTAACCTGCTTCCCATCAGCTACGCTTTTCAGCCTTGCCTTAGGGGCCGACTCACCCTGCGACGACGAACGTTGCGCAGGAAACCTGAGGCTTTCGGTGAGGGGGATTCTCACCCCCTTTATCGCTACTCATGTCAGCATTCGCACTTCCGATACCTCCAGGATGCTTCTCAACATCCCTTCGCAGGCTTACGGAACGCTCTCCTACCATCTAACCTAAAAGGTTAAATCCGCAGCTTCGGTGACTGGCTTAGCCCCGTTACATCTTCCGCGCAGGACGACTCGATCAGTGAGCTATTACGCTTTCTTTAAAGGATGGCTGCTTCTAAGCCAACCTCCTGACTGTTTTCGCCTTCCCACTTCGTTTCCCACTGAGCCAATCTTTGGGACCTTAGCTGGCGGTCTGGGTTGTTTCCCTCTTGACACCGGACGTTAGCACCCGATGTCTGTCTCCCGTGATTACATGCTTCGGTATTCGCAGTTTGCTATGGCGGGGTAATCCGTGATGAACCCCCCAACCATGACAGCGCTCTACCCCCGAAGGTGACTCACGAGGCACTACCTCAATAGTTTTCGGAGAGAACCAGCTATTTCTGGATTTGATTAGCCTTTCACCCCTATCCACAGCTCATCCCCTTATTTTGCAACATAAGTGGGTTCGGACCTCCAGGGCGTGTTACCGCACCTTCATCCTGGCCATGGATAGATCATCCAGTTTCGGGTCTACGCCCAGCAACTAAGCGCCCTATTCGGACTCGCTTTCGCTACGCCTCCCCTATTCGGTTAAGCTTGCTACTGAACGTAAGTCGCTGACCCATTATACAAAAGGTACGCAGTCACCCCTTTCAGGGCTCCTACTGTTTGTATGCATGCGGTTTCAGGGTCTATTTCACTCCCCTTCCGGGGTTCTTTTCGCCTTTCCCTCACGGTACTGGTTCACTATCGGTCGATCACGAGTATTTAGCCTTGGAGGATGGTCCCCCCATCTTCAGACAGGATTTCACGTGTCCCGCCCTACTTGTTGCATGCCTAGTTCGGCCTATCGGTTTTCGCATACGGGGCTATCACCCACTATCGCCGGACTTTCCAGACCGTTTTGCTGACCAATAGACTAACACATGCTGGCTCTTCCCATTTCGCTCGCCACTACTCTGGGAATCTCGGTTGATGTCTTTTCCTGCAGCTACTTAGATGTTTCAGTTCGCTGCGTTCGCTTCGCTTGACCTATATATTCAGTCAAGGATGACCCAGATGGGCCGGGTTTCCCCATTCGGATATCTACGGATCAAAGTTTGTTGCCAACTCCCCGTAGCTTTTCGCAGGCTTCCACGTCCTTCTTCGCCTGTGATCGCCAAGGCATCCACCACATGCACTTACTTGCTTGACTCTATAACTAGAGCACCTCTTCGGAGCAATGCCGGGATAAGGCATCACTCCCGCATAGAATATAGAATGCTAGACTATTTCTATGCATAACCTCTTCTGTGTCATATCACGTCATGGCCTACTACTCGCCACTCCGTCATATGCACGGCTTCACCAAATTGTTAAAGAACGATACTGCTACTACAAAATCGTTTCACTCGGGCCTGTACGGCATATCTACATACTGGTGGAGGCAGACGGGATCGAACCGACGACCCCCTGCTTGCAAAGCAGGTGCTCTCCCAGCTGAGCTATGCCCCCGCGTAGATATCCAACACAGCGCCGAAATGGTGGGTCTGGCAAGATTTGAACTTGCGACCCCACGCTTATCAAGCGTGTGCTCTAACCAACTGAGCTACAGACCCTCAAAAGCCTAGACTGCGTCCAGGCTTTCGGATAGTTGATAAGGGTGAGCACGAGTGGCGCTTCTTGAAAGGAGGTGATCCAGCCGCACCTTCCGATACGGCTACCTTGTTACGACTTCACCCCAGTCATGAATCTTACCGTGGTGACCGCCCTCTTTGCAGTTAGGCTAACCACTTCTGGTAAAATCCACTCCCATGGTGTGACGGGCGGTGTGTACAAGACCCGAGAACGTATTCACCGTGGCATGCTGATCCACGATTACTAGCGATTCCAGCTTCATGCAGTCGAGTTGCAGACTACAATCCGGACTACGATTAGTTTTTTCGGATTAGCTCCCCCTCGCGGGTTGGCAACCGTCTGTACTAACCATTGTATGACGTGTGAAGCCCTACCCATAAGGGCCATGAGGACTTGACGTCATCCCCACCTTCCTTCGGTTTGTCACCGACAGTCTCTTTAGAGTGCCCTTGCGTAGCAACTAAAGACAGGGGTTGCGCTCGTTGCGGGACTTAACCCAACATCTCACGACACGAGCTGACGACAGCCATGCAGCACCTGTGTTACCGCTCTCTTTCGAGCACCTCAACCTTTCAGCCAAGTTCGGTACATGTCAAGGGTAGGTAAGGTTTTTCGCGTTGCATCGAATTAATCCACATCATCCACCGCTTGTGCGGGTCCCCGTCAATTCCTTTGAGTTTTAATCTTGCGACCGTACTCCCCAGGCGGTCAACTTCATGCGTAAGCTGCGTTACTAAGGAATAGTTTCCCCAACAACTAGTTGACATCGTTTAGGGCGTGGACTACCAGGGTATCTAATCCTGTTTGCTCCCCACGCTTTCGTGCATGAGCGTCAGTATCGGCCCAGGAGGCTGCCTTCGCCATCGATATTCCTCCACATCTCTACGCATTTCACTGCTACACGTGGAATTCTGCCTCCCTCTGCCATACTCTAGCCTATCAGTCACGGATGCCATTCCCAGGTTAAGCCCGGGGCTTTCACATTCGTCTTGATAAACCGCCTGCGCACCCTTTACGCCCAGTCATTCCGATTAACGCTCGCACCCTACGTATTACCGCGGCTGCTGGCACGTAGTTAGCCGGTGCTTATTCTTCTGGTACCGTCATCAGTCGAGCGTATTAAGCCCTACCTTTTCTTCCCAGACAAAAGTGCTTTACAACCCGAAGGCCTTCTTCACACACGCGGCATTGCTGGATCAGGGTTGCCCCCATTGTCCAAAATTCCCCACTGCTGCCTCCCGTAGGAGTCTGGGCCGTGTCTCAGTCCCAGTGTGGCTGGTCGTCCTCTCAGACCAGCTACAGATCGTCGCCTTGGTAGGCCTTTACCCTACCAACTAGCTAATCTGCCATCGGCCGCCCTGATAGCGCGAGGCCCGAAGGTCCCCCGCTTTATTCCGTAGAAATTATGCGGTATTACCCCGGCTTTCGCCGAGCTATCCCCCACTATCAGACACGTTCCGATGTATTACTCACCCGTTCGCCACTCGCCACCAAG
>JASSUL010000001.1:0-355664 GCA_031963005.1 Mycoavidus cysteinexigens | reverse complement strand
GCGACAAAGGCTTAACACTCCTCTTCCTGTATCCCATTTATCGAATACGGCTTTGACAATGCCGGCACAGCAGTATTTTGCGGCGGATCCGAATCAGCAAATTGCACAATTTCAGGGGTTTTTGTTTAATCCAACTATTCATGGGCCATTTCAAGCAATACAATGGCAATTTCTCCCAACTCCTGCTGTGCTGCAAGAAACAGAGGTTGAAATATTACCTGCACTTTCAAATAACTTTATCCAAGAATTAAAAAATTCTCTTAATGGAGCAGTTTCTGTAGAGAATTTATGTACAGACCCAAATCAAGAAATTGCAAAATTAGGGAAGTTTTTATTTGAGGAATCGTCGTCGTCTGCGTTAGCGCAGGATGAATTTCCAGCAACTCCTGCTGTGCTGCAAGAAATGCAGATTGCAACAGTACATACCCCTGTAATAAACGGCCCTATTTCGTCTTCGGTGATATTAGCATCCCAGGATAGGATTCCCCATTTCTCTGTATTAGAGAATGGAAGGGAAGTCCCTCATGAGATTGCCTTGCCTTTCAATGAGCATGACGCGCAGTCCTCTTCCTTGCTAGATACTACTTCTTTGCAGAATGGACTTCGATCTCGGAGTGAGCTTGTTAAAAAAAGTAAATCTCAAAAATACCGAGATCATATAAAAGAAATAAGAGATCCGATTGTAAAGAAATATTTAAATAATAAAACTCAGGGAGAAAAATTTCTGGAAGATGTTCCGGAAAATTTGTCAGGATTACAAAAGTATTTGAAGGATTCCATTGCGAAGGATAGAAATAATTCTGAAGAAAGAATAAGGAAAACCGTATTATTTTATCTTTACAGGTTTTCTCCTGAAAATAAAGAAAGAAAAAAAGAAGAGTTTATAGGATATTTTAATAAAAATTGCGGAATATATATTGATATTATGGAGAAATATTTAAACGGAATAGAAAGTCAATTAAAATTACAATCCTCAGATGAGGATAAATCCAAAAAGAAAGATGTAAAAAATAATGAAAAATATTATAAAAATCATAAAAATAGAATAGATGAAATAAAAAATTCAGTTATGAATAAAATTAAAAAAAATGAATTAAAAAAAGAAGAGTTCTCAGGGTATATATCAAAATTACAAGAACTCTTAAATAATGGAGGTAAAAAAGTTATCCGAAAAAAAATAGAAATAATTTTGCCATTCTATATTTTTCATTATAAAAATGAGGATAAGAGTATGAGTTATTTTATCAGCGACATAATTAAAAATTGCCCATCTATATCGCGAAAATCCATAAGAAGATATGTAGGTATATCTGAGTAAAAAGACAAGCTTTATCCAATATATTAAAATCAAGAAAAAAATCGATGCTAGAACAACTTTCTAGGTTTAAAAAGGTGCGGCGATAATATTCTATACTGCCTATGTAATCATAATGATATTAGACTTTTTTCGAACCCGAGTATCCAGTATGGTAGGTTGGTGGTGAGGAATGACGCCGCTACAGAGTTTCGAAAGAAGTCTATTGAAGAATGCGCAAGTATGGCTGCAGCTAAAGATCAACTTCAAAAAAGCGAGCGCATATCATGCAGAGATTGCATGTCAATAGTTCACAGGGCAATACAAAATTTTAGTAAGAACTTCGCTCCTTTATAAATTAAACTGATGAAATAGTATGGGATTGCTCTTATGATAGTAAGATAAACTTACATTAATAACATAAAGGATAAGCCTCTATGCTTAAAAGTACCAGTTCCCTGTCTCCCTCTATTGCAGCATTACCACCTCTGGCAGAAAGCCTTGCTAGGGAAAAAGGCTCTAGCTATAGTTTGCGCTATATAAAAACACTGCCTCCTGAAATCTTGCACAAAATTACTGATGAAATAAAAAAAAATGATGAGAAAATACCTTATCAATCAGGAAAAGACCTACAAAATCTAGGGCGAGCTCTATTTTCAGAGCGTTTTATAAATCGGAAGCCTCAAGAAGAGCCTTATGAAGCCAGTGAAATATACCGTGATCTTATTAATGAAAATATTCTTCCTCCAGTATTTTTCCATACGGTTTTAGCTTTTTTTGCAAATATAAATAAACTGGGCATGTTGGAATGGGCGTTGGCTATGCCTGACCTTTCAGAAGAAGAAATAAAATATATCATTCAACGTACCTGCTCAATTATCCCTATTTTAGAAGAAAAAGAGCATTTTGAAAAATTAAATAATAATCTTAAAGATCCTCGTTTTAATGATAAGGAACTCGGTGAAATATTGTGTAAAAATATCTGGAATATGCCTATAAATTTATGGGAACCCATTCTGGAAAAAGCCAAAAAAATAATAGAGCGTACTGAAAAGAATAAATTATTGCTGGAAGCGGCCCCTTTTACAAAACTAGAGGATTCCTTATCTGATGTAGACTCCATATATGAGGACACTTTATCCGATTTAAACAATTCCTTATATGAGGCATCCATCAATGAATCTGAAATAGAAGAAGTAGTAAAAGTAGAAGAAGTAGTAAAAATAGTAGAGAAAACATTATATGCACTGCATGAAAATTACAAGGGTATTTTTATCGTCCAGATGATAAAAGAAAGACCTTTTGCAATAGTTTATCCAGAAATTTTCAAGGTATTGGCCAGTAAGTTAGAAGATATTTCATATAACGATTTATCTTTAATCCGGCAATTATTACCTGAGTGCATATTTGCATTAGCATTTAATGGCCGTATAGAAAACTGCAATGATATTTTCAATATACTTCAAAAGAAATTTGATGATTTTACCGCGGATAAGAGAACGATACTCTTGGAGACGCTTATTTCAATAGTAAAGTATGTAGATAGGGATAGGGATGAACACGATGAAATAGCGCAATGGGTTGTAGAGAAAACAGAGGCCATCATTAATGCTAAAGATGGAAGCAAGCGGTCAAACGGTGTTCAAATTTTGGCCCAGCTAGCTTGGAGATTCAATAGTTTTGACACGAAGGAGAGTCAAGAGTCTATTTTAAAATTATTTGAAAAATATCTACCTACTATTTCTGATAATGAGATCGCAGTAGTTTTGGAAAAATTTGCCCGTCTTTTGCCAAATTTATGGTTGAAAAAAGAGATACAAATACGTAGTTTTAATTTAATTAAGGAAAAGTTGAAGCAGGTTTTTGAAGACGAATATGCCTCTATTCGTTTTACTCGAAACCAATATTCTGAAACTTTAGAAGAATTTGCTAACGGTTTTTATGGACTTTATGAGGAAATTAAGCCTAATATTTTAGAATTTCTTGAGAAAGGCGCACTTCGTCTTTCTGATAATGGGGTTTCGCGAATCCTGCGTCAGATTGCTAGTGTATATATTTCATATAAAGAACCCGATATTTCCAATATTTTTAGTTTAATTAAAAAAAATATAGTCAGCATTAAAGACGGAGAAGAACTCACGAGAATCCTTGCATGGTGTGCTAAAGCATTGCCGAATGCAAATAAGGAAACGAGGGAATCTATTATTGAATTTATTCAGGGAAATGTAAGTTATGTTCCTGGAAATGGTTTATGGAGTATTTTTGGAGAGTTTGCCGGTAAATTAAATGATGTAGATGAAGAAATCAAAATTGACATTATTAAATTGTTAAAAATATATATTTCAGAGGTTGATCGTGGGGAAATAAAAATACCCTACTATAATGACTATCTATATATAAAACATTGCTTATCTGAAGTAGAAAAAAAACAGAATGGGAATTCTTTTTAAAAAGATCATTTTTATTAATCTGTTCTGGATAGGAAAATAGTACGTAGGCTCATTCAATAAAAATTTTGCGCCATTGGCTGTACTTCATTTTGAAATGACCTGAGAGTTGAGATATGGCCAAACCTACCTTATTACGCATAAATCGAACAGCCTAGCATCTTTAGCAGCTTGAATTCCCAAGATGGCGTCTGGTCCTACTGGTCCTGACCCAATTTCCGATACATTCTAAAATGGAAAAAAATGGCTTTTGGAATGATATTAAATGGCTGAATTCAGGCATTGACGGGCGAATTCGGCAGGGGTCATCCAGTCATTTGCAGAGTGGGGACGATCCTCATTATAGTACTGCCGCCAGGCCTCGATTTTGCCTTTTGCATCGTCCAGGACAAGAACCCATGCGCATTGAGGCACTCTTGTCGAAAGCGCCCATTAAAGGATTTGACTTTGGCATTATCGGTCGGAGTGCCTGGCCGAGAGAAATCAAGCGCTACCCCATTTTCATAGGCCCATTTATCCATGAGCTTTGAGATAAATTCTGAGCCATTATCCACTTTGATGGTCTTGGGTACTCCCCGGGTAATACGCAGTTGTTCTAAAACCCGCACGACATCTCCTGCTTTCAAATTCTGCCCCACATCAATGGCGAGGCATTCACGGGTGTAATTATCCACCATGGGAAAAGTCCATAATCGGCGGCCATCAAACAGGGTATCGGCCACAAAATCCATGCTCCAGATTGCATTTATCTTTCCTGCTTGCTTTGGCTGCCGTAAACGCGCTGCTTTGTTCCGTTTAGGACGGTAATGGCGCAAGGACAGCCCACCGGCTCGATATCAGCGGTACACCCGCTTATGATTATCTTTAAAGCCTTCCCGTCGCAATAGCACATGGACACGCCGATAGCCGTAATGCACACGGGTTGTCGTAATTTCCTTTATACGCATCACCAGTGCGGTGCTATCCCTTCCCACCGATACGTAACGATAGACTGAGCGAGACAATTTAATCGCTCTACACGCTTGACGTTCGCTTACCCCATACCTGCTTATCAGATGATCCACACAGGCTTTTCATTGAGAAGGCTTTAGAGCTTTTTTGAGAGTACATCCTGTAACATGGCCTTATACAAGGATAAATCGGCTACTAAGCGTTTTAGTTTATTGTTCTCTTCTTCTAGTGGCTTCAGACGTCGTAGCTCCGAGGGGCCCAGTCCCCCATACTTCTTACGCCAGTTATAGAACGTTGCATCTGAAATACCCATCTTTCTGCAGACTTCTTCGACCGATATCCTCACTTCCGTTTGTCTTAACGCAAACGCTATTTGCTCTTCTGTATAGCGTGATTTCTTCACGGCACAACCTCCTTATAAGTATGAAATTGTGCCCAATTTTTCTACTTTTGAATGGGCCGGTTTTTTGGGGTAGGACCACCCGCTATTGTGCTCGGCAATTTGATGGCGATTATCTGCGCCAATTTGCTTAACCAGTTCGGTAAGCGTCATGCCCGCTATAGTGACAAAGGTCGCTTATCTAATGCTGACAAGGGTATATCCACAAACCCTATCGACGCTTCCTCCGGTCACGATGGAACATATTGCCGCCGCGGGCATGATCGCGATTTGTTTATATATGTTTGGAATACTCGTGCATAAGCTGATTGGCTTACCCGTACCAGTAGCGATGCTCTTTCTTGCGGTGCTTGCCAAGCTAACTTATGCCATTTTGCCTAAGATGGAAGGCGGCGCTCGTACGGTTTACTGTTTTTTTTCGACGGTGGTAACTTATCCTTTGCTTTCTTTGCAATCGGAATCACTATTACGCCGTGGAACGACCTATTAGCTGGCTTTACCTTGGCCAATATCGCCACCATTACGGCGACGGTTTGCACATTAACCACCGTGGGATTTTTTATAGGCAAATGGGTCGGTTTATATCCGATTGAAAGCGCAATCATTAACGCCTGCCACAGCGGTATGGGCGGTATTGGTAACGTGGCGATACTGTCTGCAGTCTACCGCCTAGAGTTGATGCCGTTTGCGCAAATAGCCACTCGTCTAGGGGGAGCAATCACTATTATCGCCGCTATTCTCTTGCTTGGGCTGCTTTCTTAAAAACTGAAGGCCTGCTTGTCTATGCTCAAATTTCTTGATTTTGCTACCCCCATCATCTAGCATAAATTTATGTTTATCTTGGATAAGAAAAGTAATTATCTTATGCTATTTATATTTTTTTTTAAAGTTATAAATAATTAAGGGTATTAGTTAAATAATTTAAGTTGGGGATTTATTTTTCTAGTTTTTTAGTTCAAGGAGGCAATAATGGGTGTAGTGGAAAGTGTTCTTCGTGAAGTAGAGAAAGTGACGATAAGGCCTCTAGGGGAAGTGGCTCGAGGCGTTGAGAAAGTGGCGATAAGGCCCTTAGGCGAAATAGCACGTGAATTAGAGAAAGTCACGATAAGACCTCTGGGCGAAGTTGCGCGTGGCGTGGAGAAAATGACGATAAGACCTTTAGGAGAGATTGCGCGTGATTTGGAAAAAGCGTTAGTCAGACCTATAGGGGGCATTGCAAGTAGAACGGTATTGCTCATGGAGCGCTTGATCGACGTGGTTGAGCGTGAGTCATCTATAGAGCTCAATGCAGATAGACACGCTAGTAAAGAAACTTTAAATGAAATGGCAACAGACGCGGTGCAATTGCAGGGGGATATAAATGAAGCAATAGCAGCCATGCCACTCGTTGATGGAGATAATTTATTGTTATTAGGTGGGATGTCCAGAATAACCGCAGGTCTTCTGGATGGCATAGGGCATCTTCAAAACAATAGAGAAATTATGCAAAACAATGCGGAGCTTCTGCAAAATAATAGAGAAATTATGCAAGATCGTGTAGATCTTATTCAATATAACCAAGGGCTAGTAACTGAAAATCAAGATCTTAGAGCTCAGTTGAATCATATGGAAGCTAGACTTATGGCTGCTTTGTTACCTGAAAATAACAATGATCGTTAGATTCCATTAATAATATTGGCTGTGCTTTTATAGAGATTTTTTATAATTTAATTTTTTAATATAAGTAGCGATGCGATCTATTTGCTTTTCTATACCGTATTAAGGCACTCTCCGCGCGCTCCAAGCTACGACCAGAAACCGCTGCTTGTCAGTGAGCATGATCAAGTGTCATAGCTTGGGACAAATCGTGGAACAAATGAGGGGAAACTAGGGACAATTTTTCTAAAAGATGGAAGCCAATTTGATTTTTCTTAGGTAGCTTTTTTTGTAAAAATAAGGCGATTTCAGCACCCCATTTTCATGCATAAAAAAGGATTACCAAGGCGTCGAATAGCCCTCAAAAATAGAAATTGCGGAGCAAATAAAAAAGGCCTACATCGCTGTAGGCCTTTTAGAATATGGCTCCCCGACCAGGGCTCGAACCTGGGACCTGCGGATTAACAGTCCGTCGCTCTACCGACTGAGCTATCGAGGAATAAAAAAGCGATTATAGCAAAGAATTTTAGCGTATGTACAGGACTTTGCGCAGGATATTTATGCGTATTGGTTTCTATATAGGGGAGGTGTCTTGGCCATTTTTGTGCTGAAGATCTGTCCTATGTCTTCGTCATCTTCTTGGATCTACAGACCTATCTTCACATCATAGGCACATTGCTATTTGCTTTAGTAATGGTCTAAATTTCTGGAGATTATGAACGGGTTCTTAGGGATGGAATAAATCATTTTTGGCCCTTACGTATACGTTTAAGCACTATATTAGATGTGTAAGCTGTACAAAAACGGCAAGACCAGGTTGTCGCATTGGGGAACGGATAGGATGGATAAAGATCATGTATTTTCTACGCTGGTTCGCCAGCTTGGCGAGCAATTACGTGCAGCACAATGGCTGCTTAGTACAGCAGAATCTTGTACAGGAGGATTGGTTGCGGCAACTATCACAACGGCTTCAGGAAGTGGAGACTGGTTTGATCGTGGTTTTGTCACGTATTCCATTCCCTCTAAAACGGAGATGTTAGGAGTGCCTGCTACGCTGATTAAACAATACGGCGCTGTGAGTGAGCCAGTAGCGCGTGCTATGGCTGAGGGTGCATTGCACCATAGCCGATCGCATATCGCATTATCTATTACGGGTATTGCAGGTCCTACGGATGGCGGTGAAGATAAGCCTATAGGAACGGTGTGTTTTGGCTGGAGTTACCGTGACCAAACACATTGTGAAACCGTACAATTCAAAGGAGATAGGCAGCAAGTACGCTTGCAGGCAGTGGAATATGGATTGCGTGGCGTGTTGGCCTGCCTGAAAAAACAATAGTGCAATAGTGCCAATGGGCATACCATGCCGTATGAAGATGCGCAAAAAGTCTTTGGGCTGCAAGGGCCTCACATTATGGATTTCTATTTTATCTGCGTGATGCCATCACTCTTTTATACTGAAAAGAATAGTCTCTCCAGTTTGCGTATACCATATGCGTTCCTGATCATTTTCCCTTCCTTGTTTTACGTTTAGCGCATGTCTACACCTAGCTTTATCCATCTTCGGATGCATTCTGAATATTCTATTGTTGATGGCATTGTACGTCTGGAGGATGCTGTGCGTGCTGCAGCTGCCGATGGGCAGCAGGCTTTAGCTTTGACCGATTTAAGTAATACCTTTGGCTTGGTGAAGTTTTACAAGGCAGCTCGAGCACAGCGGGTGAAGCCGATTGCAGGCTGTGATGTCTGGGTGACCACTGCGCGACGTGATCGGCCGGCGCGTGCTTTGCTATTGGTTCGCAATCTGCAGGGATATTTGAATATTTGCGAATTGCTTAGCCGCGCTTGGCTCACGAACCAATTCCAGGGTCGTGCCGAAATTCGCATGGAATGGCTGGAAGAAGGGTTGGCAGAAGGTTTGTTGGCGCTTTCAGGGGGGCAAGAGGGAGATATTGGGCAAGCTTTGGCCGTAGGGAATATGGCGTTGGCAGAGAGTGCTGCATTGCGTTGGGCGCAGATTTTTCCGAATGCTTTTTATATTGAAGTGCAGCGTGCGGGGTTTCCAGGGGAGGAAGCGTATATCCAACAGGTATTGCAGATTGCGCATACGCATTCCTTACCGGTCGTCGCAACTCATCCGATTCAGTTTATGACAGCGGATCAGATGGTGGCGCATGAGGCGCGGGTATGTATTGCACAAGGGGAGATTTTAGCAAACGTCAAGCGCCAGAAACGTTTTACGGAACAGCAATTGTTTCAGACACAAGAGGAGATGTGCGCTCGGTTTGCCGATATTCCGGCCGCATTGGCGAATAGTGTACAAATTGCCCAGCGCTGTAATTTAAAACTGGAGTTAGGGCAGCCTAAGTTGCCGATTTTTGAGACTCCTGCAGGGATGACGCTGGATGCGCATTTACGTGCTGAGGCGCAGGCGGGGTTGGCAAAGCGTTTGCAATTGCCAAACACCGAGCAAGGAGTAAGTGCCGTTGCTGCTCAAGAGGGCGAGCAAGGAAAGAGGGCGACTACGGACCAGTTGGCTTCTCAGCCGCCTGTAGAGTCTTCTCTGTCTTCCCATGAGGTATACGCAAAGCGCCTTGAATTCGAGTGCGACACGATTATTTCAATGGGGTTTGAAGGCTACTTTTTGATCGTAGCGGACTTTATTAACTGGGCTAAAAATAATCAAGTGCCTGTGGGACCCGGGCGGGGTTCAGGAGCAGGGTCCTTGGTCGCTTATGCATTAGGGATTACGGACCTGGATCCCTTGCAATATCACTTACTGTTTGAGCGCTTTTTAAATCCAGAACGGGTGTCTATGCCCGACTTTGATATTGACTTTTGTCAGCAGGGTCGAGATCGGGTGATTCAATATGTGCGCAGTAAATACGGTGCACAAGCGGTCTCACAGATTGCCACTTTTGGGACCATGGCGGCTAAAGCTGCGGTACGGGATGTGGGCCGTGTGTTGGATTTAGGGTATGGCTTTACCGATGGGATTGCGAAGCTGATTCCCTTTAAACCGGGAAAGTTGGTCACCATTGAAGAGGCGCTTAAAGAAGAGCCTTTGCTCGTAGAGCGTCGGGATCAAGAGGAAGAAGTACAACAACTTTTAGAACTCGCCCAAAAGCTGGAAGGTATTACTCGAAATGTAGGGATGCATGCTGGGGGTGTGCTTATTGCGCCTGGCAAGCTTACCGACTTTTGTCCGCTGTATACGCAAAGCGATGAAAGCGGCATCATCAGCCAATATGACAAAGATGATGTGGAAGCGATGGGCTTGGTGAAGTTCGACTTCTTAGGGCTCACCACACTGACGATTTTGGATTGGGCGCAACGCTATATCCATCAACTGCATGCTGAGCCAGCGACATGGACACTGGCGCATATTCCCTTAAAGGATACGGCGACTTTTACCTTGCTCAAAGCTGCGAATACTGTAGCCGTATTCCAGTTGGAAAGTCGGGGTATGCAAGGGATGCTGAAAGATGCGCAGCCGGATTGTTTTGAAGACATTATTGCGCTTGTAGCGCTCTATCGTCCGGGTCCGATGGATCTTATCCCCAGCTTTTGTGCACGTAAGCATGGCCGGGAAAAAGTGGTATACCCCGACCCCCGTGTAGAACAGGTCCTGAAAGAGACTTACGGGATTATGGTGTACCAAGAGCAGGTTATGCAGATGGCGCAGATTATTGGCGGCTATTCGCTGGGTGGCGCAGATTTGCTGCGCCGTGCAATGGGGAAGAAAAAAGTCGAAGAAATGGCGGCCCATCGCGCGATATTTCGTGAAGGTGCGGCGCATAATGATCTCAGCGCTGAAAAAGCCGATGAAATTTTTGATTTGATGGAAAAATTTGCGGGGTATGGATTTAATAAATCCCATGCCGCTGCTTATGCGTTATTGGCCTATCAAACAGCTTGGCTTAAAACCCATCATCTTGCTGCATTTATGGCGGCCAACTTGAGTTTGGCGATGGATGATACCGATAAAGTGAAGGTATTGTTTGAAGATAGTGTGAGCAATGGCTTGCGTATTTTGCCTCCCGATATCAACTACTCCGCATACCGCTTTGAACCTGTTGCCGAGGAATCAGGCGAGCCTTCTAAAACCATCCGATATGGTTTAGGTGCGATAAAGGGGAGCGGGCAGGCTGCAATTGAAGAAATTGTGCGCGTACGTCAAGCTAGGCCTTTTGACAGTCCATTAGATTTTTGTATGCGGGTAGACCGTAAAACGGTTAATCGTCGCACCATGGAGGCGCTTATTCGGGCAGGTGCATTCGATGCCCTATCCGAAAATGGGCAGGCCGAGCGCTCCAAAATATTGGCAACGCTCCCTCTCATGCTAGAAGCGGCTGAACAAGCCAGTATGAATGCGATGCAACCCGCTTTATT
The DNA here is from genome assembly GCA_031963005.1 of Mycoavidus cysteinexigens. Classification (GTDB taxonomy): domain Bacteria; phylum Pseudomonadota; class Gammaproteobacteria; order Burkholderiales; family Burkholderiaceae; genus JASSUD01. Next base: position 344,548 of record JASSUL010000001.1, on the reverse strand, counting down.
TGGCGATGACGATGGCGATAGCCTATCGGAGGATATACGGAGTGTTTGCGCACGGGTAGCCCATACGCCTTGGTCAGAAAAGCGTCGACTCCAAGAAGAAAAATTAGCACTGGGTTTATATGTGTCGGGTCATCCGTTCGAAGGCTATAAAAAAGAAATACGCTGTTTTGCAAAAACGCCGTTGGCAAATCTCACAGAGGGACGCCAAAAACTGATGGCGGGGGTCATTATGAGTATGCGTACGCAAATGACCATGCGTGGGAAAATGCTGATCGTCGTGTTAGATGATGGAAGCGGTTTATCTGAAATAACTATTTTTAATGCGTTATATGACGAAAATAGAGCTCTTTTCAAAGAAGATGAGTTATTGATTGTAGAGGGCAGTATCAAGCAAGACAGCTTTACAGGGGGTTTGCGCGTGGTAGCGGAAGCCGTTATGTCTATAGAGGCAGCGCGTGCGCGTTTTGCGCGTTTTTTAAAGCTGACTTTACAAGGAGCTGTGGACGTTGCAAAACTGCAGGAGCAACTTTTATCTCATCAGCCTGACGCGGTAGGAATGGCTGCACATAAAGTAGAGAATGGCGCTCCCAATAAGCCTCGTACCGATACTCAAGTTGACGCCCCACCCAATTTGGGAATACAGATTTGCTACCGTACTGACAAAGCAGAAGGGAATTTTATATTGGGCTCCCAGTGGCGCATTTACCCCTCTGATGACTTATTAATAACGCTGAAAAACACCTGGGGGAGTGCAGCGGTAGAGGTGTGTTATGAAGAGCCGCAGCGCGCTTTTTAAGGGGATACGTACAAGCGGCAAATCATTCTGGATGCTGCCATTGCTGCATCACTTGCTCATAATTGATTTGTACATGGTCGCGTGCGCTTTGCGGGTGCCAGAGGTGTAGTACTTCTGTTGCGAGAAACCCTTTTTTACGATGTAGGCCAGTTTGCTGCAAACGTAAAACAAAGTCGGCATCTTCATGCCCCCAGCCGGTAAAGTTGTCATTAAAGCCTTGAATCGCCTGTACATCTTTTGTCCATGCGGCCAAATTGCATCCTTTGATACCCCGCCACTGAAAAGTGCGTTGTATGCGTAGACGAAAGTCGGAAAGTTTTAGAAAAAGCGGTAAAACTTTATTCATGCGGCCACACAGCCTTTGCCAGATCCAAAATGGTTTAGACAGGGTATTGAGCGAAGTTTGCTGAGCAGTGAATGCGGCAGTGAGCTTTGGGCCTAATAAAATGCGACTTCCCGTGACCAGATATCCGGTTTCGGCTAGAGCGCGATGGCGGGCGATAAAGTCACGCTGTGGTATGCAATCCCCATCTAAAAAAATCAAATAATCCCCTCGCGCTGCCGCAATCCCTTGATTGCGTGCTTGCGCTACACGAAAACCTGCATCAGGTTGCCAAGCATGATGTACTCGCAAGTGAGGTGCTGCCTGGGCTGCAGCGTGAATGACTGCAGCAGTTTCAGGACCTGAGCCATCATCGGCGATGATGATTTCATAATGTAAATCCGTTTGATCGGATAGATGTTTGAGGACCAGTGCAAGCGCATCTGGGCGGTTATAGGTGGTGACAATGACCGAGATCAAGTAAGAGGTATCCATGGGGGGGATGGTGGACGCGCGGCGTTGGAAAGTAAAGCATTCCATGATATCAATTTTTAATAGTGAAGCGCTAATACGCGAATTCCCGCATTGTTTATTGGCTTTTTATTTGGCAAATAAAGATGAATCTTATTTTGAGCTCAGAAGCATTTTTTTGAGAGCAATGAACTTCACTAGGCTTAAATATGTTCCGTGCAGAATCCATCCAAGGTGGACCGCTTTCGACAAATTACCCTTCTAATTCGCCTAAAAATGCGCAACCTACACTTTATGAGCCAAATAATTTATTTAGGCTTCCAAATGAGATTTTATATCGTATTATAATTTTTTTGGAAAATTATCCAAAGGATTTGGTCAGTTTTTCAATGGCATGTCGATTATTTCAGGATATTGTTTATTCTAAGAAATATTTAGATTTAATAAGCCCATTTCAAAAAATAGAAGAAGGTAAGGAATATTTAAAGTATAATTTTTTATTAGAAAATTCCATTAGATATGCCTATTTGATAAAGAAAATAAGAGATGATTTCGAAGTCATTTCAAAATGGATATTTTCTGGATGTGAAGCTAATACAAAGAAAAATTTTTTGGTAAAATTAAATCTTAAGTATGGTGAAAGTGAAAATGCTAAAAAGGAAGAGCTTGTAATATTAAATTTTAGAAGAGCGTTTTTGAAAAGGGACAAGACGATTTCACGGATTTTATATCTTGATGCTATCGATTTAGGTGGGAATTTATGCCTTCCTTTGCATTGGTCTATTTGCTATGGGAAAGCAAAATTTCTTAAAGCATTTGCTCAGAAATACTTTACGAGTGATATACCAGATGCTTGGGGAGAAGAGGATCTTTCCAAGATTATTCAATTTTTGACAAATCAGCGGCCAGATATCTTACAGCAGGAAGACGAACACGGGGCTACGATTGCGCACTATGCTGCTCAAGCAGGATATTTTGACTTAGTGCAGTTTTTTATTGAAAGAGATCAAGATCTTATTAAGAAGACTGATGTGGATGGTTGTAGTATGCTGGACTACGCAGCCGTAGGAGGGCACTGCGCTATAGTCGAGTTTTTGGATCAAAGAAATCCACATGCAATTAATATGCGTAGTGGAGAAGAATTGAAATATGCAATGTTGATGTATGCTGCTGCAAAAAAAGGGCACCTTGATATTATTCAGTTCTTATTTAAAAAAGATAAACTAACTAGTCATAGATTGGCGGAGATTGCGCTGTTTCACGCTATGAAAAATGATAACTTCAATGCAGTCAAAGTTTTGGCAAAAATCTGTAAATTTGATCCAATATCTGAGAGGACGCACTTAGAAACATTAGTGAATGCAAGAAATTCAGAGAAATATCAAAGCGTCAAGCTACTCTTGCAGATAGAAGATAATAAAAAAAATGATTATTATGATTTTGAGATATTAAAAATTGCGATTCAAGCGAAATATCAAAGTATATTTATGCCAGGTAACGCAATGCATGCTATATTTTATAGAAATATTATGTCAAGAGAGTTATTGGCATTGGCAATAGATGCAAATAATCATGATGTAATTAGTACACTTGCGAAAGACAATAACTTTAACCCATTATTTTGTAAAGAAGATTTCGAGATATTACTAAGGGCAAAAAGTAAAAATAAACAAAGTTTTAATACGCTCTGGGAAGCATCGCGATTTCCCTTTGGCCTAGCTTGGTTAGGCAAATTTCTCCTGCACGGTATGCTATTGCAATCGGCGTTACGTTATCGTGCCTCCGCTGGCCATTCGGCCATTTCATCCCTTTTTAAGTCCTTTACAAGTTTCTTTCTTCAAGGGTATAGGCGGCGATAGATAAGGCATGGATCTGGCCATTCTTGAGGTAATCTGCAAGGGCTTCATATACGAGGCGATGGCGGTCTATTTTTGAGCAGCCTAAAAAAGTCGCAGACACAATGTATACATTAAAGTGCGCTCCTTCACGCGCGCCTGGGTGGCCCGCGTGGCGAGCGCTATCGTCTTCTACTTCACATAATACCGGCGTGAAGCGCTCTTTTAGGCATGCTGTGATCGCATTGTGAAGTAAAGCGCGGGATTCAGGATTCATAGGTTTTTTGCATAATCGTGTTAGGAGCTTGACGCAGATATTTCGCTAGCCATATCGATTGCGCTATCACAAAGATAATCATCCCTAGCGTGCTGCCAAAGAGTTTAAAGGTGACCCAGGTTTGCGTGGGGAAGGTATAGGCGATGGCGATATTCGCGATTCCTAAGACTAGAAAAAAGCCCGCCCATGCAAGATTGAGTTTAGCCCAGATCGCTTTAGGCAGAGGAAGTTTGTTTCCCATCATGGTTTGCAGAAGATTTTTATTCCAAAACCATTTGGATGCGAGGAGCGTTGTCGCCATTAACGCGTAGAGCACAGTAGGTTTCCACTTGATAAAAACTTCATTGTGGAAAAAAAGCGTGGCTCCGCCAAATATACTGATGATGCCTAAGTTCACCCATAGCATGGGTTCAACACGCTGACGGCGTGACAATACCCAGAGAATTTGCAAGATTACGGTGCCAATACTGACCGCGGTGGCGACAAAAATGCCCCACACTTTAAAGGTGATAAAAAAAAGCAGAATGGGTAAGAGGTCGAAGAGAAATTTCATTGGCGTAAGCGCAGAGTCGAAGGTTGGAGTGAATGGGACGGCTCCTGCTATGTACAGGATCCCCCCATCTTGCGTTGAATGTGTGCCTAGCTTCTGGGCAGCGATCTGGTGCCTGATTCACTTTGGCCAAAGCACAATAATATAGAGGCTTCGCTAGGCTATATCGTGACCTATGCCTCTAAATGTTAAGTTTGCTTTAGAACTACTTCCTTGATCAAGTAGGGTTGCACTAGATGTACTTTCTCCATCTGCTGAACGGTTATTGATGCCAGAATAATTAATATCTGCACAATTTTCCATATTCAAGACGGGTTCTGGTGGATTTAGTTTGTCTATGAACAGTTTTATGCTTTGCGCTAAGATGGCGATGCCAACAAATGTAGCGAGAGCGATCCATGGTCCAAAAAATACATATGCCGCGCTGGCCAGGGCAATGTCTACAGCGAAGGCTGTCAAGCGAATAGCCAGAGTGCGGATCTGCATTTGGTTGTTGTTTTGCTGCTGATCTATGAGACGTTTTGTCAAGTAGTCAACAGATTGCGAGTCTGGCCGAGAGAATAATGGCGAAAAAAGGCTACAGGATCTGAGCATGATGGACTCTTAGAACAATCGTAAAGGGTGTTTCAAAGTGTACGCCTATCTAAGATGACTATGGCATTAGGGCAGATAAAACCCCAATTTCAGCTATATGGCTATTATGAAAGTGGGAGCCATGGATTGCAAATCTAAAGTCTCGATTTCTAGGAGATCCATGCCATTTGCTCCCAGGGGTCCCTGTGAACTGCACCTGGGGCTTTTTTATCAGTTAGTCCATTTTTTCTGATTCTTCTGGCAATGCATAAGGTAGTGGTAGGCGTTGTAATGGCGGGCCATCTATACTTCCTATATGCAAACTTCCAGTTGTTAACGTAGAGAGTGGGAGCATAACCAGGCAATCTACCGTATTGGCTAAATGAGGGTGCGGCGCTGCATTGATCACGATGCCGCAACTCTCAGGAGGCGTTGTGTCAGCGCTAGGAGCAGATAGCAGATTTTGATGAAAAATGGCATCCCCTATGCAAGCTTGCGTTGTACGGAATAATAAAGTTCGGCGGCGAATAACACCTCGGTATTGCAGACGAGCCACGACTTCTTGGCCTGGATAGCAGCCTTTTTTAAAATGTAATCCATCCAATAAATCAAGATTAGCGTACTGCGGTACGAGCAGCTCGTGCGTAGCAGCGGTAATGCGGGTTTCGCCCGCTTGTATATCTAACCAATCCCAGAGGCTAGGGTCAAGCGCCGCGCACTGTTTGGCTAGGATTGGGGTCTGTTTTTGTAAGTCTTGCCGTGGCGTGATCCATAGAGAGCGACGGGGAAGCGTTGGGTGACTAAAGTGGATCAGGGTTCCTGCATCGTTATGCGTTACGGCATAGTGTGCCTCTGAACGGGTTGGAAAAAGAGCGATCCACGCGGGGTTGTCGCCAATGAGTCCAGTGAGCGCAAATTGATCCGTTACATCCTTGAAAGTGACTTTACTGCGAAATATAAATTTCGATAGTGTCTGTAGGATGGTAGGGAGGAGGTCGCGCGAAAGCAGAAGCCAGACGCGTGGATGCGTTGGGGTATCCTGCGAATCGGCGGGGTTTGCATGATCTGCTGCCTGCCAACCTAAAAAAGTGCAGAGTAATCGCCCTTTGTTCGAGCATAGTCCAGCAAATCGCGCCTGATCTTCGGTGATCGATTGAAAATCATTGGAGAGCTGGTTATTCAAAAAAGCACGTGCATCGCGTCCACCTACTTCCAATAAGGCATATTGATCTAGATGGGGGATATAGCCCATTAAGTTGCTTGCAACTTGCGTAGTGTTGAGGGAGGCAGGGGAGGGTAGGGAGGTAGACATGGCTTTGAGTAGGAGTAATGGTACTGATCACGGTACTTTTTACCGACTGGCACGGCACATAGTGAATACGCCGACAATAGACCTATCAGATATCTCTTTTCATTATCGGCTAGCTATTAGAGCTTATTGAACTAAGCCGTATTATAGATAGGTTGTACGCTATATTTCTTTTCAAGTGCTCATCACGCTGTGTAATATAGACAGCCTGTTTTAGAGCCGTGGTGTTTTCCATTACTTTCTATTGTGTGTGATGTTATTTTTTAAAAAAAATTGGATAACTATTGCGACTGCCGTTTTTATGGCTTTCGCCCTTACCGGAGCTACTTTGGGAGGAGCGCTGTGGCATTGGGCGACAGCGCCTTTAACTTTTGATAAAGCGTCTTTAGATTTCTCGGTCAAGCCAGGAATGTCACTCAAAACTGTGGTGCATGAGCTTAACCGCAATGGGGTGCCAGTCCAGCCCTTTTTATTCGAAGGGTTGGCACGCGTTTTGAGTGTGTCAGAGCAGTTGAAGGCAGGGAATTATGCTTTGCCCAATGGCATTAGCCCTTATGGATTATTAAAAAAGATGGTTGTGGGGGATGTCCATCAATACGTGCTCAAAATTGTGGAAGGCTGGACTTTTAGCCAAATGCGCGCAGCGATAGACCAAACGCCTGCACTTAAGCACGAAACCCCATCTTGGGACCAAGCTACACTCTTGCGTGCGATCGATGCTACTGCGATACATCCTGAAGGGCTTTTTTTTCCAGATACCTATTTCTTTGATGAAGGAAGTAGTGATCTTGCCTTATATAAAAGAGCCTATCGATTGGCGCAGCAGCGTCTAGAGCAGGCTTGGGCAAAACGGGCTCCGAATCTTCCCTATCAAACGCCTTATCAGGCTTTGATTATGGCATCGCTGATTGAAAAGGAAACGGGGAAAGAGCAAGATCGTCCCTTTGTTTCAGCGGTTTTTGTGAACCGTTTGCGATTAGGTATGCCATTGCAAACCGATCCCAGTGTGATTTATGGCTTAGCAAAAAGTTATACCGGCGAACTTTCTAAAAAGCATTTGCGTGCTGATACAGCCTACAATACTTACACGCGTCGTGGCTTACCGCCTACGCCGATCGCTTTGCCTGGGATGGCCTCGCTTGAAGCCGCCATGCATCCTGCACAGAGTTCAGCCTTATATTTTGTTTCACGAGGGGATGGGTCGAGCGAGTTTTCTCAGACCTTAAGTGATCATAATCGTGCGGTGGATAAATTTATTAGAAAGTCATTATGAACATAGCATTAGGCCCTATTTTGATGCTCTTTTATACATCTTATGAAGGTACAGGGAAACTATGCAACTCGTTCTAGAGGACGGCGCTGTGCGCGGGAAATTCATTACGTTTGAAGGGATAGACGGCGCAGGAAAGAGCACGCAGCTCAACACGTTTTGTACTCAACTTCGCACACGCTTAGCGCAGCAAGGCAAGCATCTAATAGTCACACGAGAACCTGGTGGGACTTCGCTCGGAGAAGCGCTGCGCGATCTGGTGTTGCACTGCAGCATGCAGAGAGAAACGGAAGCTTTATTGATGTTTGCCGCGCGTCGCGAACATATAGCCTGTGTTATTGAACCTGCGCTAGCGCGTGGTGATTGGGTAGTATCGGATCGCTTTACTGACGCCACATTTGCGTATCAGGGAGGCGGACGAGGAATGTCCGTGGAAAAACTGAAGGTGTTAGAAGAGTGGGTCCAAGGATCCCTTCAACCGGACTTAACGATTTTGTTAGATTTACCCATAGAAATAGCTCGTGAGCGTGCACTGCATCGTATGCAGGCAAGTCTCAATACCAATCCAAATACAGGAACTGAGTCTACGCAAAGCAAGGCCACGAAGGATCATAAAGACCACGCATCTGCCAGCACCGATAAATTCGAATCCGAATCCTTCCCCTTTTTCGCCCGCATCCGATCCGCTTATCTAGAGCGCGCAGCGCAAGCCCCTGAGCGCTATCTAGTCTTAGATGCAGCGCAAAGCATTGCAGCATTGCAAGAAAGACTCACTGCGCTTTTGCCGATATAAAAAGCACCCTAAATGGGACCTCATATCCTATTTAGGGTGCAGTTCAAACTCCAGAGTACGCAGACTCTGTGGCAATATATCGTGCATTGCTAATGCAAAGTGGGCGTTTGCTTGATGTTAAGTTTTTTTGCAAGCTTGTTAATTCCCTGTTCAGAAATACTTGTCAGACTCATAATTTGTTCCGTAGGCATTCCTGCTTGCAACATATTCTCTGCGATTCCCAGTATGCCTTCTTCTCGACCCTCCTCCCGGCCTTCCTCCTTACCTTCTAATTGGCCTTCTAATCGGCCTTCCTGCCGTAGCTGCTGTGCGAGTGTCGTCATTTTTTCTCCATATTCTGGCGCATGTTCAATCACATAGGAAAAGAACTTTGTATTATCTGTGCACTTGCTTTCTGGAATGCCATGCAAAGGTTTGAAGCATGAGAAGAAAGACTTGTTATGCTTTTGTCGACATAAAAAATAGCCCGCAAACTCTAGAGTACGCGGGCTATCCTGCGATATATCTTGCTTGCTAATGTAAAGTAGGCTTTTGCTCGATGTTAAGCTTTTTTGTAAGTTTGTTAATACCCTGCTGAGAAATGCCTGTCAGGCTCATAATTTGTTCTCTAGGCATTCCTGCTTGCAACATATTCTCTGCGATTCCCAGTATGCCTTCTTCTCGACCCTCCTCCCGACCCTCCTCCCGGCCTTCCTCCTTACCTTCTAATCGGCCTTCTAATCGACCTTCCTGCCGTAGCTGCTGTGCGAGTGTCGTCATTTTTTCTCCATATTCTGGCGCATGTTCAATCACATAGGAAAAGAACTTTTCACGATCGGTGCAATTGCCTTCTTGTATTAAGTATCGCAGGATGCTGAAAATTCTGTCAATAGGTAGGGGATAAGTGGTTAAGGGCTGTAATATCTCTTTCAAAAGCAAATAAATATCCCGTGTTTTGACGTGTTTCATCACCATTTCAAAAGCAGCGGCATGGCGATGGGTGAGCAATTCTTGGTCTGGAGTGATTGTCAGGTCTGCTAAGAATAGCGGTCCCGGGAAAAACTGGCGCGCCAATCCGGGTTGCTCGAAACAGTCCATGATATCGAGGGAAAAGGGATAGGGAGAGTCCGAGCCTTGATAAAACAGCAAAGGCACAACGATAGGTAATTTTTTACCCCGCTTTTGGTCGATATGTCTGCGCATAGCCGCCACGGTGTACTCTAGGACGCGAAACGGCATCAGTGGATGTGGCTGACTTTGGTGCTCCACTAATAGATAGATGTAAGTATCCGTGTCTCCCGTTTTGACGGAATAGAGCATATCCGACAGATGCTGACGCATTTCAGGCGAAATAAACGAACCGCTTTCTAACCGTAAAGTAGACCAATCACATTGAGCCGTAAGCGCTTTAGGCAAATACGCTTTTAAAAAATCTTGCGCGACCTCGATATCGGCCATCTGCGTTTTAAAAAGCATATCGTGGGGTTGGAAGATCGTACTCATACATAAAAACCAACAATAAGGGTAAAAATTAACCTGATTAGTGTATATCAGGTCATTTCCCTATTCTGAAATTAGATTCAGATGTGTGGTTTTTATGATACTCGGATGGAATCGCGCCAAAGGCTTTGGGCTTTGACCGCGGAGGGGCATCTCTCCCGCGGCGATCAATCTCCAGATAGGCCAATCTTTTTATGCTTGCCCAGCGTTTTCCAATAAGCTGTCTAAGCATTTCATATCCACCCGTGTCATCAAATGCGAATAGGGACGAATCGGCTGGTTGCTAGTGAGTACTTGGTCGATATCTGCCCAAGTCAGAGGGGGGATCTGTAAAAATGCTTCTGCATTTTGTGCCAATTGGGGCAATACAGGTTTGAATGCTAAGGTGAAGAGGCGGAATGCTTCTAGGCTGATACTGCACGTCTGGTGCAATTGGTGGATAGATGCTTCACGGGAAGCGGATGAAGGCTGTTGAGGGTCGGCTGCTAGATGTGCAGAGGCGTTTTGTGTATCCAGAGCGTCCGTAGATGCGGATGGGGGAGGCATGCCTTTGAATGCGACTTTAGCTTGTTCCCAGGGTTTATTTTCATCGATAAACGCATTGATCATATCGATATACCGCAGTGTGGTGCGGATTGCGCGTGCATTTTCGCGCGCCTCATATTGTGCAATGATTTCTGGTATTGCTGCGCGAATAGATACCAATAATGGATGCTGCATGATGGTGTCATCAATGCGGGCGTCGAAGTGCTTGACGATGAAGTTCGCTGTGCGGCTGGCGATATTGAGATACTTACCAATTAAGTCGCTATTGACGCGCGCGACAAAATCTTCCCAATTCAGATCAATATCTTCCAGCGAGGAATTTAACTTCGCGGCGAGGTAGTAGCGCAGCCATTCGGGATTTAATCCTGCATCGATATAACTTTGCGCAGTAATAAAAGTTCCGCGCGATTTGGACATTTTCTGTCCATTGACAGTGAGAAAACCATGAGCAAATACATTAGTAGGGGTGCGATGCCCTGAAAAATGCAGCATCGCAGGCCAGAATAAAGTATGAAAATATAAAATATCTTTGCCAATAAAATGATATTGCTCGGTGGTGCTCTCTGGGGCGACCCATGCGGCGAAATCTAGGCCACGTGCGTCACAAAATTCTTTAAAACTAGCGTAATACCCTAGCGGGGCATCGAGCCAAACATAAAAATATTTCCCGGGGGCATCGGGAATTTCAAAGCCAAAATACGGGGCGTCGCGGGAAATATCCCAGTCATTGAGTTTGGAGGTGCTAACTGAGGCGTCTTCGGTAGAGGCTAACTCGGATGCGGATGGAGATTCTGTAGAGGGAGAAGCCTCTTGTGGTCCTAGCCATTCGCGCATTTTATTGAGTGCTTCAGGCTGCGCGAGTTGCGTTACCCATTCGCGTAAAAACGACTCACAACGTGGGTTGGATAAGCAAAAGAAATAATGGACAGAGCGTTTGCGTATAGGCGGTTCATTAGAAAGAACCGAATAAGGCTTTACTAAATCCATTGGAGAATAAGTCGATCCGCATACCTCACAGGCATCTCCATACTGATCCGCTGCGCCACATTTGGGGCAACCGCCTTTAATAAAGCGATCCGGTAAAAACATCTCGTGGCGCGCATCGTATGCTTGCTCAATTTCACGAGTTTCAATTAATCCTGCTTGCTGCAAAGCGTGGTAAACCTGCTCAGAAAGCAGCTTGTTTGCTGGGGAATTCGTCGATCCGTAGTGATCAAAACTAATACCAAAATCATCAAAGTCGCGCTTGTGTTCCTTTCCTATGCGCTCGATGAGTGCTTGCGGTGTTAATCCTTCACGCTGAGCGCGTAGCATCACAGGAGTGCCATGCGTGTCATCCGCGCCAATGTAATATGTTTCATGACCCTGCATGCGCAGTGAGCGTACCCATATATCCGTTTGAATATATTCGACGAGATGTCCAATATGAATGGGGCCGTTGGCATAAGGCAATGCAGAAGTGGCTAGGATGCGGCGTGAGGAAAGAGGCATATAAAGGAAAAAGTAAGAGAAAACGAGACTTGGCCAGGGTCATGCAATCTATCCATAAAAACAGAATGCATGCGCTCCCACATTATATAAATTAACTGCGCAGAAAGTAGACTTAGAAAGAATGCGGGACATTTCGTCATGGCCTTCTATATTTTTCATCTGACCCGTAAGAATAGGCTATCCCATACTCTCCTGAGTCTCTAACCAAGCTTGTTCGATACGCTCTAGCTCGGCGCTGACTTCTACTTGGCGTTTGCAAGCGGTTTCCCATTCAGGAGGATGAGGCAGGTTATAGTGTTGAGGGTCTGCGAAAAAGGTTTCAAGGCGTGTTTTTTCTGCGTTTAGCTTCTCCATTTTTTTCTCAAGCTCGGTCAGTTTGCGTTGTTGTGCAGCTTGGGAACGCGCAGAGGGGGCTATTTTGGCCGGTGCTTTAGATGCAATAGGTGGGGCGCTGTTTTTGGGAGTACTGGATGAGGCTGGTGCCGAAAGGAGCATGCGGCGATAATCTTCCAGATCACCATCAAAGGGGACTACGCGCCCGCGGCCGATGAGGAAGAAGTGATCGGCTGTGGCATTGAGTAAATGGCGGTCATGAGAAACGACGATCAGTGTGCCTTCAAATTGTGCCAGTGCGTCGGTCATGGCATCGCGGGTTTCTAAGTCTAAATGGTTGGTAGGCTCATCGAGTAATAGAAGATTGGGGCGTTGCCATAGCAAAATAGCGAGTGCTAAGCGGGATTTTTCTCCCCCAGAGAGTGGGCCAATAGGGGAAGTGGCCATATCACCGATGAACCGGAAACTCCCTAAAAAATCGCGCAGTTCTTGTTCACGTACGTAGGTGGGGCTTAAGCGTGTCAGATGCTGTAGGGGGGATTCGTTTGGATCCAAAGTGTCTAATTGGTGCTGGGCAAAATACCCAATTTTGAGCCCGCGTCCTCGATTGAGTACACCGCCTAATATGGGTGAAACGCCAGCTAATGCTTTAATGAAAGTGGATTTCCCTTGACCGTTTGCACCTAATAAACCAATACGTTCTCCATTTTGAATCGATAGATTTATGCCTTCGAGAATGATAGTGGGTTGTGCGTCGCGTGTTTCCTCTGAAGCGGGATAACCACAAGACACGCCTTCCATCGTGATCATGGGATTAGGAGCTTGCAGAGGAGTGCGAAATTGAAAGGTAAATGCAGAAGCATCACGTACTGCAGCAATGTCTTGCATTTTTTCCAGCGCTTTGATGCGACTTTGCGCTTGCCGTGCTTTAGTTGCTTTTGCTTTAAAACGGTCAATAAAACTTTGCAAATGGGCGCGATGCTTTTGCTGTTTTTCGAATTGGCTTTGCTGTAATGACCGCTGTTGGGCTCGCAATATTTCGAATTTGCTGTAATTACCGCCATAACGTTTCAGTTGGCGATCTTCGATCGATACGATCGTTTGGCATACGGCATCTAAAAATTCGCGATCATGGGAAATGATGACCAAAGTGCCAGTGTAACGGCGTAGCCAAGCTTCGAGCCATAAAATGGCATCTAAGTCTAAGTGATTGGTGGGTTCATCAAGTAACAAAAGCTCAGAAGGGCACATCAACGCTTGCGCCAGATTCAGGCGCATGCGCCAACCCCCTGAGAAATGCGCAACGGGTTCATGAAACTGCTCTTGGGAAAATCCCAATCCCAGCAAAAGGGCTTCTGCCCGAGAGGGGGCGGTATATCCGTCTAACTCTGCAAAAGCAGCGTGTCCTAATGCCTGTGCGATGCCATCATCGGCCGCTTCTGCAGCGGCAATATCGGCTTCTACTGCGCGTAGCTGAGTATCTCCATCTATGGCGTAGTCTAGTGCGCTACGCGAAACCGCAGGGGTTTCTTGAGCAACATGCGCGATGCTTCCATTGGTTGGTAAATTCACTTCTCCTAGATCGGGTTCAATTTTCCCCAAGAGAACCGAAAATAATGAAGATTTACCGGCCCCGTTTGCACCAATCAACCCAACCTTCTCTGCACGATGTAAAGTGAGGGAGACATTTTCAAACAATAATTTGGTGCCACGGCTGAGAGTGAACTGCTCAAGGGAAATCAAAATACAAATCCTGGAAGGTGAAATTAATAGGTGGAGTGTGTTTTTAGAGCCGGTTTTTAGAATCGTTTCTTAGAGCACTTCTAATACACGGCGGTAGATATTTTTAAGCGTTTCTATACTGTCTACATCAATATGTTCATTAACCTGGTGAATACTGGCATTCACGGGGCCAAATTCAAGGACTTGTGGACACCATGTAGCGATAAAACGCCCATCGGAAGTGCCCCCTGTAGTAGAGCATTCCGGTGTGATGCCGGTTTCTTGTTCAATAGCCTGGGTGAGCGCTGTGCATAAAGTCCCTTTAGGGGTAAAGAAAGGCTCACCACCTAAGGTCCAATGGATAGTGTAGTCTTTTTCTGGCACCCAGCTGTGTTTTTCAAAAAGCGCTTCGACTCGTGCTTTGAGGGCAGAAGCGGGGCTAGCGGGAGAAAATCGAAAATTAAAATCGATAATAGCGTGTCCGGGAATTACATTGGTGGCCCCTGTTCCTGCATGCAAGTTAGACACTTGCCAGCTAGTAGGGGGGAAATCGCTATCGCCCGAGTCCCAAGAAATTTGCGCTAGCTCGGCTAAAACCGGCGCGGCTTTATGGATGGGATTGCAGGCTAAATGCGGGTAAGCGATATGGCCTTGTACACCGTGTACGACTAACCGAGCCGACAGCGAACCGCGACGCCCGTTTTTAAAGGTGTCTCCAATACGAGTTACGCAAGTAGGTTCTCCCACAATACAGTAATCTAAACGTTCACCCCGTTCTTGCAGTAGGCGTATAGCATGGGCGGTACCATGCAGAGCAGGCCCTTCTTCATCGCTAGTGATCAGAAACGCTAAAGAGAAGGCCGGATTAGCACAGTGCGCTAGAAATTCTTCCGTAGCGACGACAAAGGCGGCTAGCGAGGTTTTCATATCCGCGGCGCCTCTGCCGTAGAGTTTGCCTGCATGTACCGTCGGCGTGAAAGGAGGTGTATCCCAAGCTTCTAATGGCCCAGGAGGGACGACGTCCGTATGGCCTGCAAAAACCAAAGTGGGGTGTTCCGCTGCGCTGCGTTTAATGGCCCAGAGGGTAGTGACCCCTTCTACTAAAAAAGTTTCACAGACAAACCCCAGTGGGCGCAAACGTTCTATCAAGAGCGTTTGGCAACCAGCGTCATCGGGTGTGACCGAGGGGCAGCGCAATAATTGCGAGGTGAGTTCAAACGTTGCGGACATAGAAGAGCCAGAAAAAGTGATCTATGAGCATCGCCAAAAAGAGCAAAGAGAGATACACAATAGAATACTGAAAGAGCGCTCGCGCTTTGGGAGCAGAATACACGCGCCATAGGCTCCATGCTTTTTGTATGAACCCAATTCCTAGTACACAAGCCGCTATACCATACAAAAGCCCACGTTGTCCGGTAGCGCAGGGGAGCAAAGAGACGACCAGCAGCATGAAGGCGTAGAGCAAGATGTGTAAACGTGTGAAGGATTCTCCATGGGTAACCGGCAGCATAGGCAGCTTGGCTTGTACATAATCTTCTCGCCGATAGAGCGCCAATGCCCAAAAATGAGGGGGAGTCCATACGAAGATAATCAGGACCAGCAACCAGGCATCCGCAGAGACTGTACCGGTCGCTGCGGCCCAACCTAAGGCAGGAGGCATCGCACCTGCCGCTCCGCCAATGACAATATTTTGCGGTGTTGCGGGTTTTAATAAGACGGTATAGATCAGTGCATAGCCTAAAAAGGTCGCCAGGGTCAGCCATACCGTTAAAGGATTCGTAGTGTGATGAAGAAGGGTGATCCCCAGAGCGCCTAATAGGCCTGCAAACAGCAGCATATGTGTGGTGGAAATCTGACCGCTTGCAGAAGCGCGTGCTGCTGTGCGGCGCATTTGTGCGTCGCGCTTTTTTTCTAATAAACAGTTGATGGTGAACGCCGCTGCAGCGGTGAGCCAGATTCCCAGCGATCCCCCCAAGAGCGTAGTGAGTGAGAGGGACGCGCCCGAGAGCAGCATCCCAATGATGGCGCAAAAAACCGCCAACTGTGTCACACGCGGTTTGGTCAGCGCATAGTATTGCGCTGCGCGCGCGCGAAAGTTTTGAAAACAGGAAGAGACAGCGCGTGTAGGCATTATCTACAAATCTTTAGAGAAAGTATAAAACGGTAGGATGCAGCGGTAGGATGCTAACTGACTTTCAAGAAAAAGCATAAGCACCAAAAGCGCTGCAGAACCTGCATTATGCATAAGCGCAGTCCACAGTGGCCAAGGGAGCACAATATTAGAGATGCCGGTTAGCATTTGCAGCATTAAGAGCCCGAGCACGATCTGTATCGTGCGTTGAATAGCGGGGGTAGCGCGCATGTACAACCAGGACAACATGACAGAAAAATAGACAAAAACGACGCCGGCCATCGCGCGATGTATCCAGTGAATCGCAACCTGCGCTTCTAAAGAGAGCATACCTAAATTAGCGCCGTTGGCATGGGGGCCTCGCCAGGGATAAAACCCTTGTGCAATATCCATAGTAGGCCACCACATTCCATGGCATTTTGGAAAATCGGGGCAGGCAATCATGGCGTAATTGGAGCTCACCCAACCGCCTAGGGCAATTTGGACAACTAGCAGGATAAGGCCTATCCACACTGCAATGCGCCATTTGGTATATGGGTGTGATGCGGCAGATTTCGCGCGAGATTGGCCGGTAGGAATTTGCAAGGGAGCACTTATCCGATCAGCAGGGCGTGTCAGTAACAGACGGCGGCTTGCTAGCGCACTCAATAATGCAAGAAAAGTGAGGCCAAGCAAAAGGTGCAAAGTCACAATCAGCGGCTGCAATTTCAGCGTGACGGTCCACGCGCCAAAAGCTCCCTGTAAAACAATCAAGCCTAATAGCGTTAATGGCCATGCGAGCCGGATGCGCAGTTTGTCACGTTGTAAAAGGGCCCAGCCTAACTGTACGATGACTAATACGCCTAGCATCATCGCCATATACCGATGGATCATCTCAATCCATGCTTTTTTAAAGGTAACTGGCCCATGCGGTAGCATTTGCTGTGCAGCTTGAATATCGAGATGTGCAGCAAACGGAGAGGCGGTTCCATAACATCCAGGCCAATCCGGACAGCCTAATCCCGAATCAGTCAGACGTGTAAAGCCGCCAAAAATAATCAAATCAAAGGTCAGCCAGGCAGTTAAGCATACGAGTTGCGTAAACCGATCGGTTTTCTTGAAATACCATATATAGCTCAGCGGCACGAGGGCAAAGGTAATGGCAATGAGTGCGAGTTGCAGGACAAACATGATAAAAAAGGCGGGAATAGAGAAAAGCCATACGGCAGAAGCGACCTAATCCAAGCGCCGCTTTATCGGACTATAGAAGCATTCGGGGATAAGGGCGTATTTTACCTCTGTATTTTATCTGTATATTTTATCGATTTTATTATTTGCCTTATCTAGCTCAGACCTTAACCAATCCCCGACCATTTTAGAAGCTTTGCAACATCCGCTCGAATTTTGCCTGGGTTCGGGTTGGGATGGAAATACATCATCGCATGTCCATTAGGATCGATCAAATAAAGATGATCAAAAATAGTCGTATGTGCTTGAGTGGGCAACCAGGCTTTGAGCGCGTCAACAGGAGCCGTCAATAAGCGCGTTTCTCGATAAGCCTCAACTACCTCAGAGGGAATAGCCGCATCATCCACACGCAACCATAGAGGGACAACACGCGTACGTTGCGCGCCTTGCGCTGCACGTACCTGACGCATGAAATAGAGCTTTTCTACACAACGCTTGGAGCAATTACTATGATCTACCGACAGTAATAACCAATGGCCCTTGAGGGTATGCAGTGGGACTTGGCGGTTATCTTCTGTGCGCACTAAGAGCGTATCGGGAATAGGCCGTTGCGGGATAATCAACGTCCCATAGCTCGCCGTAGAGCGAGGCATGCGAAGGTGCGGCATACCGAAATACAGCAAGCATGCGGCGATAAGGGGCGCTAAGCAGACTAAGCCTATTAGGCTCGCTGTTTTTTTATTCCGTGCTGGAGCCGGGGTGTTTTCAGAGGAAGAGGGCATAAGTAGGGAGAAAAATAGGCGTAAGCAGGGAGTAGTTTGCTTTCAAGGTTACCAGAATATGCAGCATGCCTCTGCATTTCCTAGAATTAGTTCAGTGTGTGATTACTGATAGTTTGGTGAATCCAGGCAGAGAAGGGTGAACGCTTAATCAGTGCGTCGTGAATGGAGATGTGTTTCTTGTTTGTGAGAAGGAGTGGCCTGAACACTATTTTTTCACAGATAATATTAACCATATGTCATTATTTTCTACCAGAGTATCTGCATCAAATTTATTTTCGCATTTGACGGTTTTAATGCTGAAGCTAAATACTCTTTCTTTTCAATTTTTATAATTGAATATAGAAAAAATGTAGATTAAAAACCTCGCCAGAAAATTTATATAAAAATATTGGCGAGGTTTTTTTATTTTTATGCAGTACTTCCTGCGTTAGTGTCTACCTGCTGTTTATCTTTTTGATTATTTTTGTTTTCATCTGGTGACTGGTTTGCGGAAGTTATTTGCGGTAGATTATCTTGCCGAGGGGCATTTGCAGAATGGCTTATTTCTAATTTGTCGAGCATTTTTCGAATACTGTCCCCCAGAAATTCTTTGAATTCTTGATCTTCTTTTGCCCTTTGCTCCGCTCTCTCGTTTGCGTTATACATTAACTCTATCGTTCGACAAAGTCGACCTATTGAATGTTCCATGACATATTCCCGTAGTTGTTTATCAAATTGTTCCAAAATATCTTTATGTTTTAATATGTAGATGCGTCGATTATTGCCTTTATAAGTAAATAAAAATTTTCCTAGTTGTACCAGTGCAGAGCCATTTATGAAGCATGTTCCACATGCAGCGGCGATGCTTGCTGGAATAGCTAGTGTTATGGCTAATTGGGTAATGATTGGAGTAATTAGCGGGATTAGAATGAGTATTAAAGAAGTCCAAAACCAAAAACCGTATTTTTGTCGCTCTGGTTCAATATTTAATGCTGAACAGGCCATATTAAATTGCGTTTTAATGCAACGTAAATAAGCGAGTGTGCTTTCAATTTTTATACTTTCTTTGAATGTTAAAATAAGTTCTTTTTTTCTCAATGCTTCTTGGGTAGTGGCCACATCAGGGAAGAAATGCTCACTAAATCTCCCCTTTATTCTTTTTTTTGCATGATCTACTAATACTTCACAGACTTCTCTAAACCTCAAAAGCACTGCGTTGATCTTAGCCTCCTCTGCATTAGATAATCCTTGGTTGCGATACCATGTATCTTCAGTGAGGATATTCTCCACAATGGCCCATTGCTCTAGAAGTTGTCCATTAGGATCTATTATGATTTCAATAAAATTAGGTGCCAGTTTGCTTTCATCAGATGAAGTGCGAGGGCTAGAAAAAGAGGGCTGATAATTAAAGGGAGATGCAATAGAGCTTGCCTGCATGTTTTGCGGGGAAAGTGTCATTTTGGGACCTCCCTAATAGTGCGCTTCTTAACTAGCTCTCAGGTCCGGGTCTTATTGAGCTTGCCTTGCGCTATAAATAGAAAAATTACCTGTTGGACAAGGCAGAAAGTCTGTAAAGACTTATCCATTGGTTTAAATTTAAACTAAATAAGTTAAATAATCAACCCTATGAAATCCGGCTTTTTGCTATTGCTTTTTGAGAGTAGTCCTCTTATTGCTGATGGCGGGAGGTATGAGTGATTTGTGTGGGATTCGCGTGTTCTTGTAAGCAAGAAAATCAGATACTGCAAGGCTTTCGAGGGATGTATGGATCAAGGAAGGCAAAGCAACAAGATTCTCTTACGAGCGGTTAATTTGGACAGTGAATATGCGCGGTTGCGGTGTCTGTAATGTATGAAAAATGGGTTATAAACAGGAGAAAAGAGTGACAAGCTGTATATAAAGATTGAAGAGTCGTGTACCAAAAACGGTGTAGGATGGGTTTAAGTGCAATTTCTCAAGTGGCGAGACCGATTAGTTGCATTGAGATGACGTAGAACTTCCCTTTCAATGCCTATATATTCATATTTCCCCGAGCAGGAGATATATGGAGTGCATCGGCAAAAATAAGATTGTCACAGGAGTGCTTGGTATGTTTGATCTGTATAGCTGGACAACGCCAAATGGGCAAAAAGTGCCCATCATGTTAGAAGAATGCGATTTGGAGTACGGGTTGCATTTAGTCAATATTATGGCGAATGAGCAATTCGATCCGGCATTTTTGGCGATTAGCCCGAATAACAAAATTCCTGCTTTGGTTGATCAGCAGGGGCCCAACGGGCAGCCGATAGCGATATTCGAGTCGGGCGCTATTTTGATGTACCTTGCAGAGAAGACGGGGCGTTTTATGCCTAAGGATTCGGCAAGTCGGTATAGCGTGATGCAGTGGTTGATGTTTCAGGTCGGTGGGCTGGGGCCTATGCTTGGGCAAGCTTTGCATTTTAGGAGTTATGCGCCAGAGAAAATTGATTACGCCATTGCACGCTATACTAAAGAGGCAGAGCGGCTGTATCGGGTTATGAATACGCAACTCAAAACGCATGCGTATTTGGCGGGGGATGAATATAGTATTGCCGATATGGCGGCCTTCCCATGGATTAGCTCTTGGCAAAAGCAGGGAATAGATTTGGGGGCATTTACTCAAGTGAAGCGGTGGTATGAGGCGATTGAAAGTCGCTCTGCCGTACAGCGCGGTATTGAACGCCTTGCTACGCAGGCTAGGCGCGCGCAGTCTGCTCAGTCGGTGGAGAATGCACAATCCTAAGGTGAAGGGATTGCCTGCCTAAGCAGGGTTTATGTTTTGGATTTGCCAGTTGTATGTGATTTTGTCTTGGAGGGCTGACGTAATGCACAATAGAGACCAAAGCCCAGCACGGCAGCGCTAAGCCCCCACCATTGAACCATATATCCATAATGACGCTCAATGCCTTTTGCAGGCTTGGGCCAGTCGCGTATTAAATGATCCCTTGTATCATTGTGTTGCTCAATAATAAAAGGCTGCATAGTCCAGCCTGTTTCTAACTGATAAACAGCCGGATCGATGTTTTGGCGGATATCTGGAGCGGTAGGCGGTCCATTTTGATGCGTAGGCTTTTGAAAAGCCCATAATTTTCCTGGGTGCGCGAGTGCTATGCCTTCAATATCTACCAGGGTCCTAGGGGTAGTATAGGGCGCTAATGCAGCCCGTTCTCGAAAATTACGGGGAAGCCATCCGCGGTTGATGAGGACATAACTTGCCGAGGAGGGCGTTGCAATCTGTAGCGGCGTCAGCACATAAAACCCTGGTGCGCCTTGATAAGGGCGGTTATCGAGGTATATCGTGCGCTCTGGGATAAAATATCCACGTACTTTTACGGGCTTTGCGTTGACATCCTGTAGCGTTTGTAGGGCAGGGCTGATAGGAATAGGGGATTGCTTTTCATAGTGTGCCCGTTGCGCTGCATGTTCTTCTTTTTCTTGCGCACGATGGTACTGCCAAAACCCTAGCCGTAGTGTCAATGCGGCCACTCCTAGTACAAAAACAGTAGGCCAAAAGCGAAATGTGAGCATGGTTGGTTATTTTTGCATATGGTTCTAAGAGGAAAACGCGATGTTACATTCCCCCAATCTCTTTCCCTTGTCGTGGTTTGCAGCAGGGGCATTTGTGCTGATTCTCGCTAGCTTGGGCAGCGCATTGTATTTCATGATGCATGATCGCGGTACGACTAAACGCATGGTGTATGCCTTGGCGATACGAGTTGCCATTTCTGCTGCCTTATTTTTATTTATTATAGTGGCCTCTGTTAAAGGATGGATCCACAGTACAGGTATTGTATAAATAACATCGACCCATACTGTATCCATCGCCTGCTTTGTAAAATAGCCCATTGATTATGATCCCGCTTCCCCTAAATCGCTTGTCGCATCCACGTGAACTCATACGGCAATTTACGCCTAATTGGTTCACGGCTACGATGGGCACCGGCATTGTGGCCGTGGCTCTCGCCCGTTTCCCGTTTCCCATTAATGGGCTTAGGGCAGTGGGTGAGGTGCTTTGGATGATCAATATAGGCTTATTTATATTGTGTAGCCTATTGTATGGGGCGCGCTGGATATTTTTCTTTGATGGGGCCAAACGCATTTTTCAGCATAGTGTGATGGGGATGTTTTTGGGGGCGATCCCAATGGGGCTTGCTACTATTATCAACGGTGCCTTGATTTTTGGGGTTGCACGTTGGGGGCCTCAGGTAGTGGAGATCACGACCATGCTTTGGTGGTTCGATGCCGTGCTGGCTCTGCTCTGTGCATGGATCATTCCTTTTCTGATGTTTACCCGCCAAGACCACACCTTGCAGAATATGACGGCTATTTGGCTGCTTCCCATTGTTGCTGCGGAAGTGACGGCGGCATCGGGTGGTTTGCTGCTGGGCTATTTGCCTGCGAATTCCGGGTCTAGTGCGATTTTGTTTTTCAGCTATGTGCTTTGGGGTACTTCCGTTTTGCCTGCCTTAGGGATATTAGCGATTTTATTTCTACGTATGGCGCTCCATAAATTGCCTGGAAGAGAGACGGCCGTCTCAAGCTGGCTGGCGATGGGTCCGATTGCCACAGGTGCGCTTGGTCTGTTGCAACTGGGCGAGCAAGCGCCGCGTATTCTGGTTGCGCCTGAATTGGTTAGTATCGGGCAACTTGCCCAAAGTACGGGGGTCATCGGCGCCTGCATCTTATGGGGCTATGGTTTATGGTGGCTCGTGATCGCTGTTTTAACCACTTTGCACTATATGCGAGAAGGACTGCCTTTTAATATGGGGTGGTGGGCGTTTACGTTCCCAATTGGTGTATATTCATTGGCAACATTGACCTTGGCGCGGATTACAGGAGTGGAGTTGTTTGCGATCTTAGGGGCGCTTTTCGTCTGTATGTTGTTGGGTTTCTGGTGCATTGTTACAGGGCGCACCCTCATGGGCATTTATCACGGCAACTTATTTGTCGCGCCTTGCCTTGAGCCCCGTAGTCGACCTAATTAGTTGGCTCTAACATAGCATCGCCAGCCTTATGGCTACTGTCCTTGCGGATTGCTTATTCTCGCATAAACGCGATTTGCCGCTCTTTCTGCAAAATAAAATCTCATATTAATATGACTTAGTTCTGCGATTAAATGCTATATTCAATAAATAATATTTTTAAAATATATAAAGAATAAAAAAATTATATAAATAGCTTTTGCATTTTGGAATGCTAGGTATCTTTTTCAGCGGGGCCTAAAGCTCTGCTGGAAAAGGATGCTGCAGCATTCCCAATGGGCTACAATCGACAAATACGTTGCGAAAAATGTCCTGTATGGGCATATCCTCTTCCTGCTGATTCGCTCTCTTTTTTTGCAAGGTTTCAAAATCCGATTCCTAAGTGGAAACTTGACTAAATTCTCTATTTCTTTATACTAGTTAAGTATTTTAGTACGTGTATTTTTAATTTAAACGAGCTATGCTCGGGACATATCATGCAAGATGGCACGCTTAGCCAACAACCTATTTACATGGATTACAGCGCGACGACGCCGGTAGATCCTCGCGTAGTAGACCGTATGGTGCACGTTTTACGTGAGCAATACGGGAATCCTGCTTCTCGCAGCCACGCCTATGGTTGGGCGGCGGAGCAGGCGGTGGAGGATGCTCGTGCAGAAGTGGCTGCATTAGTGAACTGTGATCCACGTGAAATTGTCTGGACGTCCGGTGCTACCGAATCCAACAATTTGGCTATTAAAGGGGCGGCACATTTCTATCAAGGCAAAGGCCGGCATATTGTTACGGTAAAGACCGAACATAAGGCCGTTTTAGATACCTGCCGCGAATTGGAGCGACAAGGGTTTGAAGTCACCTATCTGTCTGTTTTAGAGAATGGTTTACTCGATCTGACCTATTTCAAAGAGGCTTTGCGGCCTGACACGGTTCTCGTTTCAGTGATGATGGTGAATAACGAGATCGGTGTCTGTCAAGACATTGAAAGTATCGGTGCGCTATGTAGAGAGCGCGGCATTATTTTCCACGTTGATGCTGCGCAGGCAGCAGGTAAAGTGCCTATCGATTTATCGACTTTACCCGTGGATTTAATGTCTTTTTCCGCGCATAAAATATATGGGCCTAAAGGGATAGGCGCGTTATATGTACGCCGCAAACCGCGTGTGCGCATTGAAGCGCAGATGCATGGTGGTGGACATGAACGAGGAATGCGTTCAGGGACATTGCCTACCCATCAAATTGTCGGGATGGGTGAAGCATTTCGTCTAGCACGTACAGAAATGGCGGCAGATAATAGTCGTATTCGCGGCTTGCGCGATCGCTTGCTAGCCGGTTTATCGAGTATTGAAGAAGTCTATGTGAATGGAGATCTAGAGCATGGTGTCCCGCATAATCTGAATATCAGCTTTAATTTTGTCGAAGGGGAGTCTCTGATTATGGCGATTAAAGAAGTCGCCGTTTCTTCAGGATCTGCTTGTACTTCGGCCTCGTTAGAGCCGTCCTACGTACTGCGGGCGCTGGGTCGTAATGATGAGCTTGCGCATAGTTCGATTCGTTTTACATTGGGGCGTTTTACCACGCAAGAAGAGGTAGACTATGTGGTTGACCTCGTACAACGTAAAATTACCAAATTACGCGAACTCTCCCCACTGTGGGAAATGTATCAAGAGGGTGTTGACTTGAATACGGTGCAATGGGCTGCGCATTAACCCTGTGCGTTAGAAGCCTGTTCAGAGCCTCCCAAAAGAGCCCATCTTTGGGGTCGTGCGGTGCTCGGGATCCTTACTGTACTTAAGTACAGCTCCGGTCCCTGTGCTCCTGCTCCCCCAAATCTGGACCCTTTTGAGAGACCCTGAACAGACTCTAGATGCGCGAGAGCGCGGCGTCCATTCCCTTCTACTGGAGTAAATCATGGCCTATAGTCATGAAGTATTAGACCATTTTGAAAACCCGCGCAATGTCGGGTCCTTCTCGAAAGAGGAAGAGCATATAGGTACGGGCATGGTCGGCGCGCCTGCTTGTGGTGATGTGATGAAATTGCAAATTCGTGTCTCAGAAGGACGCATTGTCGATGTCAAATCCAAAACATTTGGATGTGGCTCAGCCATTGCTTCCAGCTCCTTTTTGACAGAATTAGTCAAAGGAATGACGTTGGACGAAGCCGCTAACGTCAAAAATACGCGTATTGCGCAAGAGCTGTCACTGCCTCCGGTCAAAATCCACTGCTCGATTTTGGCAGAAGATGCGATTAAAGCCGCTATTGCGGATTACCAGAAGAAATATGCATCAGTTCCTGCACAAGATGCACCAGTAACGGCTCACACTGCAGCAGCGGCATAATTTTTTGCACATTATGATTACTCTGACTGAATCAGCAGCGAAACGGGTTTCTCGAGAGCTTGAGCGTCGAGGCAAGGGGCTTGGATTGCGCTTAGGTGTGCGCACATCGGGATGTGCGCAGTTTGCTTATATGCTCGAATATGCCGATGCATTAGAGCCCGGTGATGAAGTATTTGAGAGCGCTGGAGTGTCCTTGGTAGTGAATCAAAAAAGCCTGCCTTATATACAAGGGACCGAATTGGACTATGTCCGTGAAGGCTTGAATGAGGGCTTTAAATTCCGTAATCCCAATGCAAAAGATGAATGCGGTTGTGGTGAATCTTTCCGTGTGTAGTATTTTCTACAAGGGTTGGGGAGCGTGTTGCGTGGGCGAAGTAATAGTGCTTCTCATGCCCATCAATCCGGAGCAAAGCGGCGTAGGCCGCTTTTTTGTTTTTGGCACCGTTTTTTAGTGAATGAAGCGTATTTCAATCCGTATGTGCATATACAACGGAGTGGGATAATGTATTTGTGCAAATGATGGGTTTTGTTGGGCCTTTTTAAAGCTGGACAGCAATTCGTTTCCTCGATTTTTTAACCCTTTTGCAGGCCCATATTATGAGCTTTGCCAATAGCACCTATTTTGAGATTTTTGGCTTACCTGAAAGTTTTGATGTGCATCAGAATGATTTGGACGAGGCCTATCATACCGTGCAAGCCCAAATTCACCCAGATCGTTTTGCCTCTGAGGGAGCGCTTCAAAAGCGCATTGCGACACAATGGTCCACGCGTGTAAACGATGCCTACCAAACGCTGAAAGATCCACTAAAGCGTGCGATATATCTGCTGCATTTACGGGGTATTGAATTGGGGGAAGAGCAAGGGGGGGGGGGCTTTCCTGCGGATTTTCTCATGCAGCAGATTGCATGGCGTGAGCGTATTGAAGCAGCGAGTACAGCCTGTAATGATTCTGAGTTAGATTCCATATTAAATGAATTAGAAGCTCAACAGGACGTAGGGATCAATACCTTTGCCCAGTGCTTTGACGCGAATGAAAACGCCAAAGCCGCTGATACTGCACACGAATTGATGTTTCTGGATCGCTTGGTGGAACAGGTCCAATCGGCATTGCATAGCATAGAAGCAAATTCTACGCATTCTTGAGAACCCTTTTGGTCCTGTTTTTAGATAGGCAAGCCTGTCAAAATACTCAACAGCTTCTGCGAAAATACTGAATAAGCTTTCAGGATCTGTAGCGCGGGTATGTCAAAATAGAGGTTATGCAATGTATGCCTAGCACATGCCCATGTGCTGCGTGCTTGGGCTTTTTACCGAGCTTCTTAAAAGGCTTACGAAGCCTTCTGGTCACCTTATACCTTCTATGTCTTTATTACAAATCTCCGAACCCGATGTGCCCGTTTCGCCTCGTTTACCCCGCGCAGCGGTAGGCATTGATTTAGGCACCACCCATTCTTTAGTGGCTACTGTGCGCAAAAGGCGTGCAGAAGTATTAGTGGATGCGCAGGAAAGGGCGCTTTTACCTTCGGTGGTGCGCTACCTGGATGCAGAAAATCATAAAGAGGTTGGATATGCTGCACTCGTGGGTGCTATGCAGGATCCTGCAAACACCATTTTTTCGGTTAAGCGCTTAATGGGCCGTGGGCGGCCTGAAAAAATCCATGCAGCGCATGCGGCCTTGCAATGGGTAGATATGCCAGGAATGGCGCATATTGACACCGTGGCGGGGGTAAAAAATCCCGTAGAGGTCTCTGCGGATATCCTGCTCGCACTGCGCGCACGTGCTGAAGCGTATTTTGCTCAACAAAATTTTACCGCCCAGGCTACTGAGCAAATGTCTGCACGTTTGCCCGCTGTGATCACGGTGCCGGCTTATTTTGATGAGCCTCAAAGGCAGGCTACGCAAGATGCAGCGCGCTTAGCCGGGTTGGACGTACTGCGTTTACTGAATGAACCTACTGCAGCAGCTATAGCGTATGGCTTAGAAAATCGTATGCAAGGGTGTTATGCCGTCTATGACCTGGGCGGAGGAACGTTTGATCTGTCCGTTTTAAAGTACGCCCGTGGGGTATTTGAAGTGCTTGCTACGGGGGGCGATAGTGCATTAGGAGGGGATGATGTCGATCACCTCCTGTTCGATTACCTCATGGAGCATATTGCCTCGCAAGAGCCTGCTTTCACGGCGCCGCTCAATGCAAAAGATCAACGGCGAGTGCTCAACGAAGTACGGCGTGTGAAAGAGGCTTTATCTGAAGTCGACGAAGCCCATTTTGATGTTACTTTATCTACGGGGCAGCACATTAGCTGTCCCCTGCAAATCGCCACCTTTGCACGCCTCATTAATCCCCTAATACAGCGCACCTTGCAGCTTACACAACAAGTTTTGCGCGATGCAGGCCTGAAAAAAACCGATATTGATGAAGTGCTCTTAGTCGGTGGTGCCACGCGTATGCGCGTTTTGCGCGAAGCAGTAGGTGCTTTTTTCCATAAACCTCCACTCACCCATATTGATCCTGAGCAAATCGTGGCTATAGGGGCTGCTATGCAAGCGGATCTGTTAGTGGGCAATCGACCTTTGTCTGATGCGTCGCAAGAAGCAGGAGAAGCCGCATCCTCTGCAGATAATTGGCTACTTCTTGATGTGCTGCCACTGACTTTAGGCGTCGAAACCTTTGGGGGTTTGGTGGAAAAAATCATTCCCCGCAATACGACTTTGCCTGCTGCGAGATCCCAAGAATTTACCACCTTTAAAGATGGCCAAACTGGCATGGTGATTCATGTCGTGCAAGGGGAGCGAGAGCTGGTGAAGGATTGCCGCTCTTTGGGGCGCTTTGAATTACAAGGCATCCCTCCCATGGCAGCAGGCCTAGCACGTATTCGCGTGACCTACCAAGTGGATGCAGATGGATTGCTCTATGTTTCTGCGCGCGAGCAGCGCTCAGGCGTACAAGCGTCTATCACGGTCAAATCCTCTTATGGGCTGAGCGATGAAGCCGTATACAGTATGTTAGAAGAAAGCTTTGCGGCCGCCTCCAGCGATATGCATACGCGCGCTTTACGGGAGCAGCAAATTGAAGCAGAGCGATTTTTAGAAATCACCGATGCCGCATTAGCCGAAAATGCCGATCTGTTGAATGACGCTGAGCGCGCCCAAGTGCAAGCCAGTTTGCAAGCACTACGCGCACTCAAAGACGGTACAGATCGCGATGCCTTAGCTGCTGCACTCAAAGCGGCTGAACAAGCTACCGAAGCATTTGCTGAACGGTGCCTGACGCAGAATGTACGTCAGGCTTTGGATAGCAAAAAACACACAGACGCTAAAACGTGAGGCGATTGACTTATGTCCGCTAAGATTGCCCGACTCCCTGATCTACTGATTAGTCAAATTGCCGCAGGAGAAGTCATTGAGCGGCCTGCATCCGTTATCAAAGAGTTTTTAGAAAATGCACTCGATGCCGGCGCACGTTCCATACAGATTCAGCTTGAACAAGGGGGAGTGAAATCCATCGTCGTCAAAGATGATGGAAGTGGCATTGCTGCAGAGGAACTTGCCGTCGCGCTAGAGCGCCATGCAACCAGTAAGATTCATTCCTTAGCCGAACTAGAATCGGTCAATACCTTGGGGTTCCGAGGAGAGGCCTTGGCCGCTATTGCTTCGGTGACGCATCTTTCCATTACTAGCCGTACGGCTGAAGCATCCCATGCTAATACGATTTCTGCGCAAACCGGTCTGATTACTCCTGCAATGAGGAGTACCGGTACCACGGTGCAAGCGCAGGATCTCTATTTCAGCACGCCTGCACGCCGCAAATTTTTAAAAAGCGAGGCAACCGAATGGGGACATTGCTTAGAGGTCATTCGGCGTATCGCCTTGGCACGACCTGATGTGACTTTTGAAGTTGAGCATAATGGGCGCTTGATTGAGCGCTGGATGGCCGGTGATCTAGCGATGCGTAGTGCGGATATTTTAGGCACAGATTTTGCGCATGAAGGGCATGTACCCGTCGATGAAGCAGCACCCCCTGTGCGTTTGCACGGTTTACTAGGCTTGCCCACACGCAGTCGCACACGCGCAGATCAGCAGTATTTTTTCGTCAATGGCCGTTTTGTGCGCGATAAATTGCTCACGCATGCGTTGCGCAGCGCCTATGAAGATGTATTACATGGTGAGCGTCACCCTAGCTATGTCCTCTTTTTAACCGTACCCCCAGACGCCGTCGATGCGAATGTGCATCCTTGCAAAATCGAAGTCCGCTTTCATGAATCGCGCGCGATTCATCAATTTATACGGCGCGCTGTCCAGCGTGCATTGTCCACCGTAGCCGGCGAAGGGGCAGGGCAGGCTATGCATTTGGAGTCTGAGGTTTCTACTGGATCGCCCCAAGTTTCTGCTAAGCCAGGGGGATCTAGTACCTCTTCCAAATCTAGCGCTTCTGCTGCTTCTTGGCCGATGATGCAACCCTATATGCGTCAAGCCGCGTTCCCTATGCATACGGATCGTGCTAGGGCCGGGTATGTCAGGAACGAGACAGGGGGGGCGTATGGGCTTGCGCAGCAAGTGCCTGATTATCGCCCTGCAGGAGCAAGCTCTTTCCTCGAAGAAGGAGCCGCTTCCTCGATTGCAGAACGTGTGGCAGGAGAAGAGGCCGCGCTTGTAAATCCTGTTAGTGATGGAGGGGATGCCCTACAAGCTTTTTCATCGCTTTTGGAAGGTATTCCCTTTCAAGCAGCAGAGCCCCATGCAGAAAATAAAGAAGAACACCCCCTAGGTTTTGCGATTGGTCAGTTGCATGGCATTTATGTATTAGCCCAAAATCGGCAAGGCTTAGTGGTCGTAGATATGCATGCGGCACATGAACGCATTCTTTACGAGCAATTCAAAGTGGCGTTGGCGACGCATTCGATTGCTGTTCAGTCTTTGCTGCTTCCCATCCCCATGGTCGTGAGTGAAATTGAAACAGGGCTGGTGCAAGAGCATCAAGACACGCTGCTGACATTAGGTTTTGAGATCGGTGTGCAATCACCAACGACTTTGGTCATTCGTGCCGTGCCTGCACTGCTTGCGCAAGCCGATTTGCCTGCGCTGGTGCGCGGTATCTTGGAGGATTTTCATCAATACGATGGTTCGCAACTTTTGACAGCGCACCAGCATGCGGTATTGAGCACGATGGCTTGCCATTACGCTGTGCGCGCCAACCGGCAGTTGACCCTTAACGAAATCAATAGCCTTTTGCGCCAAATGGAAGCAACCCCTCGCGCAAACCAATGCAATCATGGTCGCCCCACTTGGTATCAACTTTCCCTCACCGCATTAGATCAGCTCTTTATGCGTGGTCAGTAAACCCTTCGAACCCCCTATGTCAGGCAATATTTTTTTAATCGGCCTTATGGGCGCGGGTAAAACCACTATTGGTCAAGCACTCGCTAAAAAACTCGCCTATTCCTTTTGGGATTCAGATCGAGAGATTGAAAGGCGCACAGGCGTGACTGTGGCGCATATTTTTGAACACGAGCAAGAAGCGGGTTTTCGGAATCGAGAATCCCAGATGATCGATGAGCTGACTCAATATCAAGATATTATCCTCGCTACGGGAGGAGGGGTCATACTCCGCCCTGAAAACCAAGCACGGCTGACCAGTCGAGGCACGGTACTGTATTTACACGCCACACCCGATCAACTGTGGGAGCGGGTTAAACGCAGTAGAACCCGTCCCTTACTGCATACGGAAGATCCCTATACCACTTTGGCCGCCTTATATGCTGCACGCGATCCGCTCTATCGGGCGTGCGCACATCATATCGTCCCACAAGACGCGCTTATGGCCCATAACAAGCAAAAAGGGATCGCGGAGTATATAAAGATGATCTTAGCTTTGTTAGGACCCGTTCATAATCTCAAAGAGTAGAGATTGGAGAGGTTATGGGTCGTCATGTTGGGGTTCGTGCCTCACCCCAACGTGTGCGCCAACAGCTTCTATTTAGGTCTTTTGAAAAACCTAAAGCAGGCTTTTAGAAAGATGATGAACAAATTCTTAGAACCCGTAGCATAAATTAGCAAGCATCCGATCGATCACAATCTGTTTTATTTATGGTAACTGTCAGCATGATGACGCTTAACGTTGAACTTGGCGCACGAACTTATCCAATTTATATAGGCAGTCATCTGCTCACACAGGCAGACCATTTTGCCCCTTATATCCGCAGTAGCGCTTGCGCCGTAGTGACCAATACCACGGTGGATGCACTCTATGGAGAGACATTACGGACCACTTTAGCGGCATTAGGAAAGTCCGTCACTTGGATTGTGCTGCCCGATGGAGAGCAATATAAAGAATGGTCGACCCTCAACCAGATTTTTGAAAAACTATTGCATGCCCAGGCCTCTCGTAAAGTGACGCTCATTGCATTAGGCGGCGGCGTTATAGGAGACATGACCGGTTTTGCCGCTGCTTGCTATATGCGGGGCGTGCCTTTCATCCAAGTGCCGACTACATTACTAGCACAGGTAGACTCTTCAGTAGGCGGCAAAACCGGCATCAACCATGCGCTAGGTAAGAACATGATTGGCGCTTTCCATCAGCCGCAAGCCGTTATTGTGGATATCGCGACTTTGCAGACCTTGCCGGCTAGAGAGTGGGCAGCAGGATTAGCCGAGATCATCAAAATCGCCGCAGTCGCCGATAGCGCATTTTTAGAATGGATAGAGTCCCATATCACCGCTTTAAACGCACGTGAAGTGAACGCTACCATGGAAGCGATCCATCGCGCTTGCGCGCTGAAAGCCGCCGTAGTAGGCGCTGATGAATTAGAGCTAGGGAATCGTGCGATTTTAAATTTTGGCCATACGCTAGGGCATGCGATTGAGGCAACCCAAGGGTACGGTCAATGGCTGCATGGCGAAGCAGTAGGCTGTGGCATGGTCTTCGCCGCGGCACTGTCTATGCGCCGAGGAAGCTTGCAAGAGGCGGAGTACCACCGTTTAGTACAGCTGATCCGTGCAGCAGGTTTACCTACCGCACTTCCTCAACTCGATGCACAGCGTTACATAGACTGTATGCGTGTAGATAAAAAGGCAGATGCAGGTCAAATCCATTTTGTATTGCTACACCATTTAGGGCAAGCATACATGGAGCCCGTCTCTGATGCAGATCTTGAGGCTGCATTGCTGGAGTAGATCTGCATCACCACTATGCCTGCTTCAGATGCGGAGTATCGATCTCATCGGCAATGAGTTGATCCATCACGCGACGGGCCCGAATCGCTGCACCATACCAAGCATTATGTAGAAATGGCATTTTTTCTCCTACGAAGCGACTCATAAAATAAGATTTATATTGAATAAGCTGCCTACCACACCATCTAGGGAAACCAGGCGCACAGGAAAATGGAGTGCTTAAGTGCAAACCGGATCTAACGCTTTAATACGACTACAAAGAGGAATCCTTTTGGGCAATGGATGACGCACCCTACGTTCGTGAGGGTGGGCAGCTTGTCTTCTAATTATTGAAAACCATGCTACACGCTTGTTGTTTTCCACAATTCTTAAAATTTGAGCGTGAAAGAAGCGATTTTTACCAGAGCGCGTTATAAATATCTCTATCCATCAAGCTTATTTTCTATTTGAGAGAAAAGGAGTGCTTTTTTCTGAACATAAAGCTAGGTG
The DNA here is from genome assembly GCA_031963005.1 of Mycoavidus cysteinexigens. Lineage (GTDB taxonomy): Bacteria > Pseudomonadota > Gammaproteobacteria > Burkholderiales > Burkholderiaceae > JASSUD01. The sequence goes on along the minus strand of JASSUL010000001.1, from coordinate 311,728 downwards.
CATCTCCGACAATATTATTTATTAGATCTTTTTTAAAACTCCATAGCGGCGTCACTCTAGATCAAAGTACTTCTTGTACTGGCATCAAAGGAATGCCTTTCTACGGAGTTGTAAAAGAAGTCTATGGTTTTTTATTGTCACTCCTCTCGACCTTGTTTTATAAAACGAAAATATGGCATCTCTCAAAATAAGTGAAAGCGCAACCCTGGCTCCACGTTATCAAATAGTTTCTTTTGGTGACAGTCAATCTGATGTAGGTACCTACGCTGCAGCGGCTGATTTTGGTGGGGGGCGATTTACCACTAATCCTGGAGAAGTCTGGCCTCAAGTTATAGCGCGCTCGTATGGAGATACACTGACCGCAGCGTATAACGGGGGGTTTGGTTCTCCATTAGTGGCAAACCCATTAGGTTTTGGATATGCCCAAGGAGGAGCGCGCCTTGTTTGTTTTCCTTCTTCTGGCAATGCAACGCTGCATAACGCGAATTACGACCCCAATTCAAAAATATCGATGCGGCAAATACTGCAAGATGAGTATCTAAACAAGAAGAAAGAAGACAAAGCATTCATAGCACGTGTGAGTTTGAGTAGTGTCCCTATTGCGACCCAAGTATCTAACTATCTAGAGACCCACCATCGCTTTACTGCTTCTCAGCTAGTGCTGATGAATGGAGGCACCAACGATATCATTGCGATTATGGTCGCCACCTTGCTTGAGAAAATAACACTTCCCAATGCCATAGAAGCTGTTAAAGCGACAGCGATTCAATATGCTGAACTCATACAAAAAGTATATGAAAATGGCGCTGAAAATCTGATCGCAATTAATCTTATTGATATAGGTAAAGAACCTTTCATTATCAACGATACTGAAATCAGTACATTGCTCACTCAGCTAACCGTGCTGTTTAATACAACGCTTGCGCAATATTTAGAAACGCATCTAGCGGCTGATAATGGGGTGGTTTTGGTTGATTGTTTTCATTTTGCAAACGACATTCTGGAAAATTATCGCGAGCATGGTTTCTCAGTGGGGAATACCGGGATTGCCTGCAAAATAGATGAGCTCCCAGCTTACTATCAAAGCGCTTTATTTTCCTCACCAGCGATTTATAGAGAGCCTAATGCAGACCAAACGTATATGTTTGCTGACAGTATGCACCTTTCCACACGCTCGCACATTTTGCTGGCAGAACATATTAGGAAACAATTTGAAGCAAGCCTTTCGCAGCGTTCAGGCAAAGTAGAAAAGGCTGCTCTCGAAAGGTAGGTTGGTGGTGAGGCACGAACCCCAACAATGCATACCGCTGCCTTTTAATTTTTGCTTTTAGATAATCATAAACGGATCATCAAGGACTTCATGGCGTGCCTGTTGGGGTTCCTTTATCACCCCAATCTACCTATAGCGCACATACTGATTACTGTCGTGACTCAATAACCGCATTAGTTTTGGGTTAACAAAGAGTTTTTCTTTGCCGTATTGCATTTCACGCAGTACACCCAGTTTGGCTAGATCTTTTAGATAGCGCGAAGCCGCTTGTCGTTGAGCAATATTCTTTTCCACTAGATTAGCGATACGGCAGTAGGGCTGCTCGAAGATGACATCGACGAGTTCACGACTATATATCTTGGGCAGGTGGATGCGTACATATTCGGTGGTGTGTTCGACTAAGCTGCGAATCGCCGCGATTTTGGCAGTGGTCCACTGCGATGTTTCTGCTACTGCCTGTAGCATAAATACTAACCATGGTCCCAAGCTTGTGCGCGAGTGACTTCTAGCAGTAGGCGGTAATAATCTGCTTTGTGCGCAATGAAGCAGCGATAAATACATGGCTTAGGGTTACAGGGTCATGACGCTTAATTTTCTACTTTTAAAACTTATTAAAAACGGGAAGATTAGCAGGCGCTGCAAAACGCTTGAGGCTTACCATCTTGTCGCTTGACTTGATAATTATTGAATTTCTCTCGTCCATACAACTTTTAAAATGAGCCTGTAGTTCATTAAAAAAAATTACAGTAAGGCCGCGTTACAGCGACATATCAATAATAAATCAAAGATAAGGGAGCCTCATGCCGTTTTTACATAACGCTTGGTACATCGCGGCTTGGGCCGAGGAATTATCAACCGATCAGCTTTTCACACGCACGATTCTCAACGCCCCCGTGTTGCTTTATCGTGAACCCTCAGGCGCGCCGGTTGCGCTTTCTAATATTTGTCCGCATCGCTTTGCACCATTGCATAAAGGGCGCTTAAAGCAAGGCTCGGTTGAATGCCCCTATCACGGCTTAGCTTTTGGCTCAGATGGCCGCCGGTGTATGCACAATCCGCATGGTGATGGGCATATTCCAAAGAATCTGAAGGTGCGCTCTTATCCTATCATTGAGCGTTTTGGCGCTATCTGGATTTGGCCGGGCGAGCCAGAGCGAGCGGATGCCTCTCTATTACCCGACTTTAATTTTATAGACCCAACCTACCGTGTCACGGCACATAGTCATGCTTATATCAAAGCGAACTATATGTTGATTGCCGAGAATAATCTGGATTTCAGCCACATACAATTTGTGCATCCTGGTAGCGTGGGCACCGAAAAAGTGGCAAATGGTCAAATAGAATTTAAGCAAAAAGGCAATGTTGTTTGGTCAAAGCGCCGTGTTTTTCAAGAAGAGCCGCCAGCCCCTGTCGCCAAAATACGGGGTATTCCAGAAGGCGTATTGATAGATCGTCTGTTTGAAGCACGTTGGGAAGCACCGGGCTTCTTTACCCTGGTTATTGAAGTGACCCGCAGCGGAACTACTGAAAGGCTGAGCCCTATTGTCGAGTCCGCACAATGTTTAACTCCTGAAACCGAAACCACTACCCATCAATTTTTTGCGGCAGGGCTACCCAAAGAAACAGGCGAAGCAGGTCAAAAATTTGTCCAAGGCGCGGTCAATAATGCTGTTTTTGCCTTTAACGTAGAAGATTGCCCTATCTTAGAAGCGCAGCAACAAATAATGGGAGAGCGTGAATTTATGTCTTTGCAGCCTGTTTTGCTACCGATAGATGGCGCAGCTATTCGTGCGCGTCGCACTCTGTTTAAGCTGATTGCTGAGGAAAAAGAATTATTATGCTGATTTGCAGACTAGAAAATTGAAGCGATGTCTATGAATCGGTGCGACCTGAAAGTTGTTTGAATTTCTGTCTTACAGGAGAAATATAACTAGACTAGATAAGACCAATTGCTCCATCATATCCAGGCATGTGTCCGCTATGCATTCCCAGTATGCGCTAGAGCGATGCAAGCTCGCTCTCGAGCCCATTGTGGAAAGTACAGCGGATCCGAACTCCTATGGATCTCGGCCTAAACATGGGATAGCAGATGTTATAGAACAGTGCTTCAAATGTCTTGCCCGTAAAGATGCCGCACAATGGGTACGGAAAGGAGATATTAAAGGCGGTTCAAAGATGCCGTGCTGTCCTGCTATTGGGTCAGGGTCAAGGGTCAAAAATGAAGGCTTTTCATTTGGGAATTTTAGAAAAATCTTCGTTCAATATGTTGATAAAGAATAGATATATGGCATCCTTGATCTAGGGCATGTCCTCAATACCCCCCAAGGGCCTATCTTTGCAGTCGTGGGGTGCTCGGGATCCTCACTGTACAAAAAGTACAGTTCCGGTCCCTGTGCTCCTGCTCCCCCAAATAGGAACCCTTGGGGAGCATTAAAGACACGCCCTAATATATGCCATAAGGCCCCATTTATGGAGGTTTATGGCTAATTCCCCCCTTTTTTTGCCGGAGTGTGAGGTATGAACACAGACCAAAATGTGCATGATTTTCCTGATTTAGAAGCGCATCTTGCCTGTTATGCGTCACATTCTAAGTACTCACGAGGGCGGCGCTACTTTGAACCTATGCCGAATGCACGCACCGAGTTTCAACGTGACCGTGATCGCATTATTCACTGCGCGGCTTTTCGTCGCTTGGAATATAAAACCCAGGTGTTTGTGAATCATGAGGGGGATTTATTCCGTACCCGCCTCACGCATAGTTTAGAAGTCGCACAAATTGCCCGTTCGATCTCTCGCCAGTTACGGACTAACGAAGACCTCGTAGAAGCGATCTCGCTAGCGCATGACTTGGGGCACACACCTTTTGGCCATACCGGTCAAGACGCGCTCAATGCTTGTATGCGGGAATATGGGGGGTTTGAGCACAATTTGCAAAGCCTGACCATTATTGATGAGCTTGAGGAGCGATATGGCGCGTTTAAAGGTTTAAATCTTTGTTTTGAAACGCGCGAAGGCATTCTAAAGCACTGCACTCATGAAAAGGCCTTGCATTTAGGGGATGTGGGAGCGCGCTTTTTAAACGGCAAGCAACCCGCGCTGGAAGCACAAATCGCGAATTTTGCGGATGAAATCGCCTATAACAATCATGATATTGACGATGGTTTACGTTCTGGTCTGCTCCAATTAGAACAGCTCGAGGTATTAGATTTATGGCGTATACATTACCAAGAGGCTGAGCAGACTTATCCAGGATTGCCAGGACGTCGCCTTATTCATGAGACCGTGCGACGTATGATCAATGCCTTAATCGTGGACTTGATCACCACCACACAAGCCAATCTCAGACAATATGCGCCCGATTCCCCAGATGCCGTACGAGAGGCTCCGCCTTTAGTCGCTTACAGCGCGGAAATGGCCCAGCATGCGATACAACTCAAACGTTTTCTCTTTAAGAACCTGTATCGACATTATCAGGTATTGCGTATGGCGAATAAAGCGCAACACATGATCACCGCTATTTTTGACGCATTTAAAAAAGATAGCCGCTTGCTTCCGCCCGAATATCAAACACAGGATCCTTTCCTCCAACCTCGATTCATTGCCCATTACATCGCAGGGATGACAGATCGCTACGCGATTAAGGAATATCAACGACTTTTTGTCTGCGATATGCAGGAGTCTGTGTAAAAGTAGGTCGATGCGACGCACCCGATGCAAAGTGGGCAGACTGGTTGCATAGCTTTGTGGAGCAGACTCTAAGACCCGTATTTCGAATACGAAAAAACTGCAAGCCAAACAGGGTATTTAAAACTGTTTGGCTTTATTTTTTTTACACACAATCTATTGTTCTGCGGATCTATAGCTGTTGCTGGTGATCCCTATACTTGAATAACGATAAGATTGATGGATATGAAATTGAAATCTATTGTCGCAGGCTGCCTTTTGTGCACCTGCGCGTGCGCAGCTCAAGCGCAAACAGCGGGAAGTCTATTATTAAGTGCAGGGTGGCTGCATTTCATAACCCGTGATAGCAGCGGTCCATTGACGTTGACGGGCCCTGTTGTCGGAGAGAAACCCCATACAGGGGCCTCTGTGAGTAATGCAGATAGCGTGGGTGTATCTGCTACTTATTTTGTAACAGATAACGTGGCCAGTGAGTTGGTGCTAGGTCTTCCGCCCAAATTTGACTTGAAAGGGGCAGGAGAGCTTAGCCCATTAGGAAAAATTGGCAGCGTGCGTCAATTAAGCCCTACGCTTTTACTGAAATACTACTTCTTTGATGCAAGTACCCGTTTGCGGCCTTACTTGGGGGTAGGGGTGAGCCGAGTATGGTTTAAGAACGTCCGTATTACTAACCCCGCTTTAGAGACCGTATTGCATGGTCCCACCACGGCTTCTGCAAAGAATGCGTGGAGCCCCATTTTTAATGCAGGGGTGTCCTATCAATGGAGTGAGCATTGGTTTGGCGGATTGTCGGTATCGTATATGCCGCTTCGCACCACCGCTAAACTGAAAACAAAGGTCAATGAGCAAGTGACACAAAATTCAGAAGCGAGTTTGAAGGTGAATCCCGTTATTACGTATTTGAATGTAGGGTATCGGTTTTAAACGCCGACTTTAAGCGGATTAAAAGAAAAATCGACCTTGGTTCAAGAGGCCCTAAAAGCGTTCATTGAATGTGAGCATGCACGACGTTTGGCTGCTTTGGGTGGGAGTGAACCTATGCCTGTGCTACGGCGGCAAATCGAGTGGATACGATAGTCGTTGACATACGCCACTGCGAATAATAGACTTTTTTCGAAACCGAGTAGCTAGTATGGTAGGTTGGGAGGAATGACGCCGATACAGGGTTTCGAAAGAAGTCTAATCGTCTTTCTTTAGCAGCAAATAGGGGCCATTAGCTTGCTATACACTTTTGAATCATTTCCCAGGCTTTCGTTGAATAATAGGCTCCAAAGCCTGAAATAATCCTTTCAATGCTGTTAAACGCGGCGCTAGATCTGCGATAGCTGCAGGGTTAGTCTCCTCTGTAGTAGCGGGCTGTGGAATATCGAGGCGGATTTTGTCCGAGCCTATGATTTTGCAGTGGGGGCGTTGTTGAACCACGCGTAAAAAGTCCACAGGATCCATCGGTGGCTTGGGCTTAAATTGGAGCGTCACGGTGGTATGCGTAGCGTCGATTTTAAGGATGCCCAGAGGTGCGGCGGCAATGCGTAAGCGGTGGGTTTCTAGGAGTGCTTGGGCTGCTGCAGGGAGTTTGCCAAAGCGGTCGATGAGTTCTTCTTGTAACTGAATGAGTTCGTCTTCGGTGTTGCCGCTAGCTAAGCGTTTGTAGAGAGAGAGCCGTTCTTGGATATCGGCGCAATAGTCGCTGGGTAAAATGGCGCTCACGTGCAGTTTGATTTCTGTGGTGATGTGTAATGGCGCAGTCAGATCGAGTTCCTCGCCACTTTGCATTGCTTTCACGGCTTCGCTGAGCATATCCGTGTACAACTGGAATCCAATAGCCTGCATTTCCCCCGACTGTTTGTCTCCCAACATATGGCCCGCTCCGCGAATCTCTAGATCGTGCATCGCGAGGTAGAAACCAGACCCTAATTCTTCCATCTGCTCGATGGCTTGTAGGCGCAACATCGCTTGCTTGGTCAGATTGTCTGGGTCGTTGACAAGCAAATACGCATACGCTTGGTGATGAGAGCGACCAACACGGCCGCGCAACTGGTGTAATTGCGCCAAGCCAAAGGTATCTGCGCGCTGGATCAAAATCGTATTCGCATTGGGAACGTCAATACCTGTTTCAATAATGGTCGTGCAGAGTAGGACATGGGTGCGTTGTGCGATGAAGTCGCGCATGACTTGCTCTAGATCGCGTTCGTGCATTTGTCCATGTGCTACGGCAATACGCGCTTCAGGAACCAGCCCCGCTAACGCGGCTCTGCGTTCTTCGATCGAATCAACCGCGTTGTGCAGGAAATAGACTTGACCGCCCCGTTTGAGTTCGCGCAGGATCGCCTCACGGATAAGACTCTTATCTTCTCGACGCACAAAGGTTTTAATAGAGAGACGTTTTTGTGGCGCGGTGGCGATGACGGAGAAATCGCGTAAGCCATCTAATGCCATGCTGAGCGTGCGAGGAATAGGCGTAGCCGTGAGCGTTAAAATATCCACTTCGGCACGCAGTGCTTTCAGCGCTTCTTTTTGTCGCACGCCGAATCGATGCTCTTCATCGATAATCACTAAACCTAATTGTTTAAAAGCAATATCGGAAGACAGCAGTTTATGCGTTCCAATGGCAATGTCGATGGTGCCTGCTTTAATGGCCTCTATGCTGCTGGCAATATCTTTAGACGATTTAAAGCGGGACAATCCTGCAACGTGGATAGGCCAAGCAGCAAAGCGGTCCGAGAAAGTTTGAAAGTGTTGCTCTGCAAGCAAAGTGGTCGGAGCCAATACAGCGACTTGGCGACCATTTTGAACCGCAATAAAGGCCGCGCGTAGCGCGACTTCGGTTTTTCCAAAACCGACATCGCCGCAAATGAGTCGATCCATAGGCCGACCAGACGTCATGTCGTTGAGCACAGCCGTAATCGCTGCATTTTGATCTGGAGTTTCTTCAAAACCAAAATCTTCGGTGAACTGGGCGTAAGCCTGGGACTCGACCGTGAATGCATAGCCAGTACGTGCAGCGCGACGGGCGTATAAATCCAGTAGCTCAGCGGCGGTATCGTGTACTTGTGCAGCAGCGCGTCGTCGTGCTTTTTCCCACTGGCCGGAGCCTAAAGTATGGAGAGGCACATCATCAAGATTTGCACCGCTATACCGCGATATCATCAATAGCTGATCAATGGGCACGTAGAGCTTACTATGATCCGCATATTCAAGATGCAAAAACTCGGTTTCTCCAGTGCCTAAGTCCATCGTCATCAGCCCACGATAGCGGGCGATACCATGCTGACTGTGCACAACGGGATCATTGATTTTGAGTTCCGATAAATCGCGCACCATCGTATCGATATTACTGGCGCGCTCCTGTCGGCGTTTAGTGCGGCGTGCTGCGGGTCCGTAGAGTTCATTCTCAGTGAGCAGCGTAAGACGCATTACCGGCTGCGAAGCATCGAGGTGCTCTTTATGTCGTTGGGGAGAGGCTAGGGCGCGTTGCGGCAGTACAAAGCCTGCAGCTAAAGGCGCGATGCCCAATGCAAACGGCACATCGCTATGGAGAAAATCCGGGAAATGATCAATGAGCGCGGGCTGAAGCGCGTTTTCGTTGAGCAATTGCCAGAGCGTTTCACGCCGACCGGCCGATTCTGCGGCGATAAAGACACGTTGTGCAGGGGTCTTTAGATATGCAGAGAGTGCGCCTAGAGGATGTTCGGCATGGCGATCTATCGTGAGACGCGGCAGAGGGAGACTCCAGCACTCGCTGAGGGGGAGGTCTGCTGCGATGTTGTGCTCAGGCGATAGCGATGCGTTTGTATCGTCGGTTTTTTCAAGAGTATCTGCAGGTATCTGCGTGGCTGGGGTGTCTTGAAGCTTATTCGTATTCTGAGGAGACAAAACCAGCCGTGCAAACGGCTTCGCCAGCGTGAAAAAATCATCGATCGACAAAAATAAGCGCTCAGGCGGCAGGATAGGGCGATCGGGATGGTGTGAGAGAAAGCTATAGCGTTGCTTCGTATCGGCAGAAAAACGCTCAATAACCTGGCGTAATTCGCCTACAAAAGCCAGTTGGGCAGGCTGCTTTTGCTGAGGCAGATAATCAAAGAGTGTTGCTGTTTCTTCAAAAAAGAGAGGCAGGTAATATTCAATCCCCGCAAAAGGAACCCCTTCGCTAACATTTTGGTAGATCGAAATACGGCTGGGATCCCCAGCGAATGCTTCGCGCCAGCGCGTACGAAAACCCTGCCGTGCTGCGGCATCAAAGGGAAATTCACGGCCTGGCAAGAGCCGCACTTCAGGGACTACATGCAGGCTTCTTTGCGTATCGGGATCAAATGCCCGTATCGTATCGACTTCATCATCAAAAAGATCGATTCGATACGGGAATGCAGAGCCCATCGGAAATAAATCGATCAATCCGCCGCGGATGCAGTATTCTCCTGGACGCATAACCTGGCTGACATGCTCATAGCCTCCGAGGACCAATTGCGCTTTGAGTTGGCGTGCATCGAGTTTCTGCGCCTGCGTAAATTCAAAAGTGTAGGCCGCCATAAAGGCGCGGGGAGGCAGCCGATAGAGTGCGGTCATCGCAGGAATTAAAAGGATCTCACAGCGGCTTTCGCTCAGATCATGTAAAGTGGCTAATCGCTGAGAAATTAAATCCTGATGCGGAGAAAACGTATCGTAAGGCAGTGTTTCCCAGTCGGGCAAAAGCCGTACGCGGAGGTCCGGTGCAAAGTAGGCAATTTCGGTTTGCAAGCGCTGCGCATCCGCTGCCGTCGCGCAAATGACCGCTAGCAGAGACATCTGTGCGCGATGCGCGCTGAAGTACCCTGCAATCGCTAATGCGTCAGCAGAAGTCTCCATGCCGCGAATCTCAAAGCGCTGGCCCGCCTTAACCAGTGGCGCAGGGCAGGGCAGAAAGGGGGCTGGAGCGGTAACAGGAGCGGATAAGGCGGTTGCGTTTTGAGACATAGCAGATGAATAAAGTGGGAAAGCAACGCTACATTATAGAATTCAGGGAGTATTGTGTAGTGCGCGCATTATTGCCTAGATGAGAAATAAGATACGTAAAAGATGCGCAAGGATAGGGCGTTTGAAAGAGTGCCATAAAAAATTCCTAAAAGGAAATACTAAAGGGGCACTAAAAAGGAAACCGTCAAAGCCTCTTCGCCTTACCTATTTTGTACTCCCATATCGGACTTGGTAGCGGATTTTTAGCGAAAGTATGTGTGATACTTAGAACTGTTTAGTATTTTGACAGGCAAGCTTGCCTAAAAGCATTGCCAAAAGGGTTTCTATTTAGGGGAGCAGGAGCACAGAGACCGGAATTGTACTTTTGTACAGTAACGATCCCGAGCACCGCACCGCATTTTTATCAAATACGTAAAGAGCGGCCTTTTTGGAAGATACTAAACAGGTTCTGAGACTTTTTGCAGTATTTTTCGGTATAGCGTAAGCGTACCGTTTTGTACTGAAGTTTCGTACTGAATGGAATAGTATTTTTTGTTTCACTTTTTATTGTGATTGACTCAGCGTTGTGAATGAACGTCTTTTTGCCTTGATTCCCAGTGCGGGCGTCGGCTCCCGTGCAGGGCAGTCCTTTCCTAAGCAGTATCGAATGATTGCAGGGCGCGATATCTTGCACCATACGCTTTTGGCATTTGATGCATGTCATGAAATTGCCAAGACGCTGGTCGTATTAGCGCCTGATGATCGCCATTTTGACTCGAGGCGTTTTTCTGGCTTGCGTTTTGTGGTGCGTCGCTGTGGCGGTGCTTTGCGGCAGGATACGGTCCTGAATGGTTTAGAAGTGTTAGCGGAATTGGGCGCTTCTGATCAAGATTGGGTGCTGGTGCATGATGCCGCGCGTCCAGGCATCACGCCCGCGCTCATACGAAGTTTGATCGAGTCGGTGCGGGATGATGATGTGGGAGGTATTTTAGCCATACCCGTTACTGATGCATTAAAGCGCGCGCAGCCTCAGGAAGAAAAGGATGTGCAAGACGAGCCACGTGTCTTATGCCGAGAATCTAAAAAAGCGCTATGGCTCGCGCAAACACCGCAAATGTTCCGAATGGGCATATTGCGCGATGCGCTCGTAAAGGCGCAGCAAGCACAGCAACCCGTAGAGGATGAGGCGGAAGCGATGGAGCGCATGGGGTATCACCCTCGCATGGTTTTAGGCAGTCTGCGTAATGTCAAAGTGACTTATCCGGATGACTTTAAAGCGCTTGAAGGCTTATTAGCCTCGAGTGTGGGTGGCCTGCAGGTGAGCGAGCTATGAAACTGATTCATATTAAACGACGTTTCGCTGCGCGAGATTGCACGCGCCTGACAAACTATCAGAAAACCGCACCTAGCGCTTTTCCTTGGCGTATTGGGCAAGGCTATGACATACACGTTTTGGTACCCGACCGCCCCCTGATGCTGGGAGGGGTGCAAGTGCCGCATACTCACGGATTGCACGGTCATTCGGATGCCGATGTTTTATTGCATGCAATAACCGATGCACTTTTAGGTGCTGCAGCGCTTGGAGATATCGGTCAACATTTTCCCGATACCGATGCACGCTTTGCGGGCGCAGATAGCCGTGTACTGTTGAGAAGGACGGTGCGACTTATTCGCGCTGCAGGCTATCATGTGGTGAATGTAGATAGCACTATCCTTGCGCAAACACCTAAACTTTCTTCTTACCTTTCCCGCATGGCGGAAAATATTGCAGAAGATCTCCACATTGCGCGAGATTGTGTCAATATCAAAGCCAAGACGAATGAAGGGGTAGGAAGCGTAGGAAGACAAGAAGCAATTAGCGCGCAAGTCGTCGTTCTATTAGCTGCTGGAAAAGCATAAATTAGACTTAATAGACCTCTTTCGAGGCCTCATAGCAAGGAATGCCGACGAAGGCAGTACAATTGTACTGCGAGGAGGAATGACGCCGCTATGGGGTTTCGAAAGAGGTCTAATATAGGGTAAGGATATAAGAATGGCGTTATTGCCAGATTTGCGCACGAGCTATACACGCGGAGCGCTGGATGAAAAGGAAGTGGCAAAAGATCCTGTTGAGCAACTCAAACGATGGATAGAAGAGGCGGTAGTAGCGGGAATTCGCGATGTGAATGCGATGACCTTAGCGACCGTAAGCGCGCAAGGACGCCCGTCTGCGCGCATTGTCCTGCTCAAGGGAATGGATGAGCGCGGCCTGACTTTTTTTACCGACTATGGAAGCCGTAAAGCCCAGGATTTAGCGCAAAATCCTTTTGCCAGCATTGTATTTTACTGGGCTACGATGGAGCGTCAGGTACGTATCGAAGGCCTTGTAGAAAAAACCCCTGAAGAAGAAAGCGATGCCTATTTTTATTCGCGTCCTCTAGATTCTCGGATTGGATCGTGGGTATCGCGACAAAGCACACTATTAGAAAGCCGTGCAGCATTAGACGCAGGCGAAGTCGAATGCATGGCCCGATTCGGAACGGCGGTACCGCGCCCTCCTTATTGGGGGGGATATCGCTTGTGTCCCGATCATTTCGAATTTTGGCAAGGCCGCCCATCTCGTTTGCATGATCGTTTGCAATATACGCGTGCAGATGGAATGGATTGGACAATTGCTAGGCTTTCTCCTTGATATGCCTTCGGTTTTTGAGGAGCTTAGCAGCGCATCAGTCGCTTTCTTTTCTAATTCTGATCAAAATATATCAAGCGGTATTCATATTTTCCAATCCGTGAAATAGATTTTTATTGCGGTCAATAAAAATCAGCACCTTTAATCCATGACATTTCATGCTGCCATGCAAAAAAGCTTGATTCAAGTTAACGATAGGTCATGTCAGTAGCAAATGGAACAGTCCGGTTCTATAGCATTTAGAATGCCCGTTTTTTAGAGCGGCAGCTAAAGCGGTGTAAGGCCCTAGCCTAAAGTTATAGTCATGAAATGGAGATGAGAAATTTCTTATTTTTTATCCGTTAGTGTATTGTCTTGATTATTTTTTTGGATTGGAAGAGCAGATGAAAATAAAGGAAGCTGTCGCTAATTTTTCGCATAATGCAAGTAAAGGTTTTAGAAAAACTAAGCCATCCTCTGCTGAGCCTGCTGCTTCCTTAAATAAAGGAGCAGCATTAACTGAATCGGCAAGCAGTAAAGAAGATTCTCCAGTCCAAAGGCCTCTAGCTCAAAATTGCCCACCAGAAATATTGCTCAAAATTTTTCATGAGCTCTCTTTTGAAAACATAAAACGAGCACGACTAGTCTGTAAAAATTGGGAAGAAATAAAGAGGGACAGGATTAAGATCACAATCAAAGTAGATAACAGCAATGAATTAAAAGATGCTCTAAAGGCACTTAGGCCAGGCAGAGAAGCGCGCATCCAACTGCAATCAAGTTTTAAATTCAAATCGGGTTGGGAAAATATGCAGTTAGCTACGGGGGTGAAAAGTTTAGATGCTGGGATGTGCAGTGAACTTGATGACAAGAAGCTTGCTGTTTTGCTGAAAACATTTCCTAATCTGGAAGCATTGGACCTTGGTGCGTGTTATAAACTGAAATTCAAATTGGTAGATAAGTGGGGCAATCTCAAAGCAGTCAAAAAATTAAACCTTGCTTGTAATGGATGCTCCACTGACGAGGGGCTCCTTGCTTTGCTAAAAGGATTCTGCAATTTGGAAGAATTAATCCTTGCTGGCAATTTCGGCCTCAAATTCGATTCAGTGAATGAGTGGCCCCATTTCGAAAATGTCAAAAAATTAGACCTTTCCGGTGTTCAGAATCTCGATGACAAGAATCTCTCAACTTTGCTGGAAAAATTCCCTAATCTGGAAGAATTACATCTTCGTGAAGAGGAGAGCCTCAAATTCGATTCGATAAATCAATGGCCAAAACTCGAAAATTTCAAGAAATTAGACTTCTCTCGTAATGATCATTTCACTGGCGAGGCTCTCCTTGCTTTGCTGAAGAAATTCTCTATGCTGGAAGAATTAGACATTAGTTGGTGTAGGCAACTCAACTTCAATTCGATACGTGAGTGGCCCAATTTCGAAAATGTCAAAAAAATAAACCTTTGTGGTAATTGTCATCTTACTGACGCAGAGCTCTCAGCTTTGCGAGAAAAATTCCCTAATCTGGAAGAAATAAACCTTGGTTGTTGTGACGGCCTTAAATTCAATTCATTGGATGAGTTGCTCGATTTCGAAAATGTCAAAAAATTAAACCTTCCTGTTAGCGAGCATCTCACTGACGAAAAGCTCCCAGCTTTGCTGAGAAAATTTCCCAAACTGGAAGAATTAAACCTTGAGAGTTGTTTGCTCCTCAAATTCGATTCATTGGATGGGTTGCGCGATCTCGAAAATCTCAAAAATGTCAAAAAATTAAACCTTCACCACCTTGATCATCTTACTGACGCAAAGCTCTCAGCTTTGCTGGAAGTATTCCCCAATCTGGAAGAATTAGACCTTAGGCGGTGTGATAATCTCGAATTTAGCTCGGCGCATCAATGGCCCAATCTCATAAATCTTAAAAAGATAAAAGTGTCAGGTATATGGATGCGTAATGCTGCACACAAAAAATATCCCAATGTGGAAGTTATTAAAATTGAGTAGTTATAGTGAAAACGCCCTAACAGAATGAGATAGGCAAAAAAAGGCCGCGAGGTAGGCGGCCTCTAGTCATGCATTGCGCGTAACGTTAATAAGTAAGAATAAGCGGGAAAATTTCATGCAATTTAAGTAAAAGCAGCGACTTCAAAGCGGTCTACAACTGGCGTAGGAATTAATGCATTTTTTGGCCCTCTTGCTAACGTTACTAAACCATGGGCAGCCATTTTGGATAAAGTGCGACTCAGACTTGCTTTTTCATGGCCTGTTATCTTTCCTAATTCCGCTAAAGACTGAGGATATCTTGCGCTAACGGTATGAAGTAACGCTCTACTTTCAGTGCTTAAAATTTGTGCCAGAGATTCCAGGCTATCAAACCAAACTTTAGGTGCGTCAGGTTCTGGCTTAATTTCTCCTTTAGCAATAGCAATCGTATAGCGCTGAAAATCGTCGCGGCTCATGATGCCTAGCTTTAGGGTTGTCATACGCCTTCCTCACTTAGTATTTGATTCACTGAAGTCCAAAAATCTTCCACAAGCTGACCCGCTGAGTCGAAATAGTAATCGCTGACTACACTCCAGTAATGCTTATGATCCCAATCTAACCGCTTATCGGCAAACTCAGATGCCGCTGTTTTACGGGTAGCCACTATGATGGTGTTACTCCCATTTTCTGGACAGATTATGGAGGGGGCGATCAGTATGTGCTACTATCCGCTTTTTCCCCGGTTGGCCCATCCACGGGAAGTAGAAAGTGTGGTTTTTTCACGGTACAGCCATTCTTCTGTATCCGCTTGTTTATTAAAGGAATAATGATGTCGCAGCAAGATAAAGTTATCGATAAAGCAAAGATTATTTTTGAATATGCCCGTGCTGTAAATGATACGGGTTCTCCAGAAGTGCAGGTCGCTATTCTGACCGCAGAGATTCAACATCTCACAGAACATTTTAAAATTCATAAAAAAGATAACCATAGCCGCCGTGGTTTAATGCAAAAAGTAAGCCGTCGTCGTAGCCTATTGGATTATTTGAAGAACAAATCTGCTGAGCGCTATCGCACATTGATCCAAAAATTGGGATTGCGTAAATAATTTTCGCGGACTGGGGCGTATGGGCAATAGGTGTAGACAAAGCTCTAACAGGCTCGCTATGCACAGGATGGATATCGAGCGCAAAGATTGCGTGCGCGGTTTTTCTGTGCGAGGCAAAAGCGCCCCTAGCTTACGTTTTAGCTTCATCGTGAGCCCATATTTGGAAATGACTATGTATTTTATAAGCCTAATGCGATATTCAAAGTGTTAGGTAATAATGCCTGCATTCATAGGGAAATGCAGGCATTATTTTTATCTGAATTAAATAATCGCATACCATCGCCCTAAAAAAGCCGCTTATACAGTGTTGCAAATACGTGTTTCAAATATATGTTTCAAAAACGTATTTCAAAAACATGTATCAAAAGCATCTGTCAAAGCGCCTGCGATGTGAAGTAATACTCTATGAGAGTGAGAAAGGGATAAGCATGTCTGAAAGTAAAGTAGTAAAGGAATTTCAATGGGGCGAGCAGCGGGTTCGATTTGAAACCGGCGAAATTGCACGTCAAGCCAGCGGCGCTGTTTTAGTCGATATAGAAGACACGGTCGTATTAGCGACGGTAGTGGGTGCTAAACATGCCAAGCCTGGGCAGGAGTTTTTCCCTTTAACGGTGGATTACGTTGAAAAGGCCTATGCGGCAGGTCGTATCCCTGGAGGATATTTCCGACGTGAAGGACGTCCTTCTGAAGGCGAAATATTGATCTCCAGATTGATCGATCGTCCATTACGCCCTCTTTTCCCAGAGGGTTTTTACAATGAAGTACAGGTCATCGTGCATGTGCTGTCGGTCAATCCCGATGTGCCTACCGATATCCCTTCGATGCTCGCCGCCTCCGCTGCGTTAGCAATATCGGGTATTCCGTTTAATGGGCCTGTGGGTGCTGCCCGTGTAGCGTATATAGACGATCAGTACGTGCTTAATCCTACCTATAGCCAACTGAAAGCGCAGAGTGAAAAATCCGGCTTAGATTTAGTAGTTGCAGGTACAGAAACGGGCGTATTGATGGTTGAGGCGCAAGCCAATCAGCTCTCTGAAGCAGTGATGCTCGATGCTGTGGCTTTTGCGCATACACAAATGCAAACAGCCATTCAAGCTATTGAGGCATTGGCGCAGGAAGCCGGTAAACCAGAATGGGATTGGGCACCTGTAGCGCAAGATGCTTCACTTGTAGCGCGTATTACCACTTTGGCGGAAGAAGGCCTAAAAGCGGCTTACCTTACTCGTGAAAAACAGGCTCGTACGGATCGCATCCGTGATGTGTACACCACCGTGAACGAGAAATTAATGCAAGAAGCGGGTGCCTCGGTAGACGCTGGTGCGGGCGGAAGCATGCCGAATTCCCAAGCCGTGAACACGATCTTGTTTGATCTGGAGTCTCGGATTGTGCGCAATCAGGTTTTATCTGGTGAGCCGCGCATTGATGGACGTAGTACACGTGAAGTACGTCCTATTTCAGTACGTACAGGCGTATTGTCGCGTACGCACGGTTCAGCGCTGTTTACGCGCGGTGAAACGCAAGCACTCGCAGTAGCTACCCTGGGTACGAAGAGCGATGGACAGATTATTGACGCCATTGAAGGCGAATATCGCGATCGTTTCATGTTGCACTACAACATGCCTCCGTTTGCTACCGGTGAAACCGGACGCACAGGATCGCCTAAGCGCCGCGAAATTGGTCATGGCCGGCTGGCTAAACGTGCATTGGCCGCATGTATGCCTAGTGAGCAAGAATTTGGCTATACCGTCCGTTTAGTGTCTGAAATCACCGAGTCGAACGGTTCTTCCTCGATGGCCTCGGTATGTGGAGGATGTTTAGCATTACTCGATGCAGGCGTGCCGATGAAAGAGCATGTCGCGGGAATTGCCATGGGATTAATTCTCGATCTCAAAGATCAGCGCTTTGCGGTGTTGACCGATATCTTGGGCGATGAAGATCACCTAGGCGATATGGATTTCAAAGTAGCGGGTACGCAGCATGGCATTACCGCCTTGCAGATGGACATTAAAATCCAGGGCGTTCCAAAAGAAATTATGCAATGCGCGCTCGAGCAAGCTAGAGAAGGGCGTTTGCATATTTTGAAGATTATGCAAGAAGCAGTTTCAGGGGCACGTGAAGAACTCTCAGCGTTTGCACCGAGAATGGTTACCATGCAAATCAACCCTGAAAAAATTCGCGACATTATCGGCAAAGGCGGATCCGTTATTCGAGGATTAACCGAAGAAACAGGGACCAATATTGATATTGCCGATGACGGTACGCTTACTGTTTCCGGTACGAGCACGCAAGCCATTGAAGAGGCACAGCGGCGCATCAGAGAAATCACGATCGACGTCGAAGTAGGGCAGGTATATACCGGCACCATCATCAAAATGCTGGAGTTTGGCGCTATTGTGAATATTTTGCCCAATCGTGATGGTTTGCTGCATAAATCCGAAATCACCCGTGAGCAAGCGCCAAATATCCAAGAAGGCAAAGTGATCGATGTGAAAGTGATTCAGATGGATGGAAAAGGGCGGATTAGGCTCTCTTCTAAAGCCGTGGAATCTGCAACTCCTCCTGCTTCCAGTCATCCAGAGATGGAAAATGCGCAGCCTGAGGAAGATTTTGCTCCTGTAGGTCGTTAAATCGCAGAAATAATCCTCCGAGAGGGGGAGTATCCATGCCTTTGTGGTTTCGAATAGGCCAGCAAGCTTAATGCAAAAGGAATGTCCCGATGCGTGCTATTCAAATGATGGGGCATGGATCACCCTCTGTCCTGACATTATCTGATCTTCCCCAGCCTTCGCCCAAAGAAGGAGAAGTCCTTATACGGGTGCAAGCAGCAGGGGTCAATCGCCCGGATATTTTGCAGCGCAAAGGGTATTATCCGGCGCCTGCAGGCGCTTCGGAGATTTTAGGTCTGGAAGTGGCAGGAGAGATCGTCGGAGGAGCGTTAGCGCATCCTGATAATGTATACGGCCTGCAAACAGGAGATACCGTATGTGCATTATTATCAGGAGGAGGCTATGCTGAGTATGCGGTTGCGCCTATTGCCCAATGTTTACCCATTCCTAAAGGATTGAGTGTCATTGAGGCGGCTTCGTTACCGGAGACTTTCTTTACCGTATGGAGCAACCTTTTTGATAGTGCGCACTTAGGTTTGAATGCCTCAGGTCAGCCTGAAACGGTGTTGATTCAAGGGGGATCGAGTGGTATTGGCGTAACTGCTATCCAAATTGCGCATGCATTAGGGCATCCGGTTTTTGCAACGGCAAGAACTCCAGCGAAGTGTGCCGCATGTGAAGTCTTAGGCGCGCAACGCGCGATTTGTTATACGCAGGAAGATTTTGTCGAGGTGATTCGCGCTTACACCGCAGGCGAGGGTGTGGACGTGATTCTTGATATCGTTGGCGGCGCTTATATACCGCGTGAATTAGATTTACTGCGAGAAGGCGGGCGTTTAGTGTTGATCGGCTTGTTGGGTGGTGCGCGTACAGAGCTCTCGTTAGCGTCTTTACTGACCAAACGGCTCACCATTATGGGATCTACATTGCGCGCGCGTTCTGTCGCGTTCAAAACCCGTATTGCCGCACAACTCAAACAGCATATTTGGCCTTTATTAGAGTCCGGAACCATTCGCCCTGTGGTGTACCAGACCTACCCCGCTGCTGACGCCGCGCAAGCCCATGCAATGATGGAGATGGGTAATCATATAGGCAAGTTCGTCTTGACGTGGTGAGAGGGCAAGACCTGACGAGAGTTTGTAAAGAGAGTAGGAATGAACGACCAAACGCATACCGCGCAGCACGCTAGTAGCCCCAAGACGGTGCGCTCGAAATGGATTGTGGCGAACTGGAAAATGCATGGCACGCTAGACGAAAATAGCGCACTGCTTGCCGCGATTCAAAAAGGGATGCAGGCAGAGGATGTAGCGCATGATGCCGAATTGGGATTGATCCTGAATAAGGGGAATACACATGCTTGCGTCCAAGTTGCTATTTGTCCTCCTTTTCCCTATCTTGCGCAAGTGCAAGCGAGTTTGCAAGGCAGTGGAGTGACCTGGGGCGCACAAGATGTATCGCGTCATACGCATGGCGCGTATACCGGAGAAATAGCGGCTTCTATGCTAGCGGAATTCGGTGTGCGCTATGTATTAGTAGGGCACTCTGAGCGCCGTCAGTATCATCACGAAACCGATGAAGATATTGGCCAGAAAACTTTGCGTGCACTAGAAGCAGGATTGACGCCGATCATTTGCGTGGGGGAGTCTCAAGCAGCCCGTGATGCTGGGCATACGGAGCAGGTTGTGGGCGCACAACTCCAAACGGTTTTGAAGGTACTCAGCGTAACGCAGATGCGCCATATCGTAGTTGCTTATGAGCCCATATGGGCGATTGGCACTGCGCGTAGCGCCACTCCAGAAGAGGCACAAGCAGTGCATGCCTACTTACGTGCGCAGCTTGCTGCACAATGGGAAACAGAAAATGCTGGGAGCCCATGCCCAGTACCAGTGTTATATGGAGGAAGCATGAAAGCGGCAAATGCGGCTGCACTGCTTGCTCAACCTGATATTGATGGCGGATTAATCGGCGGCGCTTCACTCAATGCGGTAGAATTTTTAGCCATTTGCAAAGCAGCGCTGCTGATATCAGCCTGACTACCGGAAAACGCGGATTTTCCTAAAGATCCCTTACATTTCAAAATACGAGGTAAACAATGTGGCTCAAAACGCTTATGATGGTCGGGCAGATGCTCAGTGCTCTGGGCATTATCGGTTTAGTATTGATACAGCACGGTAAAGGCGCTGATATGGGCGCAGGCTTAGGTAGTGGCTCATCAGGGAGTTTATTTGGCCCTAGTGGCTCAGCGAATTTTCTTTCTCGCGCTACCGGCGTGTTAGCCATGCTCTTTTTCGCTTGTACGCTGGCATTAACGTATATGAGTTCTCGAAAAGCACCGCCATCAGCGGGAGTTTTGGGGGCTCCCTCTTCTGCTACGGCTCCAATGCACTCACAGAAGTCTGGGCCAGAGACGAATGAACAGGATGTTCCCAAATAGAAAGTGCTAAAAGGGATAAGCGAGTAATAATATCGTTATATTCATAACAAACGCCTTTTTTATTCTATTCAGGTTATTTTTATAATCACTTGAATAGAATAAAAAAGGCGTTTGTGTTTTATTGTATGCTTTTTCTCATTTAGAAAAAGCATACAGGCCATTTGTAATGCTTGCTGCGTATGCTGATCGTTATGTTATGAAATTAATTGTTGGAGGAGATCGCATCCCGTATTGTTACACCGATAAATGCGGCACACGCAACGAAACCTGCTGCAAACGTTATTTTCCCTGCTGCGTCATTTCCATTCATATTAAGCAACATGGAGCTTGCTAAAAGTATTACAGAACTGCCCAGTGTTACGTGAAATAAACCTACTTCTGGTTCGGATGCTTGGGTAGCTTCAGGCTGGATAAGCGCTGTTCTCTCGTTGATTTCTTGTAAGTTGCGAGGGTTGTTGTTGATAAGGTTCAAAGATGTTTGATGTGTTTGAGAGATATTATTTAACATTATATATGCGCTTTTATATGATCATGAATTAATACTTTTCTTATGCTAAGGATCAGATTTCAGGCATGTTCTGAATATATTTTTTTTCAGTACATACTTTTTTAAAATGCTATTCCTTAGGCATTGATCGTACAGAAGTCTCTGCATAATAAGGGATGCACTCTGCTTCAGTTTTTTCTATTTTTTGTATCAGAAAAATAATCTATGTCGTATGTAAAAACACTGTTATGATATTTTTGATTGTTATCATAGATAAAGATTAAAGAGCATTAAGAAATATTTACTTTATAAAGCAAAGCATCGCCTAATAAATATAATATAAAAATCTATTTCTAAAAATAGAAGAAAATAGAAATGCGCTTAGAGTATGTGCATAAATATGGCGTATAGCTGCGCCAAGCGCATTTTTTTCCTGGCAGGCAACTAGATAGGATCCATTCCATAACTGTCTCCAGAATCTCTGTTATAGAACCTTTGCTGACTATGAGAGAAGGTGCTTCAAAATTTAGTTAAATAGATTAAATATCACTTATAAAGTGTGTTCTGTATGAGATGAAAATACCATCTATGGTAGATATTTAGTCTGATTAAGATTCGGTACTTGGCTCACAGGCATACTGCATGCCAAGTGATATCTCTCATAGGAAATAGGAGGAATGTGCGGACAGCGCGAGCTTTTCTTCAATGCAGGTAGGACATGCCCATCAGGCATCCAATTAGAAACGTCACACTCAATATGCTTTTTTCATAATGAGGAAGGGAAAGAGCCCTGCCTCCATCGGATTCTTTCCCTGCTCATAGACGCATTTATTTTATAGGGGGAATCATGTCTGTTTACGGTGGGAATTGGCATTCTTTGTCACTACCTTAGAACCTGTTCATAATCTCCAGAAATCGCCCTTAAGGCCGTAATGTTGGGATTCCGTATTTAATTCAATTCGTCACCCCGACCTACCATTTTTAGGCATTTTTCGTAGGTTGGGGTGCGTTTTTGGGTGATTTTGGAACCCCAACATAACCCACTTTTGAAGATTATGAACAGGCTCTTAGAAGTATTCTAAAAAACCTAGAAATTTTGGTAATACACATAAGCAGATTGCGGCTTGCGTGCATCTAGCGCGCGTTGGCGTTCATTGACATTCAGAGGGGGTTTGTTCGACCAAGTGTTGTAGCCTGCTTGTTGCTTGGTTTCTAGTTCAGGGTTGGCTTTTTTCAGCGTATTGAGAAACTGGCTCAGTTCTGACTGGTATTCCATAATACAATCCTTCTTTGTCTTACTTGCCGATCGGCATTTTTTTGAATTTCACACTAGCTATGATAGCCTAATTCCATGAGGTGGATTTTAGCCTTTGAAGTAGTGATATAGGCGTAGCATATAGGCATATTTTTATGCAGTATAAAGATTTATTAGCATTACTATCCTACGAGAATGTCCTGCGCATAGGTCTGTATAGATTACGTGAGAAGTTCATAAAAGGAGGGCATCGCCGATATGGCTTGGGGATGCTGCTCAGTATAGGGGGTGTCTCCAATGGTTCAAAAGGGCCCATATTTGGGGGGGCAGGAGCACAGGGACCGGAGCTGTACTCTAGTACAGTGAGGATCCTGAGCACTGCATCGCATTTTACCCATACGCGAAGAGGGGGTCTTTTGAACCATTGTAGACACGCCCTATGGGGAATCTTGCTTTTTATTCCTGTGCTCGGTGAGGCGGCGCAGCCTGCCCTGCAGAATGAAAGCGTGTCCATCAAGGCCGCTTCTCCGCAAGGCTTTTCTGCGCCTGCTGCGCGTTATCGCGTGGTGATCGATGCACCAAAACCTATACGGTCTTTGCTGAAAACACATCTTGATATCGTGCGCTTTGCTACGCGTACCGATATGACAAAGGGGCAATTTGATTTTTTAATCATGGCCAGCACTTCGCAGGTGGCAGATCTGCTTAAAACGCAGGGGTATTTCACGCCGGAGATTCAGGTGTCGGTGCAACGTCCTAATTTACGGGGATTGCGCGATTGGGTTTTGCCTTCTGAGCGACATAGTAAAGTGGTCTCGATTTGCGTCAAACCTGGCGAGCCTATACGGGTCAAAAAGATGACACTTTCTTTTCAAGGCGCGGTATTAGCGGAACCATTGGAGCTGGATGCAGGGGAGGAGGAGGAACGTGAAGCGCGAGCAAATAAGCTTCAGCAGCCAAATCGTGAGGCGGCGGTGCGTGCAGCATGGCCGCTAAAGCGCGGGGATATCTTTACGCAGCGTGCCTGGGATGACGCTAAAGGGCTCGCATTAAAAACCCTGCAGGCAAAGCGTTACTTAGATGCCAAAATGGTGGCTTCACAAGCGCTTATCGACGTCAAAAAGCATCGAGCCTATTTAGAGTTGACCTTAGACAGTGGTCCGCCTTTCGTGCTAGGGCCTCTGGAGTTTACGGACCTCAAGCGTTACCCCGGGCAGATTATTCATAATGTAAATCCTTTGCGTGTAGGCGAGTACTACAGCGCAGATCGTGTGCTGGAATTACAAAGGCGGATTCAAAATACCCCCTATTTTGCCAATGTGGTCGTCGATGTGCGTGCACAATCTGAGCATATGCCGTCTCCGCTGAACAAACTGGCCAAGGATGTCTCGGGGGAGCCTTCTTCACTGAAGCAAGAAAAGCAAGAAGCGCATTCCAGCGATACCGTGATCTCTGGTGCCCATAATGCGTCGACGCAAAAACAGGAAGAGACGGTACCCCGCATGGTCCCTGTTCGCGTCAAGGTGACTGAGTATCCTTACCATGCGCTGAGTTTTGGGGTCGGATATATTTCAGACCAGGGTCCGCATGCGCAAGGGCAGTACAGTTACAACAATATGTTTAATCGCGCGTGGGTTCTGGAGACACAAGGGCAGTGGAATCCAGAACAGCAGTCGGGGGGCTTTCAATTATCGACCCCTCCCGATGAGCAAGCCTATGTCTATAGTGCGCTGGGCAACTATACGCATAGCGATGTAGAAAATACGGATATTCGCAGTATTCGTACAGGCGCACAGCGTGTGCGTTTGCAGAGCCGCTATGAATATACCTATTCTTTGCTTTTTTATGGCGATCGTTTGCAGAACGCCAATGCACCTTCGAGTTGGAGTCGGGCCTTGGTTCCTGGATGGAGTTGGCTGCGCCGCGATGTAGATGATCTATTGTTCCCGCGTGAAGGGAGTTTGTTGCTTTTTGCCGCAAATGGAGCGGTTAAAGGGATTTTGACCCAAGAATCGTTTGGACGCGCGTATTTTAGTGGTCGGCAATATGTGCCTCTGGGTTCAAGCGGTATTGGGGTGTTTCGCGTGGAACTAGGTGGAGTATTGACGTCTGGAAGCACGGTCAAAATCCCCGCTTCCTTACTGTTTCGTGCCGGAGGAAGCCATTCCATTCGAGGGTATAGTTACCAGAGTATTGGGAATCATGTAGAAGATTCGGTATTGCCGGTGAAGTACCTTGCGGTAGGCAGCTTGGAATATCAGCATTGGCTCAATCATGATTGGGGAGCTGCGGTATTTTACGATGCCGGTACGGCGGCAGATGCTTGGGCGGAGCGTACGCTGTATCAAGGCGCGGGTTTAGGAGTTCGCTGGCGCAGTCCTGTAGGGCCTATTAATTTTGATGTAGCGTATGGCCTGCGCAATCACTCGATTCGACCATATATCACTCTGGGCATTGCGTTTTAGATTATGAATGATCCCTCTGATTTGCATACCGATGAGACTCCAGCAAAGCGAGAGACAAACACGCCGGTGAAAATGAGGAAAAAGCGCCCCCGCAGGTCACTGTGGCGATGGATTCCTGGCATGGTGTTTGGAGGACTCTGCGTTTTAATATTTGTGCTTGCCTTAAGCGGCCTCTATATGTGGCGCACGGAGACAGGAACCCGTTATGCATGGACCATCGCCAAGGTACTTTCTGGAAACCGTTTGCAAGGCGTGTTGGAAAGGGGCACCTTGCGAACAGGTCTTTTTCTGCGTGATATCCGGTGGCGCCATGCGGGGCTTGAGGTGGCTATTGACCAAGTACAGAGCCAGTGGGAAATACAGCATGTGGATGTGGATTCGGGGACATTCTGGAGTTGGGTCGTGCCGTTTATTCGGGTGGGGGAAGTACAGATTAAACAGGGGCCTGCGCCGCAAAATCCACACACGAATTCTCCTATCAGCCTTCCTAAAAAGCTGAGCATTCCATTTTTGGTATACCTGAATGAAGGATCGGTAAAGCGGGTATGCATTACCCAAGGGACCCAGGTGAGCGAATGGACAAACCTACAGTTCGCCTTGGAGACCATAGGAAGTGGGAAGGCACAACAGCATCATTTACGCCTAGATCAGTTGCATACTCCGTATGGAGTCGTGCGGGCAGACATGCGGTTAATGGCGGCCTCTCCCTTTGGTATCACGGGGACGCTGAACCTTGTCGGAAAATCGATCCCTTCTGAAATGAACGTCTCCTCCTTAACTAAAAATCTGGCGCAGAGTAAGCAGAAAGTAGAGATCAAAACTGCGCGCAGCAAAAGTGCTTCGCCATGGACTGCGCTAGACACACGGGTAAGAGAGGCGCGCTTTGATGTGCAAGTATCGGGCACCTTGGAAGAGATGGCCGTGCATATTCAGGCGCGGGGCCAGGCTTTAAAGGGGCAGGGGCATATGGAGGTTTGGCCTTTTCGCCCGATGCCGCTTAAAGCCGCCACACTCAGTATCCATCATCTGAATCCGCAGCTTTTCAGCGCTAAGGCACCTAAGGCCGATTTGCATATCGAGGCGCAACTCGGCCCCGCACGGGCTCCTGCCTTGCTTATGCCCACGTCTTCCCTCAATAAATTCAAACAGGCTTTGAAACACAACCTACCGACTTCCGGAAAAAGTGAGGAAGGCGAAAAAATAGGCAAAGCCAAGGATGCGCAACCGTGGACGGTCGAAGGAGACATCACGCTGCGCAATACCCTACCTGCAAGCTTGATGATGCACGGTTTGCCTTTGCGTATGGCCCGTTCGCATCTTCGCTTGAATGCGCAAGAACAAGTGTTGACGGATATTCAGATACAGGTGCTGCAGGGCGCTGTTTTAGCGTTGCCCGCTGCGTTTTCCGCACTGGAAAAAACGGCACCGCATTGGATTCAGCACAAACTGCATACCAAGCAGAAAACATCTCTTCATACAGATCTGCACCTGGAAGGCAATGCCCGCTTTGAGCAAGACAAAGGGTTGCTGAATCTCTCTATCAGGGATCTAGATTTGCATCGGTGGTCTGCGCTGTTAGTGCCAGCGCGTTTGAATGGCACGCTGACTTGGATAGGGCATCACGCTGAGCATCATCAGGATGTCGCCTTATCCCTGGAATCCGCTACGGTAAAGCCGGCTGCTGCGAAGCAGACTGCGCCGGTGCATTACGCTTGCATCGATGCTTCACAATGTGATTTACATCATCTCGAACTCCCTCACTTGGCCGCGGCGCATTTGTCTGAGGAGCATAAGGCGCTAGCTTTACGTTCCCATGCCTTACGCCACACTCAACAAAGCGATCCTGCTGCACAAACATCGACCCAGAAAAGCCCGGCCTTGCCATCGGATTACTTGAGTGTAGAAATGAAAGCGCATATCCAATCTGAACAATTAGCTTGGAAGGCAGAAATCCATACGGGGCAAGGTAAAGCACAAATATCTGGAGATTGGAAAACCGACGTAGCGAATAATCCGCCTACTTATACGCTTCAAAGTACCTTGGATCGGTTTGATCCCTTTGCGTGGCTCAGTCCGATGATGCGCGCGTACGTAGCCGCGCCAGCCACATCATCCAAGCCAGAGCGATCATGGATATCGGGAGATATTCAGGTGCGCAGTGGTCGAAAACCGGCTCCCTACACCCGATTGTTTTTGCATAGTTTGAAAAAGCCGGATAAAAAAGAAGATACAAAAGAAGATACAAAGCAAAATACGCAGAGCGCCTCCTGTATCCCTAGCGCGTCTCATCGTTGTCCTTCTGAACCGTTTTCTGCGCGTGGCTCAATGGCTCTGCACGCCTTGCTGGAAGATGTCAAAACGCTGTCTCAAAAAACAGAACCTGCACTGGATATCGAATTCACATTGCACAACAGTGCATACCAAGGAAGACCCTTAGAGGCCAAAGGCCAGATTCATACTGTTGGACAGCGGCTATTACCCAGTCATATTCAACTCGCGGTGGCAGGGAATCGCCTGGAAGCGCAAGGCGAATGGGGGCGTGCGGCCAGTGGACTGACTGTGCATTTGGATGCGCCGGATTTATCGACTATCGGCTGGGGATTCAGCGGGATGTTCAAGGCAGATGGACAGTTGCAGGGAGGTTTTGAGCATCCTCAACTGGCATTGCGTTATCTAGCTAGGGGAGTATCTGTAGGTCCCTATCGTCTGCAATCAGCAAAAGGTCAGGCCCGGCTTGAGCAAGGTGCCAATGGCGCCTTATCTTATCAATCCGATGTGCAGGGTTTAGTGCTGCCTCAGGGCACATTGGATGAGATACATATCCAACTAGCCGGCATACAAGCGCGCCACACCTTGAACTTACAAGCGAAAGGGCTTGTTCAAAAACAAGCGATCGATTTTACGCTGGCAGCGCGTGGAGGCGTGCGGGTGGCCGAAAACAGGCCGGCGCAAACGGCAAACAATGCCTCACAGGGATCTTCTGCTCCAGATACTAGCGATGGCAGCAATAAGCCTGGACTTCATTGGAAGGGAAGTATTACCCAGCTGACCCATCATGGTCTGCCAGAAGTACGGCTTGATGCGCCGGTCACGCTGGGATGGACTATAGCGAAGTCCGCGCCTTCAAAATCGACACAGACCGCAGCACCTTCCTCTGCCTGGACGCTGACCCAACTCGATATAGGGCAGGCTCAAATGCATATCGAAGGGGCTCAGTTAGATTTGCAAGCATTGCATTACAGTCCAAGGCAAAGTCATTCAGCGGGTACCTTGAAAGGCATCGATTTGCGTCATTTAACGCGTAAATTACACGATGCTTTGGGGATCAATAGCCCTTTGAGCTTTATCGCGATAGATGCGGCCGTCCCTGTATACAACAGCTTACCGATTTCTCCCATTACCGATGACGAAACCCCACAGAGTAATGGTCCTGAAACCGATTTAGTGCTCGATAGTGCTTGGAACTTGACACAACAAGCCATGCATATCACGGGGCATGCGCAATTACAACGCCGTACCGGAGATTTGGTGATCCAAACGGCGTTAGGAGGTCGCATCCCCTTAGATTTACAAACCCTCGCCCTACGGCTGAACGCCACCTCAAAAAAGGGTATGCAAGCCCAATTACAGGCAAAATCGGGTCAGTTTGGAGCGATCGATGCGCATCTGGATGCGGATTTACCGGCTTTTTCAACGCAAACCCGTTCTCTAGAAACCCCAACGACGCGAGCGGATTTTTTGGGAGCGTCTTCTTCACCGCTAGATGCAGCAGTGCCCACGGGATCCCCATTTCCACAAAATCACCAAACCGTTTGGGAGATCTGGAAGCAAAAAGCGCCGCTTGCAGGAGAAATCACTGTAAACCTCCCTGATCTAGACCCTATAGGTAATGCATTAGGCGCAAATATGCGCTTATCCGGCGCTGCACGCCTGCGTTTACAACTCAAAGGCGTCGCTGCCCACCCCTTACTGTCAGGCCGCCTGGATGCAGAGCGTCTCGGGATTATCTTGATTCAAGAAGGGCTGACCTTAAAAGACGGAGTGGCCCATATAGGATTGTCTAACAATACGGTGGACTTCGAGCAAATCACTTTCAAAGGAGAGAGCGGGGCAGTCACATTGTCTGGAAAAGCCAAAATAGATCCGGCTAATCCCAGCGCTCCGCTATTAGATGCTCATATTACGGCCCAGAAATTGGCGGTTTTTGCCACATTAGACCGTCAACTTGCTTTATCAGGGCAAGCTCGGGTGCAGTATGCGGGCCCGGGATTGCCTGGTGCAGATCAGCCTCCACTTAGTATAGAAGGCGATTTTGTAGTAGACCGTGCCTTATTTGATATTCCTAATGGAGGGCGGCCTCAACTAGGTCAAGACGTCATTGAAGTAGATCGAGCCCTCTGGAAGGCGCGTCAACGTGAAAAGAAAAAAGCCAAGCACAAGCAAGCGCGAGCATTAGGGGATAGCGGAAATACCGCATCGCAGGACTCGGAAATGCGCTTGGACGACGATAAGGCCTTGGCTTCTCCCCCTGCATCGCTGATAAATGCGCCTCTGCTGGCAAAAATCCACCTGGATTTGGGCCAACATACCCGCTTTCGGGGAGCCGGAGCGGATGTGCATTTAACCGGCGCGCTGGATATTCGCAATACCGCTGAAAATGCCTTACAAGCCAATGGGGATCTACGCATGCAGCCAGGATCCACTTTTGAAGCTTTTGGACGAAAACTCCAGATTGAAAAAGGCTATTTTGCATTCCAGGGCCCTTTAAATAACCCAGGAATCCATATTTTAGCCATGCGCCGCAACCAAGAAGTCGAAGCAGGGGTATTAGTGACAGGGACCTTCCATGCCCCTGATATCCGTCTTGTCTCCGAACCTACGGTTGCCGATAGTGAAAAACTCTCTTGGCTTCTTTTCGGGCATGGCACCAGCGGTGGCACCAATTTAGGCCAACAAAATACCACCATGGCAGCGTTAGCATTACTGGGAAATGCCAGCGGCAAACGCATTGCAAAAACGATCGGTCTCGATGAATTTACCATTGGTCAAAGCGAATCCGGCCTTTCTGACCCCCAAGTTTTAAGCGTCGCCAAAGCGCTGAATGAACGCCTTATTTTAGGATACGAACAGGGTCTGACCACTGCAGCATCATTAGTCAAACTAACCTGGCAACTCTCCCGCCGCTGGTCCCTCACCGTGCATACAGGAACCCTGAACGGGGTAGATATTATTCACCGTAAACGCTTTGATAAGTTGGTTAAATAGTAGGCTCTGAGGCAATCCCTTTTAGTATGGGGAGCTTCCTCTCTACGCATAGAGGCAAGTCTTTTTCTTCAAATACGCTTCTCCGCTGAGTAGATTAACGGCAAAGTTAATAGGAGAGCGATGGCGAGGGCATTCAATCTGACATAGGTTTTTCAATTGATCGAAGGCGGTTTCAACAAGCGATCGGCGGCATAATCAAGCCTGGTCAAAAGCAAAGTGAACAATACATTCCTTAAATTTTTATTAGATATAGGGTATATCTCAGAAAGCGGAGAATAAAGCATGATAAGGATGTGGAATTGTACGGCTATTTGCCGTACAATTCTATCAGGAGGACACTATCATGCCAACATCCATTTCTACCGCCCGTCTCGAAGCCAGGATCAGTACCGATCTTCATTCGATGCTCAAGCGTGCCGCTGAGCTCCAAGGACGCACCATGACCGATTTCGTTGTGGCAGCCGTTCAGGACGCCGCGCAACGCACTATTGAGCAAGCCAAAATTATTCGGCTCTCGCTGGCCGACCAGGAGTGCTTTGCACAGGCGCTGCTATCGCCTCCGCAACCAACACCAGCCATGGAACGTGCATTCGCGCGTCGTAACAAACTCTTGCGCGCTGAATGAGCAGAGCACCATTCCAAGTTGCGCCGCTCGATGCCGCGCATAATCGGGCGGTATTTGAAAGTAGTTCGGAGCTACTGAACCGCTATCTACGGGAACAAGTCACCCAAGACATTCGCCGCCGTGTGGCTGCCTGCTTCGTGGCCTTGACGGACGAGAAGCGCATCGCAGGCTACTACACCTTGGCATCGGCAAGTTTGCTGCTGGCCGATCTTCCAGCCAGCTCCATCAAGAAGCTGCCACGCTATCCGACCGTGCCGACCGTTCGCATGGGCCGTTTGGCCGTCGATCAAACCTTCAAGGGACAAGGTTTAGGTGGTGCACTGTTGGCTGATGCGTTCCACCGTGCCGCTCACTCAGAGATCGCTGCCTATGCTTTAATGGTAGATGCAAAGGACGAGAAAACAGCCGCTTTCTATCGGCATCACGGCTTTATCGCTCTGCCTGATTCGCCGCTCACTCTGTTCTTGCCACTGAAGAGCGCAGCGCATACGTCATTATCGTTATCGACAATTTAAGTCATTCTATTTGAACCATGTTTGCCTGAAGCCTTTCCGAAACTGACCTTGCCTCGTTGTGAAACATAAATACAGACGACTTCAGGTTGCACATCTCGAACTGAGATTAACTGTACTCACTTCCAAAGACATCAATACATCATTATGTATGGCATATTGCCGTACAATTTTTAGATAAGAAAATAAATACCTAATCTATAGCGAAACAGACCTTTCTGATCCCTACGCATTGAGCGCTGCCAAAGCACTAAATGAACGCCTCATTCTGGATATGAAAGGTCTGAACATAACAGCAGTATCATTAACGAATTAACCTGGTAACTTTCTCACCATTGGTCTATTGCTGCGCATACAGGGACGGCGAATAGAGTAGATACTATTCGCCGTAATGAATTTTTAGATTTACAAAAGTCTTTTTTTCATGTAGTCGCGCAGAGCTAGTTTTTCATTGCTTAAATTCGTTCCTTCTCCAATGCCTAGCCCATAAAGTGCTGTTTCGAAAAGAATTCTCTTATTAAGATCGCTTAAGTGACTATCGATTTGATCTCGAAATACATCAATATAATCTTTATAGAATGATTCAATAATTGTATTGGGGATTTTATATTTCTCTTTTAATGCATTGAAAATAAATTCTTGTACTGATGAATATTTTTTATTAAGTGATCCTTTGATGCAATATATAAAGAATTTGGCATCTTGATGTGATGGGTGTTTAGGATTGTTGAGAAAAGCATATGGCGAATAACGATGTAAAAGTAAATGATTTGTTAATTGATCGAGATCTTTTTCATTGGTAATATATTTCCGCAATGATTGCATTTTTAAAAGGGCATACCATGCATCAGATACAGTAGATTTCCTATTATTAAAATGCTCAATTCCTGGAATAAATGAAGTGAACTGCTCTATAGTGAATCCAATTTTTTGCTCAATATGACGGTGTAATGCAGTCTGTAAATCACCACATTCCATTGGGTTTATTTCAGAAAATAAATCAACTAAATTATATTGAATGGATTTAGTTGATTTATTCAAATTTGGATTGAAAACGGGATTTTTTGCAGCAAAAAATCTAGCAGCCCACTGAATAAAATAGCCCTCTCGCTCATTTTCAGCATCAAATATAGCTGCAATGTCGGTTGCTTTTTTTGTTTTTGCCAGGGACATCATATCTGCATAAGCCCGCATAGACGGGGGTGGAACTGGCTGAGGGAGCAATGCAGAAATAGGTTGAGAAAAAGAGAGCTTGCTCTCCTTTTCAAAATTCCATATCCATCTTTCTTGTCCTGCTTCAATCATAGGGATTTCTTTCCATTTTCCAGCAGTGATATAGTCCTTCATCTCAAAAATAGCTTTATATTGAGAAGCGTGTATCCATTCATGGATAAAAAAACCAGCGAGCTCGATCATGCCATCTTCAAATGCATTAGGCTTTAAAGAGATTTCTGACGGAATGCTGGAGAAAGTAGTTGCGTGGCCTTTAAATTGAGTAACGTCATTTTTTTTAGAGGTTGAAGAATTTTCTTTTTCTATAAAAATTAATGGTTTTGGGAAGATGGGTATAGCTTTCATCGCACAATCTGACATGAGGTCTATGAGTGACTTTTTTTCTTCAGTAGCTAGTTTTTTTAAATCTGTATCAGCAGAAAATTTTCTGTTTATAAGTCTTATGGCTAGCGCGTGAATAAATGCACTAGCCTGATTAATTCTTCGGATTTCATGTGCTCGATCAAAGCGACCTCTATCCTGTAGAAAATGATCATTAGAATGAGGGGAGTCTATCTTCAGTGTGAGCTGAATTTGACGAATGGTCCATCGCACACTAGTTTCTAGTGTCTCAATATCAGATGGCATTAACGTCTTTATTATTTTTTCAAATCCCTTTTTTATTTCTGAAACATCTTCTGGCAACTCAGGAAGATCTACCCGAGCTTCACATATTTCCTTTGATTTTTCAATTAAATAATTTTTATTTTTTGGAACATGCCAAAAGTGATTTACTTGATTATTGTGTAGAGAAAGGGTATTGAGTGAATTGATAGATTCAATATTTCGCAGCATATTTCATTCCAAGGATCATATAATCATCTGCATGAATATTCTCATGCTGAACGTCGAGCTGTATTATAGTAATCTTATTGGAGTATTTGTAAGAGATTTCTTACTTCTCATCCTTATTTCGAAATCGCGTAGCCCGTATGGTAGGTTGGTGGTGACGAAGGAACCCCAACATGCGTACCGCTGACTTTTAATTTTTTGGTTTTAGATAATCGTAAGCTGATCATCAAGAACGCCATGGCGGATATGCTGGGGTTCCGTATTTGATTCAATTCCTCACTACCAACCTACCATACGGGCTACGCGGTTTCAAAAGAAGTCTAGAGAATGCATTCCCCTAGAGCAATGACTCAGAAAGAGTAAAAAAAAATACGTTCAACCGTCAATCTACGATAACCCTGAATGTTAGCAATGCCCTCACTTTGCCTTGCTTTTCCCCGTGTTGAGACCCAGTTGTTTAAGTTTGCGATAAAGATGGGTGCGTTCTAAGCCAGTTTTTTCAGCAATGCGGGTCATGTTGCCGTTTTCTTGAATAAGGTGGTATTCAAAGTAGGCGCGTTCGAATGCATCACGGGCGGGGCGTAGGGGGATGTCTAAGTTGATGGAGGGGAGGGCTGCTGTGACTCCAGAGTGAGCGGAGTGATCTAAGAAAGTGATGCGATTGGTAGTGGGCAGGGGCGGAGTAAGCGAGTGCGCAGTAGGCTGTGCATGGCGCAGGCTTTTTTGCGCAAGCGCTTTTTCTACGGTGTGTAGGAGTTTTTTGAGGGCAATCGGTTTTTCAAGAAAATCTAGTGCACCAATCTGTGTGGCTTCTACGGCGGTGTCGATCGTGGCGTGGCCGGACATCATGATGACTGGCATGGTGAGATCCCCTTGCTGTGCCCATGTTTTAAGGACCGTCAGGCCATCAATATCGGGCATCCAGATATCGAGTAATACCAAGTCGGGTACATGTTGTTGACGATAGGCGAGGGCTTGTTGCGCATTCTCTGCGATATCTACCACGTAGTTTTCGTCGCGTAGAATTTCTGAGAGCAATTCTCGTATACCTACTTCGTCATCTACGACCAATATTGTTGCCATTAACTTACCTGTACCTGTAAAGGGGAGGAATGCGCCAATTTCATAAACAGGATAGACACTTGTGCACCTCGTAGTGCGTCCCGTGGTTCACCCTGTATTTCATCCCGTATATTACGCGCAGCACGCGCATTTGCATTTTTTAATGTGTGATTTTCGGTTTGGGTGGCCTGCGCAAAATGCATGGAGGATGCCCGCTCTGCCTGATGTATATCGGCACGATTTTGAATCTCCATGCATGCTGCGTGCTCATCAATAATTTTTTTGACCACGGCTAAACCTAGTCCAGTGCCCTTGGCTTTTGTCGTGACATAGGGCTCAAGCGCCCGCTGTAAAAGCGTGGCGGAAAAACCAGGGCCATTGTCTGAAATAGTGAGTTTGACACAAGGTTGTGCCGCGGCGGGCGGATGGAAATGGATATCCTGTGGCGAAACCGATGCTCCAGAGGAGTCCGGCGATATCGAATCGCGTGCATCGTCTGGGCCAGGTGAAGCGTGGCGTTCAAGCTGCGAGGAAGTATCGGCTTCCTTGGGAAAATGGCTAGGTGTAATCTCCTGAGTATGTACCCAGACATGCGGATCGGCTTGCCCAGCAACGGCATCTAGCGCGTTTTGTAGCAGATTATGCAGTACTTGCCGGAGCTGAGCGGGGTCGCCATGAATCGCTGGCAGGGGCGAAAGATCCAGTTGGATGGCGCGAGTGTGTTCTTCGCTAGCATATAAGGCAGTGACTTCGGTGATCAGGTCGTTCAACTGTACTGCTTGTAGTACGGCAGGGGGGGTGCGCGCATAGTCTCGGAAAGCATCGACCATTTGCTTCATCGCATCCACTTGATTGATGATGATCTGGGTGCCTTTTTGAAGGGCTTGTGCGTCTTCTGGATGTAGTTTGGGAGTGAGTTTTCTTTCAAGTTGCTCAATGGAAAGACGTATTGGAGTCAGCGGGTTTTTAATTTCATGCGCTAGGCGCCTGGCGACTTCTCCCCAGGCTAGAGAGCGTTGGGCAGAGATTAAATCGGAAATATCATCAAAAACTACTACATAGCCTGCGCTGTCCGTAGAGAGGGCAGCGGGATGTTTAGTCCGTTTATGAGGTCCCCGCGTGAGGTGCGCGCCGCGGGCCAATAAGGTGATTGGCGGATCGCCAGAAGCGAGCGTGATTTCGCATTGCTGTTGCCAGTGTGCAGGCAGGGCGAATGCATCTGTATGGGCAGGGTCAGCCTGATGCGCATGATGGGTTTTTTGGCGCTGTTGCTTGATCGAATTCGCAAAAGCCTGACGTACAATGGCGCTGAAATTGCCCAGGCCCGTAATGTCTTGAAATGGCAGGGTGAGTGCCGATTGAAAATCGCGGCGAAAGATACGTTCTGCGCCAGGATTCACCGTCATTAAGTGAAACTGATGATCAAAAACGAGGACGCCTGCGGTGAGGTTTTGCAGGATGTTTTCGAGGTAGGCATGGGAATTTTCCAGTGCAGTGCGATTTTCCTCAACCGCAGCACGGGCTTCAGAGAGTTGGCGTGTCATCGCGCTAAATGCTTGGGTTAAAAAGCCTAACTCATCCTTCGTTTTGATTTCTCGCTTAGGCGTGTAGTCGCCCCGAATTACTTCCTGTGTCCCGAGCGCAAGGAGAAATAAAGGGCGCGCTAACTGATTCCCCAATACCACAGCGAGTAACATCGCAATAAAGGTGGTGAGAAGGAGCGCTAAGGTCAGGGTGCCAATATACATTTTGCGCAATCCCTGTCGGCTCAGGGATTTTTCTTGGTAATCGCGATAACCCTGCTGGACCTCCTGTGCGCGGCGGGCAAGCTCAGGAGTGATCGGTTGCAAAATGTGTAAAAACGTCGTGCTTCTGCTTAACGAGGCATCGTACCCGGAGGGAATCACGGCAATCACCCGTACCCAGAGTATGCTAGTGGTCGAGGAGTGCGAGGAGGCTTCGCCGGCAGGATGATGTAATCCCGTTCCCCAGGCCTCTCTAGGGATTTCTGACTCAATGGTTGCATATACCCGTTGCGTACGCGCCTCGCGCAGCATCGCCGCAGTGGGGAGGGTCAGTTCCTGATCTAACTTATCTAAGGTCCCGATAGTCGGCGTGTTGCGTATCGAGGGCGCTAATGCTTGCGCTTGTATTTGGCCTGATGCAGAGAGTACGGTTGCACTATGAAGACCAAATTGCTCGCGCATGTGAGAGAGCGTCAGCGAGAGCGGTTCACTCGTGCGGCGTTTGGCGGCAAGCTCATCAGCAATGAACCGCGCTTTATGCTGCATATCTACCAATGCCTCATCAAGCAGGCCCTGCCCAAGATGCAGGCCCGAAGCGAGGGCGGTTTCCACCGGACTGTCAAACCAAGACTCGATACTGCGCGAGACAAACTGTAAAGACACTAAGTAAAGAATACTGCCAGGCAATATTCCCACAATCGCGAAAAAAACCGCTAGTTTTGCTAGTAAGCGGGCGCCAAATCGTCCCTGATAGAAGCGCCATACAATGACGCCTACCAAGCCCACAATGATGGCCATAAAGAGCAAGGTCACTATCACGTTGGCCGCATACAGGCTCGTGTAGTAACGCTCAAAAAAAGCCGTGTTTGCACTGGCGATGGCTAATGCGCCCAATAAGAGGAGTGGAGCTAATACGGCGATGGCACACACGGTTCTCACCGTAAAGCGCTTGGATTGACTAAAGAAATGAGCAGGCGTGCGTACCCAATGCCAGTGATGAGCATGGTGCGTCTGAAAAGAAGGGCGGTGTTTACTGTGCACGCGCATGGGAGCGAGCGATAAAAGTGAAATGCGTCCACTCCGAGGATAAATTCCAATCTCGATTGTTTATCGCATTGATTTGAAAGGGTTTGGGCATGAGTGCGGGATCTAGACGCATGCGTAAAGAGGCGATATAGGGTTGATCAGTTTTGATCGCATTAGGGGCAATAACGTGCCACATGCTCAGATGTCCAAGGGCAGATAATAGATCGTTTAGGCTGGTAAAGCGTAATTGCAAGCCGCCACTCGAAAGCCGATATTCCCGCGTGAGAGGTTGATACGATACGCGCCTGGTGCGCGAGAGCGTTAATTTTCGTTCATCAAACCAATACCAGCGTGGGTGGGTCAGTTTGAAATCCACCGTGAAATATAGGGCAATGCCCTTTTGAAGCGCTTCTTCTAGTGCTCCTTTTATATCAAAAGCAAAGTCGGCATTGAGATTCCATCCTCCCTCTTTATCGGCCTCTAAAGAGGCTTGTTTAACATAGATAGAATCGGCATAGGCGGATAAAGTCGCACCAAAGAAGAGAGTGAGGAAAAAGAGAAAAGCAGCGGCACTACGTGCAATAGACTTCTTTCGTAACCTCGTAGCAGCGCAGCGCATTGCGTTTAGGCCAGATGCTATGTTCCTAAGCGATAGGGTTTTTGAGCGGGCCCACACCTCATTGCTTTTCAAAGAGCGCATAGAAAAAGCCGTCATGGTCATAAAGAGGGGGGGGATTGGACAAAGGCGCATCTAATGCCGCGGTACTGGATGCAGAAACAGACGGTGTTTCAGATCGTGCATGATAAGCGATAGGATCAAAGCAAGTAGGCAAGAGTTGCCCGGGAGCGTCCAGACGCCGTGCATCGGAATACGAGGCGCAGAGCCATTGCGCTTGTTGCTCGCCTTCTTCGGGGAAAAGAGAGCATGTGACGTATAAAAGCCGTCCACCCTTTTTCAATAAAGGCCATAAGGCCGTCAAGATACGGCGTTGTTGTGCAACAAAAGCGGGGATATCTTCTGGACGTTTGAGCCAGCGAATATCAGGATGGCGTCGAACAATGCCCGAACCTGAACAGGGCACATCCGCCAAGATACGGTCAAAAGCTTGGCCGTTCCACCAGGCCGCAGGGTTTGCCGCATCTCCAAGTTGGACCTGTGCTGCACGGGGCATCCCTAGTCGATCGAGATTTTCTTGTATGCGTCCAATGCGTTGTTCATCGGTATCGAGTGCAAGCAGTTCCAGATCAGCCAACTCAGCGAGATGGCAGGTTTTGCCTCCAGGGGCGGCGCATGCATCGAGTACACGCATGCCAGGTTGTGCATCTAATAAAGGAGCTGCGTATTGGGCTCCGGCATCTTGTACCGCAAAAAGTCCTTCTGCAAAGCCTGGTAGCCGATGCACAGGCATCGCGTCAAAGATCAAAACCGCTTGTGGATGGCAGGGGCTATCATGCTGTGGACTTTGTGCGACAGCGCAGGCGGGAATTTCTGCATTGTGTAAAAGTTGCAGATACGCAGGGACAGAAGTTTTTCGAGCATTGACTCTTAAAATAAGCGGTGCCTGTGCATTGCCGGCTTCTAAAATTGCAGACCATGTCGCTGGTGTAGGCCAATGTTTTTGGACGGCTTTAATCCACCATAGTGGATAATTCCAGCGTGCAGTGGCTTGCTTGCGAGCGGATTCTAGGTAGCGCTGCGGTTCACGCACAAACTGACGTAATGCTCCGTTGACAAATCCTTTTGCAAAAGCGGTGTCTGGGCGTGCACTTGCGGCATCGACCGCCTGATCGACCACCGTAAAAGGCGTATAGGCGGCATGCTCCTTATTTTCCGCGAGCAGCGTGAGTGCACAAACCAGGAGATTGGCTAAATGAGGAAGAGGCTCTTTATGGGCGAGTAATGTCAATAGCGCATCTGCGAGCCCTAAGCTGCGTAGCGTGCGGTAGGCAATATCCTGAATTGCGCCGCGTGCAGGTTGCTCATGACCAAGCGCATGCGTATGAAAATAGGCTTTCAGCGCAGCCGGTAAAGCTTGGCCTGCACGCACCGAGGCCAGTACGCAGGCTGCGCCTTCTAGCGCAAAGGCCAGCGAACTAGGGGACAGCGATTTTTGGACATGGGAGGTGCGTCGGGAGCGCGATGAATGAGGGTAAGCAGCAGGCATGAGTAGTCAAGAAAGTGGGAATGAATGGTCTTTCTTTTTTTAGGGGAGTAGAGCCGATTACCCCATGCATCAGAATTGTCTATGGCGTGCCATATCAAGTAGGCGATCAACGCGCTCTTGTGTTTCAGGATGAGTTGAAAACAGTTGCGCTATGCTAGATCCAGATAAGGGATTCATAATCATCATTTGCGCGGTCTCGGGATGCGCTTCTGCGGTCGCAAAGGCAGTACGCCCACGTCCACTATGAATATATCCATGTATTTTCTGGAGCGCCAATGCGAGCGCTTCAGGGTCGCCCGATATCCGTGCTCCACCCCGATCAGCCTCAAACTCGCGTGCGCGCGAAATAGCCATTTGAATAAGACCTGCCGCCAAAGGGGCCAATATCGCGACCGCTAATCCTGCCAGAGGATTGACAGGTTGGCCTTCTGAATCGCGTCCTCCGAATAATACCGCAAAGTTTGCTAATGCAGAGATCGCTCCCGCCAGTGTGGCAGAAATCGTAGAAATCAAAATATCGCGGTGCTGAATATGTGCGAGTTCATGGGCCATGACGCCGCGCAATTCCCGTTCAGAGAGCATTTGGATAATGCCGGTAGTGGCTGCCACAGCAGCATGCTCTGGGTTACGGCCCGTTGCGAATGCATTAGGCGCAGCTTCATCGATCAAATAGACGCGTGGCATCGGCAAATTAGCACGTTGAGCGAGTTCTTGAATCATGGCATAGAAGCGTGGCGCACTTTGTGCGTCAACCTCTTTAGCTTGATACAGGCGCAGCACCATCTGATCAGAAAACCAGTACGCGAAAAAATTCATCGCCAGCGCAAGCCCTAGCGCTATCAGCATGCCTTGGCGCCCTCCTATGAGGGATCCAAGGCCTATAAACAAGGCCGTGATTGCGGCCATGAGAACGGATGTTTTAAGCCAGTTCAACATAGAAATCTACTCGCTAAAAAAGAATGCGTAGAAGAAACTATCAGCATGTTTTGGGTAACAGTGTACGAACCTGCTCTAAGAGGTATCGTGCAGTCCGTCATTATTTCACAGTTTTCAAAAAAAAGAGATTGATAGCCTGCTATTTTTTATTTTTCATGCAGGCTATCTTTTTATACCTTATTAGCAGCAAAACAATATATTTTTTGAAATACCATCAGAGTGTTTTTTAATTGTATTTTCTTTATTATGAGATTCTATATTATAGATTAAATTATATTTTGGTGCTCCAATCGGTCTATCGTATTCCGCGCTATTTGCATTGGCTAATGTAAATAGTGTTCTAATATTTTCAGGGGTTAATGGATTGTCAGTGATATTGACATAACATTTTGTAGATAAATTGATTAACTCTCGTTGTAGGTTGCAAATATTATTATTGGATAGATCTAGATATTGAATATCCATAGATTCAAGGCAACTCGGTATGCTTGATAATTGCAGATTATTCAAATTCAATAAATTGATTTGTGGAGGGGATGAAATATAATTTAGAATTCTTTGAGAGGCCACGCTTCTATTTTCTTTATTTATAAAATAATATGGTGTTGATTGTTCCCATTTGTATAATGTTTTTCCAATCTCATAAAGTAAAGAAGAGATATCGTTTGGAGATTTTGTGAGTGGCCTTGATTCCAGCTTTTCAAGCATATGCTCAGGAATAGAGACCTCGAGCTTCTGTGTGGAGTGTCGGCGATTGGCTTGCGTATTTTGATCGGTAGATTTAGCCCCTCTTCTTTGAGTCAGCGTCGTATTGGAATTGTTTTCAGATAAAATATGATGAGTTGTATTTATGGAGATGGGTTGCAATGAATTGATCATGAGAATACTCTTTTTATGCGCGCAAGAAGAATGTATTAAATATTATAAATTAAAGCCTTATTAGCCTGCTTGCATATGAAAAGGTAATCAGTAAGAATTTTCCTTAAAATAATATAAATTTATCTTGTTTTTATAAATTTTATATTATTTTAAAAAATTTTAATAATTATTGATTTTTATGTATTAATAATATTTCAATTTCTTATATTATTTTAAATATATATCATTCTCTTTTTTGTGTAATTCATACTTTTTTAAGACGGTAATATAAAACGTTGTCCGACAGAGATAGGAAAACCACTTAAAAATTCCCGCATAGGCAGTTTTTTTCCTCCTGGTTTTTGGCATACCGTAATGCATAACACGCCTGTGCCGCACGCAACCCATACCCCTTCTAAAGCAACCTGGAGTACGGTGCCTGGTAGGGGCGCTTGCGGATCTATTTGCGCTTCTGACGGTGGTAGAGCAGGGGCAGCAAACGCTTGGCTTATTTTCAGCGTGACGCCGGTTTCCTCAAAGACGGTTTGACATCCAGGGTGAGGATCAAAAGCGCGTATTTGATTGACCAATATTGGAGCAGGCCGATGCCAGTCTAGAAGGCGATCTTGAACGCTGATTTTAGATGCATAGCTGATCCCTTCAGTAGGTTGAGGGGTCATGGCCAATTGGCCGTCACATGCCAATTGATGCAGCGTAAGCACGATTTGCTCTGCAGCGCAAAAAGCCAGTTTGTCATGCAAGCTGGCTGCATTATCCGTAGCGTGAATTGGAATCGGCGTTGTAGAAATCATGGGGCCTGTATCTAAGCCCGCCTCCATCTGCATGATCGTGATCCCCGTTTGCTTATCCCCTGCTTCAATAGCGCGCTGTATAGGCGCTGCCCCACGCCAGCGAGGTAATAAAGAGGCGTGTAAATTGATACATCCATAGCGAGGAATATCTAGTACGGATTGAGGAAGTAGCAGACCATAAGCGGCGACCACCATGACATCACATGCGCAAGCACGGAGTTGTTCAAGCGCGTATTCGGTAGTGTGTACGCCCTCAGAGAGGTATTCAGATGCATGCTCAAATTCGCCTGCAGTGGATGCAGAGTCGCTGTGTGTTTTTACGGGATCGGCTTGCGTTAACTGCGATGAATACTGCGGTGCAGCACTGCGTAGCGAAAGAGGCTGCAGTACTTTTATGCCGTGCTCAAGCGCAAAACGCTTTACCGGACTCGCCATCAATTTTAAATGGCGGCCCGCAGGTCGATCCGGCTGCGTCAGTACTAAAGGGATAGTAAAGCCTGCAGCATGCAGAGCGGCAAGGGCGGTGGCAGCAAAATCAGGGGTGCCTGCGAAAACAACGCGCAGTCCGGGGCGGGGTGAACTCATAGATCAGAATGCAAGGGGGGAGTGTCAGGAATCTGTACGTCGTGTAGAGATATGGGTTTTCAGGATTTTCGTTTTGATTCGATCGCGCTTCAGTGGCGATAAACGCTCGAAGAAAACTCTGCCTTGTAAATGATCCAGTTCGTGTTGAATGCATACCGCGAGTAGGCCACTTGCCTTGAGTTCAAAAGACTCGCCTTTTTCATTCAACGCACGTACCGTCACTTCTTCAGCGCGCTCTATTTTATCGTAGATGTCGGGTACGGAGAGGCATCCTTCTTCGCTAAAACGCATGTGCTCACTAGACCAGATAATCTCAGGATTAATAAGGACATGTAAGGTATCGCGTGTTTCAGAAACATCCATCACCACGACGCGTTCATGGACGTCAACTTGGGTCGCCGCTAACCCAACGCCATGGGCCTGGTACATGGTCTCAGCCATATCTTTAACGAGCTGGCGAATGCGATCGCTATGGATATCCTGTACAGGGATCGCTTTTTTGCGCAGACGTTCATCGGGGTAAGTGAGAATGGGTAATACAGCCATGGAGTGTGGTATCCGTTTGATTGAAAGCAAGGGAAGACAGAACTATAACGAATAGATAGCTTGTTATAAAAGTATCGATGGGCACAATAGCAAGAATGCTTCTTTATCATGCAACGATTATCCGAAATAACTGTGCTGGGCCAAAGCCCTCAAGCGTGGAGTGAAGCTTCTATTATCGTCTTCTTTTTATCCATCATAATCTAGGGAGACGCTGAATAAACCGGGAGCGGCAGGATAATCAACTACAGCCTCGCTTTTTTTAAATTAAGTACTAGTTGTACTGGCATCAAAGGCATTCCTTGCTCCCGATTTATTCAGCGTCGCCCTACTGTTATAAAAGAGATTGTATGATGCAAACGCTTCCCTTGACGGTGCGTGAAATTGCTGCCTGGCTACGGCTAATGAGCGTGCAGGGGCTCAAATTTTCCATAATGTGTGACTTATTAGCGGCTTTTGGGCTCCCTGAAGCGATTTTTGATGCATCGCATGCGGCATTGACCAAAGTGCTTGGAAGCGCATTGGCGCGGCGACTGCAGGATACCTCTGTAGAAAAACATCGTGCGCGTGCACAGGCGATCTTTGCTTGGGCTTGCGCGCCGCAGCATCACTGGGTGACGCTGAGCGATCCGGCTTATCCTGCTGCCTTATATTGCTTGGCCGACCCTCCTACTGCCCTGTATGTCAAAGGGCAGCTGCAGTTTTTGCATAGGCCCGCTATCGCTATTGTGGGGAGTCGGCATGCCAGCGTGCAAGGCTTGGTGCATGCAGAACAATTTGCACAGGCATTGGCAGCTAGAGGCGTGACGGTGATTTCGGGCTTAGCATTGGGCATCGATGGTGCAGCGCACCGCGGTGCGCTGGCAGACGTTCAGTATGCTGCAGGTCATTTGGGAGAAGAGGAACAGGATGCGCAAAGACATAATGGTACACAGCGCTTAGGCAGTACGGTAGCCGTCTTGGGGACCGGAATAGACCATCTTTATCCCACACGTCATCGCAAGCTTGCTCAAGCAATTAGCGAGCATGGCGCGCTGATTTCAGAATACCCTTTGGGTGCCCCCGCTTGTGCCTATCATTTTCCTAAACGTAATCGACTCATTGCTGCGCTCAGTGAAGCCGTATTAGTGGTAGAAGCCGCGGCGCAATCAGGCTCCCTCATTACCGCTAGGCTTGCTGGGGAGTTAGGACGAGAGGTATTGGCTATCCCAGGGTCTATCCATTCTCCCGTATCCAAAGGATGCCATCAGCTGATTAAAGAAGGGGCCAAATTGGTTGAATCGATTGCGGATA
The DNA here is from genome assembly GCA_031963005.1 of Mycoavidus cysteinexigens. GTDB lineage: Bacteria > Pseudomonadota > Gammaproteobacteria > Burkholderiales > Burkholderiaceae > JASSUD01. Next base: position 267,385 of record JASSUL010000001.1, on the reverse strand, counting down.
TTATGGAAGAGCTCAAGGGCCCTGTATATGCTGGATGCCCTATCAAAAGCCCATGCTTAGAGTCTCCTGCGGTGTTAATGAGTCCAACAACGAGTCCAACAGATCGCGTGCAAGCGATCCCTTCGGTGACGGCTCTCCTAGATACGGAATATGCAGGGGATAGCGAACAATGCGATATGGGGGCCATAAAGGCACGGCAGGATCTAGAAAGTTCTATGCTCAATGAACATGCGCGTACGGTATTAAATGCACTGGGGTATGACCCTGTTGCGCTCAGTGTCTTAGCAGAACGGACCCATTTAACCAGTGCTACATTACAGGCTACGCTACTAGAATTAGAACTGGAAGGATGGGTAAGTCCGTTGCCTGGCGGTCGGATTATGCGTATCCATGCGAACAGTGCATACGAAAGAGACCGCAATGCTGTATGACGTTCCGCCTCTTCCATGTTGCACTATGCTTATTATTTCTTTGTTTTCCTCTTTATGTCTGCCTTGATCCCAGAAAAACACAGCGCGCAAATTGCTCAGCGTTTGCACTCCGAAAAAGTCCCCTGTGTGGTGTGCTTATGTGCAGCTTGGTGTTCCGCTTGCGAGCAATATCGCGCTGTTTTTGACGACCTTGCGCGTTCGTATCCAGAAGGGTGTTTTGTTTGGGTAGATATTGAAGTGCATGCGGATAGTTTGGGAGATATAGAGATTGATAATTTCCCCACTTTGTTCCTTGAAGACGCAAAGGGTGTGCGCTTTTTTGGTGAGGTTTTGCCCAATCCCTGGGTCGTTGAGCAGTTTTTTGCGCATTGGGAAGACCTTCCTTATTTAAGTGATGCGCCTCCATTACGCGAGCCCTTACGTTCACAGGCTTGGCATAGTCAAAAAACCCTCCCCACTACGCAAGCCCATGCGTTGGATTCTGCGCGTAATCCAACGTAGAAATGACAGAATCGATCAGCGCCTGACCAGTTAGTGTTGTTTTCATGTTGAATGTATGCTTCCTAAGGGCATGACCTGACCTTATCTCGCGAGCAGCCCATAAACGCATTCCTCCTTAACCTGCTTGCTTCCCCTCTATTTCTTACTTTGCTCTGAAACTATTTACAGAGCGCTGCACCATCATTACGCAGACCTACACCTTTTTTCTTTCTTGTAAAAAGCGAAATGCTTAAGAGAAGCACACTGCATTTTGAAAGATCGGTGATGCGGTTCAACAACATAGCATTACTGCAATCTGGGGTGCAGTCCAAAGTGCAATTACGCCGCGGATGCAATAAGAAAGGGATGGGATCATGAGGGGAATATGATGTATAAGGCAGTGCGACTGTCTGCGGGGCATCCATTAATACAAAGTGCGAGGAGTCCATCAATAAAAAAACATGAGATATTGCCACCGGGGGACAGTCTTATTATTCCAAGGCGCTCATCGAGTTCTGAGCATAGTCGAGGTATGCCAGGGCTACTATCTAATACGAGTAGTAGGAACAGAGCGAGAAAAGATGGAATGGGGGGAGATAGTATTGGTAAGGAGCTATGGGATAAAGCCGAAACTTTTAAAAAAGTGTATGGTCTCAACATAAATCGCAGCGCAAAATCTCTTTCATTTATTCAAGAAGAAACTCCTGTGGTGGAGATGGTTATTTCTGGAGATCAAGAAGGTAACTTAAAAGAAGAAGTCAAAAGTAGTGCTAATAAAAAGATGAATAGCAAAAATATGCGCGCTAGTGAGTCAGTTCCAGTAGCTGAAGAAGAATCGCCCATTATTTCATATATTCCAGAAAAAATTCCTGTGATGGAGACGGTTATTGCTGGAGACCAAAAAGGTAGGTTAAAAGAAGAAGTTAAAAGTAGTGCTAATAAAAGTATTAATAGCGAAAATATGCGCGCTAGTGAGCCAGTTTCAGAAGCTGAAGAAGAGCCGCCCGTTATTTCATATTGGGTTGAGCCAAAGGGGCGGTATAATGAATTTATGAAACAACTTAATTTAGATGAAAGTTCAAAAAATTGGAAAAATTACAAGAAAGAGAAAATATTAAATTATAAGAATGAAGCAATTAATGTTGCCGAGCCAGAAGGTGTTGCAAAATTGCTGGAGATTTTTTATGAAAATTGTGAAAGTAAAGAAAGTATTCAAATGATTTTCGAAAAGTTTTCACAAATGAAATTTTTTAATGAAGGCCTCAATAATGGGGATGTCTTGAAATTGATTAAAGCCTGTAACGATGGGCCGGCATATAATTTTGATGAAAATAAAGGTTTTGTTGATAAGTTAAAGCTCTATTTTAATAAAATAGATTTTTACTTTATGGATAAGAAGGCTGAATTTCGTAGAAAAATAATAAGTTTTCAAGGGTTTAATTTTTTAAATTCTATATTTAAATAATCTGTGAAAGAAGTTTAAAAATAAGAAAATCGTTTTTTAAAAATAATAGTTTACAAAGAATTTTTCAAAATCTATGAGAGGGTGATGTATGATTCACCCTACCTTTTTTCAAGCTGAACAGAACGCTTTTATTCTATTTTTATAGATTTGCATCCGAAAAACCACCTCGGATACACTTCGGTATTCAAAAGTATTCCATCATTTTTATCGCTATCTTCCGAGGTATAGGAATCATGTCTTCTTCCGGATTTTATAAACAACATCTTTTTTTCTGCACCAATCAGCGGGCAGAGGGGGCTGAGCGTCCTTGTTGCGCCAATGGAGGTTCTAAGCAGCTATTGCAGTATGCCAAAAAGCAAGTCAAAGCACGGGATATGCATGGACCTGGCAAGGTACGTGTAAGCTCCGCTGGATGTTTGGGGCGTTGTGAGCAAGGGCCTGCTGTGGTCGTGTATCCGGAGGGAACCTGGTATACCTGTATGGATGAGTCCGATGTCGATGCGATTATCGAAACGCATTTGCAAAATGGACAGCGCGTCGAGCATTTATTGATCGATTAAACCTAGTTCCTTTATCTACGTTATAGCGGCGATATCTCCACACTGCTGCATTTCTACTAACGGATATTGAGCTCTACCTGTATTGCTTTTATTCTCGCATCATGCAGAGCCTGCTTGATCTGTTGAGGATGGCCGGCATACTCTTGAGCGATTGCGGCTGCCTCAACTTGGCGAGCAGCATCGAGTGCTTTAGGTAAGCATGCTGAAGAAGATGTAAAGAAATGGCGTTGAGCGGTGCTCTCCAGAGAGGAGAGGTTGGTCAATGTAGCGCGACCGACCTGATGCGCCTGGCAGACTTGCAGCGCTTCATATAAACGCTCTGGTTTACGAAAGGCATCGCAGCGCTCAAAAAGGGTGACGAAATCAGCGGCTTGGAGATCGGGTTGGGGTTCTAGCGTGCGTTCAAGAGCTAGGCGTGCTCGATGTACAAGGAGTGCGAGATCCTTGCAAGCATTGGGGACTTTAAGCCGTTGGCAAAGGGCTATAAAAGGGGCGGTACTAGGATCGGTAAAAGGAATCTGCGTTTCAGAGGTATCCGCAATCGCCTGTTCTCCTGGCATCACCATCGATGAGGGCCCGGCGGATAACGGGATTGCCGTTACCAATACTGCGAAACGCATGCTCAGGGTATAGAGGTGTTGTGCGGCATATCGTAGTGCTAAAAGAAGGGCGTTTGGCGTAGAGGGTGCGTTCTCTAACGGAGGAAACAGCCCATCCAGTTCGGGTATCAAGCGAGGCAGTGCTTTGCAGCTTGCCAGTGTGCTAAATAGGCGTTCAGGCGCTGGACTCATCAGGCCTATCGCAATTTCTTGCCAAACCCGCTCGGGAACTAGTGCATCGACTTCTCCTGATCGCACCATCTCAATCATGAGCGTGAGGGTTTCAGGAGCAAGCTGGAAGGTGGTAAAGCGTGCTGCAAAGCGCGCTGCGCGTAGAATGCGAACAGGGTCTTCTAAAAAGGCATCGCTGACATGGCGCAGTATCCCCGCCTGTAAATCAGCGCGTCCCCCAAAGGGATCGATTAATGTTTGCGTATCAATAATTGGTGCACAAGGGCGCTTGGCGGATAGCTCATGTGGATGAGCTTGCGTGCCGTTATAGACTGGGCAGGCCATCGCATTTATCGTTAAATCTCGCCGTGCCAAATCTTGCTCTAGCGTGACTTCTGGGGCGTAATAAAAACGAAAACCATGATACCCCTGCGCTGTTTTCCGCTCAGTGCGTGCCAGTGCATATTCTTCTTTGGTGATGGGATGCAAGAATACTGGAAAGTCTTTTCCAACAGGTTTATAGCCTAACGTAACCATCTGCTCAGGCGTAGCGCCTACGACGACATAATCGCGGTCCTGCACGGTTTCCCCGAGCAAGGTATCGCGAACAGCCCCTCCGACAACATAAATTTGCATGGTATTTCGTTAAAAAAATCATGAACGTATCAAAAACGCATCAAAAATAGGCGCATGCTACTTTGAACGGGTTCTTAAAGGCGATGCGAACGATCGCCCTGTGCAAAGGCCGTAAAGGGCCTATCCGCATCTAAACCGCGACCCCATGCGATAACCTTAAACAGTTCTCCCATTTCGGTTTCGGCTAAGAGTTTTTGGATGCCATTAGCGGCGGGCAAAAACTGCGCCGATTGTCTAGGGTCAAGCTGATCCAGAGCTTTCAAAATGCCGCAATTGAGCAAAAAACGCGCCTGCGAGGTATAGCCTAAAAGCTGCACATCGGTATCCTCTGCCGCTTGCGCGAGGGCGCTGAAATCAATGTGCGCCGTAATATCTTGCAGGCCTGGATACCAAAGCGGATCAGTATGAGCATGATGCTGATAGTGACACATTAACGTGCCTTGGTTGCGCTGCCCATGGTAATACTCCTGCGCAGGAAAACCATAATCGATAAAGAAAAGCGCACCCTTACGCAGCATCGCACATACGGTGCCTATAAAGGCCGTTGCAGCATGGTGGGATTCGGTCAGATAATAGTCCATCGATGCAGAGCGCGCGTCAGGGTGCGCAGTCCTAGCCTGATCGATGGCTGCGCGCAGTGCTGCTAGCTCGGCACTATCTGCAGCGGGGCGATCTTCCCAGCTCAACGCATTGGCAAGATCTAGCGCAGACACATCCAACGAGAATATGTCATCCGTGCTGCGTGCATCGCGCGGTGCAGAGGCTGCTTGCAAAGTAATCTGCGCTTGAGCTGCTGCACTCCACCGAATGCCACGTTCAAACCAGCATCCCTCTGCATGAGCAAAAAGCTTGACCGGCATGGCGTCCAATACTTCATTGCCAAACGCCACGCCTTCAAAAGCCGCGGGCAAGGTATCAAGCCAAGAGATACGGTCTAGATATTGCGGCACTTCTTTCTCTAAGAGCGCTTTTTGCCGCGCGCGTAAATGCGCAGACACTTCCACAATGGCATAAGACGTACACGGCACTCCCAGTGCTTCTAGCGTTTGCAAAACCTGTACCGCCAACTTTCCCGTTCCCGCTCCAAATTCCATCACCGCAGTCGTCGCACTCGCTTGCAAAGCCTGTGCAATCGCCTGCGCAAGCGTTTGACCAAAAAAGGGCGAGATTTCCGGCGCCGTTGTGAAATCACTCCCTGTCTGGGCTGTGGTGCCAAACTGGGCATCCTGTCCACTGTAATACCCCAATCCTGGCGTATAGAGCGCTATATCCATATATCGATCAAAGGGCAACCAACCTCCGGCTTGTTCCAGTGCATAGGCAATGCGTTCGAGTAAGGCGCGAGAGCATTGTTGAGCGCTTTGGGACGGGGGAGGTAAAGACGTTTTACTGGAAGCGTCGGAGGGGAGGGAAGTCCACATAAGCAAAAAAACAGCGATATAGAGGCAAAAAGGAGGATCGTAAATGCATACCGATTTTCGCATTTTAGGAAAATGTATGGCAGATAGTATAAGACTTATAGTCTGCAGTAGTGTGTAGTAGCTTGGAAGTTTCCGTTTTTTCAATATATAGGAGCCATGCTATGAAAATATTTTGTGTACCTATTCCTGGTTTAGCGAGTCGTGGAGTGAGCTCGGAAGAGCTTATGGCATTAGGAAATAGCATTAATAAGGTTGGCTCTTCTACTTATAAAAAAATGAAAAGTGCAGCAAATGGTTTGAAAGATTTTAAACAAAAAGGGGTGATTTGTAATAATTTTAAAAGTATGGCTAAAAAGGGAGGTGAGTTTTTCTCTTCAAAATATACAAGTAAATCATTTTATGGAGGGGTAAGTAAAAATAAAGATAAAATTCAAGATTTTATTCTTAATGCCTCTTGTAAGATGACGAAATCTGAAAGAGAAAAACTAACATTAACTATGGTAAATTCATTAAATGGGAATGGAAATAGAATTAAACTAAAAAACTGTATAGATGCGGGAAGGAGAGGGATTGACAGTGAAATTATAGGAATGTATGAAGACATGAATAATGCATTCGAAGGGAATCAGAAAATTAGAGATGTCAAATTGTATTATCCAATTACATTGCAGAATTATTTTAATGCTTTATATGATATTGGTGAGATTGTAAATTCTTTTGGTAAAGATGTCTCTGTTGTTCAGTCAGATATTAAGAAAGAGATTATGAAGAGAATTGGATGGAGAGACGACTTTCAAAAAGGATTATGTTTAGCCAGGGAGCGTGTTTATCATCATGGGGAGCAGCATTTCAAATTTTCAATAGTAATTGATAAAGATCTAAATATTTTTAAAAAAAATAGAGAATCACGATTGAATAATAAGGTTGTGATTAATAATGTAAGAGAGTTTGATGATAATTTTTTTAATAATACGGTTATCGATTATGGTATGAATGACACTGTTAAATATATGAGTCTTCAAGATTTCTATAAAGGAATGAAAGGTAAGAGTGATGAAGTAGTGAATTCAAACGTGGAATCTTCAAATGTAAATCATGTAGAAATAGAAGATTCAAATGTAATAAATGGAAGCGAGAAAAATTTAGATAAATCAGATGCATATAGTTATAAATTAAACATTCCTTACGAGAGCGGAGAAATGTCAAGGTTTTCCGGACTTAATTTTTATGAAAAAACTTAGATGTAAAATGATATTCTTATTGTTTTTATAAAAAATAAATATAATTAATTGAAGAGAATTTTTATATTGCTCAGCACCTTCTCCCTAATTTAACTTGCCTTATAGAGATGAAAAATATGAGGCAAGTGTAGGGAATATTATGTTTACAATATGCCGTTTCCTCCGAAGAGGATATCAATGTGCCGGCTCTCAAGAGAAACAATATGCACCCAGGATGGTTTGACCCCCGTTTAGCCGCATGTCGGCGTCTTTTTTTGCGTGATTATGTCGCGATGATTCCGATTGGCGCGTATGCCTATGAGAAAGACAAAGCGCAACAGGTGACGATTCAGGTAGACATTTTTGTGCCGCTACAGGTATCTACGCCGCAAGCAGATCAATTAGAAGAGGTGGTAGATTACGGGGTGCTCAGAGACGGAGTGCGCGACAGTATTGAAAAATGTACCGCACAAGGGCATGTGCATCTGCAAGAAACGCTCTGTGATGCGATTGCACACACCTTGCTAGCGCATCCCCATTGCCGTGCGGTACGGGTGTGTATTGAGAAACCCCAAGCCTATCCTGATTGTGCTGGTGTAGGCGTGGAAGTGTTTCATATTCGGGAAACGCAGTAGTGGCAAACCATACAGTGGCAAATAATACAATGACCTCTTCTTTATCTCCGACGCAAAACGCGTCTACGGAGTCGCAACCTGCTGTTGACGCGTCTGAGACGCCGATTCTTTCGGCCGCGCCTATATTATGGAAAACGCGTGCAGAACAGAAAGCCGCCTATAACGATAACAAACTCCAAAAACGTCTAGCGCAGCAGGTAGGCGAAGCGATTCATGATTATCAAATGATCCATGATGGAGATCTGATCATGGTCTGCCTCTCGGGCGGTAAAGATAGCTATGCAATGCTGGAATTATTGCTGCAGCTGCAAGCCCGCGCGCCGGTGCGTTTTGAGTTGGTCGCGGTGAATTTAGATCAAAAGCAGCCTGGGTTTCCCGAGCATATCTTGCCCGATTACTTACGCGCGCGCGGCGTGCGTTTTCATATCGAGGCGCAAGATACCTATAGCATTGTGAAACGCGTTATTCCGGAAGGAAAAACCACGTGCTCATTGTGCTCGCGTTTGCGTCGCGGCATTTTGTATCGTGTTGCGGGGGAATTGGGTGCTAATAAAATTGCATTGGGACATCACCGCAACGATATTTTAGAAACCGTATTTCTCAATATGTTTTACGGCGGCACGCTCAAAGGCATGGCGCCCAAGTTACAGTCTGACGATGGCCGACATATCGTGATTCGTCCTTTAGCCTATGTGCGAGAGTCCGATTTAATCGCCTATGCAGCGCTCAAGGCGTTTCCTATCATCCCGTGTAACTTATGCGGCAGCCAGCCAAATTTGAAGCGCAATGAAATGAAGGCATTAATCCATGAGTGGGAAAAGCGCTATCCAGGCCGGATCGATAATATGTTCCGCGCCCTCTCCCATATCGCACCATCCCATTTGATGGATCCCCAGCTTTTCGATTTTTCGATGTCGGCAGCCAATGGGGTGGCAAGTACCGATGGAGATCAGGCTTTTGATGAAACGCCCTGTGTGTCTGGAATTTTATAAATGCAGATATGGGCCTTGTCTTTGACCGTACCCAAATTCAGTTTGGCGGCACTTCATTGAGTGGTTTGCAGGGCTGTATTGACGCTAATATTCACTATAGCGATGATGATATTCAAAATGCTGTCAAGAGCAGTTATATCAATAGCGGCATGGCAGGTTTAGAGAGTAACTAACTGATGTAATACTTGCACTTCATCACTGCCGGAAGAACGAGCGGCAAGAGCCGCTTCTTTAGATTGTCTATGTGCCTCTACTTCAAATTGTTGATAACGTATTTGTTTGACATGGCTTAGCATCAGCTCACTAGTAGTTTGCTCACGGTTAGCAATCGCCATAAAAGCAAGCCTTTTAGAGTCTATGCGCTGCGTGACAGGACGGAACAGCGAGAACGGGGCAGCGTGGGATGCTTGCAAGGATGTCAATAAGCGTGTCTTTGGTATTTTCTAAATCGTAACGGGCTTGGCCTTTAAGCCAGTATCCATCAGACAGACCAAAATAGCGACATAAACGCAAATCTGTATCCGCAGTCACACTGCGTTTTCCGTGAACAATTTCATTGATACGGCGTGGAGAAACATTGATCGCTTTGGCGATCGCATATTGACTTAACCCAAGGGGCTTTATGAAGTCTTCGAGGAGGACTTCACCTGGATGAATGGGGGAGAGTTTAGTGGTAGTGATAGGCATTAGAGGGTACTCCTTTCAGTGGTAATCAACGATCTCAACGTCAAAGGCATGGCCATTTTCAAAGCGAAAACAGATGCGCCACTGAGCATTAATAGTCGCACATGCGCAGAATAGTTTTTGATGCGTTTGTATGATTTCTCAATGAAGGCAGTGATCAGGATACCGTCAGCATAGGCGATGCCGCAGCTAAATCAAAAGTGGCCAAAACAGGGGCATGATCAGAAGGCTGGGTCCAGCTGCGGGGTTCGGCATCTATAGTGCTTTGCAGGCAATAAGGGTGTAATGCGCTGGAGGCCAAGATATGATCGATGCGCATTCCAGCATTGCGTCGAAACGCGCCTTTACGGTAATCCCACCAACTGTATTGTTGTTCAGTGGGGTAGGCGTGTCGGAAGGTATCGACTAGGCCTAGCTCTAGTAGCGTAGTAAACGCGGCGCGCTCAGGGGGGGATACGAGATTTTGCCCTTCCCAAGCGGCGGGATCGTGGACATCAAGATCTTCTGGCGCGATATTAAAGTCGCCTAGTAGAACAAGTTTTGGATGGCGTTGTAATTCTTCTTGAAGCCAGGTTTGCAACGTGGTGATCCACTGGAGTTTATACGTGAATTTCTCACTCTCTGGAGACTGACCGTTGGGAAAATAAGCACAGACGATACGCACATCTTCTACAGTTAATGCCAGCAAGCGTTGCTGCTCTCCCAGTCCTATCAACCCCCGTAATGCAGATTGCTCCATTACGGCTTCTTGGCTCACGCGCGTGTCTCGAACAAGAATAGCTACGCCGTTATATGCCTTTTGTCCGCAAAACCAAGAGCGATACCCTGCAGCTTGCAGTTCTGCAACGGGAAATTGATCATCGCAGAGCTTCGTTTCTTGTAAAGCCAGTACGTCAACAGGGTGCGCCGCTAACCACGTTAAAACCTGCGGTAGACGCACACGGAGGGAATTGACATTCCAGGCGGCAATCTGAAAATGGGTGGAGCTCGAGTTTAAAAGCATGAGGAATGGAGGGCTTAGAGGAGAGGAGGAGAAGAGAAAACGTGTCTGATATGCCTATTTCTATTGCTTCACACCAGAGAGGCTAAGACAATCCTTATCGGCATCTGCATTCAAATTTAACGCATTTCGCGTACTAAGCGCGCTTTATCGCGCTGCCAGTCTCGGTTTTTTTCTGCTTCCCGTTTATCATGCTGCTTTTTACCGCGTGCTAGTGCAATGTCGCATTTCACGCGTCCTTTGCTGTAATGCAAATTCAAGGGCACCAGCGTGTATCCGCGCTGTTCTACTTTGCCGATCAGCTTTTTGCTTTCTTCTGCATGTAGGAGCAGCTTCCGAGTGCGTACGGGGTCGGGATGGATATGGGTAGAGGCAGAGGACAGTGGACTGATATGGGCGCCAATAATCCATAACGTACCATCACGCACAACGATATAACTTTCCTTGATATGCGCACGGCCGGCTCGGATGGCTTTAACTTCCCATCCTTCCAATACTAAACCCGCTTCATAGCGAGTTTCGATAAAATAATCAAAAAATGCTTTTTTATTGTCAACGATGCTCATGGGCGCACAAAAAAGAAACAAGGGAGGCGGGGCGGATAGAATTGCCTATTTTAGCAAGCGTGGCTCATACAAGTAGAGTCGCATTTAACAGCTATCGTGTTTTTATAGCTCTCTTTTTCTCTTTTCTCCTTCAGTTATGCCTACGGTCCAAAAAAAGGTGTCCTTACATTATTCTGCCGAACAAATGTTTGATCTGGTGAATGATGTGCCGAGCTATCCCCAATTTCTACCGTGGTGTAGCGATGCCCAGATTGTTGAACACTTTGATACTGGATTACAAGCAAAAATAGGCATTGATTTCAAAGGTATCCGCCAGCACTTTGCAACGCGTAATACGCAACAGCGTCCTGACTATATTGATATGCAACTCGTGCAGGGGCCATTTAAAGCCCTGTCTGGCGGGTGGCGTTTTATCGAGCAGGGTCCCCATGCTTGTACGATTTGCTTCGAGTTGCATTATGCGTTTTCTAATCCCTTATTTGGCGCATTAATGGGGCCGGTATTTCGATACATTATGGATACCTTTGTCGATGCTTTTATTGGGCAGGCTCAACAGCGCTATGGTCATATTTCAATCTCCTGCTAAAGAGATCCTTTTAGCGCATGCACACGCAGACCAGGCTTTGTCGTTTGACGTCGAAGTGGTGTATGCATTACCGGATCGTCAAACGGTGCTTCGTATGCAGGTCGTTCCAGGTACGACGCTAGAGCAAGCTATTGTGGCCTCTGGCGTATTAGCCTTGCATCCAGAGATCGATCTCATGGTGCACAAAACGGGTATCTTTGGTCAACGCAAACCCCTTCCTACCGTGCTTGCGCAGAATGATCGTGTGGAAATTTATCGAGCACTGTTGGCCGATCCTAAAGATGCGCGCCGTCAGCGCGTAACAGAAAATCGTCGGAAAACCCGTTCTCCCTTTTCCAAAACACGTATCCAGAATCCAAAGTGATAACGTTGATGTCGCGCCACTCTCATGCGCGCAATACGCCAAAGTCCAATAAATACTAAACAGATTCTCAAAATACTGCACTTTTTTACGCGTAGAACGAGGAGATTTCTTCAGCCCAACGTATAATTCGCTTTTTGCTTTGGGGGAGTCTATGCAATTGCTTCAAGAAGCGCTCACATTCGATGATGTGCTACTGGTTCCTGCATTATCAGATGTGCTGCCGCGTGATACCAGCCTGAAAACATCGTTTACGCGTCGTATTCATCTTAATATTCCGTTGCTATCCGCGGCGATGGATACAGTCACTGAAGCGCCTTTAGCGATTGCTATCGCTCAGCAAGGGGGGCTTGGCATCTTGCATAAAAACCTCAGCGCTGCTGCGCAAGCAGAAGAGGTGCGTAAAGTGAAGCGTTTTGAATCCGGTGTGGTGAGCGATCCAATTACGGTATCCCCGCAGGCTACGGTCAAGGAAGTGATCGCGCTGGCGCGGCAATATGGCATTTCAGGGTTTCCCGTTGTTGACAATAAACAATTGCTGGGGATTGTCACCAATCGCGATTTGCGTTTTGAAACCCGTTTAGACGCGAATGTCGCGAGCATTATGACGCCGCGTGAACGCCTGATTACCGTGAAAGAAGGCACACCGCTTATCGAAGCCAAACATTTAATGCACCACCACCGCTTAGAAAGGGTATTGGTCATCAATGGGGCTTTTGAATTGCGTGGTTTGATTACGGTCAAAGATATTTTAAAAGCGACCGAACACCCTGATGCTTGTAAAGACGCTCAAGGCCAATTGCGCGTAGGCGCAGCGGTAGGTGTAGGCCCAGAAAATGACGCGCGTATTGAACAGTTAGTGCAAGCCGGGGTGGATGTGATCGTGGTTGATACCGCCCATGGACACAGCCAAAGTGTTTTAGACCGTGTGCGCTGGGTGAAAACGCATTTTCCGCATATCGATGTCGTCGGTGGCAATATCGCGACTGCCGCCGCAGCCCGTGCACTCGCAGATCATGGCGCAGATGCAGTGAAAGTCGGCATAGGCCCAGGCTCAATTTGCACAACACGCATTATTGCTGGAGTCGGAGTTCCTCAGATCACCGCCATAGCGAATGTGTCAGAGGCACTCAAAGGGACCGGAGTGACCGTGATTGCCGATGGAGGCATACGGTATTCCGGCGATGTAGCAAAAGCGCTGGCTGCAGGGGCGCATAGTGTCATGATCGGGGGTCTTTTTGCCGGCACAGAAGAAGCGCCAGGCGAAGTCTTTTTATATCAAGGCCGCTCTTATAAAGCCTACCGAGGCATGGGTTCTGTCGGCGCGATGAAACAAGGTGCAGCAGACCGCTATTTCCAAGATGCCAATGCGCAGTTTGACAAATTAGTTCCAGAAGGCATTGAAGGGCAAGTCGCTTATAAAGGCAGCGTTGTGGCCATTGTCTACCAGCTGACCGGCGGCATTCGCGCCAGCATGGGCTATTGCGGATGTAAAAATATCACTGAACTCCATGAACGCGCCGCCTTTGTCAAAATCACGGGAGCAGGTATTCGTGAGTCCCATGTGCATGACGTGAAAATCACTAAAGAAGCGCCGAATTACCAGAGGGAGTAAATAACGCCTCTTCTACGTACCTGTTTTATATCGCTGAACTCCAAAGCATGTACGCTGACCATGCTTTGGGTTCTGAAGTTAGTATGTTGCGCTAATCCACCATATTTTGTGGCATTACTGCCCCCTTAGATCACACTGTGCTAATGGCGCATCTAGTCTGTGTATCTAGTCTGTATTTCCAGCTTCTGTTTAATTTGACGGGCCTGCGTATCTGCTACGTATGGCGCATCCTATAGCTATCATTGAAGCCGATAATTCCCTTCCGACCTTTTTCCTCACACTTGCTCACCCATGCACGACAAAATTCTCATCCTCGATTTTGGTTCACAAGTGACTCAGCTGATCGCACGGCGTATCCGCGCGATGCATGTGTATTGTGAAATTCATCCTTATCATGTTGACGAAGCCTTCATCCGTACCTTTGCGCCACGTGGGATTATTTTATCGGGCGGACCTAATTCTGTTACCGAGCCAGGATCCCCCCGTGCGCCGCAGGTTGTTTTTGAACTTGGGGTGCCGGTTTTGGGTATTTGCTATGGGATGCAAACGATGGCTCAACAGCTCGGTGGAGCCGTTGAGCCAGGATTAGTGCGAGAGTTTGGGTTTGCGCAGCTCGATCTGCATGGACATACTGGCTTGCTCAATGGTCTGGAAGAGGAAGCGACAGAACCTGGCAAATTAGAAGTATGGATGAGCCATGGCGATAAAGTACGGCATTTGCCAACAGGCTTTATATGTATGGCGTCTACTGAGGCTTGCCCTATCGCAGGCATGGCCGATGATCAGCGACATTTCTATGGGGTGCAATTTCATCCAGAAGTGACGCATACGCCCCAAGGCGAAGCATTGCTCGCGCGTTTTGTGCGCACGATTTGCAACGCACGTGCCGACTGGATTATGGAAACGTATATCGACGAGATCGTCGAACGTATTCGCGCACAAGTGGGGGAAGAGCAAGTTATTTTGGGGCTCTCCGGTGGCGTCGATTCTTCTGTAGCCGCAGCGCTATTACATCGTGCAATTGGTGATCGTTTAACCTGTGTATTTGTCGATCATGGATTGCTGCGCTTAAATGAAGCCAAGCAAGTGATGGAAATGTTCGCCTCGCATCTAGGCGTCAATGTGGTGCACGTCGATGCTTCTTCGCATTTTCTGAACAAGCTAGTAGGGGCCACTGATCCAGAAATCAAACGCAAAATTATCGGGGCAGAATTTGTTGAAGTCTTTCAACAAGAAGCCAGTAAGCTGACCCAAGCAAAGTGGTTAGCCCAAGGCACGATTTACCCTGATGTCATCGAATCCGCCGGCACCTCACAAGCAGGTGCCTCAAAAATTAAAAGCCACCATAATGTGGGCGGCTTGCCAGAATCCCTCTCGCTCAAGCTGCTCGAGCCTTTACGTGAGCTTTTTAAAGACGAAGTGCGCGAATTAGGCATTGCATTGGGTTTACCGCACAACATGGTATATCGCCATCCTTTCCCTGGCCCAGGACTGGGCGTGCGCATTTTGGGAGAAGTGAAGCGGGAATATATCCCTTGGCTGCAAAAAGCGGATGCCATTTTTATAGAAGCGCTACGCAATACGATCGATCCAGGCACACAACAATCTTGGTATGCTCTGACCAGCCAGGCCTTCGCAGTCTTTCTCCCCGTGCGTACCGTCGGAGTAATGGGCGATGCCCGCAGTTATGAGTATGTCATTGCCCTACGCGCAGTACAAACCCAAGATTTCATGACCGCCCACTGGGCTCATTTGCCACATGAACTCCTTGGGCAGGTGTCTAATCGTATTATTAATGAAGTGCCAGGAATCAACCGTGTAGTCTACGATATTTCAGGCAAACCACCTGCCACGATCGAATGGGAGTGAGTTGACGGCTGGCAACACCTGGTACCGAGAAGCAAGAGAAACCCCCGCAAACCCGCATTACTGCGGGTTTTGCATTTGATAATAAGAGTACGCAAGCAAGTGGTCACAGCGTTTGGCAGATCAATGGAGCCAAGGGAATGACTAAAAAATTGACAAGCTATGATCCAGCAGAAGATCTGGCCTGTGAAACTAGCCACAATAATTTTTAATTTTTTCTTTAAAAATTAGAAGAGATAAAAATTCTCTTTTTTTATAAAAAATCAATAAAAAACCGTATAATTTATGATGAGTTTGATTGATAGAAAATGACGCTAGGCTAAAAAGGTGCATTATTTAGCCACCATCCATTTTATATCTTGTCAAAATAGGAAGAAATATGAACGCTATTTCTCAAGCATCACCAGGTACTTCCTCCCAAATTCGTGCATTGCTTATACCAGAAGAAGAAAACATGCAGAGAAAAGAGCAGACGACGGATGTTGAGAACGATTCAGATCAGTGGGAATCTTCATCAGAAAGCGATGAAGAGCAAGTTTCTCGCTCTATCCATACAAAAAGAATAGGCAAATTAAAATCTACAGTACAAGAATACAAAGCACGAGCAGATAAATCGGATAGGGATTTAACTCATTCTCAATTAAAGGCTTCGGCAGGAAATGCGAGAGAAGTAGAATATGATGTGACAGAGAAAATAGTTTGTATGGCGATAATATAGATGAAGTAGATAATTATTGGTCTTTGCTTAAAGACCGTGAGAAAATTGAATTTTGTTTTGAAAATATTGAACTCGATTCAAATATTGAAGATATTGATAATATAATTTATGAAACTATAAATAGAAAAATCCATAAAAATGAACGAGGAGAAGTAAAAATAGGAGAGGATTTAATAGAAGAAATAAGAAGGCTTATTTTGAATGACACGCAGTATCGTGTAAAAAGAATACTACCAGGACATACCCATAATTCTTTCTGCTATACCAAAATGGGCTTGGGTAGTGTTGTTGTTCTCCTTCTCTTTACATTAACCGTTCCTCAAGCGTTACCAGCAATGTTGAACGCGGTCGCTCCATGTTTTTTTCGAGAAGATGTTGCTTCTTATAAAAATCGGATTTTGCAAGCGATAGAACAAGACCAAGCAGAAAGAGATAGTATAGAAAAAGTTTTCGTAGAAGATTTATCGATTCTATATAAGAATTACGATAATTTTTTTGAGAAGGAGAAGGCTGCAAGAAGGGAAAAGAAAGAGGCAATCCGCTTTGAAAAAATGCCAGATCGTAACTTACTTAACCAAACAGGGAATGCTTCCTCATCCACCTATAAAGAGGTATCTGAACAGATAAAACGGGGGATTGCTGCACCCATTATTTCATCGTCTGCTGAAGGAACGGCAACCGTTGCGACGATACCTGCTCATCGGGCAGAACTTGCCAATATGATGAAAGAGTTTGCAGATTTTCAATCTGCTTAGCCAGAGTAAGCTGTATTTCAAATAAAAAAGAGCGGACTTAAAACTCAAAATTAAAGCGATCATGCTTATGCAACGCAGCCTTTACAGGCAAATCTGCCAGAGCCGTCACTGAGTCGACCGAAAATCCGCTGGACTTCCGCTTACTGAGCGTGGAGAGGCCAGCGCTATTTAATTTTCTGTATGCCTTGAATTTGAATTGCTTAGCGGCACAATTTCTCTTATTTATTGAAAAATTGTGCCGAATTTTCTATTTAATGATGTGAGTCAAAATTTTAAGATGGAGTCACAGAGTTATCTTTTTTAGCTGTGCTTGGGTGGGAGCAAAAAATAAGCCTCTATTTCAAAAGCTCCGCCTTGTCCAAGCGCAGGATTGGGATACCAAAAATCTATACTCTCTATGATTTGATTACATGTTCCGTGGAAAGGATCGCGAGTAGTAAATAATCGTTCACCTGATGCTTTATTTATTTCTATTTTGTCAAGCATTATTGCATGACCACAAAAAATAAATATACATGGCCCGTGTTTTTCAATCAATTTACGAAGGCTTTCGATTGGGGAATCCTTTCCGGATTCAGAAGCATGAAGCTTTTCAAAAGTTTTTATTTTTACCTTATAGTATTTTAAACGTTTTTTATGATTAGTAATGCGTCTTTTAATAGATGCAACTACGTCAACCATATTGCGGAAAGAGCCTCTGTGATCAAGTATTTCCTTTTTATTTTTTAGATCTTCAATGGTAAGGCAGCCATGATCTAACAATAGCATTTCTTCACAAGCATAGGTGCATCCTCGTACTTCCGCTTGTGGAACTAAATAACGTCCATCATTAAGCGAATAAACAAAGTATACAAAATTTGTAAAATCAGGTGATTGTGGCTTTCCATTAACATAAAAAGCCCCCTCTTTTTTTTCTTTATCAATTTGGTAACCAGCTATTTCTTTTTTTATATGCTCTGCTTTTGAATCATAAATAATTTCCTTTTTTAAATCAGAGATAAACTTAGTAGCATTAAAATTCGGAGAAGGTGGAAATCTACGAATTTTCCCATCTTTTTCATGAAACTGAAAATATTCAGTACAGAGTATATTTTGACTATCTTTTATACTAGAAGGTAAAGAGCGGAATGCTTCAGTTTCTCGGAGGTGCTCATATTCAGAAGGTATATAACGGTAAGCAACAATCTTGTCATAACTAGTATGTTTTTTAAGCGTCGCTGGAGAATTTAAAGTAATATCGAAAGTTGCCTTTTTTTGCTGTCCTTCTTCTTTTAAATTTAATCCTGAAAGTTGAGTGACATTAGAGCTAGACATAGAGGCCAGTGCAGCCAGAGGACCTTGCTGCCTATTAATGGATTGTCCTGCTTCAGAAAGAGAAGAAACAGTTTGAGCAGGAGCAGGACTGCTAGATGGTGAGGTGGCAGATAAATTAAGAGAGGTTGGATTTATAGGGGTCTGCCGTGAGCTTGGCTGGATGTTCATTAAATTTCCCTTTTTTCAAAAAAATCAGACTTTTCTAGCGTACCCAATTTGATCAGTCGCTTACAGAAAATTTTTGTGTGAGAATAGAAGAATTAGTAAAGCGATTTTACTAAAAAGAAAGAAAGTTCAATAGGTAGTTCTGCTACTTAAAAATAAAAATATAGAATTGCAATGCGTATTTTGAATGACCGCTTTTCGCCAACCTATTCCCGCAAACTCTTGTATTTTATAGGCATGAGGTGGGTTCGAGTCCTGCGCCCCTTATCTAGATAGGGCGACGTCGGTGGGTATCATTACTATTTTCGAGTGTGCGTAGGAGAGGGATGGGGGGTGGGGGATTTTCAGGCGTGATATATTAGCTGATTATTTTTACGGCGCACGATCGCGCCAGATTCGTCTAGCAGCACGCATGTTCAATAGATGCTGCCTGCCTAGTATTGATGCAATCGATGGAGGCCATTCTGATCAGAATGGGGAATCAGCCCAGGAATAGGGCGTTATCATCGCGGCTCAAGAATAAGTAAATATCTGAATCATTGAATGGCTTATGGACGAGTCGACTTTTGAGCGCCACGCGCATTTTATGCGGCTTGCCTTGCAAGCTGCCGAGCAGGCTCAGCAAATGGGAGAGGTTCCTGTTGGTGCAGTGCTCGTATGTGAAAATACCGTGATTGCCACGGGCAGCAACTGCCCGATTCAGGCCTGTGATCCGAGTGCGCATGCGGAGATGAATGCATTGCGTGCAGCGGGGCAGCAGCTTGGCAATTATCGCCTTCCAGACTGCACGCTCTATGTCACCCTGGAACCTTGTGTGATGTGTGCAGGGGCGATACTCCACGCGCGTATTGCCCATCTTATTTTTGGTGCTAAAGATCCTAAAACGGGCAGTTGCGGCAGTGTGCTCGATGTTTTTGCCTTGCAGCAGTTGAATCATCAGACGCAAGTTCGTGCAGGGGTACTAGAAGCAGAGTGTGCGCATATGCTCAGTGATTTTTTTCGTCAGCGTCGTGCTGCCAAAAAACAGTGTAAAGCGCTTCTTAATCTCGAAGTAATTCATTCAAAGCCGTTTTAGCGCGGGTTTGTGCGTCGACTTTTTTTACGATGATCGCTGCATAGAGTTGGTAAGCGTTACCCTGTCCAGGCAAACTGCCAGGAACTACGACCGATCCCGCCGGCACGCGGCCATAGTGCACTTCACCCGTTTGTCGGTCATAAATTTTGGTGCTTTGGCCGATGAATACCCCCATAGAAATGACCGAATTTTCCTCAACGATGACGCCTTCTACAATTTCTGAACGCGCGCCGATAAAGCAATTGTCTTCGATGATGACGGGGTTTGCTTGCAATGGCTCGAGTACCCCTCCAATGCCGACTCCTCCTGATAAATGCACGTTTTTGCCGATTTGTGCGCAAGAGCCTACAGTCGCCCAAGTATCTACCATCGTACCTGTGTCGATATAAGCACCGATATTGACGTAAGAGGGCATCAATACGACATTTTTGCCAATAAAAGCCCCTTTGCGGGCTATAGCGGGAGGCACGACGCGAAATCCCCCTTGTGCAAAATCGGCTTCGCTATAGTGAGCAAATTTACTAGGAACTTTGTCGTAAAATTGGGTATAACCGCCTGCAGATTGGCAAATATTGTCTTGTAAGCGAAAGGATAATAAAACCGCCTTTTTGATCCAAGCATGGGTGACCCACTGTGCCGCAGTGCCAGTGCCATTTTTTTCTGCGACGCGTAAATGACCTTTATCCAGACCGTCGATGACCTCGGAAACGGCTTCGCGAATTTCCTTCAAGGAATAGGTCAATATAGGGTCTGTTGTGGAGAGTGCGTCCCGGTGATCCCAGGCAGTTTCAATACACGTTTGCAAAGAAGAAGCAGAGGCAATAGACATAGAAGATCAATAAAAAGGAGAAGCGAAGAGGTGAAAAGCAAATCTGTTTTTTTGAGCGCGAAGCATACCGGTACGCGGTAATGTGTTATCGCATCTTTTGACAAAACGCTACGATGCGTTGCGCACTTTCTATGCAATCGGCTAAAGAAGGGACTAAAGCAATACGCAGATACCCTTCACCAGGATTATGTCCTTGCACTTCGCGGGATAAGTAGGAGCCAGGTAATAGCGTGACATTATAGTCAGCGAATAGATGCCGCGCAAAAAGTGCATCCGAGGAGTGAGATTTTGTCTCTGCTTTTTCATAAAGCGCTGTGCAAATCGGCTCAGGAATGCGTGCCCATAAATAAAAACTGGCCAAAGGCGCTTTGACATCGAGTACCTGCGCAAGCAGCGGGGCAACCGCCTCAAATTTTTCTCGATAGCGTGCGCGATTCTCGCGTACATGAGCTTCATCTTTCCATGCAGCGGTGCTTACCGCTTGTACAACAGGGCTTAGAGCGGTGCCGTGATAGGTACGATACTGTAAAAAAGGGCGTAGGATGGCGGCATCTCCGGCAACAAAGCCAGAGCGCAATCCAGGGACATTGGAGCGCTTTGAAAGGCTGGAGAATATCACTAGGCGTTCCCGTCCACGGCCCAGTTGATGTGCTGCCTCTAAAGCTCCCAGTGGAGGATGCGCTTCATCCATATAAATCTCGCTATAGCACTCATCGCTGGCGATGACAAAGCCATATCGATCGGACTGCGCAAAAAGTAGACGCCAATCTTCCAATGAAAGCATAGCGCCCGTTGGGTTATTCGGAGTACAAACATAGACTAGTTGTGTTTTGGCCCAAATATCGTCTGGAATTGCAGCGTAATCGCTATAAAAAACTTCTGAGGGAAGATTCTCGTCAAGAGCACCTTCAGTAGCGGAAAGGCCAGAAGTCAAAGTAGGGCGCATTTGCGTACTATTCACATAATAAGGCGTAGCGCCTGCCAGCAAAGCGGCTCCCTCATAAATTTGGTATCCCGGGTTAGGGCAGAGCACTAAAGTCCCGGATTTGTTCCGGTCGACTACCGCTTGCGCTAGAGAAAATAGCGCTTCCCGGGTGCCTGCTACAGGAAGGATTTCGGTATCGGGATTGAGCGCCGGCACAGCAGGGTAACGGGTCTGTAGCCAATCTGCGATGGCTTGTCGTAGTGCTGGGCTGCCTAGGCTGGTGGGATAGTGTGCTAAGCCCTTGCGTGCTGCTATAAGCGCTTCATGGATAAAAGAGGGGGTGGGATGTTCGGGTTCTCCTACACTGAGGCGAATAGCGGGAAAGTCTCCTGCACTCACTCCATCAAGCAGTGCTCGGAGTTTTTCAAAGGGATAAGGTTGAAGGTGCGAGAGAGTTGGATTCACGGTCAATGGCCTAGGAAAGAAAGGGGTTATTCTGAGCATTCTTGCAAGTAGTTTCTTTTAGCAATGTGCGTATAAATTGGCTCATATACTCCATATACTGGCTGGTCATAGTATATCGTTGCGTTTTACCTATAAGCAGTCCATTGCATAGAAATGAATAAGGAGACAGCATGAGCGAGTTACAGCTCGGTTTAGTGAGTTTGGGCTTAGCGATCCTGCTGGGGGTGCTTGTCTATAACACTTGGCAGCGTTTTAAGGTGCGTAGGATGCTGCCGCGTTCTTCCCCGTCTAAACGGGAAGCTAGCGTAGACAAGAGCGCATCAAAGAACAAAAAGGGACGCAAATGCCCCTCTGAAATGCCGAAAGCCCAAGAATCTGCATGGCCAGACAGAGAGGAAGCGCATCCTTGGGAGGAGAGTGTCGAGCCATTTTTAAGGGCTGCACCCTCTTTAGGAGAAGAAGAGGAGATGTCGGCCATACAAGAGGCAAAGCGGGATGATGCCTTGAATCCCTCTAATACATCGACTAAAGCATCGCCTAAAAAACGATGGTGGTGGCCGTGGGCAAATGGAAAGGGCAAGCATAAAACGCACAGTGAAAAGCCAGATGCAGCGCATTTTACTCCCCATTTTATGGGTGCTTCTCATCAAGGGCATTCCGCAGACCGTGAGGCTGGCTTGGAGGAGGAATCGATATCCTCAACTTCTGAAATCCCTATGCGGTCGACTATGGCACATGCTAATGGGCAGGAAGATGCCCATACCATGCCTGGAGCGGCAAACCGTAATGACATGGGCATGGAAAGCGAGATAGATACGATACAAGAAGCAATGGATCGGTTCGCTACACACAATGAGCTAGAGGAAGCCGTCGATATCTTAAACAGCCGACCCTTGAAAAATACGCCTAGCCTGCATATTGATGAGAGGATCGATGCGGTGGTTGAGTTTGCGCTGCCGAATCCGCTTTCTGCACAAAAGTTGATACCGTTAGCGCAGCGTTTACGTCGTGTGGGCAATAAACCCGTTTTACTGGAGGCTAAAGCGCTTTCTATACCAAGGGGTGCTTCGGAAAGAGAACCGGCAGAGCGTATTGAACAAGACGATGAGGGTGCGGTGTGGAGTAGCCCGCAATTAGGGCATCACTACCAATATATCCGTATGGCAGTGCAATTGGCAAATCGCTCAGGCGCGTTGAATGAGATTGAATTCTCCGAATTTGCCTCTGGAGTGCGCCTTTTGGCAAAAACACTCTATACCACGGTAACGCTGCCCAGTATGCAGCAGACCGTAGAGCGTGCTCGGCAACTCGATGCTTTTGCATCACAGTGTGATATGCAGCTGAGTATCAGCCTGATATCGGATGGTGCGCCATGGTCTGCACAGTATGTCCAACAAACGGCTTTGCAAGATGACTTGGTGCTCTCCAGAGATGGATCTCATTTTGTGAAGTTCGGTGCCCACCATGACCCCATTTTTATGTTGTACTGTGGACGCATTAATTTTCTGCGCGATGATCTGACCTATGGTGGCAGCGCAATGATTACCTTGCTACTGGATGTACCCGCCGCAGATGAAGCGCAAGGGCCTTTTCACAGGATGCGAGAGTACGCGCGCGCGCTTGCCAAACGTATTGGAGGACGTATCGTCGATGATCAACGCCAACCTCTTTCAGAGGCGACGCTAGATGAGATTGACAAGAAGCTCATGGAACTCTATGCCCTGTTAGATGCCGCCGGTTTACCCGCAGGGGCACCCGCCACGCGTCGTTTATTTAGCAACGGCTAAATGCCTATTCATGTGGCGAGTTTCGATTGGAAATGGGCGTGGGGATGTAATATCTCTGCGCTCATAGTTGATTTTTCTGTTTTGATTTGAAGTGATTTATAATATTCGTCGCTGTACGAATAATTTGTGGTTCGTCGGGTGTGCGCTCATAGAAATGAAAATATAGATATTTATTGCACGCACTCAGTGCTGTTGTCTGTGCCTTCGTGGCTTTCGCTCCTTCTTCTAAAGTCTGAAGTATTTTTAAATTTTCTAAGAACGTTTCTCTTGCTTTTGGTGGAGTGACTCTTTTTCCTTCTTCGAATTCTTTTCTATTAATAGTTGTTTCTTGCTCATAAAGTGCACTTCTGGCTTTTTTGATAATATCTTTTTGCTTAGTATTGGTGCGTTTAGGTTTGATGCGCTTGCAGAAATTTAAAGCTGACTTTTGTTCTTCGGTAATTTCTCCAGCTTTTAAATTTGTTATAAGTTTTAGATATTTATCTTCTTTTTTCTTTTCCTGTTCTTCTTTGCGTTGTAGGCTATTTAATTCACTTTCGACGAGCTCTACCAATTCATTTGATAAAAATGGGTATGTATATTCTTCATGTTGTTGATGTGATAAATAAATATTTTTATTGAAATTATTTTGAGATTTCCATTTTTTTATGGTTTTTCCAGATTCATTTAAATTTTTATGTAATTCAGATGTATTTCTAATAATGTTTTTATTTTTTGAGGTGGGTGTACTATTATACGATCCTGATGTAATATTTGTTTCTCTATGTGTTTGTGCATTATTTGATGCTTTCATAATAACCCTCTATAATTATTATATTAATATTGGTGAATGTTTTTAATTTTATTTTCTTTTCAAAAAGAATAAAAAAGTTTGCGAAAAAAAATACATCAAACAGAACTATTTAGCAGCTAGCTCGCGTCTTCTTTTATCTCTATCGCATATCGCATATCGGCGAAAAATCCATAACCCTGCCTGCCAATTCAAGCTAGTTTAGGAAAGCGGTAGCATGTCTCAAACAAAGTAGGTTCAGCATGCTTTCGCTTGGGACGGAAGTGTGCAGTGCTCCAATTCTGAGTAATGTAAGGCACTATTGAGGATAAATAAAAAAATAGGGTAAATGCCCGATGGATTTCGCACTTATTTTTTATAACTTCGCGTTTTTATAAGTTTTTTGCTTAGAAAAGTCTGCTATAAGTACTTATATTGCGCATCAGGTAGTGCGTATTTCATTCCTTTCCCTCATTTCTTTCTGTAGGAGAGCCATGTTTTTTCATCCTTTCAGTACAGCCCGTCAGTTGCACAATACCCATCGGGTCGCTATGTGGCGTGAGCGTTATGGTTTATCGCCTTCTTTTTCATTGGTTAAGGCGCTTCCGCGCCAAGCAGCGCAGTTGATCATTGGATGTATGATGGCAGGAGCCGGTCTAGTTGCTAGCTCAGTCGAAGCGTCCAGTGAGGGCGGCACCCATTCGGGGCGTGCGCGTTTTGAGGAGGAAGAAACGCGTCGGGGTCAGCGCGGTGCTTTGAGAGTCTCGCCGACGGATATCGCTGCATGGCAGCGTGGAGATGAGGACTGGTTGAGTGCCTCTGCTTCTGATGAGGGATCCGCTAGCGATTGGGAGTCGATGGGGGCCTCTACCTCCTCCTATACAGGGTCATCCGGTCCAGAGCTGCAATCCTTAGAGAGTTATATGCTAAGCGATTCTGCGAGCATCTATAGTATGAATACGGATATACCTAGCAGAGCCTCCTCCAGCAGTGGTCGATCGGTGGCTTCTGATAGTTCGGATGCCTTATTGCATATACAATTTCCTGCGATTTTGTCTCAGCAAGCTGAGTCATCTCCGCAAAATGACACTGCGGTATCGCGGGCCAGTAGCTCCCATTCCGCTATCGCATCAGAAGCTGAGGCAGTGTCCCAACATACTGGCGGAATGGATTTACAGATGCC
Organism: Mycoavidus cysteinexigens; assembly: GCA_031963005.1. Taxonomy (GTDB): domain Bacteria; phylum Pseudomonadota; class Gammaproteobacteria; order Burkholderiales; family Burkholderiaceae; genus JASSUD01. The sequence goes on along the minus strand of JASSUL010000001.1, from coordinate 242,112 downwards.
CGTGATTGAGGAATCAGGGGCAGTCAGCGGTGGTGGATCACCCGCTGCGCCTACTGCAAATCAAACAGTTCCGCAACCTGTGCACTTGGCAAGCGCGGGTACAGATTCTGGTAAACCCGCATCGAAATCGCCTTCTGCAAATGCAGCCAATATCGCTCCATCCAAACCGGCTCAAGTGGTAATAAAGGCGCCACACCCCCTTTCCGTGCGCCCTATGCGATTGAGAGGAGGGGCCTTACCCTCGTCATCCAAGGTGCTTAGTACTGCAGAGCAAAAGCCGATGCTAGATCAGCAAACCTTAAGGTTTAATGAACACCTAGAGCGCGAACGCAGTATTACTTATGCCGGCATTGCTGCTGCAATGGCCTTGCCCAATTTGCCTCCTTCCCAGCCAGGCAAAACGACGATCGCTGTGGGAACTGCGCGTTTTAAAGGCGAATCCGCAGTGGGACTAGGCCTTACTCATCGTTCTTTAGGCGGTGCGGTGCAGTTTAATGTCGCTGTGTCGAGGACCTCTACTGCAGATGTAGGTGCACGGGCCCAGATAGGGTATGAGTTTTAAAAAGATAAAAAAAGGGTGGGCAACCAAAGTTGCCCACCCTTTTTTTATCTTTGCTAAGAACAAGGTTCTTAGCGCACTATACAGTCTTAGTCGCGCGAGGAAGAACCTGCATAACCCCCTCTGTGGCCGCCTCCGGATGCCCCAAAGTGTCCTCTATTTGATGAGGCGCCCTCTCTAGTGCTCCGACCGCCACCATGGTATCCGCCGCCGTTGTTGTTACCGCCCGTGGAGCTGCCACCAGCGGGGCCATAACGGCGCTGTCCATCGTTGTTACGGGTGCTATAGCCGCTACTGCTAGTGCGGCCATAACTGCCTCCGCCACCTCCAGCGCCGCCGCCATGACCTCCAGCACCACCGCCATGGCCTCCAGCACCACCGCCATAACCTCCGGCGCCACCACTATGACCTCCGGCGCCGCCACCATGGCCGCCGCCATAACTGCGCTGCTCGCCACCGCGATAACCACCGCCACTTCCTTCTGGGCGTGTGCGTGCCCCTTCACTGCGATATCTTCCACCTTGACCACCGCCGCCATGTCCAGCATGACCACCGCCAGGACGGCCGCGACCATTGCCATTACCTCTGGCAAAAGAGCCACCACCTGCCGGTTTACGTTGAGGTTCAAAACCTGCAATCACGGTAGCGGGTAAAGGGTGGCGTGTGAATTGCTCGATGCGGCGTAGCATTTTAATTTCAGCGTGATTGACCAAGCTAATGGCAACACCTGTGCGGCCTGCTCGGCCAGTACGGCCGATGCGGTGCACATAATCTTCGGCAAATTTGGGCAGATCGTAATTAAATACATGCGTGATATTAGGAACATCGATACCACGCGCAGCGACATCTGTTGCTACTAGAACGCGTACACGTTGATCGCGTAATGCTTTGAGCGTGCGAGTACGAGCGCTTTGCGGTAAATCACCATGTAAAGGTGCAGAGACAAAGCCTGCATCGCAAAGACGGTCAGACAGTTCGCTAGCGCTATTTTTAGTAGCAGTAAAAATCACTGCTTGGTTGAGTGTAGTATCTGCGAGGAGATGCACCAAGAGGCGATCTTTATGCGTTCTGTCGTCGACCCAGTGAATAGACTGCGTAATATTAGTGCGCTGTTCGATGGGGCGTTTGATTTCAATACGCTCAGGATCTTTTAGCAAACTCTGCGTTAGCTGGTTGATTCGATTATCGATTGTTGCAGAAAAGAGTAAGGTTTGGCGAGTGCTAGGAGTCGCTGCGACGATGGTCTCGATATCTTCAATAAAGCCCATGTCGAGCATGCGATCGGCTTCGTCCAAGACCAGCATAGTTAGCTCAGAAAAATCAATGCGCCTACGTTCTAGGTGGTCGATAAGGCGTCCCGGAGTGGCCACGACGATATCGGGCTGCTCTGAGAGCATTTCTAATTGGCTACGATAGGGTACTCCTCCCAAAACGCTGACGGTTTTGAGGCGTTTCAGATAGGTACCGTAGGTTTTGGCTGCAGTAGTCACCTGCATGGCCAGCTCACGTGTGGGCGTTAAGACCAATAGGGTGGGGCGCGCAGGCTGAGCAGGAGCGCCACCACGTCGACTTCCTCCGCGTGCAGGGCGGTTTTGTCCTTCACGTTGGACAGTAGGCTTAGCGTTGGCTTGAATCTGCGCTAGCCTTTCAATAGCTGGCAACATGAAGGCGGCTGTTTTCCCTGAGCCTGTGGGGCTGGATACGACCAGATCGCGTCCAGCTAATGCGGCGGGAATAGCGCGCTGTTGTACAGGTGTAGGATGTGTATACCCTGATGCAGTGAGGGTGCGAATAATCGTATCGCACAAACCTAACTCAGCAAAAGTAGGACCAGTAGGCTTAACGACCAGGTCTGCTGTGGGTGCGTCGGTAGAAGGAGCTAAAGTAGATTCTTTAGTCAATTCTTTAGTAAATTCGTTATTACGCGGATCTACTTCCGCTTGTGAAGAAAAAGCATTCATGCATTAAATCCCGGGGAAAAATCAAATAGAAAAACGCGCGAGCGTCCATCTTCAGCCCCCGGTCATCGAATATCGCACAACAATGCCACACACAAGCGTGTGTCATGCATAGTCGGGAAAGGGGATCGCCTGCGCCCTGCGAACAAAGTATAGGACAGAGCAAAAAGCATCCCTTTGACTACCATAGAGTCAAGGAATGAAAAGTGAGCGCAGAGAAGAGCTGTGCCAAAAGAAGCAAGGCCTTGGATGAGCACAAGGCTCATTGGAGGGAACTTCGGGAGGAGGAGCAGCACTAAGTTGGACTAAAGTCACGTCATATCGATTGCGCCAAACTCAAAGAGCATATGGCTAAAATCGAAGGGGCGATTGTAGCGTCATTTTGACTAGGGCGCTTGGTTTATTTCAAAAATAGGTTGTTAAACGGGGAATTCGGGGAATTCGAAGAAGAGTAAGGGTATTTGAGCGGGAGGGGGAGGAGGTGCTTATATGGTAAAAAGCATGTTAAAAAGCGAGTTTGTGACAATTCTGTGTGCGTCCTAGGTACACTTCGGTTTTCCTATTTCGGCACTTCTGCGTCTATTCCTTTTCTGGAAGCGTAGGGGGCTTGCCTATTTTATCTCTCGCTTTCTTTAGTTCCCTTTATGATGGCGTCCCCTTCCTGTGCATTATTGGCATTAGATACGTCGAGTGAATATTGCTCGGTTGCGTTAGCGGTGCTGCCTGGCAATCCTCAAGATGTCGAGCAGGCGCTCAAAAATAGTGCAGAGGAATCTTCTTTTTTTTCTACTGCATCCATTTTTTTTCGACATGAGGTAGTGGGGCCGCAGTCTGGTGCGCGCATTTTACCTGCGGTGCAGGAAGTTTTAGACGAAGCAGGATTGCCGCTATCAGCGTGTATTGCAATCGCCGTAGGTAGAGGGCCTGGTGCGTTTACAGGGTTGCGTACAGCGACTTCGGTAGCGCAGGGTTTGGCATTTGGATTGAATATCCCGGTGATTCCAGTATGTACTCTAATGGCTTGTGCACAGGCAGCGCGTGCAAAAGATCCTGCAATACAGCGTGTATTAGCAACGATCGATGCACGTATGGACGAAGTGTATTGGGCATGCTTTGAATGGCAGCAAGAGGAAGAGGGTTGGAAGGTGATATCTCCACCTGCCTTATGCAAACCAGAAGAAGTACCTATACCATCGACCCCCTTTGCACTAGTAGGGCGTGCTATAGAAGAATTTGGAACGCGACTGCAGGCCTATGCGCAAGCCGATAAAGTGGATATACAAATCAATGCACAAGCCCATGCGCATGCCGTGCATATCGCTAGCTTAGCCTGGACATCCTGGCGTTTAGGCCAGCATGTAACGGCTGACAAAGCATTACCGCTCTATGTACGTAACCAAGTAGTGCAAAAAAAGTCCGACCATAGTGTAAAAAGTGCTGGCTGAAATATTGCGAATACGTTGCCAATACGATAGCAACACGATGCCAATGCATTGCAAGAACATGGTGGCTATGCTTATTTGCAGCGCTGTTTATCCGATAGGGATAAGCAGTGCTACGAAATTTTGAATATTATTCTTCCCTTTTCCCTTTCAGAAAACTTTCCCCATGGATTCGATAAAAATCGGTTTACTAGGCTTGGGCACAGTAGGGCATGCCGTATTTGAAGTGTTACGACGTAATCGAAAAGAAATTCAGCGTCGAGTAGGTAGATATATTGAAATCACCGGCGTGGCGGTGCGCAATGTGGATCGCGCGCAGGCGCTATTGCATTCCAATACGACCCCTGACGCTGATAATGCACAGACTGTGCGGATTACGGCAGATCCTTACACGATTATTAATGACCCCGATATAGACATTATCATTGAGGCCATTGGGGGAATCGACCCTGCGCGAGAATATGTTTTACATGCGCTAGATCAAGGAAAGCATGTTGTTACCGCGAATAAAGCGCTTTTAGCCCTACACGGTGACGCCATTTTTACAAAAGCGCGTGAAACAGGGCGCATGGTGGCATTTGAAGCCGCAGTGGCTGGGGGCATCCCGATTATTAAAGTGTTGCGCGAAGGGTTAGCTGGAAACCATATCGAATGGATTGCAGGGATCATTAATGGGACGACCAATTTTATTTTGTCGCAGATGCGCGATCAGGGGGTAGATTTTGCAACGGCGCTTGCTCAAGCACAGCGGCTGGGATATGCAGAGGCTGACCCTACCTTTGATGTGGAAGGTATCGATGCAGCGCACAAAATAACGTTGATGAGCGCTATTGCTTTTGGTGTGCCGGTGCAATTTGATCGTGCACATATTGAAGGCATATCTGGCCTGACTGCGCGCGATATCCGTTACGCTGAAGAGCTGGGTTATTGCGTCAAATTATTAGGGATTACCCGACGTACCGCCGAAGGTATTGAGTTGCGCGTCCACCCCACATTGATTCCGGCACGCCATCTACTGGCGAATGTCGATGGTGCGATGAATGCGGTTTTAGTGCAAGCCGATGCCGTAGGGCAAACTTTATACTATGGGAAAGGAGCCGGTGGTGAGCCTACGGCTTCTTCTGTGGTGGCTGATGTGGTCGATGTTGCACGCTTGCATACGGCCGACCCTGAGCACCGCGTACCCCATTTAGCCTTTCAGCCAGAAAGCGTATCGGACTTGCCCATTCTCTCCCTCGATGAGGTCGTGACGCGTTATTACTTGCGTTTACGGGTGATGGATCATGCAGGGGTGCTCGCAGAAATTACCTCCATTCTTGCTGAACACGGAATTTCTATCGATGCGCTTTTACAAAAAGAAGCGCAAACGCTCAATGAGTTAGCGAAAGAAACCGATCTGATCGTTTTGACGCATAGCACTATAGAAGAAGATCTCAATGCGGCGGTTGAGCAAATGCAAGGCTTGCCCAGCGTGATTGCTCCTGTTATCCGGTTGCGTTTAGAAACTTTATAGAAACTCCATTCCCTTCTTTCACTTCGAATCTCTATCGCTTATTTCGCATCATGCGCTATTTCTCTACTCGTACGCCTGTTCATGAGCAGGTGCCGTTGACATTTTCACAGAGTGTGCTGGCCGGTTTGGCCCAAGATGGGGGCTTGTATTTGCCAGAAGCCTATCCTCAAGTCACCTCTGAGGAATTATCACAATGGGCCTCGCTGTCCTATGCGGAGTTGGCGTATCGCATCTTTGCAAAATTTTGTGATGATATTCCTGTGCAAGATATAGCCGCGTTAGCGCAGCGCACTTATACGGCTTCTCGTTATCCCCATGCACGCGACCCGCAAATGGCTGCCCATATCACGCCATTGACCTTATTGGGAGTCGAGCAGGGGAGTGCGATATCCTTACTAGAACTCTCCAATGGCCCTACACTAGCTTTTAAAGATTTAGCTATGCAGTTTCTGGGCGAGGTCTTTGAATATGTACTGGAAAAAACAGGGTCTAAGCTCAATATTTTGGGCGCCACTTCTGGCGATACAGGAAGTGCGGCGGAATACGCAATGCGGGGAAAACAGGGCGTGCGGGTTTTTATGCTCTCCCCTCATCAAAAGATGAGTGCTTTCCAGGCTGCACAGATGTACAGCCTACAAGAAAAGAATATTTTTAATATCGCATTAGAAGGGGTATTTGATGATGCGCAAGATATTGTCAAAGCCGTTTCTAGCGATCATGCTTTTAAAGCCCGTTATGCCATTGGCACGGTAAACTCGATTAACTGGGTACGCGTTTTAGCTCAGGTCGTGTATTACTTCAAAGGCTATTTTTCCGCGATTTCTGCCCCCGCTTGCGCGGCACTGAGCGATGCGCCGCTGAGTACATGGCCTAAGGTTTCTTTCTCGGTGCCGTCAGGAAATTTTGGCAACGTTTGCGCAGGGCATATTGCCAAAAGCATGGGGCTGCCGATCCAAAAACTGATCGTAGCCACCAATGAAAATGATGTACTCGATGAATTCTTTAAAACCGGAAAATATCGTGTACGCAAACAAACGCAGTCGACGAGTAGTCCGAGTATGGATATTTCGAAGGCCTCAAATATCGAGCGCTTTATTTTTGATGTAGTCGGTCGAGATGCGCCGCGTCTGCGTGCGCTGTTTGAAAAGGTCTCTACGGAAGGGGGATTTGATCTCAGCAGCAACATCGATTTTGCCGCATTATCATCTTGGGGGCTGGTATCCAATGGCAGTCAGCATGCCCAGCGGATAGCAACGATACGAGATGTCTATGCACGTTACCACCGTATTATTGATCCGCATACTGCGGATGGGCTGATAGCCGCGCGTAATTATGTAGAACCCGGTATTCCCATGATCGTGCTGGAAACCGCCCAACCCATCAAATTTAACGAAGTGATTCAAGAAGCGCTAGGCTTTAGTGCCCCCCGCCCCGCTGCATTTGAGCATATAGAAACTCTTCCCCAGTATGTTGAACGTATGCCCGTAGAGGTGCAGGCGGTTAAGGATTATATTGCTCAGCACGTGCAAGGGTAAGACATTGCATGGATCCCTGCTTTGCTCGATGCCTTCATCGAGCAAGTGCTTGTCCTTTATCCTTCTACTAAGTCCGCTCCCGCTGGCAAATGAAAAGTAAACTGATTTCTGGGCAATGTGGGGTTGATTTCCCAATGATGAAAAGTGAAGTACGTCACATTGCCAAATGTATCGTGTAATTCCATGCTGCTGAGCACCGCATTGTGAAAGCCAATACGAATGCGCACAAAAGAGGAATCTTCCTGTTTCGGCCGTAACTCCACCCAGTCAACACCTTGCTGCATTCCTTCATCGCGTAACGTAAAAGTACGTTGCCAATCTCCGCGACCAAATAAAACCGCTGCGCTACTTCCACTGATCGCATCATCAAATGCACGGTGCGTCACCTGCTGCAAATCATGATCATAGATATAAAAATCTTGACCGTCGGCCTGTAAAGTCTGTGCATAGGGCTGTGTAATAGCCCAAATAAATTGCCCTGGACGCTTAAATACAAAATACCCTTTAAGGATTTGCTCAGCAGGAACGCTAGCCAATGCAGGGCGCGCTGCCGCTCCATCAGAAGTTTTTGTAGTCGGAGCGCGCGGTTTCGCGGTAACCTGCCGCTGAACAAACTGCCCTTTGGCCGCATGCACCTCGGTAGTAAATCGCATCAGCGCTTGATGACCTGAGGCGAATGCATGGGTGCTATGTAAAAAAATCCAACAGAGCGCTAGCTGCGCGCCACTCAACAAAGCGCATTGCAGTACTGCGGTAAAGTGTGTTCTAAAAAGTTTTTGCATAGAAATAAATAAGAAAGAGAGAATATCCGCAATGCTGTTATTGTATGGCTATCTTAAGGAATTCTGCATAACTTTGGGGCAAAAAAGTAGGGTGATGCTCGAGGTTTATGCAGAGTTTACTTTTAGATAATCTCTCGCATGCTTTATCCTCTATTATTTTAGAACGCTAGAAAAAGAAAATTCAATATCTTAGCCGTTTCTATTTTTTATACCAGAATAATCTAATTTACTTGGTAATATTTCTGGATTATATGCTAAATCTATTTCTTGAATCTCCATATCTCGTGCCGATTCTTTTATAGCTTTAATTAATATTTCTGCTCCACTAGTGCTAATTTTATTGCTCTGTAATTTTAAAACTCTCAGTGAGTTTTAAAGCGCTTTAGCTAAATATCCTATATCTTTATCATCAATATTTGCATCATTCAAGAATAAATATTCTGTATTCGTACTTTTGAAATGCTGAGATAAAATTTTTACGCCTGTTTCTCCAATTGAATTTTTGTCTAGTTCAAGTGCTAAAACTTCTTTATTTTTAAGCGATTCACATATTTTTATAATATAATTTGAATTAATATTATTTTTCGATAAATCTAAGTAAGCAATTGTTTTAAGATTTTTATTTATAATTAATTCGAGATTTTCTAAAAATTGATCTTTCTCTTCAGAAAATGAGTTGCGCGCCAGTAATTTTAAAGATTTTATATTTGTTTTTTTTAATAATATATCAAATATTTTCTTATATTTATCAGAGTAATTTCCTTGCTAAAACTTAAACCAAAAATACTCTATTTAATTTAGCACATATTTCAAAATATTTCGGTTGTGAGCTATATGAATGGGTAAAGTCAGAAAGTATTTCTATACATTGCCTCATTTTTAATTCAGGGGTGTCATCAGAACGAAAAACATCGGATAAAGTAGCGGAGTGCGCTATTTTTGGTGCTATCCAAGTTGAACGGAACTGCCCTGCTGGAATAAAATTCATGGTAATTAACTTTCTTATCTTATGCTTGAAAAAAGCATGATTTTAAAGAAAAAGGAAATCTATTTGAAAATAATTTCAATGCTAGATACTAAGAAGCAAAAATTATAAGAATTCAAGCCTCCTATTGGCTGTCGATAATATGTCTTTTACAGCGCAATAGTTTTATCTTCTGCCTATCAAATTATGCAGGCTGTATTTTAAGATGAAAAAATAGAAAATATAAGAAAAATATGAAAATTCCATCAGATATAAATAGATTGTTATGAAATAGGATGTTTCATGGGTGCATTAATATACAATAAATGCTAGGTGGCTTAATGGGTTTGATTGAATCTAAGTTATATATGACCTTGCCTTGTTTTGACGTACAGTCTGATGTAAAAAAAACAGACTAGTACGGAGAGCTCGATAATGAGCGAGTTATCCCTTCAAAAGAAGGCAAAGAATCTACACAGCGGAATTTAAGGAAGAAGTATTGCATCTATCAGATAGCGCAGAGTATGCATTGAAAGTAAATGTCCTGTTAACGAGCTAGAAGTAGAGTTACGTGAGCTGAAAAAAGCGTATTCCTCTTTATTATTGGATCGTGCCATATTAAAGAAGGTGGTGGCGTACTTCGTGCGGTGACTACAGTGAAGTACGCTTGGATACGGGAGCATCGTTTCCGCTACCCTGTTTTGCGCAGGTGTCGACTATTACAGATATCGCGTAGTGGTTTTCATCAGCGGAGCAGTTGCGCTCTCAGCCCTCAAGTTTTAGCGAATAAAGTGCTAGATCAAAAGGTAGCTGCCATACATGTCGCCAGTGAGCAGGATTATGGACGCTTGTATATTTTGCATAGTCTGTGCGCAAAGGCCGCGCGTGGGGCATGAGCCCATAACCTGGGTTACTAATGAAATTTTGATGCCATTTTTGCTTAATACTAAAGCGCAACTGCATATTGAGCCGAAGTAGGATCTTGATCATCCGCCTGTAAAGTCTGTGCATAGGGCTGTGTAATAGCCCAAATAAATTGCCCTGGACGCTTAAATACAAAAATACCCTTTAAGGATTTGCTCAGCGGGAACGCTAGCCAATGCCGGGCGCGCTGTTGCTCCCGAGAAGCTTGTGTAGTCGGAGCACGCGATTTCGCGGTAACCCGCCGCTGAATAAATTGTCCTTTAGCGGCGTGTACTTGGGTAGTAAATTGCATCAGCGCTTGGCGACCTGAGGCGAATGCATGCGTACTATGTAAAAGAGCCCGGCAGAGCATTAGTTATACAGCGCTAAATAAAGCGTATTGCAGCACTGCCGCAGCGCGTGCTTGAATAGATTTTTGCATAAAAATGGATAAACAAAGAGGGAATAGCGCTAGAAAAAGGGAAGGAATTCCACTAGCTATACGAGATGTATTTTTTCTCAACCAGGATGCCCTGCCTTTAAACGCAGAGGATGAAATCTTGCCATAAGGAATATCAGCAGCGCTGCCACTGTATGACAGTCTTGATGCACTCCGCTTCACTTCGATGCGAAAAAGTATGGGATGCTCAAGGGTTATATAGAGTTTTATGAAACTTTTTTTCTAGGAGAGATGATGCCCCTTTCGATATCGGATGGAGATCCTGCAATACGTTATACAACTAGTAGTTTAGATTTAAATCCATCTCCAGAGAGTGGCGTAGATTTAGCGAAATGTAGCAACGCAGAGAGGGGTTCTATCTCTGTAGAAGCATTTGAAAATGGTGTTAGAGCAAATCTAGCGCTTTCCCACTCACCCTTTGATTCTCATGGAAAGCGGCAAAGCCACTTAAAGACAGGAATCGATACGGGAATGGGTACCCAGATTGATGGAAATAGGAATAAATCTGTAAAGAATATACATGATGCATTTAATAAAGGATTTACTCCTGAGGGCATCAGTAATTTGCTGGCAAAGGGGGCAGATCCAGACGCATTGGATGAAAATGGGCAGACACTGCTACACCGCTTGGCAGGAATGAGCAATGCAGAATTAATCTCGCATTACAAAGACCGAGTTGTTGATAATCAATCTGTCGATGCGTTTTCTGAATTCCATGAGGAGCCAGAAGCGAATACGCCTGAGAGAAAATTCCACATCAATTTGATGAAGAGTTTATTTGTAGGAGGTGCGAATCCAAATATACAGGATAGTCAACAAAAGACCCCTTTGCAAATTGCATTTGATGCAAACTGTTCACTGGCCGTACTCTACTATTTACTCGGAAATGATGCAGATCCCAACGTGGAGTATGTACAAGGAGTGTTGTTGCTGCATGTCCTCTTGAGTTTGCCCAGTACTGATATCCAGTCTAAGGAAGGGCAATCTCGTATAGCGTTCATAAAGCGCTTGCTAACAAAATACACGGCGTATCCCAATTATCGAGATCAAAATGGGAATACCGCTTTACAAATTGCATTAGAGGCAAACTATCCTTTCGAGATAATCAAACTTATATTAGAAAAGGAAGTGGCTCTAGAATTGCGGCGTGGAGAAAAATTGCATGAGAAACAACGACATGGGGAAAATACTGCCCTATGGCATGATTTCCTTACTAAGGATTACAGAGCACAAGATTTACTCGACCTTTTCAAAAGACATTTTGCATTTCAGAGCTTTAATCCATTAAATAATGCTCAAGAACATCAGCTGCTGCAGCTAGCAAAAGAAAAAGGATATAACGATATCGTGCGTGTTTTGCGAGAGGCGATGCAAAAAAATTGGGCGAGTGAAATAGAAAGTCAGTATTTTTGGGGTTTTAGGTGGTTGGGCAGTCTATTTTATCGGTTTCGGGCTTGGTGGCTTGAGATATAAAAGCATAAAGCCCAACAGAGGTTGGGCTTTATGCTTGCAGAAAGAAGATCCAGAACAATGCCTGAGTCATGCATTATTGCTTGACGTAAATCTCTCCCCCCTGTTTCCGTAAATTCCACCGCTTTCTGATATAAGCCATCTTGTAAAACTTGCTCCGCTCCCGCTGGCAAATGAAAAGTAAACTGATTTTTAGGCAATATAGGGTTGATTTCCCAATGATGAAAAGTGAAATACGTCACATTGCCAAACGTATCGTGTAATTCCATGCTGCTGAGCGTCGCATTGTGAAAGCCGATACGAATGCGCACAAAAGAAGAATCTTCCTGCTTCGGCCGTAACTCTACCCAATCAACACCTTGCTGCATTCCTTCATCGCGTAACGTAAAAGTACGTTGCCAATCTCCACGACCAAATAAAACCGCTGCGCTACTTCTACTGATCGCATCATCAAATGCACGGTGCGTCAGCTGCTGCAAATCATGATCATAGATATAAAAATCCTGACCGTCGGCCTGTAAAGTCTGTGCATAGGGCTGTGTAATAGCCCAAATAAATTGCGCTGGACGCTTAAATACAAAATACCCTTTAAGGATTTGCTCAACAGGAACGTTAGCCAATGCCGGGCGTGCTGCCGCTCCATTAGAAGTTTTTGTAGTCGGAGCGCGCGGTTTCGCGGTAACCTGCCGCTGAACAAACTGCCCTTTGGCCGCATGCACCTCGGTAGTAAATTGCATCAGCGCTTGATGACCTGAGGCGAATGCATGGGTGCTATGTAAAAAAGTTAAGCACAGCGCTAATGCATAGCGGCGTGCTGGAATATATCTTTACATAAGAATGTATAAAAAATATGAGAAATGAAAAAAGTATAGCGTATAGATATACAAAGCACTTATTTTTATAGCTAAGCTTATAGAAAAATATTCTATCTACCTTTCAAGATGTCTGTTCTCGAATGTAATAATCACTTCATTTTCATATTTATTTTTTATTCCAATAAAATTATTTTTTTCATCATATAAATCGCAATAAATTAAACTTATTTCTTTTATTCGTGAATTTTCTAAATTTTGCTGTAAATCATGAGGTTGAAGGCCGGATAAATTATTATTTGATAAGTATACGTATTCAATTTTTGTATATTGTAAATTCTCAAAAATAAATTTTGCCGTATCTTTGTCAAAATTGTTATTTATTAATGATAGAGATTTTATATTTTTTGGAAGATTTTTTATTAAATATTGAACCTCTTCATTGCCGAGTCCGGCAGATTCTACTGATAAATAGCTGATATTCAAATTTTTCAAGTATTTTGCAAAAATTTCTGCATTTTCTTTTTTAATTGGAATTTTGTTAAAGCTGAGTAGGCCAATATTTTTTTGTAATAATGCCTGCATTAAGATATCAATATTTTTAATATCCAGTGTATTTTTTCCAAATCCAAGGTATGGAATATCAACTAATTTTGGATTGTTATTTAATACTTTTGCCAGCATCTCCGCATATCTTTTTTCAAATATGCTATTTTCATAACCAATATATAAATCTAATGATTTAAGATTTTTTCTTTGTGATAAATATGTAAATATCGCTTCGCGATTTGTGTAATTTTTTATTGGAGATAAATTTAATTTTATATGCTGTACATTTTGAAGTGCTTTTTTGAATCCGTATACAATTTGATTCTGATGTAAAGCATAGTTTTCCGCAATGGTGCTGAGATTGCTTTTGCACCATTTACTTTGCTCTGCCTGGCCTTTATATTTTATAAGTCTGTTATATTTTAATAGTTTTTTAACACTCTTTATGAAATTTTTATCTTTTTCAAATGCAAAAGCTACATCGGCGTCTTTTAATATAATTTTTACTCTATTGAAAAAGGTATGATTTATTTGCATGAGTAAAAGCAATTGTTTTGTAGATTCTATTGAAATATAATTTTTTGTAATATATTTTAAAATTATATCCACTAACTCAGGAGGTATTTCAATTTTTGCATTGTTAGAATGGGGGTTTGATTTTCTGAAAATATTATGTATGCTTAACTTGGAAAGTTTAGAAAGGAAATTTGAAATAGGCGATTTGGTATTATAGCGATCTTTTGTAAAAGATGAAGCTGTCATTTCAGTATGATTTTCATTGCAACTTTTTATTGCGTTTTGCGGTAATGCAATAGGGGAGGGGATTAGTGGCGAAACTTTATTTGTGGGGTTCATGGCTTATTTTATTAATAAAAAAACCAAAAAATGCATAATTATCAGGAGATTCAGTATATTTTTAAAAAGGATGCGCTTTTTGCTTTTTAGTATAAAAATGATATAAGGCAAGAAAAATACAGAAAATTATAAAGGATAGATGATGCTGAAACTATCCATCAATACCCTGGGAAAAGTGAACTATGCTTGCAGCACTGGATCGAGGTAGCTTCGCATGCTTACCTGGGAATAGACATCATGCCTCCCATGCTTCAGAACAGATATGCTTTGATGTGTATTTGGCAGGATATAAATTATATGACCTAATATTATCTTATCAGTCTATATGGCTTAAATAAGGTTTTTGTAGGATTTGGAAGTGCTCTATGAGAATGTCATATTTATATAAATTTAAAAAGTTTGGGACTTAATCGTTGTTATGAAGATGCTTGAGTTAAGTCGCAAAAATACATCATTGATTATATAAATCTATGGAGAATCTATGAGTTCTATAACGGGCATGCCAAATATTCCTAACACTCCAAATATTCAGCATGGGGGGGCAAGCGCCACTACGTTTGAGGCTCCTACAGAGGAGCCAGCAGAAAGTCTGTCTATAGAAGAATCTGCCTCTTCCTCTTCTCCTCACAGAATTCGTCAGCGTTTTACCAGAACTCAGGAGCTCATCCCTGCACAGAGTAGCCCTAGGCAAGAGTCTAACTCTACAATGAAGGAAAGTGAAAATAATCTCAATATAGCACTTGAAAAATCGAGCGAGGAATATAGGCGGCTCTTAAAAAAGTGGAAAAATATTTCCTTCTGGAAAAAATGGCAGCTTTCCTCGGAACAGTTTAAGTACATCAATGATCAAGTTAGAGATGCAGGCATTTTCATGGGTTTTACTCAGAATGAGCAAAATGAAGATGAAGTAGGGCGAGAATACGCATTAGAACAATTGCCTAGAGAAAGATCCCTTCCATTAAAGGAGGTAAAGAGAATTAGTAAATGTGTGCGAAACTCTGTAGATGCAATTGAAGATTATATTAAAAAAAATGCTCCTCCTAAATATACAGCATTCAAATGGATAGTCCGTGGACTTCTGCCATTAGGCGGCGTTGCTGCGTATATTATGGTCCTTAAAGGGTTTGAGACGCGTGATAGTCTGTATATTCCCGTAACAACGGCTTCATTAACCTGGGTTATTAACGAAATTTTGATGCCATTGCTTAATGCTAAAGCGCAACTGCATATTGAGCCTCTCATAACGCTAAAGGAAGAAATATTTTCCCCTATATTGAGACGAAATATGAAAGAGAGAATAAAAATTTTAAAAGAGGAAGCTCAATTAATATCGTAATTAATATAATTACAGTATTGATCATGATAAGAGCGAAAAAAGCCAGCAATCCTTATCTATAAAAATCGCATTAATAAAAGTATTTTTGGGATTTTAGATGGTTAGGCAGTCTATTTGTCGGTTTAGGGCTTGGTGACTTGAGATATAAAAAGCATAAAGCCCAACAGAGGTTGGGCTTTATGCTTGCAGAAAGAAGATCCAGAACAATGTCTGAGTCATGCATTATTGCTTGACGTAAATCTCTCCCCCTGTTTCCGTAAATTCCACTGCTTTCTTATATAAGCCATCTTGCAAAACTTGCTCTGCAGAAAGCGATTTTTGTGCAGCAAAGTCGCGGATATCTTGGGTAATTTTCATTGAGCAAAAGTGGGGGCCGCACATCGAGCAAAAGTGGGCTACTTTGGCCGAATCTTTGGGGAGGGTCGCATCATGATAAGCGCGAGCGCGCTCAGGGTCTAGGCTTAAATTAAACTGATCATTCCAGCGGAATTCAAAGCGGGCCTTGGACAGTGCGTTATCACGTATTTGTGCGCCAGGATGCCCTTTAGCTAAATCGGCGGCATGTGCCGCGATTTTGTAGGTGATTAAACCTTCTTTCACATCATTTTTATCGGGCAACCCAAGATGCTCTTTGGGAGTGACATAGCATAACATCGCCGTGCCGTACCAACCGATCATCGCAGCGCCTATGCCGGAGGTGATGTGATCGTAGCCCGGGGCGATATCGGTCGTGAGTGGTCCCAGCGTATAGAAAGGCGCTTCGCCGCACCAATCGAGCTGCTTGTCCATATTTTCTTTGATGAGTTGCATTGGGACATGGCCAGGCCCTTCAACCATCGTTTGAATACCGTGCTGCCAAGCAATTTGAGTTAATTCACCTAGGGTTTGTAATTCGGCCAGTTGCGCTTCATCATTGGCGTCATAGATGGAGCCAGGACGCAAGCCATCCCCTAATGAAAAGCTAACGTCATAGCTTTTCATAATGTCGCAAATGTCTTCGAAGTGTTCGTATAAAAAGCTTTCGTTATGATGGGCTAAACACCATTTCGCCATAATAGAGCCGCCTCGAGAGACGACGCCGGTCATGCGGTTTGCGGTCAATGGAATATGCCGTAGACGCACGCCGGCATGAATCGTGAAATAATCGACCCCTTGCTCTGCTTGTTCAATCAGCGTGTCTCTAAAAATAGGCCAGGTGAGCGCTTCTGCTCGACCATTCACTTTTTCGAGTGCTTGGTAAATGGGGACGGTTCCAATGGGAACGGGGCTATTGCGGATAATCCATTCCCGCGTTTCATGAATGCGTTTGCCGGTCGATAAATCCATGATCGTATCAGCGCCCCAACGGGTGGCCCAGATCATTTTTTCTACTTCTTCTTCGATCGAAGAGGTAACAGCAGAGTTGCCGATATTGGCGTTGACTTTCACTAAGAAGTTACGGCCAATAATCATTGGCTCGACTTCAGGATGGTTGATATTGGCAGGAATAATGGCACGACCTTGCGCGATTTCATTGCGCACAAATTCAGGTGTGATATCGACGCTTTCTATTTGCGTCAATACGCCCTGGAGGCGCTCAATGCGCTGCCGCTCGCCGAGTCGCGCGCCAAAGGCTTCGCCGGCATGCTGTTGAGATAAAAGCTGCGCCATTTTTTGGCTCATCGGGCCTGCTTCGAGCAGTTTGGCGATATATTCTGCACGTTGCTGATTTTCGCGAATGGCGACGAACTCCATTTCTGGCGTGATGATTCCTTGCCTAGCTGCGTGCATTTGCGTGACATTACGCCCAGCGCGCGCACGGCGCGGCGCAGCAGGCGAGGCGGAGAAACGCCAAGGCGCGCGCGGTTCCGCTTCTTGCGTCTCTTGCAGCGTGCGGCTGAACGTACTCGAGTAGGCATTGAGCATTTCCGTATCTTGCCGTTCTTCAATCCAAGCCGTGCGTATACTGGGGAGTCCGGCGCGTAAGTCGATCGAAGCCTCTGAGTCTGTATAGGGACCGGAGGTATCGTAGACATAAATAGGAGGATTTTTTTCTGACATCCCCCCCCCTTGCGCAGGGGTATCCGATTGTTCAATTTGGCGCATCGGCACGCGCAAATCAGGCCGTGAGCCTTCAATATAGAGTTTAGTAGAATTGGGGAGCGGTTCACGTAGAGTGGAATCTACTTGCGCCTGATCGGCAGTGAATTTGAGCTCAGTCTTCATGAAAAGCCTTTGGTTGACATTCCCCCCGCCTGAAGTAGAGGCGAGTGCTACGGCGCGTAAAGCTTGCCCTGAGCCTTTCTTTTGGAGTGTCGATTGGCTCTGCTGCTGGCCGCCTGTTTGCGCTATTTAGATTTCACAATGTGCTGTGGGCTGAATTTAAGCGCTCTATAGAGAGAGCAGCTTTTTGTATGCGGGTCTAATGGACTTAACTAAAATGGTACTTGCTTTACATATATGGTGCGCCCGGCCGGAGTCGAACCGGCACGCCCAGTGGGCGAGAGATTTTCTTACTACTACGGTTTTCACCGCCAATAGTTTGGGCCTGGCAATATATAGACTATGCTGGGCACCGCTATTGTTCGTAGTCTGGACTTTGTCTCGACCCTAGTTATTGTGAAGTACCTAAATATGATACTGCATAATAACCGTAGGCCCCCGCCGTCAAGTCTCTGCACGTTCCCTGAGCCTTTAGAATGCAATGCGATCCAAAGGATGAGGGCTTCGCTCAATGTTACCTCGTGCTTCTTATCGCGTTAAAAGTCTTAAAGCAGATAAAAAGCACAGGGGCTTCGTTGAATTTGACGGGATTCACACCTGTGCTTTCGCAACAGGGTGCTCAAATTTTTAAGTCTCTTGCGTCTACCTATTCCGCCACGGGCGCTTTTTAAAATTATGCAATCAGTTTAGCAAAGCTGGATGATAGGAGCAAATAGTAAGGGATGCCGCCACTATAGTGAACGAGCTCCTGATACATTTAACCCTTTCTAAAGAGAAAGGGTCTTTGCACTACCGCCGTATTTGCAAACTCTTCTTTACAAACCGATTGCAAATAACTGTAGAAAAGCAATGGCCCGTATTATTGCATATACAATAATTATTGCAATGCAAAATGCGAGAAATATAGGGATAACTGTAGGTGCATGTTTCGGCTACAAGTGAAAGGATGTGAAGAGATCTATATCGTTACCCTGTTCGTTACCTTGCTCAAGGTAACGAAGCGTGCAGTTGGAAACCTAGCGCACGGATTACTTTAAATATGGTAGCGAACCCTGGGTTGCCGGTATCGGAAAGGGCTTTGTATAAACTTTCACGAGCTAATCCTGTGTCTAATGCAATTTGGCCCATTCCTTTGGAGCGGGCGATGGTACCAAGTGCTTGCACGGCTAACTGTGGGTCATTCTCTTCCAGTACTGCATCAAAGTAAGCAGCTATATCTTCGTCTGTTTTCAAATATTCCGCTGTGTCGTAGCGAGTAAATTTTTCAGTCGTGGTGTTCTTTCCATGTTTGGGCAATAGACTTTTTTCGAAACCTACCATACGGGCTACTCGGTTTCGAAATTCATTTTTTCAATAGAATCAAAAGGTCATGTGCCAGTCTAGCCCTCTTTTCACCTCACCAAAAGCAACGCAGGCTTTTCCCTGATCTCATCGCACTATAGGATGAAAACACGAGAAAATAGGGGAGGCATGCAGTAGAGTCAGCGTTTTTGGCGTCAGAGTGAATCGGCGAGACAGTCAAGATACAAGTCAATACGGGATGAGGAAAGGAGCAACGGATGGTTCAAGGTACTACTCAAGCAGGACTACATAGTCAGGTAGCAAACATACGCAATGCTAGCGAAGTATTGCAATGTATTAAGGATGCGCATATCCAGTTTGTTGACTTACGGTTTACGGATACACGTGGTAAAGAGCAGCATGTATCGGTGCCCGCTAGCGCATTTGATGCGGATAAATTTGAAAGTGGCCAGGCTTTTGATGGTTCTTCGATTGCGGGATGGAAAGGGATTGAAGCATCAGACATGTTGCTCATTCCTGATCCTAAAACAGCTTATATAGATCCTTTCTATACGAATCCCACATTGGTGTTGACGTGCGATGTGATTGAACCCTTTGACGGGAAAGGGTATGAGCGTGATCCACGCTCGCTAGCGCGGCGTGCAGAGGCTTATCTGAAGAGTACCGGATTGGGAGATACCGCCTACTTTGGTCCTGAGCCTGAGTTTTTTGTTTTTGATTCCATACGCTGGCAGATTGATATGTCCGGCGCATTTGTGGCAATTGAGTCGCAAGAGGCGCCTTGGTCGTCTTCTAAAGAATATATGGGAGGCAATAGCGGCCATCGCCCCAATGCAAAGGGAGGGTATTTTCCTGTTGCGCCGGTCGACACTTTTCAAGATATGCGATCAGAAATATGTTTGCTCTTAGAGCAAATGGGTATTCCTGTGGAAGTCCATCACCATGAAGTCGCTGGACAAGGGCAAAACGAGATCGGCACGAAATTTTCGACCTTGGTGCAACGTGCAGACTGGACGCAGACCTTTAAATACATTGTGCATAATGTCGCGCATCGTTTGGGTAAAACGGCGACATTTATGCCCAAGCCCGTGGTTGGGGATAATGGCTCAGGCATGCATGTGCACCAGTCCATTTGGAAAGACGGGCAAAACCTATTTGCAGGGAATGATTACGCAGGGCTCTCCGAGTTTGCGCTGTATTACTTAGGGGGCATTATGAAACATGCCCGAGCGCTCAACGCATTTACCAACCCCACGACCAACTCTTATAAGCGTTTGGTCCCTGGTTTTGAAGCCCCTGTCAAACTGGCTTATTCCGCCCGTAATCGTTCTGCTGCAATCCGTATCCCTTATGTGACCAATGCCCGAGGTCGTCGTATTGAAACCCGTTTCCCTGATGCGATGGCGAACCCCTATTTAGCCTTCTCTGCATTGCTGATGGCGGGTTTAGATGGCGTGCAAAACAAAATACATCCAGGGGAAGCCGCAGAGAAAAATTTATACGATCTGCCCCCTGAAGAAAATCAGCATATCCCCACGGTATGTGCTAGTTTGGAGCAAGCGCTAGAAAGCTTAGATCAAGGCCGTGACTTCTTAACCCGCGGCGGCGTTTTTAGTAATAGCATGATCGATGCCTATCTCGAATTGAAAAATGAAGAAGTCACGCGTTTGCGCATGACTACGCATCCTGTAGAGTTTGAAATGTATTACTCATTATAAGAGCGGAAAAAAGAAGCCTGTTTATAAAAACAGGCTTTTTGCAGTAAAAAATCCCGCACTCTATAAACATACAGAAGTAGAAAAACGGCCTAGCTTAGTTTAAGCTAGGCCGTTTTTTATTGTAAGTAAAAATATATTTTGTGTAATATTATTTTTTATGGGAAATTTAATTATGCTATTCCCTGTGAATTTCATAAAAGTTGAAAATATTAAGTCGCAATCAGAATATAGACATAATAAGGAAATTGATTTTTTAAAAGAAGTTAAAATTATAAATTCAAAAAGAGTTTCTCATAAAAAAACAGCATTTGAATTGAATAACTTGAATGCATTTTTTAGGGATAGAAAATTTTTTGAAGAGGAAGTGTTGATTTCTTCTGGAAATGAAAAATCTGGCGTAATTAGATGTTTGGAATATACAAATAAAAACAGTGATTTTTATGAAAGGGTGCGGATTTTCAATGTATTGTCTGAAATCATGCCTAAGTATATTTTTGTTGAAAAATACAAAGGTTTTTTAAATTCAAATGACTTGTATTCTTTTGTAAGAAAATCTAAAAATATAGATAAAAAGGAATTTAGTGATTTAAATGCCATTTTAAGGGATATGAAGAAAACAATATTGCATTTTTGTACTGACGGAAAAGTAAATGGATATAAACCAGGTCAAAAGTTAACTCCTGATCAACGCGAAATTTTCAAAAAAATAGATCCGGTTTTTATTTATTTATTTTTAACTAGAGGTGCGCAGTTACATGGATTAGTTGTCAATGGAGAAGACCATTTAAAGGCAATGGCCTCTAAAATACAGAATTTTTATTCTAAAAATAAAGGCGTAGAAGCGGTTTGGATCTGCAGCAAGAAGCATAATGTGGGGCAATATCTTTCTGAAAAGAAAATTCCTCAAAAAATATATACTTTCAATTGTCTGCAAAGTGTATTAAACGATATTTTGGCAAGGCCCGTATTTGAGGGTAATTCTGATTTTGGTACGATTCTATTTTTAGAGAAAAAATCTATAATAATCGATTCAAAAAATGAAAAAAACTTACAAGATCGCATTGCTTCTAAAAAGAGTATTTTTGATATATTAATTGCAATGAGAATAGAGTTTGTCTTTGAGGAAGGTTTCTTTGGTCATATAGAAAAAGCCAATATTAGTCAAAAAGAGTTAAATGCTATTCAAATACTACAAGAAAGATTTGCAAACTATGACCCCAATGAAAAATTAAATGCGGAGCAAGCGGAAAGTTTCGAACAAGAACATCCGGCTCTGCTGTATTACTATTTGGCCCCCGTGCTTTTCTCTGGGGAAGTAAAAGTATGTGCAACCACTACGGAGGAGCAGGCTAAGAAGGAAGAAAAGGATGCTAAAAATAAGGGAATGCATTCCGATAGCGGTATCCTGACACTGAATGAGCAAGATACACGTATACTGGCCAATGAGCGCGAAGAATCTGCTGTTAAACAGATGATGCAATTTTTTACGAACAATTCTGGACAGCGTGTAGCTTTAATATTTAGTGAAAAGAATAATCTTGAACGATTTTTAGGTACAGAAATAGAAGGACAACAGTTTAATCCAAGGTATTATAGATTTCCTACTGCACGGAATTTAAATCCCGATAAAGTAGTATAAATATACCAATAGCATGCTTTTATTTTTTATACCTAGGAGTGCAAACTTAAGGGGCATCCTTCACACGCGTAGCTTTCAAAACACGCTTGGCATCTTCAGCCAGTTCCGGCGTGCCTAAGGCTTGGTAAGCCGCTTGCATTAAGCGCAGTGCTTTAGGAATGGATGGCGTATGCGGGTATTCGGTAATAACGTGCTTTGCCCGATTAATGGCCGCCAGATACGCGCCGCGTTCGTAATAATACTGCGCAGCGTGCATTTCATGGGCGGCGAGTGCATTGACAATATAACGCATGCGTTGAGTCGCATCAGGTGCATAACGGCTGTTAGGATAACGCACGGCGATGACTTTAAAAGCATCATAGGCGCGGTGTAAAGCTTCTGGATCGCGTTCGCTGAGGTCTTGCTCGCTAAGTTGACCAAGCAGACCCAGCTCATCTTTAAAATTGATGAGTCCTTTTAGATAATACGCATAGGCAAGTTGAGGATGATCAGGATGTAAGCGGATAAAGCGATCTACCGCCTGCTCAGCAGCTTCTGCTTCATTGTTTTTCCATTGGCAGTAAGCAACATTAATTTGGGCTTGCTGCACTTTACGGTTAAACGGATCTCGGCCTTCCATTTTTTCAAAGTATTCCGCGCAGCGCTGCCAATCACGGCTATCTAGTGCTTCTTGCGCTCGCACGTATAATTGGTCTATAGACCATGTAAGGGTTTCATCTTTTTTCTCGGGCAATCCCCCACAAGCTGTTAGGATACTTATCACAGTGAATACTGTGAATCCAGTAACAAGACGTGCAAGGTGCGCTTTTTGAAAGAAGGAAATCATAAAGTTTTCAAAGAAAAGTGAATGTCTGTATGTACCATAAAGGCCAAAGTGACAGTGTACCCAAGTGTGAAGGAGTTAGCGTGATAAACGCGGCCCAGTGTGAGGAAGAAGAAGCGTTTTTGGAGTCCGAGGAGCTAGCTGGTTTAGACCCCTCGTTGTCTGAATCCCTTACTGCGCATATCCCTGCCGAGTACGCAGGGGAGCGCTTAGATAAAGTATTAGCCTGCCTTTTTCCGCAATATTCTCGTGCATGCTTACAAAGTTGGGTGAAAGCAGGGCGAGTGCAGGTAGCAGGAGCAGTAGCCAGTTTACGTCAAAAGGCGTGTGAGGATACACAGGTCATTGTCTTGCCGGATAGGCGTCCCGAGCAATTTGCTTTTACCCCAGAGCCTGTTGAGCTGCCTATTGTGTATGAAGATGCCAGTGTCGTGGTATTGAACAAGCCGGCGGGATGTGTTGTGCATCCCGCTGCAGGAAACTGGAGCGGGACATTACTCAACGGCTTGCTCTATCGATATGGAGAAGCCGCTGCCGCATTGCCCCGTGCGGGGATCGTACATCGTTTGGATAAGGATACTAGTGGATTAATGGTCGTCGCCCGTACTTTAGAGGCGCAAACCGCATTGGTCCGACAGCTCCAAGCCCGCGCGGTCAAACGCATCTACCAAGCATTGGTCTGGGGAACTCCCCATGCACACGGTGTTATCGATGCGCCTATGGGTCGAGATCCTAGAAATCGCGTACGCATGGCGGTAGTAGTGGGAGCTGCATCTAAGCCTGCACGCACCCATTATCTGCGATGCGCAACTAGCACCGCTGCGGGTTTGCCTATCGCCGCGCTACTATGCACTTTGGAAACCGGACGCACGCACCAAATCCGCGTGCATTTATCGCATCGAGGATATCCGATTATCGGAGATCCTGTATATGGTCGAGGCGCGAATCAACAGCGCGCTGCCGGGCGTGCCCAGCAAGCATCTTCCCGCATTGCGCCTAGCGCTAGCGTACAACTGGCTTCAGAATTAGTGGCTTTTCCAAGGCAATTTTTGCACGCCTATCAACTGGCTTTTAAACATCCTCAGAGTGGGGAATATGTATCTTGGCAAGCCCCTCTTCCGGAAGATGCGGCGAATTTAGCCACAAAGGCCGAAGTGCATTGGGATATCCCAAATACCCTCGATGAAAAATAGGGGTCGGTTCAATATGGAATAAGCGTATATAGGAGAAATTTTCGCAGACTGACGCATTTTTTCTCTGTGAGTACAAAAAGTCGCACTCCCTTTCTATAGTCAAAAGCAGCGGAAATAGACGCCTAAGCAGCTGGTGCTTTTATCAGAGAAGGCAAACTGCCGCTGCATGTTGAAAATGCAATGACTTAGAGGAGAGTGTGTGATGGACCTTACCCATACCCATGGAGAGTTTAGGATCAATATTCCTGATTCGATCTCACCATCAACAGAGACATCATCCAATACGCAGGCTCCTAGATCTCCCACTAGAAATGGCTTTGCTATCTTTGATGGATTAAAAAATGCCGCTGTTTGGAGTGGAAAACAAATACACTCGCACCCACGCTTAGCGGCATGGACGGCAGGATCTGCCGTAGTTACAGGGGGTATGGGGGCCGCTTTTGCACAAACTCCGCCGCTGACGACCATAGCGAGCAATTTCTATTTGGTCGCGAGTTGTTCCGGTTTTGCAGGTTTCCTGTTGGGATTGATAAAAATACAAGAATTAATAGAAGGCACGTATATTCCTTCAGATAGTGATGTGGAAGAGCAAGAGAACCCCAGTGCAGATATTCCTGTGGGTTTTAATCATACTGTAGAAGAGGGGTGGGGAGAGCGCGTCAGTATAGAAATGCTTCCACCATATTCTCTGGATCCGCCTTTAGAGCATCCCTCCCATTTACACGATCCGACCATTTCGCCATCGCCTATAGCACAAGCTGTAACCCATACAGAAAGTAGTGCCGATGATCCTCTTGGTGCTACAGCAAGAAGAAGCGTTCAGAATCTATAGCCGCCGTAATGGACGATATCTACGCGGTATCGAGTGACTAGATGGCATATCTAGTCACACTCAACCTCATCAAGATATCACTAATTTACTTCCATTTAACTTCCAGAAACTCTGCTCCTCCTCTACACCTTCAGATTCATTGACTCATGTCAATCTGTGGCTAGTGTATCGCTTACGAATAAACATATAGAGGAGCAATTTTCGCAGACTGACGCTTTTTTTCTCTGTAAGTACAAAAAAATCGCACTCTATCTCTATAGTCAAAAATAGCGGAAATAGACGCTAAGCAGCTAGTGCTTTTGTCAGAGAAGGCAAACTAACGGCCGCTACATATTGAAAATGCAACGACTTAGAGGAGAGTGCGTTATGGAAGCGGCAAATTCCCATGAAGTTAGTATTAGTATTCCGAATTTGACTCCACCATTAACAGAGGCATCATCCAATACGCCGGCTCCTGGATCTTCCGATAGACATCGCTTTGCTATCTTTGATAAATTAAAGAACGCCGTTGTTCGGAGCAAAAGACAAATAGATACGCACCCAAGCGCAGCAGTATGGACTGCCGCATCTGCCTCAGTCACAGGCGTTATGGTGAGCGGTTTCATAAAATCTATGCAGACCTCACTGAATACTTTCTATTTGGCCGGGGCTGGTGTCAGTGCTTCAATTTTCTTTGCGGGATGGAGAGTAATGCAAGATCCAATAATTTCTTCGTATTCTGATAATACGGTGGAAAGTGAGCCAGAAGAGCGGCACGGCAGTATAGACATACCTCCACCGTATTCTTCGACTCCGTCTCCAACAAACCATTCCGACCTTTCACCCAGCACCGACCCTCCACCTTATTCCCCACAGCAAGCTGTAAGCAATACAGAAAGTAATGTCGATAATCCTCTTGGTGATACGGTAAGAAGAAGCTTAGGTAATCTATAGCCACCGTAATGGACGATATCTACGCGGGATCGAGTGACTAGATGGGGGATATCTAGTCACTCGCGATGAAGAGAGCGCAATTCTCTATTGAGATACGTGATATCCGCCAGATTGGAAGCAAGCTTGAGCATCTTCGAAACCTACCGAAATAACCCCATCTCCCTTTTTCAATGCAGGGGAAAATAGCCTCTACATAGACCCTGAATACCCTCGTATCCATGCGACTTCAATCAATATGCAAGCCCTGCTGTCATCTGCACGTAGAGAACTGAGTTCGATTGTCAAATGATGGGCGCGTTGGCGCTTTCAAATCGGTTATTTAGCGGAGAACATATGCCATGCTGAAATGGCTATAGGTGCAGCAGCTAGACCGCTGCCAATGATGTGTAACACCAAATTCTGGAATGTACCCAAATTTGTTTGGTTTGTTAAAGCAGTTCCTTGGCACCGTTTTGATGGGTTGAGGTTATACATTTCTTTTTCTGCTTTCCTTTCTTGCTTTTGGAGGGCCTTTTCTTGAGCTTGTTCTTTTATTTGTTGATTCTGTCCTCTTTGCTCTTCTCTAGTCCAAGATCCTTGGCTTCGATAATTACCACTACCTCGTAGAGTCACATGATCCAGTCTCATCCACCTTTCCTTTTTTTATGTTTGTCCAAAGCGCTGTACTACAGTGCCTTGTGTGTAAGAAGTGGCGAGCACAATATAAAAGTGACTAGAGAAATAAAGCGAAAATTAAGAAAAAATGTAGCATTAAACGAAGAAATATAAAGCGTTTAAAACGTATTCAGAGCATTCCCGAGAAAGTGTGGTCACCTCAACATGAGAAGCCGCAGTAGGGTTGCTCATGCCAAAGGCATAGATCACAGCATTAAGATTGGTAAGTATATAAGGTTGAGTCCGTATGGATAGAATGTTCCAAGTATTGGAATGTACGGACCTTTCCCAAAGCAGCTTACGCTATAGGGAATGAAACATAGAGATATTACGAATGAGCAGTAGAAAAAGCGGCCCTTTTTTCCAGGAAGCCGCTATTTTTTGACCCAACGATTCTTAAATTTTGCGCAGATTAATCCTAAATGAGATTGGGTTGTGCACAGTCCCTATTGCGATAGGGCTATGTCAAAGCTACGTCATGTTTGCGCAGACCCTATAGTTTTTCGCAAGGAATGTTATGGATGGTTCCACAGCAGTTTTATTGCCTATTACTCCGCCTCAGTTCTCTTCAGGTTGTGCAGCGAATCCTATCAACACGGTGTCTTCTCTTTTGCTAAGTCGTGTAAATAAGCACTTTGATAAATTGAAGGAAGAAGAAAATACCGTCAAGCAGCTGACCCTCCAGGTATTTACTGGCCTCATGCTACATAGCAAGATAACTAAAGTGCAGGATTCATCCCAGGTAGCTAAAGCAAAGAATTTATCTACCTGGCTACAAAAGGCAAAAGAGGCGTATAAAAAAATAGAAGAGCGGCAGGATCTTTTTTCTTCGCATAATCAGGCAACTTTACAACGCAATAGCCTTATTTTGGAGCAGGACTATAGAGATATTGAAGCGCTCTTTGAAAATGTTGGATTAGAAACCAACATGACGCCAGCAGATGAAAGAATTCTGACTGAGTTGGATAAAAAAATTCATAGCGCAATAGAAGTGCAAATAGTAAAAATTGAGCATGGCAAATTGGTGGAACGAAAGGAATTATTAGACAGTATCAATGAACTTACTGCCAATATAAATGATGCGCAAGCACAAATAGAAAAAATAGATATCGATCAGATATACCAAGGTCATGCAAAACCACTAAAAGAATATCAGCGTAGCTGCATTAAAAATATGCAAACCATGGGCTTATTTCTTTTTATTCATGTGTTTCATAAAATTTCCACTGAGGCGGAAGTTTCGTTGGTAGAGACACAAAATAAAGAGAAGAATGCAATACAAAAAATAAAAGACTCGTTTTTTGAAGCATTATCAGCGTTATATAAAAAATATAATGCTTTTTTTGAAGTATTATATAAGAAGAATCAAGAATGGATACAAAGTCAGAGATCAATAGAAAACGATCATGCAGGTAAGCGGCGCAATAGTCACTCATCTCAGTCATCAGCTAGCTCAGAGGCTTTAAACGTTACGGAGCCTAATAGGAAAAGTGCAAGCGGGAATGTTTCTGCTCAAACAGATCCATTTCTCTATAGTATCGCAAGTGATTTTAAAGAATTACATAAATCCGCCGCTTCTAATTTTGATATAAATATGTTTAATATCCATGATTCGATATATGGCATGGATGCTTCTATGGGGATTTCCGTGCCTGCGCATAAGCTTTCTTTCTTGGAAAGATTTTTGAAATTTTGGTACTGGATTTTGTCTCTTGTAAACAAAAGTGCAGTTAAACCTACAGTAATACATTCTG
Organism: Mycoavidus cysteinexigens; assembly: GCA_031963005.1. GTDB lineage: Bacteria > Pseudomonadota > Gammaproteobacteria > Burkholderiales > Burkholderiaceae > JASSUD01. The sequence continues at coordinate 213,924 of JASSUL010000001.1, read as the reverse complement.
GTGATAAGCAATCATCAATAGTAAGCAATCCAGTAACTCGCTCTCATACCAAAGTGCCTACAGAGTCTCCTGGCAATCAGCGAAATTTTGAAAATGCGAGTGCCCCACAATTTATACCGGGACATGGTATGGATAGTAAAGTGCTTAATCATATTTTGCAGTCAGACTCAAAAAATGGAAGTGGAGTTCTTGATTATCAAAAGTTTCGTGTGCTAGACGAAGATAAAGAAAATTTAAATCAGTACATGGAAGAGGTAAAGGCAGATTTAGCCAATAGAAGACGTTCACTCGGATAGAAACAAGTATTAATAAGGAGGAGTAATCATGATGAAAGGTAGCGCGCAAGTTAATGGAAGTTTCGTGCATAATGGACAAGGGATGATAGATTCTGCTTTGCTTAGTTCTAGTATGCGGAATAATACAACGCTAAAAACTCAGCCTAAATTTTCCGTTTCCAACTCAGAGCCTTTAGTAGAAGAGGACTCTGATAATGAAGTTTCTGATCTTAGGGAGTTATATGAAATTAATGCCGAACAGCATGAATACATCGAAAAGCAGAAGGAATGCATTACGAAAATGCGTCAATTAATTGCTGAATTAAAAGACGAAATAAAGTATGCGAAAGAAGATATATTAAATAAAGATACTGAAATTTTAAAATTAAAAAATTCAAAAGCGGCGAAAGAAAAAGCTCATAATGATTTGAGGGAAAAATATCCAAAAGCACTGGATGGAGTATCGCAGGAATATAAAGATGAACTAGATTCTACGCTTGCAGAACTCGAATAATCACCACTATTAGTAACCAATAAAGAATAAAAAATTAGGGAGAAGTAAATGCTTTATGTCGGCGCCATAAATAAAAATACATATAACAGGCTACCAACAAGAACACCAGAATCATTGCAGTCATTCGATGCATCTACTTCAGTATCAAGCTCTAAGGCTCAACCATATAACCAACATACATCTTCTCAGTTACATAATCACAGTTCACGTAGCCCTCAAACGATTAACCTCAATGTATTTGATTCTCCTAATAAAGACGCTTTAAATCATACGGATAGTGAAGAGATTTCTGATTTGAGGAAAGTATATGAAGTTAATGTTGAATTACATGAGCATATCGAAAAACAGCGGGATTGTATTCATAAACTAAAAAAGCGGGTCACTTTATTGCAGCAGCAGATTTTAGAAAATGAAAAAACTGCTCCAGTTCAGAAAATTAATGAAGGTGCGCAAGCAGCCGAGCTGGTAAAAGCCATGACGGCAGTGCCTAACTCTCAAGTGGCTTATCATATTTTAGAGAACCTAACATGGCATCTACAAAATCTAAACTTGAATGGTATTGCAGAAGTGCATCATCAATCAGTGAAAGAAATTGAGGAGCTTCAGCAATTCAAATCTACAATGGTAGCCGGTTCAGAGCAAGCAGAAAAACAGAGAGAAAAATTAGAGAAGAAAGTAGGAGTTCTCCAGGTAGCTCAGTTAGAGCACACAGAAAAACTGGATAATGCGGTGGAGATTCTCCAGCAATTGGACGCATCCACTAAGGTTGGTTTGGTACAAGTAGAAAAACAGGGAGAAAAATTAGAGAAGGGAGTAGAAGCCCTCCAGGTAGCTCATTTAGAGCAGACAGAAAAATTAGATAATGCGCTGGGGGTTCTCCAGCAATCGGAAGTATCCACTGTGGCTGGTTTTGCACAAGTAGAAAAAAGATTCAGCAAATTAGAGAGTGAGAATGAGGGAGTATCACAAGCGCAAAGGCAAGAGCTGATAGCAGCTTGGAGGCAAGATTTAATAGGCTTTGCAGAATTTTTCAGAGGAGAGGTTGCGCAAAGACTTGGTGGCTATTTACACGAATATGCTCAGTTAATTTATTTTTCAGAAGCAGAAAAACAGGCACAAGGGATAGCGTATATAATAGCATTTACAGAAAAAATAGAGCAATTAGAAAATAAGTTTCAAGAAATTGCGCATAGTATAAATATAAATGAAGTAGCGCCCTTGCAAAGTATGCTGCAATCCAAACAATTGCATTTAGCAGAAAAAGAAAAACAGATGCAAGAGGCAAAAGAGGCACAAGCACAAGCATATACAGATTTGGAAAAAGACACTAAGGAATATCTTGCTAAAACACTTACTCAGTTACAAGCTGACTATCAGCAGCAGTGGAGTAATTTTATACAACAAGAAAAGCAAATACGGGAAGATGCTGAGGAGCAAAAATCTGAAGAGATCGGGCGATTGCAAAATGCCATTGAAGGCCTTAAGGAATTGCAGTCCCAGCAATTGCAGGTAGCAGAAAAAGAAAAACAGGCGCGAGAGGAACAAGAAGTAAAAGCATTAGCCGATTTGGAAAAAAAGACTAAAGAATATATTGGCAAAGAATTGACTCAGTTATACGCTAACCATCAGCAGCAGTTGAATGATTTCGTACAGGAACAAACGCAAGAGTGGGAAGCTGCTCAGCAGCAAAGGCTTAAAGAGAGCCGGCTATTGCAAAAGACCGTTCAAGGCCTTAAGAAAGTGGAATCTCGGCAATCACATTTAGAAGAAAAACAAAATCAGGCTCAAGAGGAATTCAGGAAAGTATTTGTAAATCTCAAAAGAAGCACTAATGAACATATTACGCAAGAATTTGCCCATCTTCGTCAGGAAGAGCAGACGCAATCTCAGCAATCGCATGTAGCTGCAATAGAACAGCATGTGCAGGAAGTGCTGACGACAGCGCTTGCAGATTTTGGAAATATTTTTAAAGAATATATTACTCAGGAATTCAAGCAGTTACGTGATCAGCAGCAAGTCACTGCTTTGGAAGTACAGGAAGAACAAACGAACTTCTATGCTCAGATACTAGCGTTTCTTCTCTCGAATTTAGAACAACGCCAACCAGAGAATGAAGAGCAAATAAATATGGAGGAGCAGGATGAAATCCATCCGCCGTTATATGAATCCATAGTGGAGAATGCGCAACTCGAATACAGACAGATAGATCCGTTACAAGATCCCGTTGAAGAGCCTGCGCCATTGTATCCTCCTCCTACACTTGCTAAAGCACAGGAGATTCCTGTATCGCAACCTTCTCAGGTGCCCGCAGTGCTGAACGATGCGGCAGAAATAAATTCAGAGGAAGGCGCTGAGTCTGTAAGTTCGAAAGGAAAGCGTAAGGCTCCTCAGTCTCCCCAAACTTCGCCATCCTTAACCGCTTCATCCTCTCCAACAAAACCGCCTTTGGCTAAAAAGCAATCCTTGATGTTTCCGACTCCAGAAAAAGCAGAGGCTTCTACGGATGTGAGCGAAGACGAGGAGACAGTCGTTGGGGAAGAATTGCAAAACGCATCCCTTCGAGCTCGAAGAATGTCTGCGCATGGGAACAAGCTGCGCGAGACCCTGCTCCCCATAAGAAGGGAAAACCTCACTATAGCGTTGACAGAAGATACAGCGCCTTTAGTTGAGGAAGAAAATCTGATGCCTCTTCCATCCAATAGCATGGCATCGACCAAATCAAACTTGAACGCGATAAGGGGCCCTTTACCTGAGAGAATCGATCCGAGTAAGAAGCCACGTTTTATGGTTTCGGACTCAAGACCAGTCAGCCCTCTTGTCGGCCGCACAACGGTAATGTCGGTTCGGACAAAATACCTCGGCCAACTAAATGTCCCCTCTGATTCGGCATATATTTGTAAGGTAACGGGACGGATCATTGTCAAGGCAGAGGCTGCTCAGATTTCGGTCTACGAACCTACAGAGGGTTTGACGCGTTTACATTCTTTTAAGCTAGCGACTCCAGGCGAGAAAACGCAAGTGCAAAAGAGCCCCACAGCCCTTCAAACGGTGCCCTCTCATTACCTATACCATAGCCGCTATATCAAACTTTTTGGAGATGATAGCCCCGTATGGGTTCCAATAAAGCATGTTGACGTACAGGCTAGTTCTGTTCTTAAGAATCCGGATGCATTTTTATTATTAGAGAAAAAGGCAGCTGAACAATTAGGCTACGATGAGCTTGAAGAACAAGATTCTGTAGATGATATGCAGTGGTTTGCATCCCCAGAGGATGGCAAAGTGCTGATCGTACGACCGAAAGGAGATTTTAAAATAGAAGAATTAGAGCGTCCTAAAGATGCGAATATTGGGCTATTTCAAGTCTCTATGGATGGAGAGATTATGGCTGGTGTCGCGGAGAATAGCCCTGATATTTTGATATGGAAGATGGCAGGGGGGGGATATGCTCCTCGTCTAGAAACAAAGCTCTTTCGAACATTGCATGGCCACACAGGAGAAATTACTCAAATCGGGTTGTTTGGAAAGTGGTTAGTGGCTACCAATGAAGAGGGAGTTATCCAGCTTTGGAATATTTGGTCTGAGAGTGAGAGCCCGTTATATAAGGTGGATTTTAAAACAGGGCCGATTTTGGAGATGAGTTTGTTCCGCTCTTCTACTACAAAGAGCAATTCTTTACTGATTCGATCTGATAAAGGCTTTTATAGCGCAGGGCTTTCTCTGGCTCTTGATTAACCATTTACCTTTAAAATACCTGTCGGAGACTTTTTAAGGCAGGTTTTCTGAGGCAGGTTTTGTTCAATGGTTTGGTGTGGCACAGTATGTCCGATTGAATCTTGTTCTTCACTTATCTCGCTCAATATAACCAGAAATACTTTCCGAAGCGGCTTGCGCAGCGAATGTTTACTCAAGCCCCACTAGAACACTCAATAGGTGTTCTTCCTGGCTACTCGGTTTCGAAAGAAGTCTATTGAATAGCGGAAAAATACACTGATCTCCTGTGAGGGAGATTCTTCTGAGCTGTACAATAGCGAATGGTAACCAGAGATTCCACTCTGCAGGCATTAGGTTCTGTGCAGGAATGGGATTTCACCATAGCGTATTGTACTTTCGCATCGTGCTTCTTTTTTAGCGCTCTCAAATATAATCGCCATATAGGTCAAGCTCCTTGGTTCGGGAAGCGCTGACCCCTTTGGTATTCGCTTTTGCTCTGTACGGTATGAACGGAAAGAGAGAGGTGAATGCCTTCGTTTTTATTTTTTGGAATAAGTTGTATGTCTTCTGCTGTTACCCATCCTATTACTGTCCCCGATACGTCTTCGAAGGTGGCGAAAAAGGTCGGATTTGTCTCCTTAGGATGCCCCAAAGCCTTGGTGGATTCGGAAAATATCCTCACGCAGTTGCGACAAGAAGGGTATGAAATATCACCGACCTATGAGGGCGCAGATTTAGTGGTAGTCAATACCTGTGGTTTTATCGATGCTGCGGTACAGGAGAGTTTGGATGCGATCGGTGAAGCATTGCATGCCAATGGCAAGGTGATTGTGACAGGATGTTTGGGAGCGAAAAAAACGGCAGAGGGCAAAACGGTCGTAGAGACCATGCATCCTCAAGTACTCGCAGTAACTGGCCCGCATGCTACGGCGGAGGTATTGGATGTAGTGCATCAGCATTTATCGCGTCCTCACGAGCCTTTCATCGATTTAGTGCCTCCTTCAGGAATTAAATTGACTCCCCGTCATTACGCCTATTTAAAAATTTCAGAAGGCTGTAATCATCGCTGTACCTTTTGCATTATTCCGTCTATGCGTGGCGATCTCGTCTCACGTCCGATTGCCGAGGTGATGATCGAAGCAGAAAATCTGCTCAAAACCGGGGTGCGCGAACTGCTGGTGATTTCTCAAGACACCAGCGCGTATGGAGTCGATGTGAAATATCGTACGGGCTTCTGGCAGGGCCGTCCGCTGAAAACCCGTATGACGGAATTGGTTAATGCACTGGGGGAGCTAGCAAAGTCCTATGGCGCATGGGTGCGTTTGCATTATGTTTACCCCTATCCGCATGTCGATGAATTGCTGCCTATGATGGCAGAAGGCCATATCCTGCCGTATTTAGATATCCCGTTCCAACATGCGCATCCGGCAGTGTTAAAACGGATGAAACGCCCTGCACATGCAGAGAAAAACTTAGAACGTATTCAAGCTTGGCGTTCGGTATGTCCGGAATTAGCGGTGCGCAGTACTTTTATTGCAGGTTTTCCGGGGGAGACCGAGGAGGAATTTGACGCTTTGCTAGATTTTATCCGTGAAGCGCAATTAGATCGCGTAGGCTGTTTTGCTTATTCTCCTGTAGAAGGTGCGCGCGCAAATGAATTGGAAGGTGCATTGCCTGATGCGGTGCGTGAAGAACGTCAAGCCCGTTTTATGGAAGTCGCTGAAACCGTGTCTGCGCAGCGTTTAAAACGCAAAGTGGGCCAGGTATTGCAGGTGTTAGTCGATGAAGCGGGTCCAGAGGGCGCAGTGGGGCGTTCTTTTGCCGATGCGCCAGAAATCGATGGCGTCGTCTATATTCGCCCCGCATCGCTAGCGGCTGCGTCCAGAAAAAAAGGAGCTAAAACGGCACTGCCTGCGCGCGAAATGTCTTCTTTACCGCCGCCTCGAGTCGGAGAATTTATTTTTGTGAAGATTGCAGAAGCGAACGGACACGATTTATATGGGGAGCGCGTTGCGCAGCCTGCATAAATGAGGGATCTGTATTGGTAGATCTCTGTATTTAATCTGCGTTTATATTAGACCTCTTTCGCAACCCTGTATCGGCGTCATTCTTCCCAGCTAGTGTGGTAGGTTGGTGGTGACGAAGGAACCCCAACATGCGTACTGCTGACTTTTCATTTTTGCTTTTAGATAATCGTAAGCAGATCATCCAGGACGCCATGGCGTGCATGTTGGGGTTCCTTCGTCACCACCTGGCTACTAGGTTGCGAAAGAGATCTATTTTTTATAGCGCTTTAAATTTCGGCTAAATCCCAGCGCGGCCTTACTGTAAAAGCATAGTCTTTGCGTGCCTGCTCAGGCCACTGATAGAGACGCATCGCTGCAGCAAATGCAATCATCGCACCATTGTCTGTGCATAGCTCTGGGGCAGGGTAGTGCACCATTTTACCCACTGCGCGGGTTGCGGCGTGCAAGGCTTGTCGCAATTGCTTATTGGCACCTACTCCGCCTGCGACTACCAGCTGTTTTAATCCCGTTTGTTTGAGGGCTTTGAGCGATTTTGAGACCAGTACTTCTACGGCGGCATCGACAAACCCGCATGCCAGATCCGCACGTTCCTGATGCGTCAGCGGTCTGCCGTATTTGCGTACTTGGGTGAGCACCGCGGTTTTTAAACCACTAAAACTAAAATCTAAATCACCAGAATGCAGCATAGGGCGAGGAAGAACGATAGCGCCAGGATGACCCTGTAAGGCAAGCTCCGAGAGCGCTGCGCCACCAGGATAGCCTAGACCGATTAATTTCGCCGTTTTATCAAAGGCTTCGCCGGCTGCATCATCTAGCGTTTCGCCAAGTAAAGTGTATTGGCCGACATGCTCTACACGCATAAGCTGTGTGTGTCCCCCAGAGACTAAGAGTGCAATAAAAGGAAAGGTCAAAGAGGAAGATTCGGTACCGTGCGCTGCCTTTGTCACAGAGTGAAGCGGAGCTGCTGAAGAGAGCGGAAGGTGCTTAGGAAATAAAAGCGTAGGCGCCGTGGTGATTAAAGGAGAAAGCAAATGCCCTTCAAGATGATGAATGCCCATAACCGGCTTATTCCAAGCTAGCGCCAAGCTATTGGCTAATCCCGCACCGACTAATAACGCCCCTGCTAGACCAGGGCCTTGCGTAAAGGCAATAGCGTCAATAGAAGCGGGCGCTGCCTGTGCCGTGTCGAGGACCTCCTTGAGTAAAGGCAGCCCGCGCCGAATATGATCTCGTGCTGCCAGTTCAGGGACAACACCGCCATGTAAGGCATGGACATCTACCTGAGAATGGAGCGCCTGCGCAAGCAGGCCATATCGAGTATCGTAGAGCGCTACCCCAGTTTCATCACAGGAGCTTTCTATGCCGAGAATACGCATTTTTATAGAAATGGAGAGATGGGGAAAAAGGCAAACGAGATAAGCAGTTTTGCTGAATCATACAATGACTATAACCCAACCATTTAAGTTGTTCGCGTTATTTAATGCTATTGAAGCATAGCAGCCCGCAAAATAGGGTTTAGGCGGGCTTGATAGCCTTCGTCACCACCAACCTACTGCGGGTTGGGAGGAATGACGCCGTTACAGGGTTTCGAAAGAAGTCTAATGTCAGAAAAATCGATGCGCAGAAATAAGGCCTGATTGCATATTGGTAATCAGGCCTTATTTTTGAGTATTGCGACAGCAAATAGCTTTTTTAAGCACGACCACGATACTCGTGTGTACGAGTATCCACTTCAATCTTGTCACCGATCGTGCAGAAGAGAGGAACTTGTAATTCCAGGCCACTGACCAGTTTGGCGCTCTTCATAACTTTGCCAGAAACCGTATCGCCTTTAATGGCAGGTTCGGTATAACCGATTTCGCGTACCACGGTGGTTGGCAGTTCTACCGAGATAGCTTTGTCATTGTAAAAAACGATTTCGCAGGACATGCCGTCTTCGAGGTAATGGAGCGTATCGCCTAGATCGACTTTCTCTACTTCATATTGCTGATAGTCCGTATCCATAAATACATACATCGGATCAGCAAAATACGAATATTGTGCCTCTTTGCGCTCTAGGATGACGACTTCAAATTTTTCATCGGCTTTGTATACCATTTCCGTGACGCTGCCATTGAGGAGGTTACGTAGCTTCATTTTAACAACAGCAGAGTTGCGACCAGATTTGTTGTATTCCGCTTTTTGTACGACCATGGGCTGACCATTGACCATGATAACGTTGCCTGCGCGGGTTTCCTGTGCGGTTTTCATAGATAGAGATTAATTAAGCGAATAAGAAGAAGTGAGATGACAGAGACGGTCTGTAGAAAAGTGTGCCACTAGGGTTTAGAGGAGTGCCATGAACGCCATTCAAGGTTGGTGTAGCGCTCTGCTGCGTAGTGCTCTGCGTAGTACTCTGATTTCTTAGTGTATTTTAGTATATTAAAACATATTGTGCTGAGACACGAACGCTATGGCCTGGAATGATCGCCATGGACATACGATAAACACTTGATAAGTTGATAAATTGCCTATTTTGTGTATAAAACATATTCCTAAGTTTTTGTAGAGGGGATGCTGACCGCATCATCAGTTTACGCAAGGCCAACTCGAGAGAGATAAAACGTTATGCCGAAACTTAAACCCGGGACAGTTATCCCTACGCCAGATGATTGATCGTTGTTTCGGTATACAAAGCGAAATATGAAACCAGCATCAATGCTGGGGTGGTGCAAACATCGGCTCGACCGTTACTTTAGCGGTGCCTCTATTATTGGAGAAAAAAAGGGTGGTCTTAGGTAACATGAGTACAGCATCGTTTACATATAGGAATAACTCTCCTGTAGTACGTGCCTTAATCTCGCTTACCACTACCTTGCGGTTATCCGATATGGGGTACAAAGCCATGCATTTTGCAGCAAGGTCGCTGCTTATCTTGTTATGCATATTGCACTGCCTAATCTGTTTAGTGCAAACAGGACACGAAAAATGGCTATATGTCTCAAATTCATCCTTCGAATTTAAGACATATTCGTCGTTGCCAACCGCACCAATTCGGGCAATGGGTTTAAACCAATTCTCTCGCCACCAACGCTTTAAGGGTGTTGCTAGAAGGTGGCTATAGCGATAGGCAGGAAATCCAGCTATATCGGTATGAGTGCTCCCTTCGAACCAATCACCAGGGGTCGTCAGCGTGATGCGGTAATGTCGACCTTTTTTAAGGAGCAGTCCAGATGCCCAGCATATTTGATCAGTATGAAAGAGGCCATTGCTTGTGGTGCGCTTGCTGACTTTGATTATGTCGCTAGGAGGACTACCTTTGCAGAATTGCCCGCCCGCACTAACCGTATCAAATAAAAACCGGTTGCCAATGCTCCATATTACGATTAAGAATAGTAGTGCGAATAGGATAGGTACAATGCGCTGAAAACTCCATTTGTAGATACTCTGCAGTAACCAGTTACAGCGCAGCAATCTAGCCACTGAAAGCATGAAAGTACTTTGGATCGTCTTTGTTTTCGATTGTGAAATGGGTCGCTGGGCTAAGCTATGTATCCCTAATAAAAGAAATAGCATCGCAATAAGGATACTAAATTCTGTTTTAATAGAGAAACTTGCACCACATATCCCTGTAAAAGCCAAAAAAGCAATCGCGATAGCTAGCATAAACAGGGCAATATTGTATTTGCCTTTTGGTTCCTCTTTATACTGTTGAACATATTCCGGTTGCAAAGATTTATGCCACACAAGTCGAGCGCGAGCGCGAATCTGCACTTGTAGAGCCGCTTCCATAGAAAGGCTTACCATAATGGCCAATGCCATTATGCCAAATTCGAGAGGGTGACTTTCGAGCGCCTCTTTCCAAGGTGTGATGTAGCTCGGAAGGATGGCGCTAAACATATTAATAATGCTAGTGATAGGCCCATAAGACTGAGATTCCCATTTTGTTGCGAGATAGCTCCCAACAAAAGGAATATTGGCCACTAAGTTATGTACGGTTTGCGCAAAAAAATCGCAGAACCAAGGATATAGGGCCAGGCCAACGGTTAGCCCTACTGTACAAAAATACAGACATCGCCGCAAAAATACGGTATCCCAAACCAAACCGATTGCTTGCCAGTTTGGCCGAGCAAGCTGCTCAATCGCTGCAGTTAGCAGAGCTTTTTCCGCAGTGGTGCTGCCCTTCATTTTTGTCGGAGGCGGAGTATCAGCCGCTAATCTCTTATTTACATCTATCTTGAGCGATGAGGGAGTGCTCTCTATGGGGAGTAGTTCTCCATCTGGCGCCAACACCCAAAACTCGCGTGGTAGCGATATCGGCGCATAGCTGTCCGAGCCATACACCATGCGCATTACTGTGCTGCCATGAATGATAGGAGCTCTTTCTTGGTCCTGTTTAATAGATATTCGGCGGGGAGAATAACGGTAATAAGCAGCAAAACCCGCACGCGAATCATATAAACGTGCATAGGGGGATTTCATGGCTCTGATTTGGGCAATAGCTTTCTCATTGAGGATGAGACCATTATCCCTGGCCTGTGCCATTATCCAATCGAGTGATACCAAAGACAGTTGATCTTCTGGATATCCACCGCCTACATTGCTATGCGCTCCAGCAAACCATACCTGTGTGAGGCGATTAGCTGAAACCTGGTGATTTGCAACCATGCGAGCCTCAGCCACTTCGTCCCATAAAATAGGATGGAAGGTCGCACGTTCATCATCTAAGGAAAGAGCATGACACGCCCGCTGAACCAGCGGTGAGAGGATAAAGTCATCAGATAGCATGGGACAAATGACCCAGTCAATGCCTCGTTTTAATTCTTTAATGGGCATTCCATATGCTTCTACGGTATCCCAGAGGCCAAGAAATTGGATGGGGATTGCTGCTCGACCCATGGCCTTTGTTTGCTCTGCAATTTTACAGTAGGGTTCATAGCCCTTAATCCCGTCTCTAATAGCAAGTAACGCATCGCGTAAGCCTCGCATAACAAAGATAATGGGGCTCCAGGTAGTAAATTTTTTGGAACGATATTGTCTATATGCAGCTGCCGCATAGCGGTGGAGTTCTTCACCTGAGCGGAAAGGAATCAATCCTTCTGTTGCAATGAGATCAACAAGGATACGGATAGTGAAAGCGCCGCGGCTAAATCCAAATCCATATATATGGTCACCTTTTTCATAATTCCGGCACACAAACTTATACAGATTAATTACATTCCGTTTAAGCCCAAATCCAAAGGCACTGCTAATAGCTGCGAGGTATTTGTTGGAAGACATCCCAATACCATCATCATACATAGCAAGTTGATTCGCTTTCGTCTGATCAATCGCTTGGAATAGACGCCAAACATTGGTTTTATTTATATTGCGAGAACCATAACCTGTGGCGTCGGAGAAAAGGACGATGTTCTTCATCATGGCCCACCTGGATTCAAATATGCCCAATTGCTTTTCTCAGAATCTGTTCAAAGTTTTTTAAATCTGAGAAGTTTATGGATTAACCGCAAGCGAATCAGAAACTCGTATGAGACAGGTCTACTCAATTCGTCTGCTGTTGGAAACAGCGCGGGAAAAAATCCGTCCTCGTCAAGTAGATTTGTACAATATATTTGTGGCATTACGTATCTGTTGAAAAGCGGATATGTGATGTAAGTCGAGAACAGTTTGAAACGCCAGTGCAAACAAATGTAGCTGGCGAGGACTGTATGAAACAGGGGCGAAATTTCGTAATTGTTGATGCGTAGAGTGTCAAAAATACGAATACGGCCCAATCCAAAGGAAACTTATCTGATGTCAGGGCGCTCTTGGTGGATGGCAGTTATACAGGCCGACCTTTTGCGCAGATGATTCATGAAAAATTGGGGCTTCTGTGCAAATAGCCAAACGCAATGCGTTACACATCTTTGCTAGCTTCCACAGGGGGGAAGTGGACCTAAAAAACAGGAATTGCGAAGCAAGCGCAGAACTGCGAAGCAAAAATAGCCCTAAAATCAAATAGAAATATGCTGCACATCCTTTATTTATGGTACTATGCGCGCCATTGCCCGGGTGGTGAAATTGGTAGACGCAGGGGACTCAAAATCCCCCGCCGAGAGGCGTGTCGGTTCGAGTCCGACCCCGGGCACCATAAATACCTAAGCCTTTGATTTTGAACAGCCCCCCAAAAGTTAGATTTGGTGTCTAACTTTTGGGGGGCTGTTCATTTTTAAACGCTTTTTTAATTTGTCGTAATGGCTAAAGGTTAGTTGTCTCCTTTTTGTATACAGAAAAGGGGGTTTCCTTATGCGGAAGCAGCGAGTTAAAGCTAAGAAAAAGATAATTTTTAACTCAACCCAGCGTAACCCCTTTTTCTATAAGTGAAAGAAGAAAAATATAAAAGGTAATTTGAAGGTAATAATTACCTTTAGTTCAGGGCATGCCCCGCCTCTCTATAGCATTCCTCTCTTTTAATTGATCTTTTCAACGATGCACAGGCACTTTTTGTCTCTGCGCATCCGTTCGCCTCAAAACTATATCACTTTTTTATTGATGCTCATTTTTATTAATCGGATTTCTAGTTTGCATGCCTCAGATATTTCAGGGTTATTGAAGGTGGCTATGGTATCTTGCAAATCATATTTTTCAAAAGTGTTTCGGCCTTCGATAGAGAGCGTGCGTTTGCATATCTCTCGCACAAGGGCAATATATGTTGATTTGCAATGGGTATTATCTAGGAATATGCTGAGGGATTGTGCTAAATGCGTTAAACTTCTGGGATAAAAATCTTCCCAATTTTTATGGGAATTTGTCCGTTTGTATATTTCCAATGCAATAATAGAGGAGGCTGCTTTACTGATTTGATCCTCTGGGTATTTGCTAAAAGAATTGGCTAAGTTTGCTAAGTGCTGAGGATTGAATTCTTTGAGACCTTGATGAGATTTATTTCGTTTAATTATCTCTGATGCGATCGTAGAACAAGCTATTTTATAAGTTAAATTATTTTTAAATTTGCAAAAAGAATTTGCTAAATTAGCGAGATTTTGTGCTTTAAAATTTTTCAAACCTTCATAATAGCAGGTACGTTTAATAAATTCTAATGCGATATTCTCACATGCTGCTCTACAGGCTGAGTAGCTTTGAAATTTAATAAAAGCATTTGCCAACATGGATAAATGTTGCTCATGGAATTCTTGTAGACCTTGGCTAGAGTAGGCTTGATTATTGATCTTTGATGCAATAGTCGACGCTGCGCTTTTGATGGCAGGGTGATCTTGGAATTTACTGAAAGCATTGGCTAAACTGGCTAAATTCTGGGTATCGGGCTCGTCAATGCTTATATTATCGAGGAGTCGTTGATCTATCTCTAGCGCAATTGCGATGCATACTGATTCGAAAACGGGGTTATCAGAGAGTTTGCTAAAAGCATTGGCTAAGTTAGCCAAATTTTGCGCATTGAATCCTCTAAGACCTTCAGTAGAGTGAGCCAGCCTATCTACCTCAGCCGCAATCATGGCGCATGCTTTTCTACAAATGGAGCTATCGAGGGATTTGCAAAAAGCATTGGCTAAATTCGCCAAATGCTGCGCATTGAATTCTCTGAGACCTTCAATAGAGTGAGCTCGTCTATCTACCTCAGTCGCAATCGTGGTGCATGCTTTTCTACAAATGGGGCTATTGTAGAATTTGCAGAAAGCATTGGCTAAATTGGCCAAATGTTGCACATTGAAATCTTGCATTCCGTTAGAAAAATAAATCCTTTCACGCATCTCCAATGCAATCTTAATGCAGGCTGACTCACATATCGAGTTATCTGGAAATTTACTGAAAGCATTCGCTAAAATGGACAAATCTTGTGCATTGTAATTTTTTAAGCCCTTATGATAATCTGCAAATTTGCATACCTGCGATGCAATATCGATACATTTATCCCGACCATATGGAAGTTTACAGTAAATATTTGCAATGGTTACTAGCGTTCTTACATCCTTGTTATCTATATTCTCTTTATTTGAATAAATTGAAGTTTTAAAATATTGTAAACTATCTTGCAATAAATTCGATGTATTCTGTAGGTTTTTATTATTTTGAATTGCAAAGGTGAGAGATGCTTTAGCCCTTTCTAGTGATGAGCTATTGATTTCTATATTTTCTCTAGTGGATGTCGGTGCTTTATATATAAATTTATTATATTCTTTATTGTTAACTGTTGAGCAGGTATTAGGTATATAAATGGTCGTGATTGGAAAGGGCATGGGGGAAAATATCTGGTTGAGTAAAGAAGCTTATGGCAGAGCGATGGCATATAGCACCATTTTTTATAATGGTTATGCTGAATTATGAAATCACTGGGCCTGGAAAATATAGAATTTCAACCAAGATAAAGCAGATGCACAATTGGAATTCTCTGTTCTTTGCGTCCTCCTGCAGGAGGTATTTTTATTTTATTTTTTAATATATGCTAATGTTATCTTTTGTGTAAGAGGAAATATAAAATTATAAGAAGCAGCGTTAAGTAAACTGAGGCAAGCTGAAAATGGAGGATGCAAAATTTTATGCATGCATAGGCCGCGCAATATGGCCAGATTTGCAGTGCGGCAAAATTTTGCAGATCTGTTGATCTGACCTGTAAAGGCTATAAAAGGGATATGCATTTAGGTGAGGAAGAGTCGAGTATAGAGTAGAAGCTTGGAGTAAAAATGAGCTCGTACGCAGATTTTTCCTGTTGCCACTCTATAATGTGTTTACACTTAATCCTGTTGCGGAATAAGAGTTAGAAAAGCGTATTGCGGGGATATATACCGTCAGGTTTTCACTGAAAATAATTTAAGATACGCTTTTGGTATGTGCTTTCAGTGATCTAAGATATCTTTTATTGCTTGTACTAGTTGAAAAGCGCAGGTTCTTAGTGTTTCATGCGCTTTTATGCCTGTCTCACTGTCAGTGCCAAAATGCTTTTTGATAACAGAAGGCGGGATCTATTGTCTTTTTTCAGTGTATGGTGTTTATGGCCGAGGCCTATGTGTCTGTAGATAAGTCGATCCATAGTGGGTAGAGGTCATTTCAATAGGAAAATGTATAGATGAGTTTATTGTTTTTATTATTTTTAACGGTACTGCAGGGGATCACCGAGCTTTTCCCTATTAGTAGCTTGGGGCATACGATGTTGATTCCCGGGCTAGTAGGAGTGCATTTGGGGCGCGATATGCCGCAAGTGGTGCCGTTTGTGGTCGCTTTACATTTTGGAACGGCGATTGCTCTCTTATGGTATTTCCGTGTGCGCTGGATAGCGCTTTTTAAAGGATGGATCGCTTCTTTGCGTGGCCAGAAAAATGACGATGGGCACTTGGCTTGGGCTTTGGTCATAGGGACGATCCCGGCGGGTTTGATCGGCTTGCTCTTTGAGAAGCGTTTGGAATATTTATTTCATGATTTGAGGATTATCGCGGTCGCGATGATTTTGAATGGGATATTGTTGTGGGTAGGAGATTTTTGGCAACGCCGCCGCTCTCCCAGCACAACGCCTACCAAGCTGAGCTTTAAATCTGCTGCGCTGATTGGGATCGCACAGGTGGGCGCATTAATTCCTGGTTTTTCCCGTAGTGGGTTAACTTTGCTTGCAGGAATTCGCTTGGGTTTAAGCGCAGAAAAAGCGGCGGAATTTTCTTTTTTGCTCGGCACACCGATTATTTTTGCAGCAGGATTGCTGGAGCTTCCTAAGCTTTTTATGGGCTCGCAGTCACAGTTGATGCTGGCTGGGATAGGGGCGCTATTAACCGCTGTTACCGCCTACTTCAGTGTACGTTTTCTGATGCACTACTTATCCGGTAAAGGGCGATTGGCCTGGTTTGGTTTGTATTGTGTGGGCTTAGGTACGCTCTCTTTGGCATGGTTTATAGCGGTGCCTGGTTTGGCCTAAATGATATCGCTACCGTAGTGTTTGAAAGAGCGGTATTACCCCTGGGATGGGTCCATCCTACACCAGGAGACGTAAAAAAAGCTGGAGGCAGTATCTCCAGCTTTTTTTGTTTTGGAGGATACAAGGGCTAGTCTTTTGTTGAGGGGAGATCTTCTAGTACAGGGAGCGGCGTGTTGAGCAACGTTTGTAAGCCTTGTTCATCGAGCACGGGTATGCCTAAGGATTGGGCTTTGACCAGTTTTTGTCCCGCGTCTGTACCGGCAACAACATAATGTGTTTTTTTAGAAACCGTGCTGGTCACACGAGCACCGGCGGCTTCTAGTTGCTTCTGGGCTTCTTCGCGGGTGAGTGTGGGGAGTGTTCCCGTTAGAACGACGATACAGCCTGCCAGTGGCGCAGGAAGAGGGCGAGGTGCTGGATCGATTTCTTCCCAATGTACGCCTGCATGACGGAGTTGTGCAATCACTTCAATATGATGCGGCTGCGTGAAAAACTGCACGATGGAGGCTGCCACGACAGGCCCCACATCTTGAACCTCTAAAAACACGTCTACACTGGCTTGCATTAGGGGATCGAGCTTTCCAAAGTAGCGTGCTAAGTTTTTAGCCGTGGCCTCTCCTACGTGACGAATACCTAGTGCGTAAATGAAGCGAGCTAGTGTAGTGTGTTTCGCGCTTTCAAGGGCATCTAATAGATTTTGCGCTGATTTTTCGGCAAAGCGTTCTAGTGCACATAATGTCTGCATATCTAAGCGAAAGAGATCTGCAGGGGTTTGTACGACGTCGTGATCAACGAGCTGATCAATCACTTTGGTCCCTAAGCCTTCGATATCGAAGGCTTTGCGTTGTGCGAAATGCCAGAGTGCTTGTTTGCGTTGCGCAGCACAAATAAGGCCGCCGATGCAGCGTGCAACGGCTTCGTCTTCTAAGCGTTCGATGGGAGATGCGCAAACCGGACAATGCGTTGGCATGATGAAAGGATGCGCTTGAGCAGGGCGTTGATCGCGAAGACTGCAGACGACCTCGGGAATGACATCTCCAGCGCGCCGTATGCTTACGGTATCCCCGATCCAGATATCTTTGCGTCGGAGTTCGTCTTCATTATGTAGCGTGGCGCGTGAAACTGTCACGCCTCCTACCCGTACAGGCGCTAAATGGGCAACGGGGGTAATCGCGCCTGTGCGGCCTACATTGACGCTAATATCCAGTAAAGTGGTGAGCGCTTCTTGCGCAGGAAACTTATGCGCCAGCGCAAAACGTGGCGCGCGCGATACAAATCCCATTTGCGCTTGCTGCGCATGGCGATTGACCTTATAGACGACGCCATCGATTTCATATGGCAGGCTTTCTCGCTTTTCTTCAATACGCCGATAAAACGCCATTAAACCGGAGGGGCCCTGGACTACCGCGCGCTCAGGAGAGACTGGTAAACCAAGCTCGGAGTATTTTTGAAGTAGACCGTCATGGGTAGAGGGCAGTTCTCCTCCAGAAAAGGCACCTATCCCATAGGCAAAAAAACGCAAACGCCGAGTAGCGGTGATACGCGAATCGAGTTGACGAAGGCTTCCTGCTGCCGCATTGCGGGGATTTGCAAAAATTGCTTGTTCAGCAGCAGCTTGGCGTTCATTGAGTTCAGCAAAGTCTTTTTTAAACATGAGGACTTCGCCACGTACTTCAAGTATATCGGGGCATTCTGCAGCGCGTAGTCGCAATGGAATGCCGCGCACGGTACGTATATTTTCTGTAATGCCTTCCCCTGTTATGCCGTCTCCTCGTGTTGCTGCCTGTACCAGGACGCCGTTGATATACTGCAGTGAAATGGCAAGTCCATCAAACTTTAATTCACAGGCGTACTCGATAGTCTCTTGTTGAAGTAGATCAACACACCGTTGGTCGAATGCGCGGATTTCTTCGTCACTAAACCCATTTTGCAAAGAGAGCATGGGTAGCGAATGCTTAATGGGCTCAAACCCCTCGGCTACAGTTCCTCCTACCTTTTGGGTGGGGGAATCTGGCGTGAGGCATTCGGGATAAGCTGTTTCGAGCGTAATAAGCTGAGCAAATAATTGATCATACTGCGCATCCGAAATTGTCGGGGCATCGAGGACATAGTACGCGTAATCGTGCTGCGCTATCGTGTGCCGAAGTTGCGCCGCGCGCTCATGGGCTTCAAGGAGATCTGGCAGGGTAGAGGCTGTCATAGAGGTGCAGCAGGCAGAGGGGGATGCAAGCACTGCATAGGAGGGAAGGTATAGAAGGAGGGGAGGCAATACAGCTCCCCACCTGGTATGCCTACTGAGACAAAAGAGGGCTTTATAGCGCTGTTGAAGTGCTGGCCTTGTCCGTAGTAGTTTGCATAGTAACAAAAGCAGGGGGAGGTAAAGAGCCTGCGCTTAGTGTTAATACTTCATACCCGGTTTGCGTCACTAAGATGGTGTGTTCCCATTGTGCTGATAGGCTTCGATCCCGTGTTTTAACTGTCCAGTGATCAGGCATCGTCCGGATATCGCGAACGCCTGCATTAATCATGGGCTCAACGGTGAAAATCATCCCTGCTTGCAGAGTGAGGCCTTGCCCAGGCCGACCATAATGCAATACCTGAGGGTCATCATGAAAGACGGTATTAATGCCATGTCCACAATATTCCCGAACCACACTAAAGCCGCGCTCTTGAGCATATTGCTGTACGGCGTACCCTAGGTCTCCCAGTGTCGCTCCCTGGCGTATTTCGGAAATCCCTGCCCACATACATTCATAAGTGGTTTGCACTAGGCGATTAGCCAAAATAGAAGGTTTGCCTACGATAAACATCCGGCTGGTATCGCCAAAATATTTATCCTTAATCACGGTGATATCGATATTCAGGATATCTCCATCTTTTAACGCGCGCTGGCTAGGTATTCCATGACATACCACATCATTCACGGAAATACAGGTGGTTTTAGGGTAGGGAGGAAACCCTGGAGGTTGATAGTGTAAGCAGGCAGGAATGCACTGCTGTTCATGAACCATGTATTCGTGACACAGACGGTCTAGTTCCTCGGTGGTAACCCCCGCTTTTACAAAAGGGGTGATGTAATCGAGTACTTCGCTAGCTAAACGACAAGCCACTCTCATGTGCGCAATGTCGTTAGCGTTATTAATTTTGACCGTCATAGAAGAAAAAAAGGAGAAAATAAAAAAGAAGCAGATAGGCGGGGATTATCGCATCTTGTTGCGCAAGATGCAGGCATATTCCTTTCAAAATAGGAATGTTGGTGCTAGTGGCGTGTAGTTGTGTCTAATCTTTTTTTGAGGGGTACATCAAATTTTAACTGATGTACAAAAAAAGATTCTCCAGTTCGAAAATGGATGCTCTTAAGCGCAAAAAGGGGCTAACACCACTTTATTGAATAGCCAAATTACGCACTTCAAACTCAATTTTAAGCGTATTTTTTAGCGTCTTTAAAATTGCACAGAGGCTTGCCATCGTTGGGTTTCCTGATGGAGAAAGCATTCGATGGAGGCTCTTGCTTGGTTTTTCAATAGCTTGTGCAAGTTGCTCAAAGCCAATGGTGGCATTAATCAAGTCGCGCAGCATAAGTTTTGCCGTGTCTGCTTCGCCATTTAAAAATAAGGTTGCAGCCTCATCAAAAAGGGCCTTGGCGAAATCGGGCTGTTGCTGGACGCGTGCTACAACCGTTTCTTTAAAATCTCGTGTAAGTGCCATCATTTTCTCTTTTGCGTTTTATTTACGACCCTAGTCGCTTCTGCTTTTCGGCGCTTATACTCTTCCCATAAGTGTACAGCACGATCAATATCTGTTTGTTGTCGATGCTTGGTTCCCCCACCAAGCAAAACGATAATTTTCAAATCATCTTTCGCAAGGTAAATTCGATAACCCGGGCCAGAGTCAATCTTGTACTCGCCAATTCCACGAAACCACTCTACTCGAGACAAATTGCCTAGCTCCATCCTGGCCTTTGCTGTAGCAACTTCTGCAGCCGCAACCGGCGGTAGTGCATTAAACCAGTCTGCGTAAGGGCTGGACCCATCTTCAAGAAGCAGTTCTCTACCATAAAACATCATAGTTTTATGGTAACGTATAGGTTACTATAAGTCCAATGTTATATTGAGTATATTGATCCTGACTCAATTCCAGGCCCATTCCATCTGCGGTTAAATGGGGAGGTTTTTTGGGGTAGAGTCATTTTTATCTAGATGCTAATTACTTATGTCAATCCTCATCAAAACAGCTCCACTTTTGGTATGCTCCGCATTCTTTGTGCGAATGCTATAATCATGTGCTTAAAGATGCTGTAGCGATTGTGGCGTAGTGTTGTAACGCTGCAGCAGTACTTTATAGAGTCTCGTATTTTTACGAACTTGTTTTTAACCCGAACCCGTGCATCTAGGGTGTTCGCTTGGTAAATAGAGATATTGATTGAGCGGATGTCGCGACGGGTTTTAGGCCTAACCCTTTGGAGTTGAGTGTGTCAGAAGAAACTTTGAATGCATCAGAAGAAATTATTTCCTTAAAGATGTCGGACCTTTTCCGCGATGCGGTGCATTTAGGGCACCAAACGCGATTTGGTCATCCCAAAATGTTTCAATATATTTTGGGTCAGCACAACCGTATTCATATTATCAATCTGGAAAAAACCCTGCCGATGTTCCGTAAGGCGCTGCAGTATGTGCAGCAGGTCGCGGCAAATCACGGGACTATCCTTTTTGTTGGAACGAAACGCCAAGCGCGCGATACGATTGCGCAAGAAGCACAACGCTCAGGATCTCCTTACGTAGATAACCGCTGGCTGGGAGGTACGTTGACCAATTACCGTACCTTGAAAAAATCCATCGATAAGCTAAAGGAAATGGAAGCTGCGGTTGCGACGGGCGCGCATGAAAAAATGACGAAAAAAGAAGCCCTGTTGTTTGATCGTAAAATTGCCAAACTCCAAAAATTGATTGGTGGTTTGCGCGATATGGGTGGTATGCCAGACGCGCTTTTTGTCGTAGATGCGGGATATCACAAAATTGCGATTGCAGAGGCCAATAAGTTAGGCATACCGGTGATTGCTGTTGTAGATACGAATCATGCGCCGGATGGTGTGGATTATATGATTCCCGGTAATGACGATGCACGTAAGGCCATTCAACTCTACGCAGAGCAAGTTGCTAATGCGATTTTGAGAGGGCGTGAAAAAAATATGCAAGGCTTGATCGCTCAAATCCGAGAAGAAGAGATTCCGGCTCAAGACACTGCGGAAGTGGTTGAAGAAACGCAAGAAATAACTGGCTAAGAACCTGTTCAAAGTTTTGACAGGTAAACCTGTCTAAAAGCAGGTCAAAAGGGGTCAGAATGGCCCCTTTTTAGAGTGTAGGCGCGTTTTCTGAAACGGCCGAATAGATGATTGATTGATTTGGAGTAGCAAACATGGCAGTTATTACTGCAAGCATGGTCGCAGAGTTACGCGCGAAAACAGATGCCCCTATGATGGAGTGCAAAAAAGCACTGACAGAAGCCGCTGGAAATATGGATGAAGCGGAAAAATTACTGCGCGTGAAGCTTGGAAATAAAGCCAGCAAAGCCGCTGAACGCGTTACAGCAGAAGGTATCCTTGCCTCCCATATTGAGCAGGGCGTTGGAGTACTCGTAGAATTGAATTGCGAGACAGATTTTGTCGCGAAAAATGAAACGTTTATTGCATTTTCGCAAGCGGTAGCCCGTGCTGTTGCGCAGCACAATCCAGCCGATGTAACCGCTCTTTCCGCGTTGGAAATAGAAGTGGATGGCGAGCGCGGTACCGTAGATGGGGTGCGTAAACATTTGATCGGTCGTATTGGTGAGAATTTAACGATTCGCCGATTTGCGCGTTACCAAACGGCAAATAAATTAGCCTGCTATTTACATGGCACGCGTATGGGTACGCTCCTGGAATACACGGGAGAAGATGCCGATTTGGGTAAAGATATCGCGATGCACGTCACCGCGATGAAACCCGCTGCGGTGAATGCGCAAGAAGTGCCTGCAGAGCTGATTGAAAAAGAGCGCAGCGTTGCGGAGCAAAAAGCGGCAGAATCTGGCAAACCAGAGGCAATCGTTGCCAAGATGGTGCAAGGTAGCGTAGATAAATATTTAAAAGAAGTGTCTTTAGTTGATCAGCCATTTGTGAAAAATGACAAACAAACGGTTGCGCAAGTATTAAAGGCGGCAAATAGTAGTGTGCAACGCTTTACGCTGTATGTAGTTGGTGCGGGTTTAGAGCGGCGTCAAGATAATTTTGCTGATGAAGTAGCGGCACAAGTGGCGCTAGCGCAGCAGTCTGTTGCAGTGTAAAAGTATCAAAATACAAAAGTCAGTCGTATAAGACGTCGATGGGAGCTGCTTTGCTCTCAAAGAGGATTCCCTTTCAGCGTTCGATGCACTTTGCTGAAAGGGATATCACGTTTCTTCCTATCGGCGCTTATTGCGTTTTGGGATGGGGAAACCGTTCTGAATTGTGCCCAACTTTTCTTTTTCCTTTTGATTAGGCCCGGTATGTCAGATGTTCGTGAATGTGCAGTATACAAACGGGTTTTATTAAAGTTGTCTGGTGAAGCATTGATGGGCGATGATGCATTTGGCATCAATCGAGCTACCATCGAAGGCATGGTGCGCGATATTGCCGAAGTGATTCACCTTGGGGTGCAGATGGCGATTGTCATCGGCGGAGGAAATATCTTTCGCGGAGTAGCAGGCGGTGCAGCAGGTATGGATCGCGCTACGGCGGACTATATGGGAATGCTAGCTACGATGATGAATGCGCTAGCTTTACAAGATGCGATGCGTTACGTAGGCATTGAAGCGCGCGTACAGTCTGCATTACGTATGGATCAAGTCGTAGAGCCTTATATTCGCCCACGCGCCATGCGCCAATTAGAAGTGGGTAAGGTCGTAATTTTTGCTGCGGGTACAGGGAATCCCTTTTTTACAACGGATACTGCTGCAGCGTTGAGAGGCTCTGAAATTGGCGCTGAAGTCGTGTTGAAAGCCACGCGTGTGGATGGTATTTATTCGGCAGATCCGCTTAAAGACCCCCATGCCGTACGCTATGACAGTATTAGCTTTGATGAAATTATCGGCAAAAATCTTCAGATCATGGACGCTACCGCGTTTGCACTTTGCCGTGATCAAAAAATGCCCATACGTGTTTTTTCTATTACCCGGCCTGGCGCTTTGAAACGCATCATGTTAGGGGAAAATGAAGGTACTTTGGTGCATCTATAGGCTCTTAGATAATGGCCTCATTTAATTAATTTTTCCGCTCGAAAGCTTGGAGATCCACATGCTTGCTCCTGATGTTACAGCAACACTCGAACAAAAAATGCAGCGTCTTATTGAATCTTTTGTTGCTAACTTAGCGAAGATTCGTACAGGCCGTGCACATACGGGTCTACTAGAAGCCATTGTTGTCAATTACTATGGGAACAAAACCCCGCTGTCTCAGGTCGCCCGTTTGACCTTATTAGATGCGCATGCTATCGGTGTGCAGCCTTGGGAAAAAGGTATGGTCGCTGCGATAGAAAAGGCGATTCGTGAATCGGGTTTGGGGTTAAACCCCGCAGTGCAAGGTGAGCTGATTCGTGTGCCGACCCCTTTGTTGACGCAAGAGCGCCGACAGGAGTTGAGCAAAGTTGTGCGGCATGAAGGGGAATCTGCTCGCGTAGCTGCCCGTAATGTGCGCCGCGACGCCAATGATCAGCTCAAAAAAGGGTTAAAAGATAAATTGATCTCCGAAGACGATGAGCGTCGTACACAGGCGGAAGTGCAAAAGATTACGGATAAATATATCGCAGAAATTGATAAGCTAGCGCATGCCAAAGAGAATGACATTCTGACGGTATAGGCTCTTTGCGCGTTGCAGGTCTAGGTTATGCGGTAGAGTTTTTCTTTTGCGTATTTTTTTGCGCATGTTCTACGCATCTTCTATGCATTTTCTGTATATAGTATTTGATTCCCGTATCCTATCGCATGCCTCTGGGTGCAGGGTGCTTAGCGTAGAGTGTAAATAGGTTTTCTATGACGGCTGCGCATTTTTCTTCTGCTTCTGCGCAGATTTCGTTGACCTCTCCGTCTGTAGAAGAGCATACAGGGCCTGTGCCCGCGCATATTGCAATCATTATGGATGGGAATGGCCGCTGGGCTGCCGAACGTAAACTCCCTCGTGCAGCGGGTCATAGAAAAGGAGTTAAAACGGTCAGGAATATTGCGCAAGCCTGTGCATCACGGGGTGTCCAATATTTAACGTTGTTTGCATTTAGTTCTGAAAATTGGCAGCGCCCAGCGCGTGAAGTATCCTTTCTCATGCGTCTATTTGCTGGCGTATTGCGTCGCGAAATTCAGGAAATGAATGCGCAGGGAATGCGCTTGCGTGTGGTGGGTGATCTCAGTCGATTTGATGCGCATCTTCAGCAATTAGTGCAGGAGGCGGAAGACAAAACAGCGCATAATTCCGGTATGACTCTGACTATTGCCGCAAATTACGGGGGGCGCTGGGATATCCTACAAGCTGCTCGCCATATTGCGCGCAACAGGGTAGACGAGCAGGCTTTGTTAACGGAAGCAGATTTCGCGCAGCACCTTGCGCTCGCCTATGCGCCTGAGCCCGATCTTTTTATTCGTACTGGCGGAGAAAAGAGGCTGAGTAATTTTTTGCTTTGGCAACTTGCGTATACTGAATTGTATTTCACCGATATATTTTGGCCGGACTTTGATGCCGAGGCGCTTGAAGGTGCGTTAGCCAGCTATCAGCAGCGTGAGCGCCGTTTTGGTCGGCTTAGTGGGTAAGCGGGTTTGATCGTGGAACGCTGCTTTATGCCTAGTGCTTTATGCCTAGTTTAACGCGTAGTTTCCAGATAAAACGTAATGTAATTTAGATAATAAGGTTGACAGCGGATAAGCACTGCAGCATAATCCGCCGTTTTTCTCCGGAGGGATGCCCGAGTGGCTAAAGGGGGCAGACTGTAAATCTGTTGGCTTACGCCTACGTTGGTTCGAATCCAACTCCCTCCACCAATAATTTGTTACTTTTGATGTTTTGTTTGCATCAAGGTATTTGTCAGTGTATTTGCCAGTATAATTGCGCTTTTCTCCTATAAAAAAGTCAAAATACTATGCTAATTCAGCCTCTATCTCATTGAGATGGCGAGGAGGCTTAGTATTTTTGGACGGCTTTATTTTTTAGTAGATGCTTTTAGTAGATGCGGGTGTAGCTCAATGGTAGAGCAGAAGCCTTCCAAGCTTACGACGAGGGTTCGATTCCCTTCACCCGCTCCATATTGCGCTAGGGTCTGTTGAATGCCCTTTTGAAAAGTTTTCGCAGGTTCTAAGGCCCATGTGGCTCAGTGGCAGAGCACTCCCTTGGTAAGGGAGAGGTCGACAGTTCGATCCTGTCCATGGGCACCAGTTACGCCAGAATATTTTCGAAATAAAAATTCTTCGGTTTGCTTCCTGAGTCTCCTGCTCGCTCGTATAGCCTATATCAAAGTTTAGCGCTGCAAAAAAGGATGAGCTGAGAGTCAGTCCAAAGTAGCATTTGAAAAAGTACTTTTGAAGAAATTTTTTCCGTGTATGAAGTATCTCAATAAGTCGAGATACGCTGGCAACGCGCTAGAAAATACACCGCAAACAGATATTCCAAATAATTAAGTTGGGGATAAGACATGGCAAAAGAGAAATTTGTGCGGGCGAAGCCACATGTGAATGTGGGCACGATTGGGCACGTAGATCACGGAAAGACGACGTTAACGGCAGCGATCGCGACGGTATTGTCGAAGAAATTTGGTGGGGAAGCGAAAGCGTACGACCAAATTGATGCGGCTCCAGAAGA
The DNA here is from genome assembly GCA_031963005.1 of Mycoavidus cysteinexigens. Classification (GTDB taxonomy): domain Bacteria; phylum Pseudomonadota; class Gammaproteobacteria; order Burkholderiales; family Burkholderiaceae; genus JASSUD01. Next base: position 187,670 of record JASSUL010000001.1, on the reverse strand, counting down.
GAAGGCGCGTGGAATTACGATTAACACGGCGCACGTAGAGTATGAAACGGCAGCGCGTCACTATGCGCACGTAGACTGCCCAGGCCACGCGGATTATGTGAAAAACATGATTACGGGTGCGGCGCAGATGGACGGAGCAGTTTTGGTTTGTTCCGCAGCAGATGGTCCGATGCCGCAGACACGTGAGCATATTTTGCTAGCGCGCCAAGTAGGTGTACCGTACATCATCGTATTTTTGAATAAATGCGATATGGTGGACGATGAAGAGTTGCTCGAACTGGTCGAAATGGAAGTGCGTGAGCTACTGTCCAAATACGATTTCCCAGGCGATGATGTTCCGTTGATCAAAGGGTCGGCGAAACTGGCCCTCGAAGGCGATACAGGCCCGCTAGGCGAGCAAGCGATCATGCAATTGGCTGATGCGTTGGATACTTATATTCCGACGCCAGAGCGTGCGATCGATGGCGCGTTCTTGATGCCAATCGAAGATGTGTTTTCGATATCTGGTCGTGGAACGGTCGTTACGGGTCGTATAGAACGCGGCATCGTGAAGATTGGCGATGAGATCGAGATTGTTGGTTTGAAAGACACGGTCAAGACGATCTGCACGGGCGTAGAGATGTTCCGTAAAGATTTGGATCGCGGAGAAGCCGGAGACAACGTAGGGATTCTGTTGCGCGGAGTAAAGCGCGAAGATGTACAGCGTGGTCAGGTATTGGCAAAGCCAGGTTCGATCAAACCGCATACGGAATTTGAGTCGCAGGTGTATATATTGAGTAAAGAAGAAGGGGGCCGTCATACGCCATTCTTTAGCAATTATCGCCCACAGTTTTATTTCCGCACGACGGACGTAACGGGATCGATTGAATTGCCCGCAGACAAAGAGATGGTCATGCCTGGGGATGATGTGCCGGTCAAGATGACATTGATTGCCCCGATCGCGATGGAGCAGGGACTACGTTTCTCGATCCGTGAAGGCGGTCGTACAGTCGGTACTGGTGTCGTCGCTAAAGTTATTAAGTAATTATTGATATCAAGAAGGGGGTTGGGACGCAGCAAATAGTGTGCCGACCTCCTTTTTACTAATTTTTTAGTATCAGTTAAAAAGTTTTTGCAAAGATCTTTTAGAATAGAGAGATAGTATCCCTTCTAAAAATCTGTGAAGTAGCCGCTTTTGCAAGATGATGTATAAATCTTGATGGTTTTCCCTATCTTTTGCCAGCAGTATTTGTATTCGCTTATTTTGAATGAATACAAAGGATGTTTTCACAGGGGTATAGCTCAACTGGCAGAGCGTCGGTCTCCAAAACCGAAGGTTGGGGGTTCGATTCCCTCTGCCCCTGCCCGTATTTGAATGCACTTGTGGTCTTCTAAATGCATTTTTAGAAGAGGGTGGGTGATTGCAATACATTAATTCTCTTCATAAGCAGCTTTTGCGCACTTTATGGCCAATTCTTCTACTCAAAATGCCGCATTTAGGCGTGACCATGTGATATTAAGCTTAGGTCTGTCTCTTTTTGCCCTGGGTGTTTTGGGTTTTGTTTTTTTGCAGCACTATGGCAGTGTTGTACGACTCCTCTGTTTGGCGGGCAGCGTGCTAGCTGCAGTTGTGGTCCTTTTATTTTCTGCGCCCGGTAAGGAATTCATTGCATTTTCCAGAAATGCCTATATAGAAGTGCGTAAGGTAGTCTGGCCTACACCTCAAGAAACTGGAAAAATGACGCTCGTGGTATTTATTTTTGCACTAGTTATGGCAATGTATTTATGGGCGAGTGATAAAGCGATTGAATGGTTAATTTTCTCATTGATTTTACGCTGGAAATAAGATGACTGATATTGATCCAACGGCAAGTTTGGCGGCGGGTTCAGAGGCAGACGAACATGCGAAAAAAGCATGGTATGTTATTCATGTTTATTCCAGCATGGAGAAAAGCGTCCAGCGATTATTGCAAGAGCGTATTGAGCAATCTGGAATGACAGGCCAATTTAGCCGCATTTTAGTGCCTTCTGAGGAAGTGGTAGAAGTGAAAGATGGGCGTGAAATTGTCACGGAGCGCCGTTTTTTCCCTGGTTATGTTTTGCTTGAAATGCAAATGACCGATGAAGCCTGGCACTTTGTGAATGCTACCAAAGGGGTTATGGGTTTTGTTGGTGGTTCTTCGCGTAAAGGTTCGGCAGGAGGGGCGCGGAAAGTAGCCTCTGGTGCAGGTCGCCCAAGTCCTATACCGCAAGCAGAGATCGATCAGATCTTATCGCGGATAGAGGGCAAAGTTGCTCCACGTCCAAAAACGCTCTTTAATGTTGGCGAAATGGTGCGAATTAAGAGTGAACCTTTTGCGGATTTCAATGGCAGCATCGAAGAAGTCAATTACGAAAAATCGCGTTTGCGCGTTTTAGTAATGATTTTTGGTCGCGCTACACCTGTCGACCTGGAGTTTGGGCAGGTCGAGAAATTATCAGAATATAGTTAATTTTATAAACTTTGATATATCAAACGCTTGTATCCAATGCTTGTATCACGCGTTTATATCACTGTTTATAAGCGTATAAAGTTCTTTCAAGTACATTATTGAAAAGAATATTGATGCGCTATAGAGGAGCAATAATCAAAATACGTTTTTCGAAACGTTTTTTTATATTGCGTTATGACTCACGAAATATGCAGGATCATTTGTCATCCTGCGTATTTGATTAGGGTTTTGAGATGGCAAAAAAGATCACTGGTTATATTAAGCTGCAAATTCCTGCAGGAAAGGCAAACCCTTCTCCTCCTGTTGGTCCTGCTTTGGGTCAACGCGGTCTGAACATTATGGAGTTTTGCAAAGCCTTTAATGCACAGACGCAATCTTTTGAAGCGGGCATTCCATTGCCTGTTGTCATTACGGTATTTGCGGACAAGAGTTTCACTTTTGTTATTAAGAGTCCTCCTGCTACAGCATTGCTTAAAAAAGCGGCAAAAGTAGATAAAGGCTCTGCTACTCCACATACCAATAAAGTGGCTTCGGTTACTCGCGCACAAATTGAAGAAATCGTTGAGATCAAATTTAAAGATTTAACAGCGGGCAGCAAAGAAGCTGCTGTGCGTACTATTGCCGGGAGCGCACGCTCCATGGGTATTACTGTGGAGGGACTGTAATGGCTAAGCTATCCAAACGTTTGCGTGCCCTCGAAGGCAAGATTGATTCCACTAAACTGTATCCTATCGATGAAGCTTTAGAGCTTGTGAAAGCTTGTGCAACGGCTAAATTTGATGAGTCTATCGACGTAGCAGTGCAATTAGGGGTCGATGCTCGTAAATCGGATCAGGTAGTGCGTGGTTCCGTGGTATTGCCTGCAGGTACAGGACGTAGTGTGCGCGTGGCTGTTTTTGCGCAAGGTGAGAAAGCAGATCAAGCGCGTGCAGCAGGTGCAGAGATTGTGGGTATGGAAGATTTGGCTGAGCAAATCAAAGCCGGTCAGATCAACTTTGATGTGGTTATTGCATCACCAGACACTATGCGTGTCGTTGGAGCGCTTGGGCAAATTTTAGGCCCACGTGGTTTGATGCCTAATCCCAAGGTCGGTACCGTAACTGCAGATGTCGCTACGGCTGTGAAAAATGCTAAAGCAGGTCAAATTCAATTCCGTATTGATAAAAATGGAATTGTGCATGCTACAGTGGGTCGTGCTTCATTTGAATCTTCTGCATTGCGTACCAATATAGCGGCTTTGATTGAGACCTTGCAAAAGGCTCGCCCTACAACGAGTAAAGGTTTATATCTCCGTAAAATCGCGCTCTCTAGCACCATGGGTCCTGGTGTGCGTGTTGAGCAAAATGCCTTTGCATAGGGTTTTGTCGCACAATGTGCTTATAGCCTTTTGCAACTTTATTCTTATTCAGATGTATGCATCGTTTGATCGCTGTGATCAAGGGTGCCGAGTTTCAATATAAGGGGGGCCATAGTGCCGCTAAATAAACAAGATAAAAAGGATGTTGTGGCGAGTATGACCGCCAGAATTGCCCAAACACAAACCGTTGTTCTTGCCCAATATCGTGGTATGTCCAGCAGCGCTTTGGCGGAATTGCGTGCAAAAGCCAGAGAGCAGAAGGTTTATTTGCGGGTATTGAAAAATACGTTGATGCGTCGCGTAGTAGACGGTACCGCTTTTGCTCCTTTAGCTGAGCATATGATTGGGCCATTGATTTATAGCTTCTCTGAAGATGCGGTATCTGCTGCGAAAGTAATTTATGATTTTGCCAAAAGCAATGATAAATTGGTTGTACAGCAAGGATATTGTGAAGGAAAGGTTTTAGATCGTCCTGCTGTAGAAGCATTGGCAAGTATCCCGAGCCGCGAAGAACTCCTCGCCAGATTGTTGGGCGTCATGCAAGCGCCTGTTTCTGGTTTTGCGCGCGCCTTGGCTGCACTTGCTGCTAAAAAGCAAGAAGCAGAAGGTGTTGCAGAATCGGCAGAATCTGCGTAATGCACAGATAGATTCAATATATAACTTAGTGATGTTCGGCGTCGTGATATACCTCCCCCGAACAAAACACTAACCCCTTTTTCAGTTTGATTTCAAATTTAGGAGTATGTAATGGCGATGGTGAAAGAAGATGTTTTGGAAGCCGTAGGTGCGATGACGGTTCTAGAACTTAATGACTTGGTCAAAGCGTTCGAAGAAAAGTTTGGCGTATCCGCTGCTGCAATGGCAGTAGCAGGTCCAGCAGGCGGTGGTGCAGCAGCTGCTGCTGAAGAGCAAACCGAATTCACAACTACTTTGTTAGAAGCGGGTGCCAATAAAGTAGCGGTTATTAAAGCCGTACGTGAATTGACCGGTCTTGGTTTGAAAGAAGCAAAAGAGTTGGTCGATGGTGCGCCTAAACCTGTTAAGGAAGCTGTTCCCAAAGATCAAGCTGAAGAAGCTAAGAAAAAATTGGAAGCCGCTGGCGCCAAAGTGGAAATCAAGTAAATGCGGCACATCTGTGCTGCAGGCTGGCGTTTTGACACGCCAGCCTTTTTGTATTTGTAAGCCCTATTCCCGCAAAAGCTTGTTTGCATTTGCCATAAAGCGATATAACTGTATGGGCGTGATGCCCGGAAAATTGAATTTTCGCCTGCCCTTGGTTTTTATGGTTTTGTAAAAATCGTAAGCAAGTTTGGGCGATATGATGCGTAGATGGATTTTACGTTTTAGAGCATTTTTCAAAAGGGGGAAATGCTCTAGCGATCTGGAGATGGTATGCACTATTCCTTTACCGAAAAAAAGCGGATTCGCAAGAGTTTTGCAAAGCGTTCAATCGTTCACCAGATTCCTTTTTTGCTGGCGACCCAGCTCGAGTCTTTTAATGCCTTTTTACAGGCTGAAATAAAACCTTCTCAACGTAAGCTGCAAGGTTTGCAAGCTGCGTTTGATTCTATATTCCCTATTACTTCCCATAACGGCTTTGCACGTTTGGAATTTGTCAGTTATACACTGGCCCCTCCCATTTTTGACGTGAAAGAGTGTCAACAGCGTGGTTTGACATTCTGCTCTGCGCTGCGGGCTAAAGTCCGTCTGGTGATTTTAGATAAAGACTCTCCTAGCAAACCTGTTATCAAAGAGGTCAAAGAGCAAGAAGTCTATATGGGCGAAATTCCGCTCATGACACCGACAGGTTCCTTTGTCATTAATGGAACAGAACGTGTCGTAGTATCCCAGCTGCATCGTTCGCCAGGGGTATTTTTTGAACACGATAAAGGTAAAACGCATAGCTCTGGCAAGTTGCTCTTTTCAGCGCGAATTATTCCCTACCGTGGTTCATGGTTAGATTTTGAGTTTGATCCTAAGGATATTTTATATTTCCGAGTGGATCGTCGCCGCAAAATGTTGGTGACTATTATGCTCAAAGCCTTAGGCTTAAACGACGAGCAAATTCTTGAACACTTCTTTGATTTTGATACTTTTACATTAAGAAGTGAGGGTGCTCAGATTGAGTTTATGCCTGAGCGTTTGCGTGGAGAAGTCGCATCTTTTGATATTTTGGCAGATGATGGCAGCATCATCGTCCCAAGAGATAAGCGTATTAACGCCAAGCATATCCGCGATCTTGAAAAAGCTAACACCAAAAATCTATCGGTGCCGGATGAATATCTGATCGGTCGAGTGCTTGCTAAAGCAGTTGTTGATGAAGAAACCGGTGAGGTCATTGCAAATGGCAATGACGAAATTACGGATACCTTGCTGGCAGCCTTGCGTGAAGCGGATACGAAGACGATCGAAACGCTGTACACCAATGATCTAGATCAGGGCGCGTATATTTCCCAAACCTTGCGTATAGACGATACTACGGATCAAGCCGCAGCGCGTATTGCCATTTACCGAATGATGCGTCCCGGTGAGCCGCCTACGGAAGAAGCCGTAGAAGCTTTATTTAACCGTTTGTTCTACGATAAAGAGTCCTATGACCTGTCTAAAGTAGGTCGTATGAAGTTTAATCGTCGTGTCGGTAGACCCGATGTGACGGGACTCATGACGCTCGAAAACCAGGATATTCTCGCTACGATCAAAATTTTGGTCGAGTTGCGTAATGGCCGAGGAGAAGTAGACGATATCGACCATTTAGGCAATCGTCGTGTGCGTTGTGTCGGTGAATTGGCTGAAAATCAGTTCCGTACCGGTTTAGTGCGTGTAGAGCGTGCAGTCAAAGAGCGCCTCGGTCAAGCGGAGAGTGAAAACTTAATGCCGCATGACCTGATTAATTCCAAGCCAATTTCATCGGCTATCCGTGAATTTTTCGGCTCTTCGCAGCTCTCGCAGTTTATGGATCAAACCAATCCGCTTTCCGAGATTACCCATAAGCGTCGTGTATCTGCGCTCGGACCGGGCGGGTTGACGCGTGAACGCGCAGGCTTTGAAGTGCGCGATGTGCATCCCACCCACTATGGTCGTGTATGTCCTATCGAAACACCCGAAGGTCCAAACATCGGGTTGATTAATTCGTTGGCGCTGTATGCCACAATTAATGAATATGGCTTTTTAGAAACACCGTATCGTCAGGTAAAAGACGGCACAATACAGTCAGAAGTCAATTACTTATCGGCGATTGAAGAAGGGCAATATGTGATCGCCCAGGCCAATGCCGCGGTTTCCGGTGAAGGGGTATTGACGGACGAACTCGTCTCCGCTCGGGAAATGGGCGAGACATTAATGACGTCGCCTGAGCGTGTGCAATATATCGATGTGGCTCCTTCGCAGATCGTCTCGGTAGCGGCCTCGCTCATCCCCTTCCTAGAGCACGATGATGCAAACCGTGCATTGATGGGTTCGAACATGCAGCGTCAAGCTGTGCCTTGTTTGCGTCCTGAGAAAGCCTTGGTTGGAACCGGTATCGAACGCACGGTTGCGGTTGATTCTGGAACAACGGTGCAAGCGGCTCGTGGTGGTTTGGTCGATTACGTCGATGCAAGTCGTATCGTGATTCGGGTGAATGATAACGAAGCAGCGGATGGAGATTCGGGCGTCGATATTTATAATCTCATTAAATATACCCGCTCAAATCAAAGCACCAATATCAATCAACGTCCTATCGTTAAAGTGGGCGATAGTGTTGCACGGGGCGACGTGATCGCGGATAGCGCTTCTACAGATATTGGCGAGCTAGCGCTGGGCCAAAATATGTTGGTCGCGTTTATGCCTTGGAATGGATACAACTTTGAAGATTCCATTCTGATTTCTGAACGTGTGGTGATGGATGATCGCTACACCTCTATTCATATCGAAGAGCTCAATGTCGTTGCACGTGACACCAAATTAGGCTCAGAAGAAATTACGCGTGATATTTCCAATTTGGCTGAAACACAATTAGGTCGATTGGATGAGTCCGGTATTATTTATATCGGTGCAGAAGTAGAAGCTGGTGATGTATTAGTAGGGAAAGTGACGCCTAAAGGCGAAACGCAACTTACGCCAGAAGAAAAACTGCTGCGCGCTATTTTTGGTGAGAAAGCCTCTGACGTCAAAGATACTTCTTTGCGCGTACCTTCGGGTATGAATGGAACCGTCATCGATGTGCAAGTATTTACCCGTGAAGGAATCCATCGGGATAAACGCGCGCAACAAATTATCGATGATGAACTACGCCGCTATCGCCTAGACTTGAATGATCAACTTCGCATTGTCGAAGGGGATGCCTTCTTGCGTCTGGAGAAAATGCTCGTAGGCCAGCAAGCTAAAAGCGGGCCTAAGCAATTAAAAAATGCAGAGATTACCCGTGCCTATTTGACCGATCTGGATTCTTATCATTGGTTTGATCTCCATTTAGTCGATGAAGAAGCAGCGGCTCAATTGGAGGCAATGAAAAAATCCATTGAGCAAAAGCGTCATGAGTTCGAATTAGCTTTCGAGAAAAAACGCAAAAAACTCACGCAAGGGGATGAATTGCCTCCTGGCGTGTTGAAGATGGTGAAGGTCTATCTCGCAGTCAAACGGCGCTTGCAGCCAGGCGATAAAATGGCCGGTCGTCACGGAAACAAAGGGGTCGTTTCCAAAATCGTTCCTGTCGAAGACATGCCGTATATGGCAGATGGAACCCCCGTGGACATGGTGCTTAACCCGTTGGGCGTACCTTCACGGATGAACGTGGGACAGATTTTAGAAACCCATCTAGGCTGGGCCGCTAAAGGTTTGGGGCAGCGTATCGGCGATATGTTGCGTTCACAGGGTAAAGTCACGGAAATCCGTAATTTCCTGAAGAAAATCTATAGTAGTCCTCAGCATTCAGAGCCGCTCGATACGCTGAGTAATGAGGAAGTGCTGGAGTTAGCGCGCAACTTGCAAGAAGGTGTGCCCTTCGCAACGCCTGTTTTTGATGGCGCCAGTGAAGCAGATATTTCCAATGCGCTGGATCTTGCTTATCCGGAAAAAATAGCGAAACAGCTCGGATTGACGAAATCCAAAAATCAGGTCACGTTATACGACGGACAAACAGGGGAAGCCTTTGAACGCCCTGTAACCGTTGGGTATATGCATATGTTGAAGTTGCACCATTTGGTCGACGACAAAATGCATGCACGCTCGACAGGGCCGTACTCTTTGGTCACGCAGCAACCCTTGGGCGGTAAAGCCCAGTTCGGAGGACAGCGTTTCGGTGAGATGGAGGTGTGGGCATTAGAAGCTTATGGTGCTTCGTATGCCTTACAAGAAATGCTGACCGTTAAGTCTGATGATGTGGCTGGACGTACTAAGGTCTATGAAAATCTGGTGAAAGGCGAGCACGTTATCGATGCAGGAATGCCTGAATCCTTTAACGTGTTGGTCAAAGAGATCCGTTCATTAGGTATTGATATTGATTTGGCGCGCCAAAACAGTGCACCTCAAGAAGGCGGAGTCAAGGCACTGCTCGATATCTTTAAGCAAGTGCATCAAGATGATGGCTTTAATGCGGTAAAAATTGGATTGGCCTCTCCCGAGAAAATACGTTCTTGGTCGTTTGGAGAAGTGAAAAAACCCGAAACCATCAATTACCGCACGTTTAAACCCGAGCGGGATGGACTTTTCTGCGCCAGAATTTTTGGACCGATCAAAGATTATGAATGCCTATGCGGTAAATACAAACGACTTAAACATCGCGGTGTAATTTGTGAAAAATGTGGCGTCGAGGTTACTTTAGCCAAAGTACGTCGCGAGCGCATGGGGCATATTGAACTTGCTTCGCCTGTTGCCCATATTTGGTTCTTGAAATCCTTGCCTTCTCGTTTGGGCATGGCGCTGGATATGACCTTACGCGATATTGAGCGTGTGTTGTATTTTGAGGCCTATGTCATTGTCGAGCCTGGTATGACCCCGCTCAAACGCGGTCAAATCATGACTGAAGAGGATTATTACTCCAAAGTTGAAGAATACGGCGATGAGTTCCATGCTGAAATGGGTGCAGAAGGGATACGTGCGCTATTGCGTTCGATGGATCTCGGAGCACGTATTGAGCAATTGCGCGCAGATTTGAAAGCAACGGGTTCTGAAGCCAAGATCAAGAAGTTTGCAAAACGCTTGAAACTCCTCGAAGCATTCCAGCGTTCTGGAATTCGCCCTGAGTGGATGGTCTTTGAAGTCCTGCCGGTGCTGCCGCCTGATTTGCGTCCATTAGTGCCGTTGGATGGAGGCCGTTTCGCGACTTCGGATCTTAATGACCTATATCGCAGAGTCATCAACCGGAATAACCGCCTAAAACGTTTATTAGAACTCAGAGCGCCTGAAATTATCGTGCGCAATGAGAAACGGATGTTGCAAGAGGCAGTGGACTCGCTCTTAGATAACGGTCGCCGCGGTAAAGCGATGACCGGCGCGAACAAGCGTCCTCTGAAATCGCTCTCTGACATGATCAAAGGTAAGAGCGGACGCTTCCGTCAAAACCTTTTGGGTAAACGTGTCGATTACTCCGGTCGTTCAGTAATCGTTGTAGGACCTGAGCTCAAATTACATCAATGTGGCTTGCCCAAATTGATGGCGCTTGAACTCTTCAAACCCTTTATTTTCCATAAACTGGAAGTGATGGGGGTTGCTACGACCATTAAGGCCGCGAAGAAAGAAGTTGAGAACCAAACTCCTGTTGTTTGGGATATCTTGGAAGAAGTCATTCGTGAGCATCCTGTTTTACTCAACCGTGCGCCTACTTTGCACCGTTTAGGAATTCAGGCTTTCGAACCTTTATTGATTGAAGGCAAAGCCATCCAGTTACACCCATTGGTCTGCGCGGCATTTAATGCTGACTTTGACGGTGACCAAATGGCGGTGCACGTGCCTTTATCCCTAGAGGCTCAGCTCGAAGCGCGCACATTGATGTTGGCGTCGAACAATGTTCTGTTCCCCGCAAACGGTGAGCCTTCGATTGTGCCTTCGCAAGATATCGTTTTAGGCCTGTATTACGCAACGCGTGAACGCATGAATGGCCACGGCGAGGGTATGGCATTTGCCACTGTGAGCGAAGCAATCTGTGCCTATGAGAACAAAGAGGTAGATTTAACCTCTAAAGCCCAAGTACGGATTATTGAGCATGTGGCAAACCCAGACTTCGACGAGAAGGCAGAGGCCAGTGCCGAAAATCTGCGCTTCTTGCCCACGGTCACGCAATACGATACGACAGTAGGTCGTGCCATCTTGTCGGAAATCTTGCCAGCAGGGTTGCCGTTCTCGATGTTGAATAAAGCGCTGAAGAAAAAAGAAATTTCACGCTTGATCAACGCTGCTTTCCGTCGTTGTGGTTTGCGACAAACGGTAATCTTCACCGATCAGCTGATGCAAGCAGGCTTTAAACTAGCTACTCGCGCAGGATTGTCGATTTGCGTCGATGACATGTTGGTACCGCCGCAAAAAGAAGCCATCATTGCTGAAGCAGCGAAGAAGGTGAAAGAGTATGATCGACAGTACATGTCTGGTCTGGTTACTGCGCAAGAGCGGTATAACAACGTGGTGGATATTTGGTCGGCTACCTCGGAAGCCGTCGGTAAAGCCATGATGGAGCAGCTCTCCGTCGAACGTGTGACCAATCGTCAAGGTAAATCCGCGAAGCAAGAATCCTTTAACTCCATCTATATGATGGCGGAATCGGGCGCGCGGGGTTCGGCGGTACAGATTCGTCAGTTAGCTGGTATGCGTGGCCTTATGGCCAAGCCGGACGGGTCGATTATCGAAACGCCTATTACTGCGAATTTCCGTGAAGGTCTGAACGTTCAGCAGTACTTCATCTCGATGCACGGTGCGCGTAAAGGTTTAGCGGATACGGCGTTGAAAACGGCAAACTCAGGATATCTGACTCGTCGTCTCGTAGACGTTGCGCAAGATTTAGTGGTCGTAGAAGAAGATTGCGGCACAACGAATGGTGTTGTCGTCAAAGCGCTTATCGAAGGGGGTGAAGTTATTGAAACCCTGCACGACCGTATCTTAGGACGTGTATTAGCGGAAGAAGTATTCAATTCTCAGACTCAAGAGATCCTTTTTGAAGCGGGAACGCTGTTGACTGAAAACGAGGCCGAAACGATTGAAAGCCTTGGAATTGATGAAGTACGAGTACGTACGCCGTTAACTTGCGAAATGCGTTATGGCTTATGTGCAAAATGCTATGGGCGTGATCTAGGTCGTGGCGCGTTAGTCAATGTCGGAGAAGCGGTAGGTGTGATTGCTGCGCAATCCATCGGTGAGCCTGGTACTCAGCTTACGATGCGGACCTTCCATATCGGGGGTGCTGCGCTGCGGGCGGCAACGGTATCGAATGTAGAAGCTAAATCTACAGGTACGATACGGTTTACCACTGCCATGCGTTACATCACGAATAGCAAAGGTGAGCAAATCGTTATCTCTCGTTCTGGCGAGATCATGATTATTGATGATCTAGGCCGTGAGCGTGAACGTCATAAGATTCCTTATGGTGCGACGATTCTTCATCTTGATGGCAAGCATGTGAAAGCCGGAACGCAATTGGCATTCTGGGATCCGTTGATGCGTCCGATCATTACGGAATACGCAGGTACGGTGAAATTTGAGAATGTCGAAGAAGGGATTACGGTATCGCGTCAAATCGACGAGCTTACCGGCCTCTCTACACTGGTGGTTATTGATCCCAAGCGGCGTACCTTGCAAGCGGCTAAAACAGTTCGTCCTCAGATGAAACTGCTCGATGAACAGGGTCAAGAAGTTAAGATTCCTGGAACAGACCATGCGGTGACTATTGGCTTCCAGGCCGGTGCATTGATTTTGGTCAAGGATGGTCAGCAAGCGAAGATTGGGGAAGTGCTAGCGCGTATTCCTACCGAATCGCAAAAAACACGCGATATTACGGGCGGTCTACCACGTGTAGCAGAACTCTTTGAAGCGCGCGCTCCCAAAGATGCAGGGATCTTGGCAGAAGTGACGGGAACTGTTTCTTTTGGTAAAGACACTAAAGGTAAACAACGTTTAGTGATTACCGAAGAAGAAGGTACGCAAAATGAATTCTTGATCTCCAAAGATAAGCAAGTTTTGGCGCACGATGGTCAGACGGTTAATAAAGGGGAAGTAATTGTTGACGGACCCGCAAACCCGCATGATATTCTGCGTCTACAGGGAGTCGAGTCTTTAGCGCGTTACATCGTCGATGAAGTGCAAGATGTGTACCGTCTGCAAGGCGTGAAGATCAATGATAAGCATATTGAAGTGATCGTACGTCAAATGTTGCGTCGCGTTCAGATCGTTGATCCAGCCGATACACGCTTTATTTTGGGTGAACAGGTTGAGCGCTCAGATATGTTGGATGAAAATGACCGCGTCACAGTGGAAAATGGCCGTCCGGCGATCTATCAAAACGTCTTGCTGGGTATTACTAATGCTTCGTTGTTGGCGCCTTCTGTACTAGCGGCGCTCGCCTTCCAGCAAACCACTAGCGTGATGGTGCGTGCAGCCACAGAGGGTGTAAATGTGATTGCTAGTGAGAGTGCAGCCGCAGGTGCGCATGGAATGCAAGGCTATGCAACGATCGACAAACTGCGTGGCTTGAAAGAAAATGTCATGCTAGGTCTGCCGATTCCTGCAGGTACAGGCTTTGCGGCAACTAAGGCGCGTTTAGCTCGTGCACGTATGGAACGTGAGCGGTTTGCCCAAAATGCGCAAGAGGTCGCGCTTGCCGAAGTACCAGAGGCCCCAGAAGCTCCTGACGTAGCTCCTGCAGCGTAAGTATGGCAATACCCTGTTGCAGACAAAGGTAAAAAGTATCTGGCCACACCGGAGTGAATAGTTTTCTCTGGTGTGGCCGGAGCTCTTTTGAACGTATCTGTGCAGGTCTTATTTTTTAATTAGGGCATTTTGAAAAAGGCATCGTCTGTTTGACGTATTTCAAGATGCGCTACGCTAGTGTAGAAATAAAGGCAAAGAATCATCCTGCTTATCGAGGGCATACACATGTCTGATTCCCTGTCTGATTCCCTTTGTCTAAGTGTGCTAAAGGAAATATTTGGCTATAGCGCATTTCGAGGGCAGCAAGCGGACATCATGGAGCATGTCACGCCTGGAGGAGATTGCTTTGTCTCTATGTCTACAGGCGCGGGTAAATCATTGTGCTATCAGATTCCTTCCATAGTCCGGCATAGAGCAGGACTTGGAGGAGGGGTCGTGATCTCTCCTTTAATTGCATTAATGGAGGATCAGGTTGTTGCGCTCAACGAGTTAGGTGTGCGTGCAGCCTATTTGAATTCTACTTTGTCTTTCGCGCAGGCTAACGAAACGGAACGCGCATTTGTAAAAGGCGATATCGCCATACTGTATGTCGCACCCGAGCGTTTAATGACGCCTCGATTTCTGGAGTTGCTTGATCGCGCCAAAGTAGGGCTATTTGCCATTGATGAGGCGCACTGTGTTTCTCAATGGGGCCATGATTTTCGGCCTGAATACATTAAGCTTGCTATCTTGCAAGAGCGTTATCCGCAAGTGCCTCGCATTGCATTGACTGCGACAGCGGATCTGCTGACCAGGCAAGAAATTACAACCCGCTTGTGTTTAGAGCATGCAAGGGTTTTTATTTCCAGCTTTGATCGGCCCAATATCCGCTACCGGATTCTGGAAAAAGAAAATGCTCGATCGCAACTGCTGAATTTTCTTGCGGCTGAGCATATACGTAGTGATAAGAAGCCCCCGTTTGCTGCAAAGCATGCATCTAGTCATAAGCACTCTACAGCGCCGGCTGTAGGCACTGTAGAGTGTGATGCGGGAATTATTTATTGCCTATCACGTCGTAAGGTTGAAGAAACCGCGCAGTGGCTTAATACCCAAGGAATTTACGCTTTACCTTACCATGGTGGTATGAGTACAGAAGAGCGTAGCCGTAACCAGAAAATCTTCCAGCGTGAAGAAGGCGTGGTGATGGTTGCAACCATTGCTTTCGGAATGGGGATTGATAAACCCGATGTGCGCTTTGTCGCCCATCTGGATATGCCCAAAAGTATTGAGGGGTACTATCAAGAAACAGGGCGCGCAGGTCGTGATGGTCTTCCTGCAAATGCCTGGATGGCGTATGGTTTGGGAGATGTCGTTTTTCAGCGTAAAATGCTCGAGGAATCGGTTGCGGATGAGGCCTATAAGCGTATCACATCGTCTAAATTAGACGCCCTATTAGGGCTGTGTGAAGGCGTAGGATGTCGTAGACAACGCTTACTTGCCTATTTTGGCGAAGTAGGCTCCGCTTGTGGGAATTGCGACACTTGCCTGGAGCCGGTAGCCGTATGGGATGCAACGAAAGAAGCGCAAATGGCGCTCTCGTGTATATACCGTGTGCAGCGTGCAAGTGGTTATTCCTTTGGGGCAAGCCATTTGATCCATATTCTCATGGGTAAGCGTACGGAGCGTGTCATAGAACGAGGGCATGACACATTATCGACTTTTGGTATTGGAGTAGCCCATTCTGAGGCTCAATGGCGTGCGATTTTTCGTCAATTGGTCAGCAGTGGATTATTAGCGGTAGAAGCACATGGGCATGGAGCGCTAGTATGGACTCCAGCAAGCCGTGCAGTATTGCAAGGCAAGCAAAATGTCCCGTTACGCCCTTATGTCAAATCCACGAATAAACAGCGTGAGCAATCTAGTGCACACGCCAATACTTCGCGGTTAGCGCGTCTAGAACTTGTTGCGCATTTTTCACAACAAGAAAAAGCGCTTTGGGATAATTTGCGTGCTTGGCGTAGCAAAAAAGCCAAATCAGAAGGCGTGGCGGCATACGTTATTTTTCATGACAGCACGCTCGCTGAGTTAGTGCGCGCAGATGTGCGTACTATCGAAGATTTGCATGGAGTGTCTGGAATTGGTGTGCATAAGTGTCAGCGCTTTGGTGAAGAATTGATCGCTATTCTTCAGGGAGAAGCCATAGAGATCTCTTCGGACGGAGGTGCTGCGGTAGATGCGTGATATTCCTCTACCGGCTTTTAGAAGGTAAATTGGGGTGCTAAAGAGGGCCTTTTGGAAAATACTCAACAGGTTCTTACAGATAGATGCGAGCGTTTTAATGATATTTTCAGCGCTTTGCATTGACTAAATCCTGCTTTTCAGATTATGATCCGCGCCTTTTAATCGTCGCACTTATCGAGTAGGTGGTGTGGCGTATAGTAAGCGTGTTTTTGCGCCTACCCATATAAATGGTAGGATTGATATAACTTCCTTATTAAGGTGCTCATCCAGCCAGCGCTTGCTTCACAAGTAAGTTGGCGAGTGCGCTTTTATATTTTTTGTACATTTGATTTGACTGCAGGAATACATAATGCCAACCACTAACCAACTGGTTCGTAAAGCGCGGCGGTCTGCGCGCCAGGCAAGTAATAGCCCGGCTTTGCAGAACTGTCCTCAACGGCGAGGTGTCTGTACCCGTGTGTATACGACAACGCCTAAGAAACCGAATTCTGCTTTGCGTAAAGTGGCAAAAGTGCGTTTGACGAATGGTTTTGAAGTGATTTCGTATATCGGTGGTGAAGGCCACAACTTGCAAGAGCACTCGGTGGTACTCATTCGAGGCGGGCGGGTAAAGGATTTGCCAGGGGTACGTTATCACATGGTTCGCGGCTCTCTAGACACTCAAGGCGTCAAAGACCGTAAACAAGCGCGCTCTAAATACGGTGCTAAGCGCGGTAAGAAAGCATAATTGATCCAGTGTGGCTAGCTATTAGCCCATTGTAGAAAGAAATAGACGAAATAAAGGGAAGACAATGCCACGTCGTCGTGAAGTGCCAAAACGCAATATATTGCCGGATCCAAAATTTGGTAACGTTGAGGTTGCTAAATTTATGAATGTCATCATGCTAGCGGGCAAAAAGTCCGTTGCTGAAGGCATTGTGTACGGTGCATTTGAAATTATTTCAGAGAAGTTCAAAAAAGACCCGCTCGAGATTTTTGAAAAAGCGCTATCCAACCTCAAACCTATGGTCGAGGTTAAATTCCGCCGTATTGGGGGAAAAAGTTATCAAGTTCCGCATGAGGTACCTTTCCACCGTCGTATTGCTTTAGCGATGCGTTGGTTGCGTGAATTTGCTAAAAAACGCAGCGAGAAATCGATGGCCGCGCGTTTAGCCAGTGAAATGGTTGAAGCATCTGAAGGTCGTGGCGGTGCAATGAAAAAACGTGAAGAAGTGCACCGTATGGCAGAAGCTAACCGCGCTTTCGCACATTTCCGCTTCTAAAAAGCACACTGCAAAGTACACTAACGGCAATATGTAGTCGTGCAAAGCATAAGCATTTGTTTGCGGTATTTCTCTGCTGCATTTACCTACGGTATTTGTTTGTTATATTGAACTACCGCATATGACTACATATATGCCTACCAACCTTAAATTTCAGCCTGCCTGATGAAGGTGGGCGCTGTGAGATTTAAGGTTTGGTTTTTTAGAGAGATAAAAAGTGGCATTGTTAATATAGAATGCCCACAGTCTCTAAAGTTCTTTTTTATAAAAATTTACCGTATTTTAGAGGGTCAAAATGGCTCGCAAGACACCTATCAAGCACTACCGTAATATCGGCATTAGCGCACATATTGACGCTGGCAAAACCACGACTACCGAGCGCGTTTTGTTCTATACCGGTGTGACTTACAAGATCGGAGAAGTGCACGAAGGCGCTGCGACGATGGACTGGATGGAGCAAGAGCAGGAGCGGGGGATTACGATCACCTCGGCTGCGACAACGGCATTCTGGAGTGGGATGGCGGGGCAATATCCAGAGCATCGCATTAATATCATCGATACTCCAGGACACGTTGACTTTACGATTGAAGTCGAGCGTTCCATGCGCGTCTTGGATGGTGCTTGCATGGTATATTGCTCAGTCGGAGGGGTGCAGCCGCAATCTGAAACCGTATGGCGCCAGGCAAATAAATATAAGGTTCCTCGCCTTGCATTTGTCAACAAAATGGATCGCACAGGCGCGAACTTTTTCAAAGTGTATGATCAGATGCGCTCGCGTCTGAAAGCCAATCCTGTGCCTATACAGATCCCCATCGGCGCAGAAGAGCACTTTAAAGGTGTGGTAGATCTGGTCAAGATGAAAGCGATCGTCTGGGACGAAGCCAGCCAGGGAATGAAATTTGAATTGCAAGAGATTCCTGCAGAATTGCTCGATCTAGCCAATGAGTGGCGCGAGAAAATGGTCGAGTCCGCTGCGGAATCCTCTGAAGAATTGATGGATAAATACCTCAATGGAGAGGTGTTGACCGAAGAAGAGATCAAATCTGCATTGCGTAGTCGCACTATTGCGAATGAAATTGTTCCAATGATGTGCGGTACCGCCTTTAAAAATAAAGGTGTGCAGGCGATGCTGGATGCCGTTATTGATTATTTGCCCTCTCCGGAAGATATTCCCCCTGTTAAAGGTGAGGATGATTCAGGCAATCTTGTAGAGCGTGCTGCTACGGATGATGAGAAATTCTCCGCGCTCGCCTTTAAAATCATGACGGATCCGTTCGTCGGGCAGTTAACCTTCTTCCGTGTATATTCTGGTGTAGTGAAGTCGGGAGATACGATTTTCAATCCTGTGAAGGGTAAAAAAGAGCGTATCGGCCGGATTTTGCAGATGCATGCAAACCAACGCGCAGAAATTAAAGAAGTGTTTGCGGGAGATATTGCCGCGGCAGTGGGTTTAAAAGATGTGACGACAGGGGATACTTTATGCGATCTCACACACAACATCATTTTAGAGCGCATGGAATTCCCAGAGCCGGTGATTTCTCAGGCAGTTGAACCTAAAACGACAGCAGATCATGAGAAAATGGGCGTTGCCTTAGGTCGTCTGGCTCAAGAAGATCCGTCTTTCCGCGTGAAAGCCGACCCTGAGTCCGGTCAGACCATTATCTCTGGCATGGGTGAATTGCATCTAGAAATTCTTGTAGACCGTATGCTTCGAGAGTTTGGTGTAGACGCTACTGTGGGTAAACCTCAGGTAGCCTACCGTGAAACTATTCGCTCAGTATGCGAAGAAGTGGAAGGTAAATTTATCAAGCAGTCTGGTGGACGCGGTCAATATGGCCATGTCGTATTGAAACTAGAACCTCAGGCACCCGGTACTGGCTATGAATTTGTGGATGCCATTAAGGGCGGAGTCGTTCCTCGTGAATATATTCCTGCGGTAGATAAAGGTATTCAAGAAACATTGAAATCGGGTGTGTTAGCAGGCTATCCAGTCGTAGATGTGAAAGTAACGCTATTTTTCGGCTCTTACCATGACGTCGACTCCAACGAAAATGCATTCCGTATGGCAGGATCGATGGCCTTTAAAGAAGGTATGCGTCGTGCGAAGCCCATTCTTCTAGAACCTATTATGGCGGTCGAAGTAGAAACGCCTGAAGAATTCCTAGGGACCGTTATTGGTGACTTGTCTTCTCGTCGTGGGATAGTGCAGGGCACTGAAGAGATGCACGGCGGGATGGGTAAAATTGTTTTTGCACATGTCCCGTTGGCTGGAATGTTTGGATATTCGACAGCGTTGCGCTCATTAACGCAAGGACGCGCTAGCTATACGATGGAATTTAAGCATTATGCAGAAGCGCCAGCCAATGTAACGGAAGTGGTGATAAATACCGAAAGTAAAGCGAAAGCCCGAGCGAAGTAATAATATGAGTCGCGGTTTTATATAAAAGATCTATATAAAACCGCGAAGCAGTATTACGATAATTTTGTCGGCTAGACATTTATTCAGTGTATCCTCATTTTTTATCCTTTAGAAGTTATTCACTATTTTGAATCACTTCGCATTTATTACACGTAAAGAAGAACATGGCAAAAGAGAAATTTGTGCGGGCGAAGCCACATGTGAATGTGGGCACGATTGGGCACGTAGATCACGGAAAGACGACGTTAACGGCAGCGATCGCGACGGTATTGTCGAAGAAATTTGGTGGGGAAGCGAAAGCGTACGACCAAATTGATGCGGCTCCAGAAGAGAAGGCGCGTGGAATTACGATTAACACGGCGCACGTAGAGTATGAAACGGCAGCGCGTCACTATGCGCACGTAGACTGCCCAGGCCACGCGGATTATGTGAAAAACATGATTACGGGTGCGGCGCAGATGGACGGAGCAGTTTTGGTTTGTTCCGCAGCAGATGGTCCGATGCCGCAGACACGTGAGCATATTTTGCTAGCGCGCCAAGTAGGTGTACCGTACATCATCGTATTTTTGAATAAATGCGATATGGTGGACGATGAAGAGTTGCTCGAACTGGTCGAAATGGAAGTGCGTGAGCTACTGTCCAAATACGATTTCCCAGGCGATGATGTTCCGTTGATCAAAGGGTCGGCGAAACTGGCCCTCGAAGGCGATACAGGCCCGCTAGGCGAGCAAGCGATCATGCAATTGGCTGATGCGTTGGATACTTATATTCCGACGCCAGAGCGTGCGATCGATGGCGCGTTCTTGATGCCAATCGAAGATGTGTTTTCGATATCTGGTCGTGGAACGGTCGTTACGGGTCGTATAGAACGCGGCATCGTGAAGATTGGCGATGAGATCGAGATTGTTGGTTTGAAAGACACGGTCAAGACGATCTGCACGGGCGTAGAGATGTTCCGTAAAGATTTGGATCGCGGAGAAGCCGGAGACAACGTAGGGATTCTGTTGCGCGGAGTAAAGCGCGAAGATGTACAGCGTGGTCAGGTATTGGCAAAGCCAGGTTCGATCAAACCGCATACGGAATTTGAGTCGCAGGTGTATATATTGAGTAAAGAAGAAGGGGGCCGTCATACGCCATTCTTTAGCAATTATCGCCCACAGTTTTATTTCCGCACGACGGACGTAACGGGATCGATTGAATTGCCCGCAGACAAAGAGATGGTCATGCCTGGGGATGATGTGCCGGTCAAGATGACATTGATTGCCCCGATCGCGATGGAGCAGGGACTACGTTTCTCGATCCGTGAAGGCGGTCGTACAGTCGGTACTGGTGTCGTCGCTAAAGTTATTAAGTAATACGCACTGATGAAATAAGGCGTATGCATGCTGTTTGAAGTGCATACGCCTAACGTGTAGGCTGTTTTAGATGCTTATGCCTATATTTATCCATAGAGCATATGAAAATGCCTTGTGGTGCAGTATTGGAAATTGTATTTGAAACTATAAATTATTTGCTCTTTTAAACAATTCAAGGAAAAAACATGCAAAAGCGGAGAATCCGTATTCGCTTAAAGGCGTTTGACCATCGCTTGGTCGATAAATCTGCCAAAGAGATTGTTGAAACTGCGAAGCGAACGGGTGCGATTGTACGTGGCCCTATACCGCTTCCCACTCGTAGGCAGCTTTATGCTGTTTTGCGTTCTCCGCATGTCAATAGTGCATCACGTGATCAGCTTCAAATCTGTACTCATCAGCGTGCAATGACTATTGTAGATCCCACAGATAAAACAGTGGATGCCTTGATGAAACTCGCTCTACCTTCTGGTGTTGATGTTGAGATTAAATTGCAATAATGTAGGCAATTTTTGTGGTATTTAAAGTATGCGTGGTAGGCACATTCATCGAATAGAGATATGTGCCAAAGCCAAGTACAAGTCAAATACAGGTCAAATATAGGCCAAGTATAAGTACTGCCCTGAAATACTTTGTAGGTGGGTAAATTGTCCTGCCTCAATGAACGGCATCCTATATTCCTATATAGATTAAAGATTTTCTTGCGAGAAGCAAGAAGTGTCGTTATAATTCGCGACCTTTGACTTTATGTCAGTAGTATCTGGATACGAAGGGAGCGCTAAGCGCTTCTGTTTAGTAAAATTTTGTGGAATCAGGGCTTTGCAGTTCACGGTAAGCTTGTAGGCACCATTTTGCGAGCTTACTGCGATTGCAGGCCCTGATTTTGTGGAATGAAATGATATGTCCATATCTGCTGCAAGCGCATTGCTATGAAAAATGACATTCGGGATGCGGCGCTAAGACATGTCTTGAATGCCTTATACCAATTTAAAGTGGCCTCCTGAAAAGCAGGAGATGGGGAAGAGAATGAGCCTTGAGTTCGTTAATTGCGAAAGCAAAGCCAATCGTAAAAAAAAGGGTCTTGGATTGGCAGGCCAAAAAATCGGGATGACCCGCATTTTTATGCAGGACGGGAGAGCAGTTCCAGTTACTGTGCTATCCGTGGCAGATAATCGGGTTTCTCAAATCAAAATAGAGAAAACTGATGGCTATTGCGCAGCGCAGTTGGCTTTTGGTGCCGCGCGCCGTTCTAGAGTAAATCGTGCCCAAGCAGGACATTTTGCGAAAGCAGCGATAGAGCCTGCTGTAGTACTGAAAGAGTTCCGTTTAGATGCAGCACAAGCCTCTGCCTTATCCGCTGGTCAAGTGATTGATATCAATTCGGTCTTCCATGTGGGGCAGCTTGTTTCTGTGCAAGGAATTTCCAAAGGGAAGGGCTTTGCTGGTACGATCAAACGCCATAATTTTAATTCAGGAAGAGCAACGCACGGTAACTCGCGTTCACATAATGTGCCTGGTTCTATCGGTCAATGCCAAGATCCCGGTCGTGTGTTTCCAGGGAAGCGCATGAGTGGTCATATGGGGGCTGAAAAAGTTACCGTAGATGGTCTTGAAATTATGAAAATTGACACAGACAGAGGTTTGTTGTTTGTTAAAGGTGCTGTGCCTGGCGCGCCCAATCAAATTATCTTTGTTGAGCCGACCTATAAAGTATCTACAGCGAAAGGAGCTCAATAATGGAATTTAAACTATTGAGTGAAGAGGGAATTGCTGGCGATTCGATGCAAGTTTCCGATGAAGTATTTGCCAGAGATTATAACGAGGCTTTAATTCATCAAATCGTCGTCGCTTATCAGGCTAATGCGCGCAGTGGTAATCGTGCACAAAAAGACCGCTCTCAAGTAAAGCATTCTACGAAAAAGCCGTGGAAGCAAAAAGGAACAGGTCGTGCGCGTGCAGGGATGACTTCCAGCCCATTATGGCGTGGAGGTGGACGCATATTCCCAAATTCTCCTTTTGAGAATTTCTCGCAAAAAATTAATAAAAAAATGTTTCGTGCCGGCATGTGTTCGATTTACTCACAGTTGGTCCGTGAGAATCGCCTGTCTGTTTTTGAAACATTTTCTGCTGATCAGCCAAAAACAAAAGCATTTGCTCAAAAACTGAAGACATTAAACTTTGATTCGGTTTTAATCGTGACAGATGCGATTGACGAGAATTTATATTTGGCTGTGCGGAATTTGCACAATGTAGCTGTTGTTGAGCCCCGTTATGCAGATCCTGCATCGTTAATTTTCTTTAAAAAAGTTTTGCTTACCAAAGCAGCTGTTACTCAAATTGAGGGGCTTTTATCGTGACAGGTGATACACAAAAAGATCATCGCTTGCTGACTTTATTGCGCTCTCCTGTCATTTCTGAAAAGGCGACTCGCGTAGCAGACAAAAATAATCAAATTGTTTTTGATGTTTTGCCTGGAGCAAGCAAAGAAGAGATTACGGCCGCTGTCGAGTTGATCTTCAAAGTAGAAGTGCAATCCGTACAGGTTTTGAACCGTAAAGGGAAAGTCAAGCGTCATCGCCAGATTTCTGGGCGTTGTAAGTCGACCCGCAAAGCATATGTTTGCTTAAAGCCGGGTCAAGATATTAATTTTGACGCGGAGGTTGTGTAAACCATGGCGCTTGTAAAAGTTAAACCTACTTCTCCAGGGCGACGTGGCCTGGTTAAGGTAGTCAATAAAGCATTGCATAAAGGCAAACCTCATAAGGCTTTGCTGGAAGCGCAAAGTAAAAAGGCAGGCCGAAATAACCGTGGTTGTATTACGGTCAGGCATCAGGGTGGTGGACATAAACAACACTATCGGATTATTGATTTTCGTCGTACCAAAGATGGTATTCCTGCTAAAGTGGAACGCCTCGAGTACGATCCAAACCGCAGTGCATACATTGCTTTGCTCTGTTATGCAGATGGTGAGCGTAGTTACATTATTGCTCCTAAGGGTTTGGTCGTAGGTCAGGAAATTATTTCTGGTGCAGAAGCACCGGTGAAAGTAGGTAATACATTACCTATTTCTAATATTCCTGTCGGTACCACGATTCATTGCATCGAAATGCTCCCTGGTAAAGGTGCGCAGATTGCCCGTTCAGCTGGTGCATCAGCAATGTTGCTCGCCAGAGAGGGAAGCGATGCACAGGTTCGCTTGCGTTCTGGTGAAATTCGCCGTGTACATGTACGATGCAGAGCTACGATTGGTATCGTGGGCAATGAAGAAAATTCTTTGCGTCAACTTGGGAAAGCCGGTGCTAAACGTTGGCTCGGCATTCGCCCCACAGTACGAGGGGTAGCAATGAACCCAGTTGATCACCCGCATGGTGGTGGTGAAGGTAAAACCGCTGCTGGTCGGCATCCAGTAAGTCCATGGGGTACGCTCACGAAAGGGTATAGAACCCGTCGCAATAAGCGTACTGCTACTATGATTGTGCAACCCCGCAATAAGCGTTAAGGAGAAGACGGATGGCACGCTCCCTTAAAAAGGGCCCATTTTGTAATGCTGGTCTGTTAAAAAAAGTGCAGGCTGCATCAAAAACCGGTCGTAAAATCATTAAGACATGGTGCAGGTCTTCAACGATCTTGCCAGATTTTATTAACTGCACGATCGCTGTACATAATGGCCGTGAACATGTGCCGATTTTCATATTGGCTGATATGGTCGGGCATAAATTAGGTGAATTTGCATTGACTCGTACTTTTAAAGGGCATGCTGCTGATAAAAAGGCGAGGAAATAAGGATGGAAGCTAAAGCAATTCATCGTAATGCACGTGTTTCCGCACAAAAAGCGCGTCTTGTTGTGGATCAAGTTCGTGGCCTAAAGATTTATAATGCGCTGAATATATTGACTTTCTCCTCAAAGAAAGCTGCTGTGATGATTAAAAAAGTGGTTGAATCCGCTGTCGCAAATGCTGAGCATAATGAGGGCGCAGATATTGACGAGCTGAAAGTCAAAACTATTTACGTAGATAAAGCAGCTTCTTTCAAGCGCTTTTTAGCGCGCGCAAAAGGTCGTGGTAACCAGATTGAGAAGCAATCTTGCCACATTACCGTTGTGGTTGGAGATTAAGGGATCATAAGATGGGTCAAAAAATTCACCCGACCGGCTTCCGTTTAAGTGTCAAACGCGCATATCGATCCAGATGGTTTGCGGCTAAAGATGCTGTTTTTGCGGATTTACTCAAAAAAGATATTTTGGTTCGCCAATATCTCGAAGAAGAGTTAAACGAGAAAAAGAAAGCATCGGTGAGTCGCATTGATATTGAGCGGCCGGCAAAAAATGTGCGCATTACGATTCATACGGCTCGTCGTGGCGTTGTTATCGGCAGAAAAGGCGATGACATTGAAATACTGAAGCAAGAATTGCAAAAACGCATGGGCGTTCCTGTGCATTTGGAAATCGAAGAAGTGCCTGTGCCAGAGGTTGATGCACAGCTTATTTCTGATTCCATTTCTCAGCAGCTAAAACGTCGCGCCGCATTCCGTCGCGCCATGAAGCGTGCTATGCAAAACGCTATTCGTGCTGGTGCACGCGGTATCAAAATTCAATGTTCGGGCCGTTTAAACGGTATCGAAATTGCCAGAAGAGAATGGTACTTAGAAGGGCGCATGCCACTGCATACGCTCTCTGAAGATATCGATTGGGGCCACTCTGTTGCGCAAACTCAATACGGTTCTATTGGTATCACTGTATTGGTGTTCAAAGGTGAAAACGCTTCACAATCTGGAGCATCTCTTGCAGATGCGTCAGAAGAGAAACGGCCACGTAAGGCCCGTTCTGATGATGGACGACGCAATAGAGGCGGTGAAGGCGGTGATAGGCCTGCTGGAAGGTCAGCGTCTGGTAAACCTGGCGCTTCCGACAAACGTGGGAGAGGGTAAGCAGCATGTTGCAGCCAAGACGCAGAAAATACCGTAAGGAACATAAAGGCCGCAATACCGGTATAGCTACACGTGGTAGCGCCGTATCATTCGGTCAATATGGATTAAAATCCCTTGATCGCGGTCGCTTGACAGCACGTCAAATTGAAGCAGCTAGACGTGCGATGACCCGACATATTAAACGGGGTGGACGTATTTGGATTCGTATTTTTCCAGATAAGCCTATTTCTCAAAAACCTGCTGAAGTGCGGATGGGAAATGGTAAAGGAAATCCAGAATACTATGTTGCTGAGATTCAGCCTGGAAAAATGTTGTATGAGATGGATGGAGTGAGTCCGGAGCTTGCGCGCGAAGCATTTCGTTTAGCAGCGGCGAAACTCCCTCTCAGAGTAACTTTTGTTGCGCGTCAATTAGGCGCTTAAGGGAGAGGTTATGAAAATTAGCGAGATTCGCGCAATGGATATGCCTGCGCTTCGAGCAGAGTTATCGACCCTCTTGAAGGCGTTATTTAGTTTGCGTATGCAGTTGTCAACTCAGCGTATTAGCGATACCAGTGTGCTGAAAAAAACACGTCGACTTGTAGCGCGCGTGCGTACTATCATGACTGAAAAAAGAATTCTTGAGGCTGAAAAATAAAAATGGACGATAACATTGAAATTTCTGTCGGGAATACTCGTTCTTTCATTGGAAAGGTAGTTAGCGCAAAGCGGAATAAAACAGTTTCCGTGTTGATCGAGCGGCGTGTCAAACATCCGAAATATGGTAAATATATTCGGCGTTCGAAAAAGTTTCATGCGCATGATGACGTGAATCGCTGCCGTGAGGGGGATATTGTTGAAATTCAGGAATGCCCTCCAAAATCCAAAACTAAGAACTGGATTATCTCTCGCGTTGTGCAGAGTGTGCCAGTCGAATAAATGACAATGTATTGCAGGTCTGTTTTGAGTATCTAGCTCTAACGCTCATGAAAAATAATGAGTATAATCTAGATGACTAAAATCAAATAACGCTGCTTTTTTGCTGAATTTGCTTACAAGTCCCTCCTCGATGTCGCGTTATAACGCACAGTCCTGTCAATACATGCAAAGCTCGATTGATGAAGTCCTTAAAAAGATTTTTCGATCCTGTCTAGCTAATAAATATACTTATTTTTAGCCATGACAAGCAGCAAGAGCATCTCTAAGTGGATGTTAACTAGCAGCGAGCTTTGCATTTTCCTTTATCCTTTACATTTATTGAAATGAATCTACGTCCCCTGCACGATGGGGTGGCGCAGTCACATTAAGCTAGAACGACCATGATCCAGAGTGAAAGCGAACTTGGAGTTGCCGATAATACAGGCGCTAAAAGACTTTTATGTATCAAAGTGCTAGGAGGCGCGAAGCGGCGCTATGCTAATATCGGCGACATCATTAAAGTGACTGTCAAAGATGCGGTACCGAGAGGCCGTGTTAAAAAAGGGGAAATTTATTACGCAGTAGTGGTGCGTACGGCAAAAGGCGTACGTCGTCCAGATGGCTCATTAGTCAAATTTGATAATAATGCAGCTGTCTTACTGAATAATAAATTGGAACTGATCGCTACGCGGATATTTGGGCCTGTTACCAGAGAGTTGCGTACTGAGCGTTTTATGAAGATAATTTCGCTTGCTCCGGAAGTTTTATAAATAAGTGCTCTTGTCTACACATCCTAGGTATGTATTTGGATGTCTATTTGGGTGTGTATTGTGCTTATATTTTATAAAACTAGGCACGCTTATCTTTGATTAAGCGTTGCATACCCTATATAGTAGATGCTTGATATTTCGAGCTTGAAAGGTTGTTATGAAAAATATTCGTAAAGGCGATGAAGTCATCGTTATTACCGGTAAAGATAAAAGCCGGAAAGGCCTAGTGCTAGCTGTGCATGGTGACCGTGTAACCGTTGAAGGTATCAATGTCGCTAAAAAGGCCGTGAAACCTAATCCGGATAAAGGTATTGCCGGTGGCATAGAAGCTAAGCTTATGCCTATACATATCTCCAATATCGCTTTGGTCGATGAGCAAGGTAAGCCTTCGCGTGTGCGTATTGTGATGAATCCAGAAGGTAAAAAACAGCGCGTATTGAAAACTACTGGGCAAGTATTGGCTAAGCTTTAATTTTAGAAAGAAAAGCTTAGGTATACTTGGGCATATTATGCACTTGAGACTATGTATATAGTGTACATAGTACTTGAAGTACAGTGTATTTTCGGCGCAGGTTTTTAAGCAAAACATAATGGCAGATAGATTCTCAGATGCCTTCTTCGTATAGAAGGATGTGCGTCAAGGGTATATATTTGTTCAAATGATTAGCAGTACAGCATATTAAAGGTAGATCATGGCTCGGTTTGAAGAGTTTTATAAAGGTGAGGTGGTTCCCAAACTTGTTGAGATGTTTGGATACAAATCTCCTATGGAAGTTCCTTCCTTTGAAAAAATTGTGCTGAATATGGGGATTGGTGAAGGTGCTTCTGATAAAAAACTGATTGAAGCTGCGGCTGTTGATCTAGCTAATATCGCTGGCCAAAAACCCATTGTGACAAAAGCACGTAAAGCAATAGCGGCTTTTAACAAACTCCGTGAAGGCAGCCCCGTCGGTTTGAAAGTCACGCTTCGCAAACGACAGATGATGGAATTTTTAGATCGTTTAATTACGATTGCTTTCCCTCGGGAGCGCGATTTCCGCGGCGTTTCAGGGCGTTCATTTGATGGAAGAGGCAACTACAGCATAGGTATCAAGGATATCAGTATTTTCCCTGAAAACGATGGCTTGGGCACGGTGGTTCGCGGGATGGATATTATTATCGTAACATCGGCCAAAACAGATGAAGAGGCAAAAGCATTATTGACCTGCTTCAAATTTCCATTTAAAAACTGAGGTTATTGTGGCTAAACAGGCATTAATCGAGCGCGAAAAAAAGCGCACTCGTTTAACAGAAAAATATGCAGCCAAACGCGCATCGCTCAAAGCCATTATTGCTGATTCTACTAAATCAGAGGAAGAGCGTTATAATGCACGTTTACAGCTGCAACAATTACCCCGGAATGCTAATCCCACTCGGCAGCGCAGACGTTGTGCTTTGACTGGGCGTGCACGTGGAGTACTGAGAAAATTTGGTCTGGCCCGTCACAAAATCCGTGAAATTGGATTCCGTGGAGAAATTCCTGGTTTGGTTAAAGCAAGCTGGTAACAGGATAATACAATGAGCATGAGCGACCCCATTGCCGATATGTTGACGCGCATTCGGAATGCACAAAGAGTTTTAAAGAAATCTGTAGTTTTTCCTTCTTCTAAATTTAAAGCAGCAATTGCAAAAGTGCTGCTAGATGAAGGGTATATTGAAGGTTTTTCTGTCTCAGAAAATGACGGAAAGCCGGAGTTGACTATTCGACTCAAATATTACCTGGGCGAACCCGTTATCGAGAGCTTAAAGCGCGTCTCTCGTCCCGGACTGCGTGCTTATAAAAAGAGCACAAATTGGCCTCGTGTAATGGATGGTTTAGGTGTAGCGATTGTTTCTACATCAAAAGGGGTTATGACTGACCGCGCTGCGCGTGCAGCAGGTGTCGGTGGCGAAGTGATTTGCTGCGTAAGTTAGTGTCGGGAATAAACTCTTAGGGAGCTGGGACCATGTCTCGAGTGGGTAAAAACCCGATCGTTTTGCCATCGGGTGTAGAAGTAGATATTAATGATGAACGTATTGAAATCAAAGGTCCTTTGGGAGCTATCTCTCTAAAAGTGAACCCTTTGATTCAAATCATTCAAAACGGTAATGTGTTATCCTTTTTGCCTGTGAATGATACGCAACAAGCAAAAGCAATGTGGGGAACTTTCCAGGCGCTAGTGGCTAATATGGTCATAGGTGTTACAAAAGGTTTCGAGCGCAAATTGCTTTTGGTTGGTGTTGGATTCCGTGCGCAAGCGCAGGGTAGAAAACTGAATTTATCACTGGGCTTTTCACATCAAATTGTCCATGATATGCCAGAAGGAGTTGATGTTACTACTCCTACTCCAACGGAAATCATTTTCAAAGGAAAATGCAAGCAGGCTGTAGGCGAATGTGCTGCGAAGGTGCGCAGATATCGCGAACCTGAGCCTTATAAAGGCAAGGGCTTACGGTATGCCGATGAAGTCGTCATTCTTAAAGAAATTAAGAAGAAATAAAGGTAGCTATCGTGAATAAAAAATTAGCTCGTCTTCGTAGAGCACGCCAAACGCGTATTAAAATTGCAAAGCTCAACGTGCATCGCTTAACTATGCATCGTACGAACAAGCATATTTATGCGCAAATATTTTCTGTTTGCGGTACCCAAGTGCTCGCTAGTGCTTCTACGGTTGAGCAAGAGGTGCGTCAAGAGTTAATGACTCAAGCAGGGAAGGGCGGTACTGTAGCTGCGGCAGCCTTAATTGGAAAGCGCATTGCAGAAAAAGCTCAGCGTATTGGCATCAAGAACGTTGCATCTGATCGTTCAGGTTTTCGATATCACGGGCGTCTGCAAGGATTGGCTGAAGCTGCTCGTGAAGGTGGCCTCCAGTTTTAAGCAGTCCCCAGATTTTAAAGTGTGTTTTCAATTATTTAAAAGCGCTCTCTTGATTTTCATTTCTAGCGGAATGAAGATTAAAATGATTTTTCGGCGGATAGTCGAATTTTCAAGCTACATAGAAAAAAGAGACTTTAGTAATATTGAAGACACATTGTTGGCAGTTTTTGAGCGCAGATCACATCTGTAGTTGCATATGTGGTAGTTAGAGCATCTATATGCGCTCATATTTTTTAGCTTCTGTGTAATGTAGATAAGCATCGCAAGAAATACATTAAAGTGCAGTACTAATGTTTTCTTGATTATTGCAAATCTCTAGATAGAATAAATATGAGTAGGTGTACTATCACTCACTCGTAAATAGGCTTTTAGGAAAGAACCTTTCATGGCAAAGATGCAGGCAAAAAATTCGGCTGATGAACGCGACGATGGCTTACGCGAGAAAATGATTGCCGTTAACCGCGTGACCAAAGTCGTCAAAGGCGGGCGTATTTTGAGCTTTGTGGCTCTTGTGGTCGTTGGTGATGGCGATGGACGCATTGGTATGGGTAAAGGTAAGGCAAAAGAAGTGCCTACTGCTGTCCAAAAAGCAATGGATCAAGCGCGTCGGAACATGTTTAAGGTCTCCACAAAAAATGGGACTTTGTACCACTCCTGCCGTGGAAAACACGGGGCTTCTGAGGTGATTCTATCGCCAGGGAAAGAAGGGATGATTTGTAGCCCAGGTTTGCGTTCGGTATTCTATGTGCTGGGTATACAGAATGTTGTAGCCAAAAGCATTGGATCCACAAATCCTTATAACTTGGTACGTGCGGTGATCAATGGCTTGAAAAGGCAATTTGCACCCTCTGAGATTGCTGCCAAGCGTGGAAAATCCGTTGAAGAGATTTTTGGATAATCTGAAAAGATTTTGCAGAATATCTCTACATAGAGAACTATTTTCTGTACAATGCGCGCCTTGCGATAGAGTTGTAATGGCTGCGTTGCTGTTTTGATGCTATTGTGGAATCATCTTAGATGTTTCCACAATAGCCAATAGTTTCTTTAAACAGTAAGTAATATTAGGCGCCGAGCAATAGCTTGGGGTTTTGTGCGCCTTTATTCTTATTGATTATGATGCTTTCATTTAGGCGTATTGCATTTTTTCTGGCATCGTATGGGAAATAAATGTGATATTGCTTCTGGACTGTCCTATGTCTCAAAAGATCAAAATTAAACTTGTTAAAAGTCTTATTGGCACACGCAAAACACATCGTGATACCGTGCGTTGCCTCGGTTTAGGCCGTATAAACTCAGTATCTGAGTTAGATGATACCCCTTCTATGCGTGGAAGACTGAATAAAGTCTCCTATCTGGTAGAAGTGCTTGGTTCAGAGTCTGTTTAAAGCTTATAGCTTCGAGATCATAGAGAGTATATACATGGAACTCAACACACTCCAACCTGGCCCTCATTCAAAAAAACCCAGACGTCGTGTGGGCCGAGGAATAGGTTCAGGCCTTGGAAAAACGGCAGGGCGTGGCCACAAAGGCCAAAAATCACGTTCAGGTGGTTTTCATAAGGTGGGCTTTGAAGGTGGTCAGATGCCTTTGCAACGGCGTTTGCCTAAGCGTGGATTCACTTCATTGACCAGACGATTCGTCGAAGAAGTGCGCCTTTCTGATCTAGAAAAGCTGCCAGTAGATGTGGTCGATTTTTTAGTATTGAAAGAAACCGGTATAGTATCGACCCTTGCACGTTCTGCAAAAATCATTTTGTCGGGTACTTTAACACGCAAGCTTAATATTAAAGGTTTGCCTGCAACAAAAGGAGCGAAAGCTGCGATTGAGGCAGTCGGAGGCTCTTTTTCAGAGTAATGGGGTTTTATCACACGCTCATGGGTTAGACTTTTAGCATTCATGCTAAAAGTCACTTGAATTCATCACTTCCAACTCTAGTATAGAGGCGGACGTAAAGCAGCGTTTTTATAGCCCACAGTACTCTTTTTAAGCAAAAATGCGTATTCGCATCTGTTTTAATGAAGGTTTTTGACTGTGCGCACCAGTGTCACCAAGACTGAAAAACTACCCCTAAAGCGCTATACCGATTTGCGGCAGCGTATTGTATTTTTATTGCTCGCGCTCATCGTATATCGCTTAGGTGCTCATATTCCTGTTCCAGGTATTGACCCTGAACAACTCGCTGCACTTTTTCAAAGCCAGCGCAGTGGTATTTTGGGCATGTTTAATATGTTTTCAGGGGGCGCACTTTCACGTTTTAGCGTTTTTGCCCTGGGAATCATGCCGTATATCTCGGCATCGATTATTATGCAACTTCTGACGATCGTTTCTCCTCAGCTGGAGGCGCTTAAAAAAGAAGGGCAGTCTGGTCAAAGAAAGATTACGCAATATACGCGGTACTTTACGGTAGTACTGGCATTATTTCAGGCTTTTGGTATTGCAGTGGCGTTAGAAAGCCAGCCAGGTTTAGTAATAGATCCAGGCGCTTCATTTAAAGTCGTAACTATTGTTGCCTTAGTCACCGGTACGATGTTTATTATGTGGCTTGGTGAACAAATTACTGAGCGTGGACTAGGTAACGGTATTTCTATTATTATTTTTGCAGGTATTGCTGCCGGTTTACCTGGTGCGCTGGTACATCTCTTTGATCTTATCAGTGCAGGTTCCGTCAGTATTTTTTCTGCAATAGTGATTGTTGCGTTAGTTGCTGCGGTGACTTATTTGGTCGTATTTGTAGAGCGCGGTCAGAGGAAGATATTGGTCAATTACGCGAGGCGTCAAATTAATGGCAAGATATATGGCGGTCAGTCATCGCATTTGCCATTAAAATTGAATATGTCCGGTGTGATCCCTCCAATTTTTGCCTCTTCCGTTATATTATTTCCAGTAACTATTGCAAATTGGCTGGGAGCGCACTCTGCATTGCATTGGTTAAAAGATTTAGCACAAGCTTTATCTCCAGGCCATTTTATTTACATGTTGTTGTACGCATTAGCGATCGTTTTCTTCTGCTTTTTTTATACAGCGCTCGTTTTTAATAGTAAAGAAACGGCAGATAATCTGAAGAAAAGCGGGGCTTTTATTCCCGGAATTCGCCCAGGTGATCAGACTGCACGCTATATTGATAAGATATTGATGCGTCTCACCCTTGTAGGGGCTCTGTATATTGTATTTGTATGTCTGTTGCCAGAATTTTTAGTGCTCCACTGGAAGGTTCCATTTTATTTTGGCGGAACCTCTTTATTAATCGTGGTTGTTGTCACAATGGATTTTATTGCTCAGATTCAAACGCATTTGATGAGTCAGCAATACGAGTCTTTACTCAAAAAGTCCAGTTTTAATAGCAATACTTTTTCGGTACGTTAACAGCAATTATGGCTAAAGACGATGTAATTCAAATGCAAGGCGAGATCATTGAGAATTTACCCAATGCGACCTTTCGTGTGAAGTTAGAAAGTGGCCATGTTATTTTAGGGTATATGTCTGGAAAGATGCGCATGCATTATATCCGTGTCTTGCCTGGCGACAATGTGACTGTAGAACTCACGCCATACGATCTGTCTCGTGGACGGATTATATTTAGAGCAAAATAATCTTCTAAGTAAAAAATGGCGGATAAGCGTTTTTCACTTGTTCAAAAAATGGTAGTGCATATTTTATAAAGGAATACCTTCAATGAAAGTCATGGCATCCGTTAAGCCCATGTGCCGAAAATGTAAAGTGATTAAGCGTAAGCGCGTCGTTCGTATTATTTGTAGTGCGGATCAGCGACATAAACAGCGCCAAGGCTAAGAGCCTTTGAAATAATTAGGTGAATAGAGATATATTAGGAAATAATAATGGCCCGTATTTCGGGGATTAATATCCCGGATCATAAAGATGTTGTGATTGGACTGACGGAAATATTCGGTATAGGTCTGTCGACTTCCAAGAAGATATGCGCATGCGTTGGTATTCCCATTGCAAAAAAAGTACGCGATCTGAGCGATTCAGACTTGGAAAAGCTGCGCGAAGAAATTGGAAAATATACGACTGAAGGTGATTTACGCCGATCCATCAGTCTTTCAATCAAGCGTCTGATGGATATTGGTTGCTATCGTGGCGTGCGGCATAGAAAAGGTGGTTTGCCTGTACGTGGGCAACGTACCCGTACGAATGCGCGTACCCGAAAAGGTCGTCGTCGTGCAAGTGTTTCTCTGAAGAAATAAAGTAGTTTTAAAAGTTGCTGATTTGTTAAGCGTGTACTAAAAATGAGCTTTAAAAGCGAGCTTTTATACGGATATCGCAAAATGCGGTCATATCCGAGCTCGCATTTTTGAGTAATACACGCTTGGCATAAAAAATGCACTTTTGATAAGTATGTATGGATATGTATGGCGAAGATGTGCTGCACTTATCCAGCTTCTTAATAAATACCTGCTGTTTAGATTGAGTTTGCTGCCATAGAATGATCTTTATATTGGCCTTGATTTGAGTTTAGATCAGCGAGAGCGCTCTAAGAGCCTGTTTAGTATCTTCCCAAAGGGTTACTATTTGGGGGAGCAGGAGCACAGGGGCCGGAGCTGTACTTTTGTACAGTGAGAATCCCGAGCACCGCACCTCATTGTTATCAAATACGCAAAGAGAGGCCCTTTGGGAAGATAATAAACAGGTTCTTAGTAATTGCAGCAGAGGAAAGTTTAATTTGCGAAAGTATTTCAAGAAACGTGAATAACGGAAAAGTATATGGCTAAGGCTTCAAGTAGTACTGCAGCGCAGCGCGCTCGCAAAAAAGTGAAAAAAAGCGTGTTTGAAGGTGTTGTACACATTCATGCCTCCTTTAACAATACCATCATTAGCATTACCGATAGCCAAGGTAATGTCCTTGCGTGGGCTGCATCTGGAGGGCAAGGCTTTAAGGGTGCTCGGAAAGCGACCCCTTTTGCTGCGCAGATTGCTGCAGAAGCTGTAGGCCAGCGAGTTAAAGAATTTGGTGTGCATACGCTCGTAATACGTATCAAAGGGCCTGGTCCTGGTCGTGAATCCGTTGTGCGTGCATTAAACGGTTTAGGTTTCAAAATTTTGGAAATTACGGATATCACTCCATTACCCCATAATGGTTGCCGCCCGCCAAAGCGCCGCCGTATTTAATCTTCTCTGCATAGAGAGTATAGAATAAACGCTAGATACGAAATGTATTACCCGTATTTAGCGATCAGCGTAGCTTAGGCATTCAATAGATAGCCAATATCCTATACGCATTTTTCATTGACACAGTGCGTCGATGATAATGTGAGAGACGCCCCTCTGGCTTATCCAGCTTCTTAATCGCTGTATAGGATGGCTTGTGAGCAAACTATCACTCAAGTCTGCGCTAGCATATACCCCTCGTCAGGCGGATCATTTCAGCGTGAGGAGTGTTTTACAGGCTGTTTAAATTCCCCTTGTTCATAACTTGGGCGTTCAGCATGTACTCCCCGGGATGATTTTTCAGAAGTCGCTACTCCTATTTTGTACCCTTGAAAGATAAGGGACTTAGGGGTAGGCGCTAATTTGCATTTTTTAATTTTGATTTTTTAATTTCGATTCTTTAATGTCGATTTTTTAATTTCTAGCGAGCGCGAATACATATTCTATCGCTGCTCTACTTTGAAAAGGGAAACAACGTGGCACGTTATATTGGTCCTAAAGCCAAGCTATCTCGCCGTGAAGGGACGGATCTTTCTTTAAAAAGCGCTCGCCGCGCGCTTGCTGACAAATGTAAACTGGATACCAAGCCAGGGCAGCATGGCCGTACTGCGACAAACCGTGCCTCTGAATATGGTACGCAGCTACGTGAAAAGCAGAAAGTAAAGCGTATTTACGGTGTTTTAGAGAAGCAATTCCGTCGTTATTTTGCGGAGGCTGAGCGCCAAAGAGGAAATACGGGTGAAGTATTGCTCAAAATCTTGGAATGCCGCCTGGATAATGTCGCTTATCGTATGGGATTTGCTTCTACTCGTGCCGAAGCGCGTCAGCTAGTTAGTCACGGCGCAATTTTGTTGAATAATAGGCGTGCCGATATTGCTTCTATGCAAGTCAAAGCTGGGGATATCGTTTCGATCCGTGAAAAAGCAAAGCATCAGGTTCGTATTCGTGAATCGTTAGCTCTGGCAAAACAATCCGCTGATCGGGATTGGGTCAGTATCAACGAAGAGAAGTATGAGGGAGTATTTAAACGTATTCCTGAGCGTGAAGAAATTGTAGGTGATATCACCGAAAGTTTGATCGTTGAATTGTATTCTAGATAATAGTCCATCCTTAAATAGCTAGAACTAAACCAGATCTAGCACGCTGATGACAGTGAACAGTTTTGTTCGCTGATACTAGCGGGAATATATCGCGTTCATTATTCAGCCTTATCGGTGTAACGAACCGAGGGTATTGAAAAGGAAAATGTATGTCAGGCAATTCGCTGAAGCGTTTATTAAAACCCAGAATTATCGCCATAGAATCTTTAGGTGATAACCATGCAAAAGTGGTTATGGAGCCCTTTGAGCGGGGTTATGGCCATACTTTGGGTAATGCACTGCGCCGTGTACTGTTATCTTCAATGGTAGGGTATGCTCCAACCGAAGTGATGGTTGGAAAAGTCGTGCATGAATATTCGACGATTGATGGCATACAAGAAGATGTAGTCGGCTTGCTGTTGAATTTAAAAGGCGTCATTTTTAAATTACATAGCCGTGATGAAGTTATGCTCACGCTACGCAAAGAAGGTGAGGGTGTTGTAAAAGCCAGCGATATTGAGCTGACCCATGATTGCGAGATTATGAATCCTGATCATGTAATTGCCCATGTATCCAAAGGCGGTGAACTCGATCTGCAAATTCGTGTAGAAAAGGGCCGTGGTTATGTCCCCGCAAATGTACGCCGTCAAAATGAAGGTGCTCATAATGTGATTGGCAGATTGCTGCTCGATGCATTATATTCCCCCATTAAGAGCGTCGTCTATGCGGTTAAACCAGCACGTGTTGGTGGTAATACTAACTTCGATAGCTTGGAGTTAGTTATCACGACAAACGGGGTGATTTCTCCGGAAGAAGCATTGCAAACTGCAGCAGGCATCTTGATCGACCAACTTTCTGAATTTGCCTCACTCGAAAGCGCAGAAGCCGTCGCAGAACCGCAACTCAATGCTCCGCAAATTGAACCGATCTTATTGCGTCCTGTTGAGGAGCTTGAACTCACGGTGCGTTCCGCAAATTGCTTAAAAGCAGAGAGTATTTTCTGCATTGGTGATTTGATTCAACGCGCAGAAAGTGAATTATTAAAAACGCCGAATTTAGGGCGTAAATCGCTGAATGAAATTAAAGAAGCGCTTGCTATTCGTGGTCTCGCTTTAGGTACAAAAATCGAAAATTGGCCTTCCAATAGTGCAGACCTTTCTTTGATGAATCAGCTATAAATGCATTGCATTTAGCAAAAAAATAGGCTGTTTTTCATTTGATTGAAAAATTGGAATATACAAATTTAAGTACGTTTTTTATTTAAGGAAAGACCAATGCGTCACCGTCATGGATTACGCAAATTGAATAGAACCAGCAGCCACCGTTTGGCTATGCTGAAAAATATGTGCAATTCGCTGATTGAACATGAAGCGATTAAAACCACGATTCAAAAAGCGAAAGAATTACGCAAAATGATTGAGCCGTTAATCACCAAAAGCAAAACGGCGACTCTGGCTAATCATCGGTATGTATTTAATAATTTGCGTAGCCGTGATTCTGTGGCCAAGCTCTTCAATGTCTTAGGTCCACGCTATGCTACCCGTCCAGGTGGTTACTTACGCATCTTAAAATATAAATTCCGCGCAGGCGATAATGCAGAATTAGCCTACGTTGAATTGGTAGACCGCCCAGAGACTGCTGAGCAAGAAACCATAAAAGAAGCCGAGTAAAACGCTTTTGGCCGCTTTGCTTTGCTCTTAGGCAATCATAAAAAAATCCCCTTTTTTTCGATTAAGGGGATTTTTGCTATTATAACTCCGGTACAAGATAAGCTTGATGCCTGGATCGGCCGGCGTTACTCAGATTGCCTCCGTATAAACAGATTTTCCATTTCATGGACATCTGCCGCAGCAATGCCTAACGCTTTAGCGCGGGCTTTCCACCTCGCTGTGACAGTCAGCACCTTCTGGATGAGTGAGGAAGCCTTCACATGGCTTAATTTGTAATAGATTGCTGTTTTTAGTAATGCTTCCAACGACGGTTCATGTATATCTTCGTTTATCCCCAACATATGTTCTTCTTTTTTAACTGAGGGTTCATATCGTAGGCTTTTGAAAGCCGCCATCCAGTGGGTGTACGTATAAATCCATGATTACGTAAGTGATCGTCGCGGTTCGCCGTTGCAATATTGAATGCAACCCGAATAAAGAGCTCGTGACGGTCATTGCTAATATAGTTTGCATTGATGTAATAAGTAATGATATTGCATACCCCACCAATAATCGGCCTATTTAAAAGTAAATGGAATGAAGCGGAAATTGGGCCAGGATCATCTGGTTTATCAAATTCGATAAAGTTACTGGCAAATTAAAGAACAATGCGCCGATCTGCGGCATATTAGGATGCTTTTATAAACAGGTTACCGTATATCTGAAATCACTCTCTTCTTTTTCATCCACTAAGATGGAAATCAAGTCTAAGCACATCTCATAGGGTATTACATCGTCAAGCATCTTATTCTGATAAATAAGACGTTAGCGGTTGCACCCATGAGCTCTATATCTTCTTCTCACGAAGAAAGCACTGTGAGCACCTGAGGGGAGATTTCCTTGGGGTACTCGATCAGTAAGGTGTTGCTAAAAAATTCTTTTTACTATCCACACATTCGCGCTATACCGATAAAAGCAATCTGCTTTTGTACATACTTGCTCTTAAATATTTAATTTTTTAATAAATAAAAAAAAGAGGGGGTAATCTGTCTCGAGTCCATTTTTTTATTAATTAATATTTATCTGTATTTGAATGCGGATTTATGCTGTGTTATAAGATTTATAAAAATACTAAACCGTTATTTTAGATGCCGTATATTTTAATAGTTTACAGAGCTAAAAATGAAACCCAATAACCCTGTATTTGATAATATTCGGAATACTGATACGAATAAGGAATTCATCTCGTTTTCATCATTGTCGGCTAAAAGTGCGAGTGTATTTAATCATTCCATAAAAAATAACAGCGTATTTGGCGGACTCAAAAGGCAATTTGAAAATTCCACAAATAAAAATAAACGACAGCGCCATGTTTTCAAAGAAAGAAGAAGTAACGCTCTGGCAGAGGAGCAAATAAAAAGATTAGTTGGGGAAAATGGTCCGCGTGAACATAAGGCAGCAAGAACATTGCAGAAAGCGTTTCGTCGAGTAATTTCTGAAAGCAATATAGCATACGACCATATGCTTACTAATGGAGTAGTATGGAAAAATTATGCTGCAAGGAACAGTATAACTTTGGACCGTAAAACATTTATAGAGCATTGCAAAGCTAATATGGCTTCTTTGTACACAGAGGTAGTAGGTGTGATTGAAGGAGCGCCTATTTTAGAACCAAGAGAATTCGCTTTTTTAGAAAAAGTTAAGGAACAAAAGCTATATGCTGTGCATGTGACAGAAGAGGCGGCAACAAAGAATATTGAAAGGGAGCATAGTATTGGTCTCTTCTCGCGTCAGGCCCTTCAAAAGCAGAAAATACCATTCGATGAAAGCCATACTCAGGAGGAGGATCTAGAAGATATGGCAGCAGATGGCTTTATATATTTCTCGCTTGGGTTAACGGAGACGGTACGTAAGCCAAGTAGCCGATTCGGCAATACGGCATACAATATTAAAATAGAAGAAGTTAAAAAATTTGAAAGCGGTTTTTTTTCACTTCATGATCCAGCATATCCACAATTAGGAGAGCCTCAGAATCATATCGGTGATCTATCAGACGATGCTGCAGACACTTTACTTGAGCGCCAGCACGGTATAGTGGATGAACACGGTATTGGTAAAACGTATGACTTTGTTTACCCGATTGGAGAGAAAGGCGCAGATATAAAAGAGGTATTAGCCCTAGCTATAATTCGCGATACTAGGCTTTTAGAAAATGAAGAAGATAAAAAAATAATTCTGGAGGGAAAAGAGCACGGCGAAGAATTTACTGAGAGATTAGAGAAAATAATTACCGCATTTTACCGTCCTCAGCTAATAGTGCCGCGACATTTATATGTTACACGTAATGGAAAAGGAGATGGAAAAAAAGTGGGTGAGCCTCAAAAAATTAAAAAAGATACATCCTTATCATAAAAAAGATACTAAATATATCTCAATAGAGTGGAATGCAGGTGATTTGAGTGTAAAAATTTATTTTGAATTTCCAGTGAAATTTTACACTCTCCTACTAAAATAAAATTTGATATAATTCTTTGTTTATATATTAATTAAATGCCTAATTTACTTATAAAAAAGTATATGTAATATAATGAAGGATAAAGTGTTTTACTTAGATTTTTTTATAATTTTTATTTAGCTCTGCAAGTTCACAGCATTACGTAAAAATACCTCTCAAAAGCGGCAATATTTAAATAAAAATTAACACACCTCTGGCTGGCATTCAACTTTACTCTAAACTTTTTCTTTAATGCCTAGCTTATAACAGCGCCACAATTTACCATAAGGATATTTAACGTGAACGTAGTAATCAGACTTTGGCCGCAAAGGGTATAGAAGAAACAGACGTAGAGGAGCAAGAAGCGTAAAGTGAAATGCCGCACAAAAGAAGACCGGCCTAACCATGGTGCAAACTTGCCAGAATACAAGTGTGGTCCCGGGAGACATTAGCGAGATTGGTGAATCTGAGTGATCAGATATCCCGTTTGAAAGGGTGCGTATGACAACGTACCCAAATTTGTAGGCATTTCATGAACCATGTTGGAGAAATCATGGCTGTACGCAAGAGGGAGGTCATAGACAAGCGCATCCAAATGCGGCAAGGTCATATGTGATATGCATGATGGGCCTACACGCACAATGCGCGACGGAGGAACGGCGATTGCGCAGGTAGCGGCCATGTCATGCAGCAATTTTTCTTTCGTCCGACCGGCTTCTTTTGCTTCGATAGTCTCGTGACGTTGCATCAATACCTGTCCCCATCGGTCGGGGCAGGAATCTATAAATACGCCAAAATTAGAATTAACAGGGTAAAAATCGCCAGAATCTAGCGTCAATGTGGGGTCCAATTGAAATGCAATGGGATTTTTTAGCCATTCTTTGGCATAGGTGAAACGAACGCCATCATGACTAATCTTATAAAGCGTCTCAATATGCTGAAGCGGTCCAAAAGCCGGATCATCCAGCCAAACTTTCAGACTCGGTTGTAATTTTTTATGGCCATTTTCAGTCCTTGCCATCGAGAATAGGGAGGGGCGCTGCTCCCTGTTCTGCATTGATGTC
The DNA here is from genome assembly GCA_031963005.1 of Mycoavidus cysteinexigens. GTDB lineage: Bacteria > Pseudomonadota > Gammaproteobacteria > Burkholderiales > Burkholderiaceae > JASSUD01. The sequence goes on along the minus strand of JASSUL010000001.1, from coordinate 145,817 downwards.
ATAAGGTAGGCGTATTTTTTGGCTTCGAGCAGAAGATATTGCCGGTGCGCGCTTGCGTTGTGGAAGCGCTGCATCCTGAAGTCGGCGCCCAAGTACGTCGTCTAGGGCAACAGTCCCCATATCTTTATCGAGCCCTAGCACGACCAATATCTGGAAGTAGTTTCCCATGGTCACAGACGGGCTTCCTGATTCAATTTTGCTTAGAGTCTGGCGAGTGATACCTGCGCGAGCTGCCACCGTCTCGGCGGAAAAATGACGCCGCAGACGAGCAAGCTTAAGCCTCTGCCCAAGGGCCGCTAAGGCGAGTATAGAATTTGGATATAAGGTTGTGGATGGTTTTGGCATAATGTAATAAATGACAATATTGACCTTAACTCAACATTATGGCCCATTGAAAACTAGAAGATTTGGCTCAATGTTGATGAGCAATAAGAAGATTGTGCGATGAAGCAATTACGCTATAGAGAAGAGCAGAGTGTATTTAAGCTGAGGAAAACAAGAACGGGGAGACTACCTTTTTTGTCAAGAAAAAGACGATTATCTGGCTTGCGTACGATTTTTTAATCTTACTTGAATATTTTAAATGCCAGATATGCTCGCCAGAAATAGTATAAGGGGCATTAAACTGCCCTAACTTCAGGTAACAGATCGGGGTGGCGATCAAGCACCTTAAGCAATTTCACCAATGCTCTGTGTGGTTTGGTCTTGCCGGTTTCATAGCGCGAAAACGCATTGATGCCCCCGCCAAAAATTTCACCTGCTTCGCGTTGGTCAAGGTTGAGTTTTGTACGAACATTTGCAATAAATTGCGCGTCGACAAGGCCACCATTAATTTGTTTATTAAACTCTCTTATTTGCGTATTGATACGCCGTGACTCTTCGGCATCAAAAATAGCTTCATCACATGCTGAGCAAAAGTCACCTGTTACTTTTGGAATGGTGGTTGATTCCCCTTTATAGGTATACGGCATATCACGGGTATCACGTACGAGTTCAGCCTTTGCACAAATTGGACATTTCATCTTTATACCTCTTTAAAAGACAGGATCAGTACATCCTCGATTACCGTTAGTTTTAGATAGATTTTTCCAGCTTTTGTCATAGGGTAATATACATCTTGCCAAATTTTATGATCGGCATAAGTAGTCATGCCCTTGTAGAAATCTTTCGAGGTGAGTGTTACTACGATCTCAACGATCTCATCAAAGCTGAACCCTAAAGCACTACTACCAATAAGCGCGGACTTTGTAGCACGCACATTTCCTGCTTGAATCTTCGCCTTGACAGCAGATAGTTTGTAATGCGGTGTACTTTTTTCATTCTATTATTAACCTACTTGGTTATCAATACCTTCAAGAAGGCGGCGGTGAGCCTTCCCAAAATTCTGGCCTATTTAAAATTAGAAAATTTGGCACAATTTTGAGAGAAATAAAGAGATTGTGCGATGAAGCAATCGGGCTATATACAAGAACAGATTGCATTTGCGCTGAGGCAAACGGAAGCAGGGATATCTGTAGAGGAAGTATGTTGGAAGATGGGGGATATCTTCGATGAGGTTTTGTTAGTGACGGAAGAAATACGGAGGGCTTAAGGCAGTTAGAGTGAGGTTGACTTAGAGCGGCCTGTCTTTACGCGATCATCGTCCTAAACGGAACAAAGCAGCGCGTTTACGGTAACCAAAGTAGTGAGCAGGAAGTATGAATGCAATCTGGAGTATGGATTTTGTCACCGACGCCTTATTTGATGGCCGTCGGTTACGGACCTTGCCCATTGCTACTTCCCCCTATGCAGAGATGCGTTCCTTACCCCAGCCTACTACGATACTTATTCCATAGACGAACGCACTGAGTGCGCTAATCCAGAAGCCGGTGGGCCAGTTGGTATAAAAAGCGAATGCGATACCTAGCCATGCTTCTATGAGCGCTAAAATGGCTGAAAGAAATAGGCTGGGGTAGAGTCGGTGGCAAAAATTCTGTGCGGCGGCAGCGGGTCCGACTAAGAGGGTAAAGACGAGTAAGACACCGACGATTTGGCTGCATTCTGCGACGACAATGGCGGTGATTGCCAAGAAGAGTGTCGATACGATGGAGAGTGAAATGCCTTTGGCCTGTGCTAGTTCAGGCTGCAATGTAGAGAAGATCAGGGGCCGTGCTATCCAGGCCAGGCTCAGCAGGCCTAATGCGGTGAGTACGGCTAAGGTTTGCAGCATGAGCGTGCTGACGCCCAGCACATTGCCAAATAGCAGTGCGTTGAGTTCTAGCGCAGAGACGCGGTGGCTTGTGGAAACACTGAGAAAGTGTAAAAAAAGCAGTCCTAGGCTGAGGCAGATGGTGAGTATCATACCGACGGCGATATCGCGCCTGCTGAGTCTTTCTCCTAATGCGCCCATGCCAATACCCCCTGCTAGGGTGAGGCCGAGAAGTCCCCATAGCGGAGGCAAACCTAGTAACGCTGCGCCTGTTGCGCCGCTGAATCCAATATGGGAGAGGGCGTGGCCTGCAAAGGTCTGTTCGCGCATCACAAGAAAAAAACCGACGATGCCGGCGATAAGGGCGACTAAGCCAGAGGCCATGAAGGCATGGCGCATAAATTCATAATTAAGCAGGGTGATCATGCCTTCCAGCCTCCGCTTCGGTTGTGCCTGACATTACAAAAATGCGGTCGTTGATCCGCAGAACATCAATTTTTGAGCCATATAGCTTAGAGAGGACGGGCGCGCAGATGACTTCATCGACTGAGCCTAATGCAGCGTGTCCTCCCCCTAGATAGAGCACGCGGTCGATAGCGCCTAAAAGGGGATTAATTTCATGCGCGCTCAGTAAGACGGCGATATTTAATTGGCATTGTATGCGATGTACCAATTCGATCACGCTGGCTTGATGATGCGGGTCTAGATGCACTAAAGGTTCGTCGAGCAGCAGCAAATCGGGTTTTCCTAAAAGGCATTGTGCTAAAAATATGCGCTGACGTTCTCCTCCTGAGAGCTGCCCTAATGGTCGATCCGCCAGCGCACAAGCATCGACGAGTGCTAGGGTTTCTTCAATGGCGTCTTGCTGCGCTTTGCGCATTCCTCTCAGCCATTCCCATCCATACTGATTGCCATTCACCGAACTGGCTATAAACTCGCGTCCGCTTAATTTGCCGACAAAAGAGTGCATCAAAGTAGCGAGGTGGCGTGTTTGCGGCAAATAGCCAATCGACTGCGTCGTATGCCCAGCGGGATGTCCGCCTACCATAATGGTTCCACTACTAGGCTTGATTAAGCCTAGTAAGGAACGGATCAGCGTTGTTTTGCCTGCGCCATTGGGGCCTAAAACGCCAATAAATTCCCCTTGGCAGATGCTAAACGTCACGTCTTTCAAAATAGGACGACCCCCAAGCGCTAAGGTCGTCTTAGAGAGCTGTACTGCGAAAGGGGAAGGAGCAGTATTTTGCATGGGATTTAAGAGGAAGGAACACCTGTAGATGCCGCTGCAGGCGTTTGCTGGGTAGCGAAATTCTTGCGTGCTAGGTGTTGATCGAGCGCGTGTAATTGCCCCAAGATCCAATCTTGATAAGAGAGTGCGTCAGGAAGCGTTTCGGTAATGGATAAAACAGGAATGCCCGATTTACGCGCCAATGCCAGCATATGGCGTGTCATATCGCCCGTAGTCTGTGTGTTGTAAATCAACAATTGGACACGGTGCTCTTGTAAGTCATTTTGAAAAGAAAGAATATCTTTTGCTGAAGGCTGGGTTTCCATCATAACCGCACGCTGGAAAGCCTGTTGGCGCATTTCGAGGCCAAGAGCCTGTGCCATATAGTCGAAAACAGGCTCAGTTGCGGTGATAGGAACTCCTTCGTAGCGTTTACGTAAACTAGCAATTTCCGTTTCAATCGATGCCAAAGCATTTAAGAAATGCTGCAAACGCGCATCGTACTCTGCGACATAGTTCGGATCGGCCTGTATCAGAAAAGCATGGACAGCATGGGCAAACGCGCGCAAGGCTTCGGGTAAATACCAAATATGCGGATTATCTCCAGAGCGTTTGCCAATGAGTGCTGCGACAGCAATTTCTTTGCGATTAGGCGCATCACTTGCTGAGAGCAGAGGAAGCAGCCAGGCATCATATGCTGCGCCGTTATAGGCTACTAGGCGTGCAGCGGCTAACTCGCGTCCGACTTTGGGCGTAATCGTTAGTAAGTGCGGGTCCTGGTTGAGCTGAGTCGCCAAATTCACGACATGTACATGATTGCCACCAAGTTGTTCGATGACATTCCCATACACCCGCTGTGCAGCAACTATGGGGATAGGGGAGAAGGGAGCTTGAGCATCGGTAGACGTGGAACGATCTAAAGCGGCATGGCAAACGCTAGATAGCGTAATCCCTAAAAATCCCATGCAGGCGATCGAGCGAAGGCGATGTAGTAGAGAAGGTTTCATAGACGAGAATCCCTATGGGTTTTTATGGTCGAGTGAATAATCGGTCGATTTACGCTTATTTCAACTTTCAGACAGCAGTGTTTTCTTGAGGGCGCATAGATGTAGCGATCCACGTTCAGGCCGCACTGTGAAAAATGCGCCTCCTAAGAATCTATTCCCAATCCACTTTCGAAGATCGTGAACAGGCTCTTAGGGAATCGCAAGACAAGCACAGAATAACTACCTAAAAATTTATCCCTCTCGGCGCAGATGTGGAAACAAAATCACGTCGCGAATACTGGGGCTATTCGTTAGTAACATCGTTAATCGGTCTATACCAATCCCACATCCTCCGGTCGGAGGCATCCCGTATTCGAGTGCGCGGATATAGTCTGCGTCATAGTACATAGCTTCCTCATCTCCCGCTTCTTTGAGTGCGACCTGGGCTTTAAAGCGCATAGCTTGATCTTCTGGATCATTGAGCTCTGAAAAGCCATTGGCAATCTCGCGCCCTGTAATAAAGAGTTCGAAACGCTCAGTAATACCGGGTTGCGTATCGGATTCGCGGGCTAATGGGGAGATTTCAACCGGGTAATCGACAATATAGGTCGGCTCCCAGAGTTGGGCTTCGGCCGTTTCTTCAAAGAGTGCCAGCTGTAACGTACCTACACTGGGTTTGAGAAATGCGGGGTGGTCGTTTTTCAAACCGCATTGATGAAGCGTCGTAGTAAGAAAATCGATATCCGCCAACTGTGCATCGGTATAGTGGGGAGAATATGTTTTAATCGCTTGCGCAATCGTAAGCCGGCGAAAAGGTTGAGATAAATCCAGCGTACGGCCTTGATATTCGATGCAGGTCGTGCCCAGCACTTGTTGGGCGCAAGATCGAATCAGATTCTCTGTAAAGTCCATGAGCCACTTATAGTCGGTATAAGCGGCATAGAATTCCATCATCGTAAATTCTGGATTATGGCGTGTAGAAACCCCTTCGTTACGGAAATTACGATTGATTTCAAAGACGCGCTCAAATCCGCCGACGATCAGCCGTTTGAGATACAGCTCAGGCGCGATCCGCAAAAACATCGATTGATCAAGCGCATGGTGATGCGTCACAAAGGGTTTCGCAGCAGCCCCCCCGGGAATGGGATGGAGCATAGGGGTTTCCACTTCCAAAAACTGCGCTTCTGTCATTGAAGTACGTATCGCACTGATGATATGGGAGCGTGTCTGAAAGGTATGGCGGGTAGTGGGGTTGACGATCAAATCCACATAGCGCTGCCTGTAGCGCATCTCTTGATCGGCTAAGCCATGAAATTTATCTGGCAAAGGACGAAGTGCCTTCGCTAATAAATGCAGCTCTGTGCAGCGTACGGACAGCTCTCCGCGATCCGTACGAAATAATACGCCCCGCGCAGCGATCCAGTCCCCCATATCCCACTTCTTGAATGCCTCATAAGTGTCTTCACCGAGAACGGCAGGGGTCATGAAAAACTGAATGGACCCACTGGCATCTTGCACGGTAGCAAAACTGGCTTTACCCATAATGCGCTTGAGCATCATCCGCCCAGCAATCGACACTTCCTGTGCGCGTGTTTCTAAGTTTGCCTTATCCGCTTGCGCATACTCGGTTTGCAAAGTACCTGCATGGTGGGTTGGCTGAAAATCATTGGGATAAGCGGGTCTTTCAGCGCGCAATGCGGTCAGCTTTTCACGGCGCTCAGTGATAATGGCATTGTCATCGGTAATGGGCGACTCAGCAGAAGAGGGGGAAGTAGGAGAATCAAGCGTGGACATAGAAAAACCAACAAGTTGCACAAATCAAAAAGGAAAGGAAAGGGTGAGCGTATAGTGAACGTCTGGGTATTTGAGAGAGCAGAACCGATTTAATGGTTCAAGAAGGTTACAGGCCTTGCTTGAGACTAGCCTCTATAAACTGATCTAAATCCCCATCAAGTACCGCACGGGTATTGCTCGCTTCAACGCTAGTGCGTAAGTCTTTGATCCGGCTTTGATCTAGCACATAAGAGCGAATCTGATGTCCCCAGCCTACATCCGACTTACTCGATTCGAGTCGATCTTGCTCTGCACGGCGTTTGCGCATTTCAAATTCATAGAGCCGAGATTGCAGCATCTTCATAGCCTCTGCCCGATTGCGATGTTGAGAGCGGTCACTTTGACACTGTACGACAATCTTGCTGGGGAGATGGGTAATCCGTACCGCCGAGTCCGTTTTATTAATATGCTGTCCGCCTGCTCCTGATGCACGATACGTATCTATGCGTAAATCGGCGGGATTGATCTCGATCTCAATCGCATCATTGATTTCTGGATACACAAAAATCGATGCAAATGACGTATGTCGGCCATTGGAGGAATCAAACGGAGATTTACGTACTAAACGATGAATGCCAGTTTCTGTGCGCAAATACCCATACGCATAATCACCGGAAATCTTGATGGTCGCGCTTTTAATCCCGGCTACATCGCCTTCAGACTCTTCCAGCAATTCGGATTTAAATCCTCGTCGCTCACTATAGCGTAAATATTGACGCAAAAGCATCGCGGCCCAATCGCAGGCTTCCGTTCCTCCAGCGCCTGCTTGAATATCAATAAAGCAGGAACAAGGGTCGGCAGGGTTACTAAACATCCGACGAAATTCAATCTCCTCAACCTGAGCAAGGAGGGTTTGTGCTTCGGTGTTGAGCGTCTCTAAAGTAGCTTCGTCAGCATCCTCACGCGCTAGTTCAAAAAGATCGATCGCATCTTGTATTTGGCTATCGAGCGCGCTGAGCGGCTGGACCACATTATCCAGTTGCTTCTTTTCTTGATTCAGCGTGCGCGTACGCGCCACATCTTCCCATACCTGGGGGTCCGCTAGGAGGCGTTCTATTTCTACTAAGCGAGTTTGCTTGAGATCATAGTCAAAGATACCCCCGTAGCGCTGCAATACGGGCTTGCAAGTCTAAAAGGGTCGTATCGAGGAGATTAAGGCGTTCTGCTTCCATCATAAGAAGTACACGTACAGAGAAAGGGGCTATAAAAAGGCGTGTTGGCGCCTAAAAATGGCAGATTGTAGCGGAACTCCACGGTATTCTGGAGAGAGTTTAGAGGGGGAGTGAGAAAATAGTATGCATCGCAGTCAGATGCATGAGGTGCAGTTTGTCAATAGCCTATGCGCTAGCCCTTGAGTTGACCCTCCCAAAGGTAGACGGTTAAACAAGCTAGCAATGAAAGGACTGAGTTCGATATTGGACAGGACTCAGTCCTTTTAATTTCATAATACGTTGAACTCGGTTATATCGAACGCATCAAGATTGCCTTATAGCAGCCTCATAGCTAGGAGGAGGATTGCTTGTGGTAGATGACATCTCTAACTGAATGCCTGGAGGGCAGTCTGCTGTCATATCCTCATCGAGACGAACATTGCAGTGATCTGCCTCATATTTGAGACCAGTAACTTTACTATATTTGCCTAAATTTACTGCCTGATCTGTATCCTCTGGATTGATATTAGAGGAATAATTAGAAACATGGCTCAATAAAGGTGCTCGATTAACGCTATGTACCACCATATTATTGTTGCCAGAGATAACCACATTGCTGTATCCGGAAGAGATAACCACATTGTTGGATCCAGAAGAAATAACTATATTGTTGGGTCCGGACGAGGTAACCAGGCTATCGCCGCTAAAAGAAAAAAACCCTCCCAAGTTTTGAAAAATTTGCGCCGTCTTTTTAAAAACAATCTGGTTAACCGTTGAAAATTCACCTATATTCAAAATCTTACCGGTAGCAATTAAAGTACCGTTTATCTCTGATCTTGTTGTTTCCGATCCTTTTATTTCCAATTTCTCTGAAAGAGAAAGGCTAACATTATTTATCACTATCGAATTAATTAATTTAATAGTGCCAGTATTAGTCGAAATGGCATTAACGGAAGGACAATTCTCAACAGTTATATTTCCACCTGATGTCTTAATTTCGCCATTTACTGTGCATTTTCTCGATATGACGGGCCCGTGGGTCGTCACAATTCCACCGTCTATTATGCAATCTGTTGGTTCAACTTTTCCACCATTCGTTTGAATTCCACCCTTTACTGTGCATTTTATCGATACGACAGGCCCATGGGTCGTCTCAATTCCAGCATCTATTATGCAATTTGTTGATTCAACTTTCCCACCATTCGTTTGAATTCCACCTTTTACTGTGCAGTTTTTCGATATGATAGGCCCGTGAGTCGTCTCAATTCCACCATCTATTATGCAATCTGTTGGTTCAACTTTCCCACCATTCGTTTTAATCCCCCCCTTTACTGTACAATTTTTTGATTGAATGTTTCCATGGGTCGTCTCAATTCCACCAGTTATTGTGTAATTGTTTGATATAAGGTCCCGGGTATTCGTATTAATTGCATTATCTACTGTAATGTTCCCACCATTCGTTTTAATTCTACCCTTTACTGTGCAGTTTCTCGATACGACGGACCCGTGGGTTGTCTCAATTCCACCATCTATTATGCAATCTGTTGGCTCAACTTTCCCACCATTCGTTTGAATTCCACCCTTTACTGTGCAGTTTCTCAATATGACGTTCCCGTAGGTCGTCTCAATTCCAGCATTCACTGTGCAGTTTTCCAATGTAACGTGCTTGTTGGCCGCAGAGATTTTATCATTAATTACCTCGCCGTTTCGATTGATATCTTGAGACGCAAGCTGTCTACTATTAATTCCTGGAACCTCTCTATAATTAATATAGATAGAGTAGCCATAATTATTCATAATCATATCCTTTATAAGATGCCAGTTCAATTTTATTAACTTCACTTCACTTATATCAAAAATATTCTGCTTATTTTATTTTGTTTATTAACTGATGTTATGAAAACTAGATTGTTTATTGTTGTTAGATGAAACTGAGCTTAAGCGTAAATCCAAGAAAGTAGCCGATAGACAAACTCGGTACACAGAGCTATTAACATGGCCTGTTAAAAAGGCCATCATGATGGGATTTGCTGGTTGACGCCTCAATCGGCCCTACGCACTATATGTGCTACGACTATTACGGGCTTTGCCAACCACGGTCTGACCTGTTTGCCATGACTTCATGCTTGCTTGAGCAATCGGCCTTGAAAAAATCATGTGCAGTTCTTAGGGGGCGTGCGCCCAGTAATGGGCTCCTGCTACCCAACCAGGAAAGGGGCACTGCTGCTTTATTCCTACAAGCCATACACTAGCTCTTTACTTAATGCAGGAAAGATGCGTAAACTGCAGCTGTTGGCCGTCATTGCAAACAGCGGGATATCTTCCGTCAGTCTGTTGCGAGTGGAATGATTGGCAATATAGCGTTTTTGCCTCAAAACTTTGAAAAAGTAGACGAAAACAGTAGCGAATGAATGGAATGAAAGGTGGGAATATGTGTCCATCTATTAGCAAGTCTTTTTTAGAGAGCGGTACGACGACGCTCTCTACGAGGGAATCTAATCGAAATTTGATAGGCCAGCTAAAGAGTGAAAATCAGCATGTCAGATCAAATGCGTTTAGGACGTTATTAAATAGACAACTCTCTGAGGCGGATACTCCTGAAATCATTCAGCTTTCTAAAAGCGAAGATGAAACAATTCAGGTAGAGGCAATTAGTCTATTAGGCGCTACTTCAGAGCGAAAGCCTTATGTTTCTGAGCGCCTGACAGCCATTTTACAAAACCCCAATGCGTCACTCGCAGTGAGAGCTGCTGCAGCGGATGCATTAATCAAGCAAACGGGTTTATCAGAAGATGCGATTCAAGAAGTCATTGATGCGTTAAAGAATGAAAATGAAGACGCTAAATTGACCTTGATTACTCTATTAGGTGAGGTTTTAGGGGAGCGTGCAGCGCTTTCAAAGCCTTGTTTAGATCGCATCGTCGATGATCTCATCGAGTTTTTGCAAGATGCATCATGCAAAGTGAGACGTGGTGCAGCGATGGCATTGGCGCATTTGCAAAATCAGCTCGAAGATGCTATTCCAACGCGAGTGATTCAGATTCTTTGTACGCTGCTAAACGATACAGAACCCACAGTGAAAAGAGCGGCAATGAACACTTTATGTAAGCTCAATTGTAAAGAGCTGGAAGAAAGTGTGGTCGAAACATTGTTGCGCTATTTGATTCAAACTTCGGGTGATAAAACGATCTTTAGCTTATTAAAGCGGCAATCTAAGCCTAATTTGTCGCATAAACTCGATGCACTGGATTATTCTAAAGATGTGGCGAGCTATCTGGCAGTGCAGAAGGTGCCACCCACTATCAAGCCGCCTTTAGCTTCTCCAGCAGAAGCTGCTTAATTTTAAATATCCAGTATATTATTTACTGGTGTTACGCAAATTGTAGAAAAGAGAGTTATTGATGGATAGAGCGGAAAGATGACCACTGTCTTTTTGAATACCTGTGTAACATCAGTTATTTAGACGGATAAAAAAGACGCATTCCAATATGCTGTGAATAACGGCTTGGAGGCGTCTTTTTTTATGGCTTTTTCCTTTAGCTTTCCTGTGCGTGCTCGATAATAAATTGAAGCCTTAATTCTCCATTCCACGTATCTGGAGCCAGTCGGTAGGCGAGATATGCCGGCGAGGGAAGGGTCTCTGTACGGTTGAACCATATCGCAGAATAGAGCGGGGAGTTTGTCGGCGCCTGGTGGGTGCGTATTTGTAATTTGAGGTGTTTGTCTTTGAGTAGCTTTTGCGACAGGATGGTGAATGTCCCTGCAAAGATAGGCGCGGCAAAGCCTTGCCCCCAGGCGATAGATTCGATTTGTTGTGCGAAAGGCGCCGTGCAGTAGGCGGGCTCGAGTTCTCCATCGGTTTCTAGGGTACGCTCCAGCGCATGGGGTCCTAATTGCTCGCGTGCGACTTCCTCAAATGCGGCGCTAAAGCGGGGGATATCCTCTATACGCAGGGTCAAGCCTGCCGCCATCGCATGGCCTCCAAAAGTGATTAACACGTCGGGATGACGTTTGGACACGACATCTAGCGCATCGCGCAAATGAAAACCGGGAATCGAGCGTCCAGAACCTTTTGCAAGAGTGTTTGTGTCATCTGCTGGGGCGAGCGTAATTGAAGGGCGAAAAAAGCGTTCTTTTAATCGAGACGCCACGATACCGATAACCCCTTGATGCCAACGAGGATTAAAGAGGACGAGCGCGGCGTGTTGTTGCGCATCTTCTTCGATATCCAGCTGGGCGAGTGCTTCCATCGCTTCTTCTTGCATGGATGTTTCAATTTCCCTGCGTTCTTTATTCATCGTATCGAGGGTTTGGGCTAATGCCCAGGCACGGCCTGGATCATCCGTGATCAAACATTCGATACCCAGGGACATATCGGCTAGTCGACCTGCGGCATTGAGACGAGGTCCCAGCGCAAATCCTAGATCGAAAGCTGTCGCCTGGGCGGCGTGGCGACCCGCGATGCGAAATAAAGCAGCAATGCCCGGTTGCAGGATGCCTTTGCGAATCCTCGCTAAGCCTTGGGTGACCAAAATGCGGTTATTGGCGTCCAGTTTGACCAAATCTGCAACCGTTCCCAGTGCCACTAAATCTAGCAGATGATCTAGGCGTGGCTCTGCGTGCATCTCAAATACGCCCCGTTCGCGCAGCGCGGTGCGCAGCGCGAGGAGTACGTAAAATATAACGCCGACCCCTGCCAAATTTTTACTCGGAAACGGGCAGCCTATTTGATTGGGATTCACGATACCTTGTGCGTTGGGTAGCACGTCAGCAGGTAAGTGGTGATCAGTAATCAATACGGCAATACCGCGTGCCTGGGCGGCTTCTACCCCTTCTATGCTGGCTATCCCATTATCTACCGTAATAATCAAATCCGGCGAGCGCTCTGCGGCAAGCTCTACGATGGCAGGGGTAAGGCCATAACCATGTATAAAACGATTCGGGACAAGGTAATCAAGCGTTGAAGGAGGGGAAGCCGGTGCGGGTTGCGCTTGCGCGGCACGATAGGGCTGTAGTGCGGTATTTAAACTGCGTAAGCCGCGTAAAGCGACTGCACAAGCCGTTGCCCCATCACAGTCACAATCCGCCACCACGATAATTTTTTGACCCGCCATCAGCGCATCGCATAAGAGGGTTGTAGCAGTCTCTAGGCCTTTAAGTGTAGAGGGCGGTAAAAGCTGCTTCAAAAGGGATTGCGTATCTTGTACTGTTTTGACCCCTCGCGCGGCGTATAAACGGGCTAGAACAGGGTGCAATCCTTGGCGCTGTAAAACCTCGGCATCGACGATGGAATAAGAACGGGTAGTGACGTGCGTCATAGATGGTGTATCAAAGAGGTGAAGGGGGTGTGCAGTGAGCGCTCGGATGCCCTGCTTTATAGCTTAGGTAAAGTGCGATGCCGCCAGATTTTGTATAAATCGGCGCGGCGCAGGTGCAAAGTGATAGCCTGTGTTTCTCCCGTGAATGTGAGTGTTAAAGAAGACAGCTGGCCAGTTTGGAGTGCCGTGAGTGCAGGCTGAAACCAGTGTTGCTCCAATTTTGCTAAAGCCGTTTGCCAGCTTGGCTTATCGTGCGTCAAAGCAGACTGCATGAGATCTTCTAGTTCTATTAGCACAGGGCGATTGGATACTACCGTGTGTGCCGTGTGTGTTTCCACTGGCTTTATGGGCATCAATGCTGGCATATCGACAAAAGCAGCAGGAGGAGGGGCTATAGGCAGGCCTGTTGCTAGTGCTAAGCCTTGTGTTGCGCGCGCAGGGGAAAATACGGCACTAAATGGCGTCGCCAAAGAAGAGGGAGATGGGTGGGAAAGCGCGCCTTGACCCCAGAACCAGATTGCATTGGCGGGTAATTGCCCCTGTGTTTCTCGCTCGATATTGACGGGATGCGCATTCCACATCATCTGCACCTCATTTTGAAATTGCATCCAGGTGCGAACTGCGTGTGGATCCCCTGTTTGGGAATAGGGTAGCCAGCGTTCGATGTTTTGCCCTTCTGCACGATAGGGGGTACTTCCTATCAAGTGCTTAAGTGCATCGCCGCAGAGATACCAATTTGAAGGGGTAGGGGCGATGAGGGTGAGATGATAGTGAGCGGCTACGCTATGCGCCGCCTCGAAGAGTGCCTGTGCATGTTCAGCAGAGAGGTCCAGCCCCTCTGAAGCGCGCAGGCTCAGATGGGTACGCGCAAGCTCAAAATGCACCGGCCGCACATAAGCCCAGAGCGCCTTCCCGGGGTCGCTTCCCTCTGCCAATAAGGCGTAGGGCGCTAATGAGGCTTCTTCTGCATAATGATCGCTAGCGCTACCGATTTGAAAATACTCCGCTAACCACTGCTCATGCGCACACGAGCGTGCATCGGCGGGTGCATAGATGCAGGCTTGCCGTGTAGCCCGCCGCACAATGCGTCGCAGCGCAGGCATATGGGCAAGCTGTGCTTCTATCGCAGGACGGTCCTCTAAAGCCGATGCGGATGTGGGTGCCAAGGATTGATATTTTTCCTCCTCGTTGTACTCGGGCATGAGTGCAAATGGAAGCAACAGGTGGAGTGCGGTAGAGGGCATAGTAGAAAGAGTGTGGGGGTGAGAATTTTCAGTGAGTATGCTTGATTTTTTTTCTAACGCCCACATATGCAGTTTTAGATTTTAAACAATAGACTTCTTTCTAAACCGAGTATGGTAGGTTGGTGGTGAGGAATTGAATTAAATACGGAACCCCAACATGCGTACTGCTGACTTTTCATTTTTGCTTTTAGATAGTCGTAAACAGATCATCAAGGACGTTATGGCGTGCATGTTGGGGTTCCTTCGTCACCCCAACCTACAGGAATGACGCCGCTACAGGGTTTCGAAAGAAGTCTAATGGATTTAAACAATAGTGCATAAAAATGCCTCACGGTTAGGAAGGAATTATATATGGCCCAGGAAACCCTCCATTTTCAAGCAGAAGTCAAACAACTTCTACAATTGATGATTCACTCGCTCTATAGTCATAAAGAAATCTTTATGCGCGAGTTCATCTCTAATGCGTCTGACGCGGCAGACAAACTACGCTATGAAGCCATTGCTGATGCCAGTTTGTATGAAAACGACGCGGATTTACGTATTCGTATAGCCTATGATGCTCAGGCCCGTACTATTTCGATTGATGATAACGGTATTGGGATGACCCGCGAAGAAGCGATTTCGCATCTGGGTACCATTGCGCGTTCGGGCACCAAAGAATTTTTTGCCAAACTCTCTGGGGACTCTCAAAAAGATGCCGCACTCATTGGACAATTTGGTGTGGGCTTTTATTCCGGCTTTATTGTGGCCGATCGCATTACCGTAGAATCTCGCAAAGCAGGGGTCCCTGCCGCGCAAGGAGTGCGTTGGGAGAGTAGCGGAGAAGGGGACTTTAATGTAGAGACGATAGCACGTCCAGCCCGCGGCACGACCGTTACTTTGCATTTACGCGAAGGGGAAGACGAATGGCTCTCTAGTTGGAAACTCGAATCGACGATTCGCAAATATGCAGACCATATTGCTATTCCTATTTTGATGCGCAAAGAAGAATGGGATGCCGAAAAACAAGCCCATGTGCAAAAAGAAGAAGAGGAAACGGTAAATCAAGCGAGTGCACTGTGGACGCGTGCGAAAAACGAGATCGATGAAGCGCAATATAAAAGCTTTTATCACCATTTATCGCATGATGGGCAAGATCCTTTGTGTTGGACGCATAATCGCGTTGAAGGTCGCAATGAATATACCCAGCTTTTGTATGTTCCCGAGAACCCTCCGTTTGATTTATGGGATCGCAACCAAAGCCGTGGCCTGAAGCTTTATGTGCAGCGAGTGTTCATCATGGACGATGCCACACAGTTGCTGCCAAGCTATCTCCGCTTTATTCGAGGCGTTGTAGACTCCAATGACTTGCCTTTAAATGTTTCTCGCGAGATTTTGCAAGAAAGTCGCGATGTCAAAGCGATACGCGAAGGGGTGACCAAGCGCAGCTTGTCGATGCTAGAAGATCTCGCCAAAAATAAAGAAGAGCAGTACCGCACCTTCTGGAATGCCTTTGGCCAGGTGTTGAAAGAAGGCATTGGTGAAGATATGGCCAATCGCGATCGCATCGCGAAGCTGATACGGATCAATAGTACGCACAGCGATGTACCAGGGCAAACCACATCGCTTGCCGAATACGTAGCGCGCATGAAGCCTGAGCAAACAAAAATTTACTACGTCACCGCAGAGAGTGAGCAAGCCGCACGTAATAGTCCTCACCTGGAAGTATTGACACAAAAAGGCGTCGAAGTGCTGTTGTTTAGTGATCGTGTCGATGAATGGATGCTCTCCTTCTTACAAGAATTCGAGGGGAAGCCACTAACCAGTGTCGCACGCGGAGACTTAGATTTAGCCACACTCAGCGACGAAGAGAAAAAAGCGCAAGAAGCGCAGCAAGAAACTTTCAAGCCGGTTTTAGAGGCGATGAAAGAGGTATTAAAGGAGCGCGTCAAAGAGGTGCGTTTAAGTGCCCGTTTGGCCAATTCTCCCTCTTGCTTAGTTGCTGACGACGAACAGATGAGTGGCTATTTGCAACGTTTGCTCAAAGCCTCTGGGCAAGCTGCGCCAGAATTTAAGCCTATATTAGAGCTGAATCCTACGCATGCGCTTGTCGCTCGGTTACAGTCGGAGCAAGCAGATTTTGCACAGTGGGCGCATTTGTTATTTGATCAGGCGCTCTTGGCTGAAGGAGGGACCTTAGAAAATCCTGCGGACTATGTTCAACGGACTAATGCGTTGTTAATGGCCAGCCTTTAGTGTGATATGTGATGCGGTGTAAAACCCCTATCCCTAAAATAGCAGGCGGCATCTGGCGGACGATGCCGCCTGCGCACGCTTCGTTATTACAAAAAAGCTGGTTACGTGGCGCAGGATCCCTCACACAACGACTCGAATACGCATGGGCCTGTAAAACCGCATCAGCAGATAGACTGGATGCAGCGAATAGACTGCAAGTGCCTTACAAGCCCTCTACCGAAGTAAGTTGCCAGGTAGATGTTCAGATTATCTATGAAGGGGTGCAAACCAGCTGGGATGATGAAGCAGTGTGTTTAGGGCTAGGGGCGCGTGAACCGGTTTGGGTTCGTGAAGTGGTGCTACGCGTTGGCGGCAAAGCGGCGGTAGTGGCGCGTAGCACCACGGCTTTATCGGCTAGTTATACGCTATGGCGTAAGCTGCGTTTTTTGCATACCGCGCCGTTGGGAAGCCTGCTGTATAAAGATAGAACGATCAACCGATCGCACTTTGCCTATGCAACTTTAAGCTCCAGCCATCCTTTGGCGGATTTAGTGCGTCGCAGCGTCGTGAGTCCCTCCACGCTCAATAGCCCTTTCTCTTTTTTAGCACGGCGTTCGCTTTTTACTCATAAAATCAGAGCTCCATCAGGGCATCTACCCTCTGCGCTACTGGTGACAGAATGCCTGCTCGAGCAGGCGTTTATATGAAGCCAAATAAGCCTACAATATATAGCCTGCTTCCTTAAAAGCACCTGAAGGTAATGCTTCTCGCTTCGTTTTGCATTACCCTATTTCTGGCCCGTAGCGCTTCGTATCAGAAGGCCTTCTATATATTGTGTTTAGCGTGGATAAAAACGCATCTGCGCAGTAAAAATGCACAAGGAGAGGGAGAATGGGAATAGGGACCGGCGGTATTTCTCGAATAGCGGCTATATTTAAAAATGTAACATCACAAACGCCAAAAAATAACAAGAAAAAGGCGCTTGGGCAGCACGAGTCTCTTTCTCCTTATGCCCCCAATGGCGGCCATGCATACCCGAGGGTATCAATCGAATCTCAGCAGAGACCGACAGAGCCCATGATGCCCCCTACGGCAGGACCCTCCAAAAACCGGCATCAGGTGCCACCGCAGACGGTACAACAATTTGACCCTAATCTGGATAAAGATTCTTTTATGCAAAAAATGGAACTATTGAATCTAGATAGGACAGAGGCGTATCAGTACCGTCCAACTTACCTTAGTGGATGGGAAACTCCTATGGCATCAGAGCAAAAGCCTACCATTTTCCCCAAAGAGACTCGTCCCTCCTGAATAGCGCATTTGCAGCAGAATAGAAGGCAGGGAGGTGGGCGCCCCTCTGCTCGATAATAACGTCATCTGCCTAACAGCACGAATTAAATGATGCATTGCATTTCGTTTTAATGCCCATTTTTTCTGAATGATCGGGCAATTCCATATGCAAGTTTTCTATAGTTGGTCGTAATGCTATAGCACATTTGTTGTGCAGCTTGGACAATGAGGGGAAGACAATGCCCGATGATAATACTATCAATCCGTCTTTTCAGTCCTATGGCGGGATGAATTCGGCCTCCGGATTGGGCGGACAGACTCCTAGCACGCCGGCTAGGCCGCGTAATATGAGCACTTTGCAACAATCCTCTGCGCCTCCTCCTCGACAATCGCATATGTCTGGGCAGGATCAGAATCGAGCGTTGCCATTTGGGCAGTCTATGCTGCCACAGGTAACCCAGCAGCAGCATCTTCCTACATCGACAAACTTGCCGCAAAACTATCCCATGGGACCATATGCCGGAGGGCAAATGCAGCATGTGGGGTATCCACAACAGCCAATAGTCCAACATCAGCCTATGGGGTATCTGCAACAACCAATAGTCCAGTATCAGCCTATGGGGTATCTGCAACAACCAATAGTCCAATATCAGCCTATGGGGTATCTGCAACAACCAATAGTCCAATATCAGCCTATGGGGTATCCACAACAGCCAATAGCTCAACATCAGCCCATGTGGGGGCACCAACCACCACCACACCCTATGTTGTCTGGGCAACAAACTGGCTCGTCTCTTTTAAACAGGGCAGTCAATGCAGCAGAACCATTCCTAGTGAAGTTCGATAGGCTGCTTGATCCCCTTTTTGGAACAAATAATGCGCCCACTTCATCTTTTAGTATGCCGGCTTCAAGCCGGCAAGCTCTGCAGCCAGTAAAAGTACAACAAGTAATCGGACGTCCAGGTAATTATAACTATCCTAAAGTTTTGCCTATCTCTGTAAAAAAACAGCCCCAATTTGAATGGACCTATGGAAAAAATGCTGCTGGAAAGGAGGAGTGTACAGGGGTGAAAATGTTGTACAAAGACGGACAATCATATAAGCAGCGCGAGTATGTGTGGGTGTCTAGTGAAAATCGCTATTATAAAAAAGGCCGGCCGGAAATTATTGATGCTAAGACTGCACAGGAGATGATAGCCAAACAACAGCATGCTGCCCAAGCCCAAGCCCAAGCCCAAGCCCAAGCCCAAGCCCAAGCCCAAGCCCAAGCCCAAGCCCAAGCCCAAGCCCAAGCTGCCCAGAGAGAGGAGTGGACATATGTACCACCCCCTCCCGCATAAGGCCTAATTCCTAGGCAAATGGCTTTGTTGCCTCATTTTCGATCTTATCCTTCTGGCATGGTAAAGGTGGGAACGTCAATGAGGTGTTATCCTATTAAATGGAAGTAGGGGGGGCTCTTCAATACAGTGCGTTATCCCTTACAATGGCGGTATGTTTGCTAATTGCCTATTTCTCCTGTCCCCACTTTCGCGATGGATTCCCGCAGCCTTCAGCGTTCTAAGCGCTGCGGTATTGCTGCAGGGCTGTGTACAATCGATAGAGCCGCGTAGTACGGCGCATACGCCTACACAGCAAGAACGCGCTTTGCGTGATATACCAACGAATCTCTCGGCTCGGCAAGCAAAATTAGATGCGCGTAAAGCGCAGATGAATCGGGACTATATGCAGGCGCAGCAAGCGTGTTATACCCGCTTTTTTGTGAATTCCTGTTTAGCAAAGGTGCAGAAGCGGTACAGGCAGGAAAAAGCGAGCTTGTACGCAGATCAATTAGTATTAGAAGAAGCAAAGCGTGCGAAGCGTGTGCGTCAGCGTGATAAGAAAGCGGTATTGCAGCCGTCTCGGGCGAGTCAGCATCACGCTGAGTGGGAAGCCGAGCAGCATATTGAAGGTCAGTCATCGCGTGCAAAAACGGCATCGCATGCCAACAAAAAACATCCTATTTCTAGGCGGCAAGCAGAGAAGCGGCATAGTCTGAGTGAGCAGCGTGCGCGTGCAGACAATATGCAACGCTTTTATGCAAAACAACGTGCTGCAGAGCAACACCGTCTTATGATGGAGCGCCGCCGCGCAGCACGCAAGCGAACGCATACGGCACCTACTGAGCCCTCTGTATCCAATACTGTACCTGCAGCGGCGGATCTTTCTCCTTAAGCGCGACATGTATTAAAAGCAGGTATAGTCACTATGCCGATGGCGGACGTGATACACGCTCTCCTTTTAAAGCCTATCTTTTGTCTTTTCCTTGCTTTTGAGCATTTTTTCCTTTGTCTACTTCGACTTCCTCTTCTGCGCCGCCATCTGATGCACTAGATGCACACTTAGATACAGAGCGCTGTACTATGCTCGAGCAGATTTTTGCCGAGCAAGGCATGCTGGCGCAGCACATCCCAAGTTATCGTCCACGCGCTGCGCAGATGAAAATGGCGCGCGCAGTAGCTGCAACGATGCAGCATGCGCGCGAGCTACATCAAAAGTATCAAGAACACGCTGGTGAGGCAAAGCCTGCAGCTTCCTCCGCATTTTCCTCTTCTCGTAAGCGTACACAAGCAGATGCTTCTTCTACTCCGTCCGCATTAAGTGCGGAATTGAATGCCTGTACGCTGCTTGCAGAGGCGGGTACGGGTACGGGAAAAACCTTCGCCTATTTAGCCCCTGCGCTTTTGTGGGGCGGGAAGGTGATAGTCTCTACGGCTACTCGCCATTTGCAAGATCAACTTTTTTATCGCGATATCCCTGCGCTTCGCCAAGCGTTGGCATTGCCTTCCGTCATCGCGCTATTGAAAGGGCGCGCCAATTATGTATGTCATTATCATTTGGAACGCACCGCAGAGCATGGGCAATTTGCCTCACGGCAAGAAGCCAGCCAAGTGCGCAAAATCCAAAGGTTTTTAAAAACGACAACACGGGGCGATATCTCAGAACTGACTGATGTTCCAGAAAATGCGCCCATTTGGGCGCGTGTTACCTCCACCCGAGAGAATTGTTTAGGGCAGGACTGTCCATACAATAAACCGTGTTTTGTAATGCGCGCGCGCCGTGAAGCGCAGCAGGCTGATGTGGTGGTGATTAATCACGCGCTTTTCTTTGCCGATGTGATGCTGCGAGATACAGGAGCAAGCGAACTTTTGCCTAGCGTCAATACGATGATTTTTGATGAAGCGCATCAATTACCGGAAGTCGCGACCCATTTTCTAGGGGCCACCTTTTCTACCCAACAGTGCTTAGAGTTTGCACGAGAGGTGATGCTACAGGGAATGCAGCATGCCCGTGAAGCAGCAGACTGGGCAGAACAAACCGGAAAATTAGAAGAGGCTGCTCGGGAATTACGCCTGGTGTTTGAAGGGCCGGCGCGTTTAGATGGAGAGGCCTTGCGCGCTAATCCACGGATTTATCCTGCTTTACAGGATATCGATGCCGCACTCGACGCTATACGGAGTACGCTGGAATCCCAAGCATCGCGATCTGAGGAGCTGGCGCATTGTGCTGAGCACGGCCAAGCGCTACAAAACAGTTTGCGTGATTTTTATACGGCGCTGCAGGCAGCTCCAGTATCTGCTGGCGGTGTTTGCACACCGCATTCTGCAACACAGAAGCCTACGGAAGCAGCGTCTGCACCCGTGGTGCGATGGATTGAAGTATTCACACACACCGTACAATTGCATACCACACCGCTTTCTATTGCCCCTCTGTTTGCAAGCCAAATCGCGGAAGGCCCGCGCGCATGGATTTTGACCTCTGCAACGCTCTCTGTGCGCAATGATTTTAGTCATTACGCCAGGCAATTAGGGCTGGACCCTACCCGTTCCCTTAGCGTTCCTAGTCCTTTTCATTATCAAGAACAAGCCCTGCTGTATGTTCCGCGGGGCTTGCCATTACCTACTGCACCGCGTTTTATAGATGCCGTTGTGCAGGCTGCTTTGCCTGTGCTGCAATCGATGATCGCGGCAGGTAAGGGGGCATTTTTTTTATGTACGACGCTACGCGCAGTCGAGCAAGTAGCGCAACAGCTTGCCCAGTGGATAGAGCAGGGTATTTTATCGGTGCATCTTGAAGTGCAAGGTCGAGCGAGTCGAACCGAATTATTAGAACGTTTTCGTGCGCATAGCCCCAGTATTTTGGTAGGCAGCCAGAGTTTTTGGGAGGGGGTCGATGTTCCCGGTGATGCCTTATCGCTCGTTATTATTGACAAACTTCCTTTCGCCCCTCCTGGCGATCCCGTGCTAGCTGCACGCCTTGCAGACCTAGCCCAAAAAGGAGAAAACCCTTTTTTAACGTATCAAATCCCACAGGCCGTAGTAGCGTTAAAACAAGGCGCAGGACGCCTTATTCGCTCTGAAGGAGATCGAGGCGTGTTGATGATTTGCGATCCACGCTTAATCGATAAACCCTATGGCCGCCAAATCTGGCAAAGCCTTCCCCCTTTTAAGCGGACTAGAGAGTTAGAGGTGGTGTGTGCATTTTGGGACATGCCTAAAGAATCGTCTTCTGCATAATCATCCTTATAAATGTTTAAAGAAAGCAATGTGCAAAATTCGTACATTGCTGCTAGCCGAATCAGACACTGTGCAAAAATAAAATAACATAGAGGTGTGAATTGATAGTCTAGTGGAATAATTTCACATTGTTCTGCGAGGGCGGTTTTAACTTTTCGCTTTATTGTCTATTATTTCGCAAATTAATAGTGGGAAATGCGCCTGTATATATAGTGGGCCATAGATAAAAAATATTTATTCTAAATATTTGATTATTAACTCATGTTACGCAAAATTGTAGAAAAGCGAGTTATAGATCAGTGGAGCGCAAAGATGAAAAGTAGGTGGTCATTATGTTGGAGTGACGAAGGAACCCCAACATAATGACCACAGTCTTTTTGAATGCCTGCATAACATCAGTTATTAATATAAAAATATAGTTTGCAGAAATACATTAACCAAGACATCAAGCGCCTGAGGATATGGCTGATAACATCCTCGATATTGACATGATGCTGGGTGTTTCGTATAGGCATCTATTTTTTCTGTCATGAATTAGGTGGAAGATATGTTGGATCTACACTGTATATAGTGTGTGCCCAAGAAAGATGTTTATATGGGGGAAGTTATGAATGATGTACGGTATATGAATACAAGACCCATTTTTACCTATCATGCGCCTTTTGTAGACACTTCGATGCCGAGGTGGTCATCGCCCTATCTCTGTACAAATAGTTATATGCATAGTGGAGGGACTCATTTCGGCAATCAGGGAGGCGTAAATTATTATCGTCCGCAACAGATGCCACAGATTGTTCATTATTTGCAAGCGTTGAATACTAGTTTTCTATCGCCTCCGTTTATGATGCCAGTGATGTCTTTTATGCTGCAAAGTTATAAAAATGATGTTCATAATATGTTTCAATATATGAATGGCGGATATGGGTTGCAAAATTATAATATTTCAAATTCTTATCCGGTAATCAGTAAGTCGGTACGCAATGAATATAAAGGTGCGTATGTAAATTGGGTTAAAAGTAATACGCCATTTATTGGTGCGCAACTTAAAAAAGATTTAAAAAATTTTAATAATATTGTAGATGAAAACGAAAAGAATTTGGCTTTAATAAGAATTGATGCTATTTGTAATCGCGCTCGTGAAATTATTCAAAAATACAATCCTAAAGAAAATAATTCTAAAAAAGATTATTTTGAATATAAAATGGCATGGGAAATTCTAGATGATAAATATATATATGATTATAGGGGGTTGGTGTTTTCAAAGCCAGATAAGGCCATTAAGCATATGGAAGAAAGATTGCTAGCATATAATAAAGAAAATGATAAAATTAAAAAGAAAAGTATTGGAAGAGAGATTGTGGTTGTTAAGCAGTATTTTGATAGTATTTTAGAAGGAAAGGTTATTCCAAAAAATCCTTCAGAGTATTCTGTGGCATGTGGGTTTTTGAGAATGCATACTCAAGATCTTTATAAAAAAATGATGATGAAGGATCCATATTTGGCATTAGAGAAATTCTTTGGAGTGCTTGATGATTATAAAAAAATAGAAAATGATCATTTGCATTATATTTCGAAGATTAAAATGCGTGCTATTGATGATTATGTTCAAGCAGAGCTAAACGATCGCCGCATTGATAGAAATTCACTTCAATTTGAGGCGTTATGTGCAATACATAACTTTCAGATAGAAAATAAAGATAAATATGAATATATGAATTTTATAAATTCTATAAAAAATAAACCTCATATTTTTGAAGAGGAATATCATAAAGTTTTACATGAATGCTCCTCTAACATTGATGAAAAGGTCAGAGAAGATGCTCTTTTTAAAAAGGATTTTTTAGAGGGGAATGTAATATACATTTTGCAAAATTCAGCTAATGAAAATTCAGAGGAATACAAAATGGCTTTGCGTATTTTGAATTTAAAAGAAGCGGATGATAATGAAAGTAAAGAGGGTTCTATACGAATATAAAATATATGGACTCAACATCGGTTTTAATCCATGACCCGCGACAAGTAAATTAAAAGTGCCTCCAAGTTACTTGGAGGCACTTATGACTACTTTAATGGAATGATTCTATCTTCAGGATATTCAAAATAGCGTATCCGGAGATATTGCTATAGGGACGCTATGCAGTATAGAAGAGACCTTATCGCAGTAAGGTATCCGAAGGCGCTTCATGAAACTCCTTTCTATAACTATTGACTAAAGTCGAGCGGTTTTGAACGCCCCATTTTTCCGCTACATCTGCAATCGATATTCCACTTTCATTCAATAGCGCATTACGGATACGCTCCATCCGTTGGCGGCGGATAACTTCTGTTGGGGAGAGGCCTACATGCGTTTTGAAGGTCAGTTGGAGCGCGCGTTCGGTCACGCCGATTTGCGCAGCCACCTCACGTACGGACAAATCAGCACGGCTTAGATTGTCTATGAGGTAATTGTAAGCACGCCGGTATT
The DNA here is from genome assembly GCA_031963005.1 of Mycoavidus cysteinexigens. Taxonomy (GTDB): domain Bacteria; phylum Pseudomonadota; class Gammaproteobacteria; order Burkholderiales; family Burkholderiaceae; genus JASSUD01. The sequence continues at coordinate 121,348 of JASSUL010000001.1, read as the reverse complement.
TGCCTGGCAAACGTGCGCAGAAATCATCGGAAGGCGCAGGTGTTTTTATACTATTGCGCTTGATTGAGCGAAAGTCTGCAGGAAGGTTAAATGCGCGTGTCGATTGCATCGCAAGCAGAGCATAGCGGCTGTAATGGTTTAGCGCTTCATCTAGGCGGCCATTTTGTTGCGCGGCTTTGGCCAGGCAGTAAAAATATTCGAAATGATTGCGTATCGAGGCATACTGGGCTTGGCCTTGGCCGAAATGATTTAAATCTAAGGAGTTTTGGGCTAAGCGTGATGCATCGGCCGCTAGTGCGGCTAGGGCGATTTCGATACGTAGCGCTTGCTGATAATGTTCGAGTTCTGCGCCTATTGCCCAACTTAAATGATTTTGCAGGCGTTCCGCTGCTTCAAAATTGCCGTTCGTCAGCGAGCGCAACTGTTGTAGATATTGAATACGTTGGCGCAATAATCGGGGCATGGCATCAATTTCCCCATAAGGACCTATAGGTTGCGCCATATAATTGGCGATAGATACTTGCCAAAATATATGATCCGTGAAGCGCGGAGACTGGCGTATCGCATATTGCGACACGAAGTCAATGCGTATGGTATGCGCTAGCTGTTGCCACATTTCTCCGCCTTCTTGACGTGCCAAAACGGCCATCTCGTCGAGGTATTGCCAGGCTTCATTTAAATAGCCCTGGGCGTGTAAGATAAAAACGGCGCCGCACAGTGCTTCTAGTCGGCTAGAGATAGCTAAATCCTGTTCATTGAGTAAACGGATAAAACAACTCAGAGCGGTACTAGGGCGATTAAGAAAAAAGGCTTGCCAGCCAGTATTGCGGCAAGACTGCACCCGTAGTAGCGCCTTATCATGACGAATCAGCCGATTCGATTTGCGCAGACTTTCCTCAGCTTCTTCTAGGCGGCCTAACGAGAGCTGTAGATCCCCGTTAATCCTTAACGTTTCCGAGAGTGTGTTCAAAGAGGCATGCGCTTGTGCGTCATCGACATGCCGGTTTGAAAATACGAATGCTTCGTGCACATTAGCCTCGAAGATCAGCTCTTTGAGCATAGGATGTGCGCCCTCAAAGCTGAGAATCGAAATCATTGGAAAGTAAACAGTCCAGAACATGCCCTTTCCTTAGTGATGAAGTGAGTAAATGAAGAATGGCTCACCACGCTCTAAAAGCCAAACGTGGCAATGACTAGGATTAGGGGGTGCAACAGCTGCAGGAGTGCAAGTGACAAGTCTTTTATTCATGCTAGGCCGTTTGCTTGCAAGGTAAATTCGAGGTTTTGTAAGGCATCTCCTCTGGCTCGATCATCACGTCTATATTGAGGCGATATCCCAAGCCATAAAGCGTATGCAGTTGTACATTCGTGTTTTCCGTCAAACCGAGTTTTTTGCGCAGTTTGTAAATATGCTGCTCTAAGGTGCGTCCAATGACGGCTTCAGAGCTGCCCCAAATGGTTTCGGCCAGATGTTGACGGCTAAAAAAATGCCCTGGATTCGAAAAAAACAGCCAGGTGAGTGCAAATTCACGTGCGGTTAAATGGATACGCTCCCCTTCAAAAAAAACGGTGTTTTGATTTTTATCGAGGTGATAACCGGATGTTCGGATGTGGGCGCGCAGTTTTTCTCGTTGGGTGTTGCGTGAAAGCAGGCGATGTGCTCGAGCATGGAGTTCACGCGGGTTGAGCGGGCCAAAGATAAAGTCATCGGCTTGTGTTGCTAGCATTTCTCGGCCGCCCTCAGAACTAAAAAAGAGTCCCACCACAATAATGGGCGTGCGTTGATCGCAATAGCATTCACGCCATGCATTTAAAGGGCGATAGGGGGTGAAATCATGATGATGCGCATCGATAATCAAAAGCCCGAAAGCCTGCCTCGGCAGCTCACGTACTAAGGCCTGGTCTTCTGCAAAACACATGCATTCCACCTGTTCACCTATGAAGGCTTCGGAGGTGAGCTTAAATAAGCGCTCATTTTTAGTTAGAACGGCAACCTTCAAACAACTCTCCATAGAAGGGCAAATCACGAAAGCGTTTTGAAAAAGTACAAAACGTTTCAAAATCTTGGTAATAGGGCGACCTTTGCAGAAGGCTTTTTGTATTTGCTGGAGGCTTTTCTTTTGCCGTATTTTTATTGCTATTTCTCCTTATTTCTCTTGAAAATTGGCTAAATGCCAGGAAAAAAGAGCAAAACGGCGTGGCAAAAAAGGAGCTTGGCATACGCAAAAAAGACTTCTGCTTTTCAGGTGATACCTTCGCAAACTTGCCCTTTTTCGGCAATTACTCCAGTCCTTCTTTGCGGCTAAGAAGCTTCGCAATCATGCTCCTGGGCCTCTCAGTGAGGAGTTGTCAGAGCACATCAGTTTTTTTTGGGACTGTAAAAGCGCGCTTCAGAACATCCTAAAAAAGTTTTCTTAGTGTCTGGGAAATATGGAGGATAGAGATAGGAGGGGGGGTGGTCTAAAAAGCGGCAATATGCACCTTGATTTGTGCTGTTTGCCTGTGCTGGATGGCAGTTATTGAGCTGTAAATAGATTTTTGAATTAACCTACTAAAAAGCCCCGCGTTTTCAGTTGTGAACTGAACTGACGCGGGGCTTTTTGCATGATGCGGTTTAAATAGTAGTTATTTAGGATATAACACTTCGTCTTATATCCTATTTTTATCAGGGGCTTTCTGTATACAAAAGCAGAATTGTTCTTGGTACATAGAAATAGTGATTATAAATACACATATTTCGAAGGCAGGAATCTGATTTATCTAAATGAGCTTTGAAAAGGCAATAAGTTGGTAATTTGGATCCAGTTAACGCAACCTCTTCGACTAATTCAAACATGGCATAACTAATTCAGCGCCTGCGGTATTTAAAGACGATACAACGGGCCATAAACTCTTCAGTATGTGCGATCGGTTGTACGTGCTAATAAAAAGCGCTGGAAGAAGGCAGCAGGTCTCTTTGAGATTAAAGAATCTCAAAGAGACCTGTAAGACTAAACGCACTACGATCGCTGCTTTGAAGGTAGATGTATTGATTTGCAAGAATAATGCTTTGAATTCACGACAGAGGAAAAGATGAATACACCAACTTTACCCGCCACAACCTCACGCGGGGGCAGCCAGGCAGCGCGCGGCCCTCATTCGGCTGAGATAGCCCCAAGCACATCAAGCGTTTCTTGGGGTGCCATTTTTGCAGGCGCAGCTGGAGCGGCAGCGCTTTCCTTAATTCTTCTAATGCTTGGCATGGGCCTCGGCTTGTCATCCATCTCCCCCTGGTCGAACCAAGGTGCCAGCACGACGAGGATAGGCGTGTCGACCATTTTGTGGCTTACTTTTACGCAACTGGCGGCGTCTGGTGTGGGCGGGTATCTGGCCGGTCGCCTACGGACGAAATGGGTGGTCGAGCGCACGGACGAGGTATATTTTCGCGACACAGCTCATGGTTTCATTACATGGGCCGTAGCAACGCTGTTGACGGTGGCGCTGCTGACTACAACGATCAGCTCTATGGTGAGCAGAGGGGGGCAAGCAGGTGCATCGGTGGCAGGTACCGCTGCCAGCGCTGGAGCGGCAATGGTCAAGAATGATGCCTCTTCCCTTGGCGACGGCATGGGTTACTTTGTCGATTCGCTATTTCGCAAGGACATGAGCGCATCGACAGGCTCAGTCTCACCCCAATCAACGGGCAGTGAAGTCGGCTCGGCCAGTTCCACATCTGAAGTGACTCGTATTTTTTCCAATGGCATCCGAAGGGGCACTTTGCCTCCAGAAGATATGCGCTACATTGCCCGATTGGTCGAGCAACGTACAGGCATCCCTCAAGCCGAAGCCGAAAAGCGCGTGAAAGCCATTTTTGACAAGGTCCAGATGAAGCTCAAGGAGGTCGAGGCCACTGCGAAGGAATCCGCCGACAAGGTGCGCAAAGCGACTTCGTATACAGCGCTTTGGTTTTCCGCATCCTTGCTTTTTGGTGCCTTGTTCGCCAGTTTTGGCGCCGCGTATGGAGGCCGTCGCCGAGATTTATGAATTGCCATAGAACTATCCCTGTAGCCGTAACATGCATTCACCTCTATTGCTCTTTCTCAGCATGCCCATCCCGATTACCATTTTGATCGCTTTGTTCATGCATTAATTCTTGCGGTACCCTCCCAAAGGACTCAATCATGACAAGCACAAAGACGGCAACGACGGCCACGAGGAATGGCAGTCATGCATCAAATGCCTTGAAGGCTACAGCGATGCTGCGGGCCGACCACAAACACGTCCGTGAGCTTTTCAACGAATACGAAAAAGCGCGTGCGACCACAAAGAAAAAAGACTTAGTTGCGCAAATTTGCATCGAGCTCACCGTCCATGCCCAGCTTGAAGAAGAGATATTCTATCCCGCCGTCAAGCAAGCCTTAAAGGACCACAAACTGGTGCCCGAGGCGACTATCGAGCATGCCACTCTCAAGAATCTCATCGCTCAAGTCAAGGACGTTGAGCCCGATGGTGAAATGTTCGACGCTAAAATCAAGGTGTTGTCGGAGTATGTGAAGCATCATGTCAAGGAAGAGCAGAACGAGATATTCCCAAAGGTCGAGGCCTCAAAACTGGACATGATTGAACTGGGTGCCCAGATGGCAGCTCGTAAGGAGGAGTTGATGATAAAGTTTACATAGTTGATGTAGCCCAGCCGGGTTTCTGCAAAGAGAACTAAGATGAACTGAAGTTGCCCCGCTTTTGAACTGATGCGGGGCTTTTTGTATGATGCTATTTAAATAGTCGCTATTTGGAAGATAATCCCTCGTCCTATTTAAAATTCACCCACATCTTTATGCCTCCTCTGCTTATCGAGGTGTTCCGTATACAAAAGCGGAAGCATTCTGAGTACATAGAAATCATGATTTCAAGATGCGATCCCGATATAAATCTGGACTTCCTCTTGGCCGCTATACCATTCAAAGTCAGTGAGGTAACTTCGCTTCACGTGTGGATGCTGTTCAAAGTACGTCCAAATTGAAGCCCAGGTCTGCAAAAGTGCTGTGGGCATTGGGCCATGGGCTTCAAAGACTAGATACCTGCCTTCCTGAACCTCGATACTATTGAATTTAGCATTCGGAGTAGTGACGGATACGCCTGCAGTGACATTGTAAAAGCTGGTTAGGTCAGCATCGTAGGTCGAATACACGCCAACAATCGGCGTATCGGGCAACCGGCCTGGAATTTTATCCGCAGCGCCACTGGCGAAGAACTCTGCCCATAAGCCAGGAATTTTTGCAGTTTCCTGATTGAACTCATCGCGATTTATTGTGCGTACAGTTAAGCCAGATACTAAAAAGCCTGAAACATGCGTGACTTTTGGTTCCATGAAGATCGTCCTATATTGCATCAAGCTAAATGTTAATCCAATATCACGGATTCCATTTTTTGGAGATGGCTTTATTTAGATGTTTTTGGCAACAATTCGCTTATTTTAAGTAATATTTTATTTCGGGGTGGGGCGGACAAAAGAATCCACTAAAGAGGGTAATTGCTTCAAAAAGGCTTCGCGTGATCGTACTCCAGCCGTGCCTGGCTCTTTTTTATCATCTTGAATAAGCCGCACAAATACGAAGGTGTGATCGCCTTTTGTCGCCCAACCAACGAACCAGCCCCAAGGATGTTCCTCATCAAAATCACCATTAGCTTTCTGTGGATAGGCCATACCTGTTTTGCCTTGTACATCCCAACCGCTGGGTAGTGCGGTTTTTTCAACGATGCGGTTCGTCATGTCGAAAGCATTCGCACTCACAGGAAGTTGCCGATTAACCAATTTCTGAAGAAATGCCAGTTGCTCTAATGGCGATATTTTTAATGAAGAGCTGATCCAAGCCCGCTCAAGGCCGTTATTCTTACCGGAATCGCCACTGAAATCGGCATTTCCATAGCCGAATTGGGTTGCATATCGCTGCAAACGATCCTGTCCGAGAAATTGGGTAATCTGCTGTGAGAACCAAACCACCGAGTATTTCATCCACCTGCTTGGATCTGTCGGCTGACGCCAATTACCACCAGCCCATTCCACATAACCTTTCTTGAATGGAAGTTTTGGCGAATGGATATCTTTGAGAAAACCACTATCGTATCCCATCACACTTAAGGGGATTTTGAAAGTCGATGCAGGCGTGAATCGAGTACTGCAATCCCCTTCTTTTAGGACGATCTCCCCCGTTTTGGCATCGGCAACAGCCGTACAAATGGTTTTCGCTTGAACTTTCGAAATAAAAAAACTGGCTGCAAAAAAAACAGCTATAGCGCATCGTAAATACATTTATAGATCCCTCCCTCAATGTTCCTCTAGTAAATAACGAGAATGCAGCCCATGTGCGTGTTCTGGTTTTCTAAACCAGGTGTGATGTAGAAAGTGCACAAACGGGGTAAAAGGCCGTGCACTGCCATAAAGATGTATAGGCACGGCGGCTATCCCGCGATTAGGGCGTGCGTCCCAGTTAGGGAGACAGACTTCATGTTGAAATCCAATGTGCTTGAAAAATTGTTCTGAGGGGCTGTCGATATCGGAGTAGGCATAGACATAATGCACAGAAGGCTGGACGATCAACCAGTCTAATATCCGAAGACACATATCAAAATAGATGCGCCGTCGCTGTAAATGCGGTTTTTGCACGGACACTATTCCAAATTCTACCCGAGGCAAGGCGGCTTGCAGTTTCACGTACCCTAAAAGGCGTCGAGTTGCTTTACTTTCAATCCCCCACACATGCATCGAATGATTATCCCAATGTTGCATGCAGTAACGGATCAGTGCTTTGCTTTCTTCTATGGAAGTATGCACAGGATCAGCCATATTACGCATCACCGCAGGGTCTCCATATAAGTCTTCAAATAAGCTGCTAGCATCTTTGAGCATAAGCGGTCGAGCAACGGCATCAGGCGTTTCAAAACAGTGGGGAGGGGTAAACCATTCCATGACACATCCTTTGGACAGCAGGCATGATGAAGTGATAAGCGTACTGTGCGGCTTCAAAAAAGTATTTACGTATTGATGGGCTGTGTTGTAGGTTGGGGTGAGGCACGAACCCCAACGTGTTTGCGGTGGCAATTGGGCAGATCAATGTTGGGGTTCATGCCTCACCCCAACCTACGTGGGCTGGGCTGCGTTATAGGTTGTAGTTCAACTGTGCGTATAGTCGAGGTTTGAATTTGCTCACGCTCCAGTCTAAGCAGCATATTCCAACCTCTAGAGCGTGATTTGGTAGTGACATTCTCTGCTTGAAAGCCTGTATCTATCAGATGAGGGAAAAACGTTTTTGGAGCCATATCCTCTATCTGGGGCGCTTCTGGTATAGGTGCAGTTTGGAGTTGATCTGCATAAATCTGCGCTATTCTTTGCTGCGTTTCTTCGATATAGATTTCAAGTTCACGTTTCTTTGATGTGGCATCGCGAGGCGAATTTGCTGGGCGCTTTTTGTATGCTTTTGATTCTTTTTTATCAAATTGTGCATTTTCTAAATGCATAGTGAGGATGTCGTTAGGATTTTCTTTCAATGCATAGTTTTCTCGTAATACCCAGTTGCTATGTCGCTCTTTATGATGACATTTTGAAAGCAATGTTTCTACGTTGTCATCCCCATAGTGCGCTTTCCAGTAATTTTTAAGCATGGCATCTTTTCGCCTAGTAATTTTATGGAGCAATTTGGTTTGTTTGCCAAAGTTTTTAAAACCAGAGCGTTGCGTTTCTATAGACAGGTTAATAGGAGAAGGGCCTAACTGGGTTGCGCTATAGGTATATTCTAAGTTAGCGCTTTTGCCACGGTTCCCAAGTAGCTTTTCGAATTTAATCAGTGGGATATGGCGCGCGAACTTCATCCGGATAGGTTCAAAACGCAAAGGCAGGCGTATTGGCGAGGCAGAGGCAAACATGCCGATAGATGCTGAAATTTTTTCTTGATGAGAGCTACCTTGGCTCAGTGATTGCTGTTGGCGGTGCCCATTTTGTATGTGGAAAGCACGGCTGGCCTCATAGGGGGTATGTTCTACATGGACACCAATGAGAGGGCCGACAGTTGGGACATTGGGATAGGCATTAGATCCCATATACGCGCTAGTTTGTGCGCTATAGGAGTTCGTGATACGTACACTTTCTACGGTTTGTTCACTAATCGATAAACCAGGTTCATAGAATGCTGCACGGGTTAGATTGCTCCAGTACTGTTGACGACGCGTATATTTGGCGGCTTCCTTCTTGTTGTGATCCGTGAGATTTTTAATATGCGCTAACGATAAGTGTTCTGCTTGAGGTATCGCGTCTTGCAATATATGTTGGGTAGCAGCGGCTTTTATTTCACGCATCGTTTTTTGTGTTGCTTCTGTACCAGATAAATCCTCGGCATCGTATTGCATACGTAGCACTGTTTTGTGCGTGTTTTGTTTTTTAAACTTGATATTCGCACTTACACTTGCTCCAAGCGATAGTTTGAATGAGCCCCATTTGAATGGCGGAATCCCTCCATATACGCTGTTTCCTAGCAGAACATGCATATCTAGCTTTTGCCCCCATGCCATGCTAAAGCCTGCTTTATGTACCTGAATTTGTGCAAGGGCGCTTCGGTTATATTCGCCTCCTATTTCAGGGCTAAGCGTTACGGGCGGAATAGTTCGGACAGGGCCTGTATTTATGCCGCGTGGATTGCCATTCAAGGTGGTGGTGCTACTGCCAGGTGGTAGATTGACAATCTGTGAGCGCTCTATGGCTAAAAGCGCATCAATCGCCGCTGTCGAGGATTCGGTATTGTCTGTGGAAAGGTTGTGGGCCTTTTTAATTGCTTCACGTGCTTCTTGTAAAGGCGCTCCACGGGAAGCATGTAGTGCTTCTTCTAAAGATTTATCAAATTGGGTTTTGTATTCCTCAAATTTGGCTTTGGTCTCCGGTGTTGCCGTATCCGGTAGAGAAAATACCGTGCTTGCGATCTCTTCTAATTTTTCTATGCTGAAAAACACAGGTTTAGAAAAAAAAGGGATCCAAGAACGGCTGAGTTCTTTTTTATACGCTTTTTGGTTCTTAGAAAAGTAAGCTAATGCTCCATTTCCCCCTTCATTTACCTCTTCATTTCCACCTTCTTTAGGCAGCTTATTAAGCAAATCCTTCGTGAGTTCCAGGGTGTGTGTAGCCTTGGCATTGCGATATTCGCTAAGAATCGCTTTCCCTTTGATATTGCGCTGGCTCCATACTTGAAGATTAGCCCAGGTAAAAGCCATATCTACAGCGGTTTTGTAATCATGCTCATCGCCTAGAGGGTTAAGACTCAGCTGGAACAGGCAATGTTTTTGTAGTGATTGAATAGCCGTACCAATGGCTTCACGGTACGTATCTTCATCTATCGGATGATTCTCGCTGAGAAATACCGATCGTGGCAGCGAAACGGGCGTTTTGCCCTTGCCTATCAATTGCCCTGCATAGCGTTTAAATATCGCTGTTTGTGCATGCATGCCTTCCTTGATGGCTGAAGTCGACCTTTCTTGGAGTAATACTTGTTTGGCCTTTTTTAGCCGGTTATGCGCTTCTTGATATTTTTGAGCGCGATGCAAGTAAGTGCTTCTATTTTTTAAAATGGTGCCTGCAGCACGATCTTGGGTGCTGTTGAGGCTGAGGTCATCGTAGCCCCACAGGTTGCTGATATAGGCGGTCCATATTTCTTCAGACAGGATAATTTTGTCGTTAGTCTCTGTGAAGGTGGAGGTAAGCCGTGGGAATGCTTCTTGCGTAGGAGCTTCCTCTATCTGCGGCTTTGGAGCCTCTAATGTAATCTCTTTTTGATGAGCAATTGCATACAGTATTGCTTGCGCCCCCATATTGGCCCGTTGTGCATACATTTCCTTTGAAGTTTTAGGGGCCTCAAATTGCATCGAGGGATGATCGGGCTTTAATCCTAAGGTATCACCTGTCTGTAAATACACCTTCAGCGCCGCTTCTTTGCTGCATCGGCTTATATTTAGTTCATCTTCCCTTTTATCGCATTGCTGTGCAAGTAAGGGTGCAAGGGCTAAGCTATTACTGCTTGCCAGGGTTTGCGCACACTGCAAGGCGGCGTGCTTAACGCGTTCTGTGTGCGCATAATCAATGAGTCCATCTGCTGCAGAAAGTGTTTTTTCAGTCCACAAGGAAGATTCAAAATCCAATTCAAAGGAACTAGGAGAAGTAGACATACTCTGCGCAGAGGGTGGCAGCGCGTTCAACGTCTCTTTTGCCGTTTTTTCAACCATAGATGGCGAATACAACGGTTGCGCCAATTTTTCAAATACCGCTCCTGCTAAGGCCGTATCTCCATCACAGCTGCGCATCGTAGTGCGCAGTAATAAGAGCTCAGCAGGTCTGTAAGAGGCCTTAGGCTTTTGGGCAGAGGAAGGTTCAGGTTCATTCAGCAAAGTAGCGGAAGAATCGGCATGTAGAAGTGGTGTTGGTACAGGGTTAGTAAGATGCGTAGAGGAGGGAGTATGCGTTTCTTGATCAGCGGTTTTTTTAGAAGAGACGAAAGCATGCCACTTTTCCTTGAGTGATTGCATGTCTGATTTTTTGGTTGGCAAATGCGCTATATCTTCCTCGTTATATGCATTCCCAGTAGAAGAGGGCTTTTTAGACAGGGTTTCTATATAGGCATCCAAAGCAGCATCCTCTCCTGTTAAAGCTTGTTCTGACAGTAGTATGTTTTGATGCGCTTTTTGGATTGCTTTGCGATAAAAAAGTTTATGCATAGCTTTTTTGATGGTTTTTGGGATGTTTAGGCTTACCCAGTGGGGAATCTTCACATGGGATGCCGGGGGCGGTGTTGGTGTCTGCGGTGTAGGGGCGGCTTGTTTAGCCTGGACCTTGGAAATAGAGGGAGTGCTGGTATGTATAGGATGATGTCCATGCAGCTGGCCGAGTTCCTCATGTCGGTAATGGCCTTCAATAGAATGCGGGTGCGCGGGCGTGGTACTTGGATGCAATGGGTTAGAGCGTACTGAAGAGGGCGTCGTACGATGGGTATTGGTAGATAAAGAACCAAAGAGAGAAGCTACAGGCCTGGCTTCACCTGGCTCACTTTCCGTTGACTGCAGTGGTGTGGATGGATTCATCGTTATAGTGCTCATCGAGCCTAGTTCAGTATCCCTATACCGAGAGACCAGGCGGCAGAAAGAAATTGATAACGATATTGTCTTGCCTCTTGGTCGAGGATTGATGGAGTAAAACGAAAGCAAGGATAGTGATGCGAAGGAGACGTGTGCTAGAGAAGAGGGATGCAGATAAACGGTAATAGGTTAAAAAGGTTTGTCGTACGCTTTTTAAGAAATCGGCATCGCATTCGCAAAAGTGAGCAGATTTTCGTTGTTATGTAGTGAGGGTGAAAGGGGGTGTTTTATAACTATGTCTAGCCATGTATTTTATAAGATAGGCATGTTGTGAAAGCGTAGAGATGTTGCGGATTGACTTTTAAAGGGGAAGACAGATGCCTGGTATAGATCGATTGCGCGGGGTCGCACCGAATAGCGGTGTCAGAAAAAATGCCCAAATAGGGCAATCCTCTCAAAAAAAGAAAGCATTTAAAAAAGCACTTGAAAATGCTCAAGGGCCTCTTGCAGAAATAGGAGGTTTGCAAATGACAGGCGGCACAGGTAGAAATCTACAGGTTGGCCCAGGAAAATCACCTTCAATCGCTATGAAAAGAGAGCAAGTTCAAAAGCAAATAAAAGAGGTTGAACAAAAAAGGAATGCTCTGGAGAAAGACTTAAGTGAATATATCGCAAACAATCCAGATATTTTTGCGTCAGGAGGGAGTAAATCTGCAGAAAAGGATTTTGAACAAAAAAAGAGTGCTCTGGAGAAAATGGTAAGTGAATATGAAGCAAACAATCCAGATATGTTTGCGCCAGGAGGGAGTAAACATGCAACAAAAATGAAATTTGATGAAGAGATGGGGAGCTTAAACAAAGAAATGCATGACTTGCATTTAGAAAAAGAAAAACAGAAATTGGAATATAAAAAACAAATGCATGTAATGGAGATGAACGAGCATCACCAAAATATGCAATATAAACAGGAGATGATACAGCTCAATTTGCTGCAAGCTGAGCTTGAGTGGCTGAAAAAGATATCCGAGTATATGTTACAGTTATCTCATTAATCTCTTGTACATTTACAAAGCTAGGAAAATAGATATATCCAGAAATATCAATTCAAAGCCCATACACTATAAAATATCGCTACTTCTATATTATATAAATAAAAGATGCCCTAGTAAGTAATGCTAACTTATCCAGCATTACTTACTAGGGCATCATGCATATCCAGTAACTCAAGCCTGAATCCAAATAAATTGCCCAGACGCAATTCCTTCAAACATTTGATCGGTAGATTCAAAAATACTTTTTTTCCAATAACGACCATGTTCACAATAATGTGCAAGGAGATCCGCTAGCCAACTGCCGTTGACTTCGTCTGACATAATCACGCGAACGATTAAAATGGCCCCTCCCGTTTCTGCATCAACGCCGAGTTGGGCTTGATCTTGCGCATAGATCATTAAATTGGCTTCTAGCATCAAACGAAAGACGACCAAGGTGCGCCCAGCCGTGACCGTGCCATAGTGAAAATTTAAATAAATGGCGCCGATATCTTCTTCGTAATGCTCAAACTGCACATCAAACCCTTCTACTTCCATCGAACGGGTGTCGATTATAGATTGCGCATCGGGAAAACCGACCACTTCGCAGAGGTCGAGCAATAATTCTTCATAGCGTTCGGCGCTCATTGGATATATCCCATGTTTCAGACTTGAGGAACGCGCAGTGGCGGACTGCGCGTAGGGTCTGAGATTACATTAAAACATGGGCTATACCGTCTGCAACACGCTCCAGATTGCGCGTATTTAATGCTGCGAGACAAATACGTCCAGTACGTACCGCATAAAAACCAAATGCTTCGCGTAATTGATCGACTTGCGCAGGACTTAAGCCGGAATACGAAAACATGCCGCACTGACGTTTCACAAAGTCAAAATTCTGCGCGACTTTCCGTTGAGCAAGTGCATCGACTAAGGCATGGCGCATTGTGTGAATGCGTTCACGCATCTCGGTTAACTCTTGCTCCCACAGTGCGCGTAAATCGGGGGTCGTTAATATCCGGCTCACCAATGCGGCCCCGTGGGTGGGTGGGTTCGAGTAGTTAGTGCGGATAACTTGTTTTATTTGAGAGAGCACCCGTGTGGCTTCTTCTGCGCTGGCCGTGACAATAGAAAGCGCTCCAATACGCTCACCATAGAGCGAAAAAGTCTTGGAGAAGGAGTTCCCAACCCAGGTCGGTATTCCCGCTTCTGCGCATAAACGTACTGCTTGTGCATCATCATCCAGACTCTGGCTAAACCCTTGGTAGGCCATATCTAAGAAGGGGATGAGTTGACGCGCTTTGAGCGTATTGATAATGCGGATCCATTGCTCATGGCTCAAATCAACGCCAGTGGGGTTGTGGCAGCAGGCGTGTAGCAATACGAGCGTGCCAGGTGCATAGCTTTCTAATGCGCGAAGCAGGCCTTCGATATCGACACAATGGTTCGCTGCATCGTAATAAGGGTAATCGAGGACTTCAAAACCGGACGTTTCAAATATGGCACGATGATTTTCCCAGCTGGGGGTGCTAATAGCGACCTGAGGGCGCCGTGCCGCACCGTTGTGAGGAGCCATCGAAGCAAAAACGCGTTTAAAGAAATCAGCCCCTATTTTGAGCGCTCCCGTCCCTCCGAGCGTTTGTACGGTCGCGATGTGACCACTTTGACGTGTGTGAGAAGCTTCTCCAAAGACCAGTGTTTGTACCGCTTGGCCATAGACAGAAGTACCTTGGATAGGTAAATATCCGCGCGGCCGTGCTGCTTGTGCGAGTGCCTGCTCGGCTTCTTGCACGGCTTTTAAAATAGGAAGACGTCCATTCTCATCCGTATAGACGCCGATGCCTAAATTCACTTTCTGTTCGCGCGTATCGGCTTGAAAAGCCTCATTCAGGCCAAGGATAGGGTCACCAGGAGCGAGTTCGAGATGGGGGAAAAAAGCAGCAGTGGTCATGAATAACTCTAAAAAAACAAAATGAAAACACAGAAAAATATAATTTTGCCGGATTTTGAGTGCAAGGATCTTTAGAATGTCCGTTTTTTAGCGCACTGGTTGTAAAAAGCGCGATTTTAGAGTGGAACGCCCCCCTAATGGATCTTGGCCCTATGCAAGAAGCGATACCCTCCACACCTCATAGCGACGCGGAAGAAAAGACCGCGTTGGATGAAAGCCTGTTTATACGCTTTCCAGATTCCCCCTACGAGTTGTACCAACTCTATGCCCCTGCAGGCGATCAACCTACCGCAATCGAGCAGTTAGTCGAAGGGGTGCAAGAAGGCTTATCTTTTCAAACGCTGCTAGGGGTCACAGGCTCAGGGAAGACCTTTACGATGGCAAATGTCATCGCACGCTTAGGTCGGCCTGCTATCGTATTTGCGCCGAATAAAACCTTAGCGGCGCAGCTTTACTCAGAGTTTCGAGAGTTTTTTCCGCGTAATGCCGTTGAATACTTTGTATCGTACTACGACTATTATCAGCCAGAAGCGTATGTGCCGCAGCGCGATGTATTTATTGAGAAAGATTCGTCGATCAATGAACATATCGAGCAAATGCGGCTCTCGGCGACGAAAAGTTTATTAGAGCGGCGCGATGTAATCATTGTTGCGACGGTCTCAGCGATTTACGGGATAGGTAATCCTAATGACTATCACCGGATGATTTTGGTGTTACGCCGAGGTGATAAGATCTTGCACCGAGAGGTGATTGCACGCCTGATCGCCATGCAATACACCCGCAACGATACCGATTTTCAGCGCGGCACTTTTCGAGTGCGTGGAGAAACGATCGATGTATTCCCCGCAGAGCATGCGCAGCGTGCGGTACGTATTGAATTGTTTGATGATGAGATTGATGCGCTCTATCTCTTTGATCCCCTCACTGGGCGCGTTGAGCATAGTTTGGCAAGATTTACGGTATATCCTTCCTCGCATTACGTGACTCCACGCGATACGGTACTGCGAGCGATGGATGCGATCAAAGCAGAGCTGCGCGAACGACTGGAGTTTTTTCATCAAGAAGGCAAGCTGGTCGAGGCTCAGCGTTTAGAACAGCGCACACGCTTTGACCTAGAAATGCTGCAAGAGCTAGGATTTTGCAAAGGCATTGAAAATTACTCTCGCCATTTATCAGGCGCGCTTCCTGGCGAGCCACCTCCCACCCTCGTGGATTATCTTCCTGCCGATGCCTTGATGTGTTTAGATGAATCGCATGTCCTCATCGGTCAGTTTACTGGGATGTATAACGGAGACCGCGCACGTAAAGAGAATCTCGTGAACTACGGTTTTCGCCTGCCTTCGGCGCTAGATAACCGCCCTTTAAAATTCGCGGAGTTTGAGGAAAAAGTCCGACAAGTCATTTTTGTGTCCGCTACGCCTGCTGCGTATGAGCAAAAGATGTCGAGTCAGGTCGCCGAGCAAGTAGTGCGCCCGACGGGATTAATTGACCCAGAAATTGAAGTGCGTCCAGCGCGCTCGCAAGTCGACGATGTTTTAGGTGAAATTGGAAAACGGGCCGCTCGGCAAGAGCGTGTGCTGATTACGGTATTGACCAAACGCATGGCCGAGCAATTGACCGAATTTCTCTCAGAAAATGGGGTCAAGATACGCTATTTACATAGCGATATCGACACGGTCGAGCGGGTGGAAATTATTCGTGATCTGCGCTTAGGGGCATTTGATGTATTGGTCGGTATTAATTTATTGCGTGAAGGACTAGATATTCCCGAAGTCTCGCTAGTCGCCATCTTTGATGCCGATAAAGAAGGCTTTTTGCGTTCAGAGCGCTCTTTAATTCAAACGATCGGTCGTGCTGCGCGTAATGTGCATGGTAAAGCGATTTTGTATGCCGATGTGCAAACCGACTCCATGAAGCGTGCCATCACCGAAACCAACCGTCGCCGTGCAAAGCAAGAAGCACATAACGCCAAACATGGTATTGAGCCCAAGGGCGTTGTCAAACGCATTAAAGACATTATTGATGGCGTCTATAATGCGCAAGACGCACGCACGAAATATAAAGCGGAGAAAACACGCGCAGCAGATCAAGCCAATTTCGACGCAATGAGCGAAAAACAGCTCGCCAGAGCGCTCAAACAACTTGAAAAGCAAATGCTCGACCATTCCAAGAATTTAGAATTTGAGAAAGCCGCTCAGGCACGCGATCAGCTCACTGCGCTGAAGGAGCGCATTTTTGGCGCTAGCGTACAGGAGGGCATCTCGAATGAAGATTATCGGGATTGATCCTGGTTTGCGTGTCACGGGGTGGGGCTTTATAGAATGGGAAGGGTCACAGGTACGTTATTTAGGGAGCGGCGTTATTAAAACCGCATCACACCATTCCCTTGCTGAGCGTTTAGGGGTGATTTTTACCAGTCTCACAACCCTTTTAGAATCGTATCAACCCGATCAGGCTGCTGTGGAAAAAATCTTTGTTAACGTCAATCCGCAATCTTCAATCCTTTTGGCTCAAGCCCGTGCTGCTGCGATATGTGCAGCAGTAGCGAAAGAATTGCCGGTGCATGAATATACTGCGCTACAGCTTAAAAAAGCGGTTGTCGGGTATGGTCATGCGGAGAAAGCGCAGGTACAAGCGATGGTGCAGCGACTCTTGTGTTTAAATGGTTTACCCAGTACAGATTCTGCCGATGCGTTGGCCGTAGCGTTGTGCCATATGCATACCCAAGGATCTTATTTAAAAAATAGGTAAAAAAGAACCGTTACCCTTTTTGTTCAGCACGCACGCCAGATATTTGAAAAAACTTTTTCGCATCTATTGCGTATTTCAAGACACAATTTCTGGTTTCGCATGCTAAGCAAATGGACATGCTTTTATGCTTATTATCTGGCGAATTGTTTTCCAGCTTTGTAGGCCTGAAGGAGTCAGGGGAAACTGACTTTTTTATTGAGTGAAGAAAAAAATGGTTATAGCCCAAAGAAAGTGTAAAGCAGACAAAGTACAAGAAGAGCTGAAAAGACTTTCTTGCTTGATGACTGATAAAGCGCTTCAAATACCCCTCAATGTATCTGGCGCAGCATCAATAGGTATCGCAAAAGGTGCCCGTGTTTCAAGCGTAGTATTATCCATAGGCGCGCGGTGTATCAATATTCTATTGGCTAGTATATTAACGCTCGGTACGGTGATACCTGCCCGTGCTGCTGCTCCTACTTTTACTCTGCCGGCAGACGCTTCTAAATCTTCTGTAGCGCAAAAAGAGAGCGCAAAAACGGCTTCTCAACCTGCTGCTGCGGCGAAGAAAAAAAAGCAAGCGAAAAAGAAAAAAGCCCGCAAAGTGAAGCGGAACAAAGTGAAGCAAGCCGGTATACGTCGCCCCGTTATGCATGCGCACGCAGGACGCGGAACCGGGGTGCAAAAGGTCATGTTTACTCCCGCCACGCGATCCCGTCCGCTCTCCCAAGGGCATATTTTCGGCTTGCATAAAACCCCCGATGCTATGGCCTTGCGTTCCGCCGCAGCCTATGTCATCGATCAAAATACGAATGAGCTTTTGGTCGATAAAAACTCTCGCACCGTATTGCCAATTGCCTCGATTAGTAAACTGATGACTGCGATGGTGGTCCTAGATACGAATCCCTCGCTTACCGATATGTTGGAAGTGAAGAATGCCGACCGTGATTTTGAAAAAGGCACGCACTCACGCTTAAGTGTGGGCTCGCGCCTATCACGTGCCGATATGCTGCATATTGCGCTGATGTCTTCAGAGAACCGCGCCGCGTCTAGCTTGGCAAACTACTATCCAGGGGGCAAGCAGGCATGCGTCGAGGCTATGAATGCCAAGGCACGTGACTTGGGGATGTATGACACGCACTTTGTCGATCCGACGGGATTAACCAGCCGTAATGTCTCTAGTGCTCGAGATCTCGCAAAAATGGTCAATATGGCTTACCAATACCGATTAATCCGCGAATATTCCACGGATGTGAGTCATAACGTATTCACAGGGCACAAGGTACTGCACTATAAAAACAGCAACGCCCTTGTTCGCAATATAGCCTGGCCAATAGGTTTACAAAAAACAGGTTTTATTAATGAAGCCGGTGAGTGCTTGGTCATGCAAGCAACAGTAGGAGATCGACCTTTAATTATCGTATTGCTAGACTCCACTGGAAAATCCTCCCGTTTTACCGATGCCCTGCGCATCCGCGCTTGGGTCACGAAACAGAATATGTATGCAAAAACCCATCCTTCTGCACCTAGCACGCCAACTATAGCCAGCCAAAACTAAGCGCTTTACAGCGTAGCATCAAGCCAAAAAGCCTTGCCAGGGAAGCATCATCCTGGCAAGGCTTTTTTTCTGTTGATTTTTTTACCTTTTTTCAAGGAACTCTTGTAAAGCGCCATTGTCCAATAAATACATGGTTTATAGGATGTCATCCTATGGCCGGTTGTTGATTAATAGTATCCGTATACCCATTATTAGACGCGTCCCATAGTATTTGGACGAAAGGTTGGCTGTTATGACGACTTTCAGCTTTAATCCGCCGATCGCACAGCACTTTTTTAGTTTGCCCTCTGCAGAAATAAAAAAAACGCTTGATGAGCAGAATTGCCTTCTTAGGCAATTGGATATTTTGAAAAACGAGCCTGATATAAAAGACTTCGTTGCTTATATCAAAAGATCCTATAAAAACTTTTGGCTAACTACAGAAGATGTGGAGCGGCCCCGCACTCACATTAATACAGCAGAATCATTATTAAACGCTAGTATTGAGATTCTTGAAGAATTGCATAAATGTGCGCTAGATAAGAATCTAAAACCCAGTCCCGAAGAGCAGCAAAGGCTTTATCTGAGGTGGAATCGTGCCTGTGAAAAAGGCGAAGGGATGTCTTCCAAAGAACAGATCAATAATCCCCCAGGGCTGGCGCAACAGATTCGTGCACATTTCGATGTGTTGGAGGCGGAAAGCATACAAACGAAATCCATATCGGAACAATTAGTCACATTGCCTAGATTATTTGAAGCACTCAGTGGCGCAGGAAGTTTAGCTGGCTTATGGATGCTCGCTTGTCAGATTGGTTGGATTACGGTCTCTGGCGCATTTATGATCTACGGAATGCCGCTTATCATAGGCGTTGTATTGGTGATACTCCGATTCGCTGAGGCATGGGTTTCAGATCGAAATCATGCTAGAACAAACGATGCCTTTGTACTTAAAGAAAAGGTTGTAGGTCCTCATAGGATAAGCATGGATAACATAATTAATGCAGTTTCCCAGGTGGCAAGTACTTATGCCAGTATGAATGAAATTGTGATGCCGTCTCTAGAACGTATAGAAGAAGAAGTAAAGAACATAAAGGAAAGTATAAATAATAAGCAATCAACTATTCACATACATCATCATCATTATTATATCGGCGCAGGTACATCGTCACCGATATCATTGCCGTCGAGTGAAAACGCGATAATACAAAATACGCCATTTCAAAATATCAATCCGCTTTTATTAAGTCAGCATCAACGTCAATATCTTCAATTTCTTCAACTCATTGAGCAGCAAACTGCCATTGAGCAGCAAACTGCAGTACCTTCGATCACTGTAGATGCATCAGCCGTGGAATCATTAGAATCAGAAACTTTTTCTTCAAGCGTCGCCACACCGGTTCACTCTAGAGTAAGAACGATATCTGAAGGGTCCGCAATAAGCTCTAATCCAGGTTTAACAAGAAGTGGTACGCCTTCTTCAGATAGCGATTCTCCAGAAATAAATCCATTGAATACTTTTCCGCCAAATGTAGTTACTCCGGATATGTTTGCTGAATTTCAAGAATTTCTCAAACAAAGAGCATCTAATGAGAATGATCAATCGCTTGCACGCAAGGCTTGAAAAGTAGAGTATGAGTTAAAAATCGTAGGCCTTGTGCTTACCCCGCAACGATAGAGAAATACAGGCTTTATACTATCTTTTAAAAAGCTGACTCTCTATACAATGGGATTTTTCTTACTCAGACATAAAGTGTGTTTACCTTTGCCAAAAAGGACCCCTCTTTTTTTGGGGGACATGCGGCCCAAGATATACCTTCCCCTAGTCACAGCACTTCCTCTCCCTTGCCCAATAGGAATCCTTCTGGGCAAGGGTAAACACGTCCTAATGTCCTAGATTTTTAACACCTGGAAGATGTCAACATGCACCAGAAACTCTGCGGCACCGTATCTATTACCACTGCTTCTAGTTCATTGAATACTACGTTATCCAATTTCTCTACAGAAATTGAGGCGGGGAATAACGCAGAGATAGCATCACCTTTTAGCCTAAATACAGGGTTCCCTTGTAATTTACTCCCTGAGATTTGGATATTGATCCTCGGGAAGGTGAAGGATTTGCACAGTTTCAGCTTGGCAAGTTTAGTGTGCAATTCTCTTGTTCATGCAGTGAAAGATTTGCCAATACGCCAATTTTTATCTTCTAAGAAGGCGAAAGGAATCTTTAAAGAAGGCATTCCGGAAAAACTGCATGATATTTTACTAGCACGCCATCAAGCAGCGTGGGCAGAGAAAATTCCTCAAGCTATTCCCCATGAAGAAATCTTTCAAGAAGCGCTCCTCAAAATAAACAATCCCCCATTTGAGAGGTTCATCAAAAGCGCGGTATTAAAAGGCTGTAAAAGCATCGAGGTTATTCCAGCCATACGGTTTTTTTTATCTAAATGTTTCCCCGAGCATCATGAAAAAAGAGAGAAATATATCTCTTCATATCCAAACATGATGAGAGGGGATTTGATAGACATGGGGTTATGTCAAAAATCGGACAACCCCGCTGTTCGAGCTAAGTTAATACCTAACAAACTCGGCTTTCATGTTCTTATGCAGCTAGGCCAGCTTTCCACTCAAGAGCAAGAATTCGATATAGAGGGTTTGCTGAAGTGCAACCATAGGCTGGTCTTCGATGGACTCATAAAGACTTATGAAGGTGGCCCGCATAACGAGACGAAGCTCAATAAAATGCTTGCCACCGGAGCGTTTTTCGATCCTGTTGGAGATGTAGAGCCGGTGCTCTGGGCCATTTCGAATGGAGCAGAAGACTTTCTTAGAAAACTCCTTGAGGCGGGTTTCAATCCAGATGTGTTTAATAAAGAGGGGGTAAGTGGGTTGGATTGTGCCAATAAAGAAGGGCATAAAGGTATGGTATACCTACTACTTAAATACGGTGCGCGTGAGCGCAGCCCGGCTACACAGCGCTAGGAAACTAAACTACGCTGCTTTGCTCTCAGAACCTGTTCATAATCTTCAAAAGTGGATTGTGTTGGGGTTCCGTATTTAATTCAATTCGTCACCCCAAGCTACGAAAAATGCCAAAAAATGGTAGGTTGGGGTGCGTTTTTGGGTGATTTTGGAACCCCAACATTACCGCCTTAAGGGTGATTTCTGAAAATTATGAACAGGCCCTCAGAAAAGCCATTGCCATGATAAAGAATGTGGCTCAGAAGTTGGGTCGCCGGTCTTACCCGTACACCACGCTAATACGCGCCGTAAGCGCCAGAATACAAAGAGAATTCGCACTGGCTATGGTGAAATTCACGTGACGAAAAGCCATGCAGCTTTACTGAAGCATGCTGGGATATAGTCGCAAGCAGTACTATCACTGTCATTAAAAAAATAATTATTTATGAAATTGGAATAGTGTAAAGACCTTATTTAGATGTATAGTAAGATTTTTCTTAATTATAGAAAAAATAGGTTCTTTCACCCTGTTCAAAAAGGCAGTAAATATGATAGGCGCGCTAAACGGACTCACTCCGACAGCACCACTTCCAGTTCTTCACCCTGTTGCGCGATCCATTATTTCTCTCGAGCAAAAACTTGCCGCATTAGAGCAACCAATAGAGGAACCAAAAGAGTTGCTAGGATTACCTCTTGAGATTTGGAAAAAAATCTTGAGTTACTGTCCTTTTGAAACTTGGCAAGCTGTTTTCAGAGCGAATTGGCCCGATTCTAAAGCGGTAATAGAGCAACCAGAAGCGTTGCTAGGATTACCTCTTGAGATTTGGATAAAAATCTTGAGTTACTGTCCTTTTGAAACTTGGGGATCTATTTTTCGTGTGAGTTGGGCCGGTTCTAAAACGGTTCATGAGGTGCTATGCGAACGGTTTCAGCCTAATTCGCATGAAGAGTGTAGCGCGTTATATACCTTACTTTTTTCCAAGGGAGTCAAAGCTAATTTTGAGGAGAACGATTCTTTCCGACAGTTAATAAACCATACTCTTTCGGATTTCTACAAAAGAGGTCCTGTCATTGAAGCTGCCCAGAGATTTGTAGACAAAAATAAACCTAAAACTGGACGAGATTTATTCAGGCTGCTCAATGTGCCGATTCCGCCCTCTTCCACCTCAGAATCGCCTACAGAAGTTATAAATTGGGATAAGGAGCTATCTGAAAAAAAGCAAGTTTATTGTTCAAATAATTTAGCGTGGTGGATGACTCAGCCGAAACATCAAGCTCCTCAGCCAAAATGTTTTATGAGATTGTCCGATGACGAGTTTGAAGAGGGATTTGCATGGCCTGCTCCCATTGCTGCTGTTGCTGACGCAGCTGACGGCGATATCTTTGCAGGCATTGAGGACCTTCCTGACGCGGCTGATGTTGCTAATGCTGCTGCCGTTGCTAACGCTGCTAATTTGGCTAACTTTGCTGAGGGGGATGACGACGATATCTTTGCAGGCATTGAGGACCTTCCTGACGCGGCTGATGTTGCTAATGCTGCTGCCGTTGCTAACGCTGCTAATTTGGCTAACTTTGCTGAGGGGGATGACGACGATATCTTTGCAGGCATTGAGGACTTTGCTGATGCCGCTAACTTTGCTAACGTCGCTAACGTCGCTAATGTCGCTAATGTCGCTAATGTCGCTAATGTCGCTAATGTCGCTAACGCTGTTGAATCTGTTGAATCTGTTGAAGCCGCTAAAACTATCGTCAGAAAAAATATTCTAGAAAGCCGCATGTTCCTCAAGCCTCTTAATGAGTTAGGCCAACCCTTTTATACAAAGCCTGTCATATATTTGTTGGTTGAAAAGAATGAATTGGAAGAGTGGCTTGAAGAATCGCTTGATGCCGGTATGGATATTAATGAACCCGGTCCACAAGGGGAAACTCCATTACATTTAGCGGTCCGAAAGGGCGATAAAGCAGCAGTTGAACGCTTAATGAAACACGGGGCAAATGCAGAATTGATGGATGGGCGTTCGCGTACCCCCTTAGTGCTAGCGCTGCGAATGGATAAAACCGATATATTTAAGTGCATTCTAGAAGGTAGCCAGAATAGAGGTCTATTATTGTTACAGCAAACATTTTTAGGCGTCTCCTTGCTGCACCTTGCCGCTGGAGGAGGCAATCTCGATATAGTGAAATACTTGATAGATGAACGCCAGGCAGACATGAACCTGCCGCTCGGTGATGCGCAAGCCACTACTCCAATGCGCCTAGCAGTTAAAATGGGCAACTTCGATATAGTTGAATTTTTAGTCGAGCGCAAAGCGAAGGTAGACCAAAAAATATTGCGCCTCGCTCTTGATAATATTCAAACTGGTACTAATCACCTGCGTATAGCTAAGTTTTTGATTACGCATATCGGAGCAGAAGCCATATTGAACACCGCATGTGCTGAGCGCGATGTCAAGCTAATTAAGCTTTTGATCCAGCATGCGGTAGAGGAGATAGGCAAAGATTTTGTCACTGCAGCTTCTACGGGAAACAAGGATTTTTGGGCCCAGTGCATACAGGATCTGTTCTGCACTGCAGCCACTGAGAACCAAATTTCGACAGCGCGGTTTTTGATCAAAAATAACGTAGGACAAATAGGCCGCCACACATTCGGCACGGCACTTGAGTCGGCACTTGATGATAGACACTGGGATTTTGCTAGGTTTCTTATCAAAGCAGCCGAAAAGGTAGAACACTGGGATATGGCTAAGCCTCTTATCGATGCGGGCATAGAGGAAAATCCGCTAGATGGCTTATCGAGTTTATTGGAATGTAATATTTCTCCAGAGAGGCTAGATATAGTTAAGTTTCTGGTCAACGAGGGAGCAAAACTAGATTGGGTGATCGACGAAAGCAGTCCAATAAGCCTGGCAATGGACAATAAAGACCCAGTGATGGTTCAATTTTTTGTCGACCGAGGCGCAGCGATAGACATGCTGCACGGAGAATGGACTCTGCTAGAAAGGGCAATCATATTGGATGACAATGAGGCGATATTTAAGATTCTTGCCGAAAGCGAGCAATTTCAATCTATCGATAGATCAAAATGCATTGAATTGCTGTACATGGCAATAGAACACGATAGGGGGGCGATATTTAAGATTCTTGCTGAAAGCGAGCAATTTCAATCTATCGATAGCGAGGAGGACCGCACTGAATTGCTGCACATAGCAATAGAATACAATAGCGAGGCTATTGTTGAATTTCTGAAACGCTTAAACTAAATTTAATTCACCCAGAATAGACTACCCCCAAAAGTTAGACGCTGTGAACTGACTTTTGGGGGTTTTTTATAGCTCACGTTGACGCTATTTGTCACAGGAAATCAACGAAAAATGTAGTTAACTTTAGGCCAGATCAATCTTCATCGTTCCATTTCCTGGCTTATAAAAATGGCAAGCTTCTTGGAAGTTAGTTTCCGTGTACAGATGGGACTGTGGGATGCTTACGGTGAGAATATCAATTTAAGAAGAAGATCTAAAATCCGGTGCACCTAACCCATAAAAAAAATCGCCCTTCATGAAAAGAGCGATTTTTGATGTGACCCCATCTTTATGTTTCTGGATTTGCTATAGCTTCCTCATTTCCCAGCTCCCCAACTATCTCTCAATCCCGTTATCCGATTAAAAATCGGCTGACCTAGCGCGCTATCAAATCGGTCTGTTACGAAGTAGCCATGCCGTTCGAATTGCACATGCGTTTCAGGCGCTAAGGACTGTACGCTAGGTTCTAGCCAGGCTTGAGTAAGGTGTTTGGAATCCGGATTGAGGCACTCTGTAAAAGGGTGTTCGGTATTGTCGGGATGAGGAGTCGTAAAAAGTCGATCGTATAGCCTGACTTGTGCGCTATAGGCATGCTCGGCGCTGAGCCAATGGATATTGCCTTTGACTTTATAGTTATTCGCTCCAGGCGTGCCAGATTGGCTGTCTGGGAAATACTGGGCATGAATTGCGGTGATATGGCCATCCGTATCTTTATCGACCCCGGTGCATTCAATAACAAATCCATAGCGCAAGCGTACGCGATTGCCGATAAATAGGCGGAAGAAGCCTTTAGGAGGGTGCTCGCTGAAATCTTCGCGCTCGATCCAGAGTTCTTTCGAAAAGGGCAGCACGCGCGCCTCACTGGTGTCGCTCACTGGGTGGTGAGGATGGTGAGGTGCATAGCAGAGGGCGCTTTCTCCGGCAGGGTAATTATCAATGATTAATTTGAGTGGATTGAGCACCGCAATGACTCGGCGTGCGCAAGGATCTAAGTCGTCGCGTAGCGCTTGTTCCAAGATGCTCATTTCGATCCAAGAGTCCGCTTTTGACACGCCAACGCGCTCGCAAAAGAGTTGTATGCTCGAAGGCGTGAAGCCGCGTCGGCGCATGCCCGCTAAGGTAGGCATGCGTGGATCATCCCAGCCGTCTACATGCTTTTGGGTTACTAGCTCCAGGAGCTTGCGCTTACTGGTAATGGCGTAGGTGAGCTTAAGGCGCGCAAATTCAATTTGTTGTGGAAGTGGGCGGGGTAGGGCGCCTGCATCTGCGAGCGCATTTAAAATCCAATCGTATAAAGGGCGGTGATCTTCAAATTCGAGTGTGCACAGTGAATGAGTAATATGTTCCAGCGCATCGGAAATGCAGTGCGCATAGTCATACAAGGGATATATGCACCATGCATTGCCAGTACGGTAATGGTGCGCATAGCGAATGCGATAGAGGACAGGGTCGCGTAAATTGAAGTTCGGTGAGGCTAAATCGATCTTAGCGCGCAGAACATGCTCGCCTTTTTGGTATTCGCCTGCCCGCATCCGGCGAAAGAGGTCCAGATTCTCTGCGACGCTGCGTTCGCGATATTTTGAAGGGGTCCCTGGCTCAGTTGCCGTGCCGCGATGTAGGCGGATTTCGTCCGAGGTTTCGCTATCTACATACGCCTTGCCTTCTTCAATGAGCTTTTCTGCGAAACGATAGAGGGTTTCGTAGTAATCGCTTGCATAATACAGATGCTCGACGCCGTCTTTACACCACGACACACCTAGCCAATGCAGGACCTCAAACATCGATTGGACATATTCGATACTTTCTTTTTCCGGATTCGTATCATCAAAACGCAAGTGACATGCACCGCCGTACTCACGCGCCAGTCCAAAATTTAAAAAAATGCTTTTAGCATGGCCGATATGCAGATAACCATTGGGTTCTGGGGGAAAACGGGTGCGAATCCCCGTTTCACCTGTTAAACGCTGGTCTTCTTCAATACGGCTGCGTATGAAGTGAGAAGGAAGGGCTGTGGAGGGCTCAGCTAAGGCAGGCGAAGTCATACATTCTTTGAAAAAACAGGGTAAACGTAAATGGTATCAGAGAATAAAATAGCCTGGAGGAATGCGCAAAGGCTAAGTGTTTCGGAGTATGCCGGAAAAACGCTGCGAAACGGCGTATATAAAAGAGAAGCAGCGTGCCTAGCTTACGCATTTTTACGAAAAAGAGCCGATGCATGCGTGTAAAAATAGGCTAGTGGCAAGTAGAAGCGTCACAGTGGGTTCTTCATCAGAGAAGAGCACGAACAGCTTAAATATGCTAGGCCTGACAGCAGTATAGTGCAAGGTCTTAGCGCAATGCACAGTAGGAGATGACCATGGTGCTATTTAAAAAAAACAGTATGAATAGTATGTATTGCTGCATTGATCGCTGCGTTTATTTCTTCACTTCCCGTTTCTCTGCTAAAAGCAGTGTGCGGTATGTGCGTAAATTAGCGGCTTACGCTAGTGTGGGCGCGCTTATGGGTTTATCGGCCTGTAGCTCTATGACTCATACACAAAAAAATACGGCTCTTGGCTCTGCTGCTGGAGGGGCGATAGGCTATATCGTGACAGGTGGGCCTGTTGGCACCATTGGAGGTGCGGTAGTAGGGGGTGTGCTAGGTGCGAAAAAGTAATAGCCATAAGTAAATATCCTGTCTGTCACTAGCGCGCGATAATCGAGTAGTCATAAAACGCCTATTGCGCGCTAGTGGTAAGTCGCGGCCAAAATAATAATGTGCTCCACATGCGCGAATCATGCGTTCTGATGGCAGTGAAGGTGCCATCTGCGGCACTACTCAAGAAAAGTTGTTTTAATTTCGCATTTTCCTATAATATCCCTTTGATTATTCTTAAGAGCAATAAGACGGCAGATGCTCTATGGCAGATACTCTATATTTCTACCTTTTTTCAGCATAACTAGTTTGGACTAATTTAAGAGCATAAAAATAGGTTCTGGAGTTTAATGCATGAAAGCATGTGAAAAATAGAAGTAGATCGCATAAAAATCACCTTTCATAATGGGAAAAACATGCAAACTAATGGAATGATGCAAATTAGGCAATCTTTCAGTATGTGGAGGGAATCGGAATTACCTCTCGAACTTCAACAGCGAGATTTCCTGCAATCTCAAGCACAAAGTTCGACTTCTTCCTGTAATGCTTTGCCCTTCGAGGCGAAGGCCCAGATTCCAGAAAGCGCGTTATCTTTGGAAAATGAAGCGCTATTATCTTTAATAAACGAAGGTAGCCATGAATTGTTTTTAAATAAACGGATTGAGCTGATTGAAAAGGTAAAGGAATTAGAGGGGAAGATAGAAGAGTTAAATAAGCAGATTGAGTCAATAAAAGAACCAGATGCGCAGATAAAAAAACTAGATACGCAAGTAAAGAGTTTATATGACGATTTAAAGTTTTACAAATCGTTTTATAAAGTATTTTTTTCTTCAGCTGATTGGATATATGATCGTATAAGGCCGGGTTCATTTTTATCCACTTTACGTGATGCATTGTTTGGTATATCTGTTCTATCTCTTACTGCTTATATTTGTGCGAAACTTTCTGCTGGAATTTTTATAGCAATACAAATATCCTGTTGGATTCCATTAGTATTATTATCTTTGATATATCTCTTTATGCTTAGCAGCCCAGGTGCGGCTCTACAACTAAATAATAAATATCATGAAGCACAAAACAAGTATATAGATCTGTTTAATAAATTAGGTTCCCTCAGGAATGACCGCTTGCAAAAAAATGTGGTTCTGACCTAATATTTAAGACCATTTAAAACTAGAAAAATTTGGCACAATTTCCATACTACAAGGAGGTTGTGCCGTGAAGAAATCGAGATATACAGAAGAAAAATACAGAAGAAAAAATCGCGTTTGCGCTGAAGCAAACGGAAGTGGGGATATATCGGTAGAAGAAGTGTGCCTGAAAATGGGAGTATCTTTGGCGACCTTTTGCCAATAGCGTAAGAAAGACAGGGGATTGGGTCCCATCGGAGTTACGATGTTTCAGGCAATTAGAAGAAGAGAATATAAAACTCAAGCGCCTGGTAGCAGACTTATCTTTGGGCGAAGTCATGTTGCAGGATGTCTTGTCAAAAAAGCTTTGACGCCTTCTCGTCGCAGAGCCTGTGTGGATCATTTAGTATAGTCTTATGGGATGAAGCCGACGCCAAGCCTGTGGGGCTGTTAAATTGCCTCATTCGGTCTACTACTACGCTCTCTTAGAACCTGTTCATAATCTCCAGAAATCACCCTTAAGGCGGTAATGTTGGGGTTCCGTATTTAATTCAATTCGTCACCCCAAGCTACTATTCTTTGGCAATGTTCGTAGGTTGGGGTGAGGTACGAACCCCAACATGACGCCCCATAACCTCTCCAATCTCTACTCTTTGAGATTATGAACAGGCTCTAAGGTCATCAAGGTCAGATAGGTACTATGGCAGCGAATTTATTTCCAAGTTCATGGTGTCCTCTATGCAGTAGGGGTATGATTTCCAGAAAAATAGAGAGATACTGTTAGAAACCTCTTTTGTGACCTTGTATTTGCAAGCCTGTATTTGCAACTTCATATCAGCGTTATTTTCCCCTTTTTTACATGAAATATTAGTGTGTACTGGCATCAAAGGAGTTCCTTGCTACAAGGTTGCGAAAGAGGTCTATTATGTTCTCTCTTTCTGTCATTCCTCTTTTTTATTGAAATGCGCATTGGTTCTTAAGGATTCTCTATATGGCTACGATCTTTTCTTCTGATAGTCCTATCAAACGCCTACTGGGCTCTGTTTGGTCCCTTGCTGCAGCGCGTATTGAGCTTGCTAGTCTTGAGTTGCATGAAGAGAAATCTAGAATTTTTTCTGCATTTTTCTTAGGTTTAATCGCTTTGTTATTTGGGATGATGGCATTCATTACATTAACGATTTTGATCGTACTGGCTTTTTGGGATACGTATTTTTGGCAAATTTTATCGGGCCTCATCGTATTTTATGCACTGATTGCACTTTGCTGTGCAAAAGGGGCTTGTACGCGTATTCATAAAGCGCCCCTCATGTTTGAAGCCACACAAGCTGAATTTAAAAAAGATAAAGAAAGCATGGATTTTTTAAACGACTGAAATAAGGGAGAGCACACTGCTGGCTCTTTTCCAAAAAACACACTGAGGTATTGATCCATGCGCCTACCTTCTTCTAATGCGTCTATGTCTAAGATTTCATCGGCACATGCTAAAAGCTTGCGTAAACAGGCTTTGCTCGCACGCGCGGCGGCTGATCGTGCGGTATTTTCCAAAGCGTGTGCAGAGCTTTCCCGCTCAAAGTATGCAGCGGGTATCCATCATTTTCTGGCGCAGCCTTTGTTAGGAAATTCTTCTCTGAAATGGACTATAGGTTGGCAACTCGCCAGAGTAACCGCTCCTTTTCTACTCTCGAAATATGTCCGTGCTATTTTATTTAAAGGCGGAGTAAAGCGTGCCTGGCCGTTGCTCAAATGGGGAGTGATCGGTGTTGCTGTATGGAAAGGGGTGACTTTGTGTACCAAAATGCTTAAGTAGGGGCACTGCGAGATAGCTTTGAGCCATGTCCTTACATACAGCTTATCGACCAACGTGACAGCCATTTTCGCCGTCGACTTTTCACTTAGTTGCTTGTTCAGACGCGGCTCTCCTGAATTTACTGTCTTAAGCTCACTTGCTGCCCGGCTTATCTCTGCCTATCTAATCTTTCATTTCGTCAAATAACGTTGCTCGCAAACGCCTAAGCTTGCCGCTGGCGAGCAATTGCCTGTTGAGCCCGGGTTCAAATACTTGGCCTAATTATCCATTAGGTAATACAGTTTGGTAAAATTGCTCGTGAGCGCTTTGCCTTTGGGGGAGAGGTTTTTTTTGCAAAACCTACATTCTTCTCCAACGGCTTAGCGCTCAACTTATTTCTCGCTCAGTTCCTTATCCCGAAATGGGGTTAATGTATCGATTTTGCTGTGGAAAAATGTATTTTGAGAATATGCACAGCTCAATCGACTAGAAGCCTCATGTAATTGTTTTGAGAAATTTATTTAATAATATTAGGACAATATATGATTTATTCAATTTCACCATCTTCTTCTTATCCTTTGGGTAATATAAGTCAGAGAACTCTTGACATTATTGAAGACGTAGATAAAGAAATTAATAAGTCAGTAACGGGATTATATGAAAAAAATAAGCATATTGTCTCTGTAATAGAATTTTTTGGTAATGAAATTTATCCAAAAATTCAAGGTATTTTGAAGTCGGAAAGTAAGAAAGTTCTTTTGGAAAGAGGTCTTTGTAAAGAGCAAGATGAAGAAATTGTACCTTATGAAGATGAATTTTATAAGGCACTGCAAAACATAGAAGAAGACGCTGAGCTAAATCCCATAGAAGCAGCTGTATGTAATTATTTAAATATGCATTTTTCTGATACACTTCTTAAAAAAGTAAGTGGCTCGTTGCTAGAAGAATGGAATGCAAGTAAGAAAGTATTTAAACATAAAGATGATTTAAGATATCCATTTGCAGATATACACGGCAATTCTCGTCAGGTTCGATCTATTTCTCTAAAGTCCGAAGCTAACCCAAATAGCGGAAATGTGTATGAATCTAAAGATGTTAAGCCATTTATTAGGAATGAAAATGCTAAGAGCGGAGCAAGAGTCAGTTCAAATGAAAAGTTAGATTGTCGAATTATTGAAATAGAAGATATTCAAAAAAGAGTAGATGCAGGTTTAATAAAAGAGATTAAAGAAGAAAAAGCATTAATTGGACAATATGGTGTTTTCGCGAAGGTAGATATTCCTAAGGGTACTTGCGTGGGTGTATATGGAGGGGTTATATTTTCAAAAGCAATGCTTATTTTCTCCACAAAAGAACACGGTATTAATCAATCTTATGCAATAAATATTTCAACAAAACTCAAAGATAAAGAAAAAAATTCTATAGCTGTAGATGGCTATAATTCTATTGCTAGAATTAATTCCATTTTTATATTAAATGAAAATGGAAAAGCTATCGACCAGGCTGCAACGGGATATAATGCCGAGTTTGTTATTTTTGATGCAAATATAGCTGATGGAATAAATGCAAATAAAACAGAAAAGTTGGATTTATACGCTTGCTTTACTTTAGAAGATATAAAGGTCGGCGACGAATTGCGATTAGATTATGGTTATAGTATAGAAAGTATAAATAAAGTCATTAATAATATAAATTTTGCTTAAGAAAATTTTGCTTTATTAAGCAGATTTTACTGTCTTAAATTCACTTACGGTTTAGCTTATTCTCTGCCCATATTACCTTTTATTTAAAGATTTATTCTACTGGGCTGATTAGCCTTGGATGTAAGGATATGGCTTTGAGCTCGGAGCCCCAAATAACTATGATCATAATCATAGTTATTTGGGGTTTTTATAATGCTTACCTCATTTTTTATTAATAAGGTATTTTTGCGGCGCTATACTAAATTTAGATATTTTTTATAATTTTCAAATAAATAGGCTTTCTTTGCTCTGAATATTCGGGATGCAAGCATATTTTTTGTCTTTCTATCTGGCTCAGATTTATATTTTTTTTGATGCTCATTTAGAAAATTAGCAAGAATATCTTCTTTTATACCAGTTTTTTGAAAATTATCTAATATAGTATTTTTTTCTTTTTCAGGAATTTTCTCGCTTATTTTTATAAATTCTTTATTATATTTTTTTACATAAGTGCCTTGTGCATTGCGGACTTGTTCTCGTCTTGCTTTGCAAAGTTTAAATTGTCCTTTTTTCTGGGTAACAGGTTTTTCTATCTGTGGATCGCTACGAGATACGCTGCTTTCATTATGTGTATATGGTGTGTATTTTATTAATGAAGGTTTGTCATCAATTTTTATCTCATTATGCGATTCAATAAGATTTTTGTCTTGTAATTTTAAATAATTAAACTCAAAATTGAGATAATTTATTGGGGCGGAAGGCGGGGTTGTGTATTGATTGTTTTGATTTTGTATTGTAGGGGTAAGTAGAGTATATAATGGATTTATCGTGCTATCTTGATAAGTTGAAATGGCGTGAGGTATATAACTATTTTCAAAGTAATCATTCGATGATGTGAGCTGGGGATGAGGTTCTGCTAATACCTCACTATTTTCCATCTGTGGATATGCGAATGGATAAGGTAGTACTGGAAAAGTAGCTAATTCCAAGGGGTTGCTATAAGACATAGAGAAATAGGGAATCTCGGAAAAAGTCCCAATATTTTCCCCATTATTATTGCTTTGATGCAATGTTGTATTGTTGGAAAAGTCTGTATTAGTGGTGTGCAAGTTTTGAGTAATATCTAGATCTAAATAAGAAGCAGAAGTATTGCTAAATGTAGGAAAGGTTGTTAAGTAAGGATTGAAGTGCATATTTTGTCGATAATGTAATACTGGAATCAATGTAAAAATGCTTCTGTGAAGAAGTATCGTGTTTTATGACTCCCTATTACACTGAATATTTTCGAAATATACCGACTTGGTTTGCGAAAGATAGTCTAATAAAACGAAATTTAGTCTAGGGTATAACGCAGTCTTCTCTTTTTTCAGAAAAATACGGCGCTCATTTATCCTCGCCCTAACCAGCATAAGTGTGCTGCCTTTTGCGCGGGGTAGCGTGCCTGAGGATTACTTCTTCGCCCTGTGGCATCTAACTGATAACTTCCGCAACTATCCCGCTGCATAGGCCCATTTTCTAATGGCTGAGCGAGGATGCTATATTCTCCATTGTGCGCATTTTCTGCTTGTACAGATATCCTATAGGCGGCTACTCCTTGCTGGGGAGCATGTTGTAGCTGTGTGGGGAGCTTCGGTGTGGTTTTTGGACTTGTTGTTGGCCCTTTTTCTAGAAAAAGGGCGGCTTCGTACACCGTGGTGATTGCTGCTAATCGGTATCCTCGTTGATAGTAGCGATGGTAATGCGAGGCGGTATATCCGCCCATAATCACTAAAATAGCCAAAACTAAAACGACTTCCAACAAACTGATTCCTCGCTCTCCTCCTTGGAGTATTCCCTGTCTTTTCCCATACATTGGGCGCTGTTGGTGAAGTTTTATGGTTTCCCTGATCTGTTTTGCGTGTAGATCGAGAGGAGGGGTCTTTGAACCTGTTTCCATTTTGCTGGGCCTGTGTCCTCGTCTTTTCCTATCCATCGCTCTTGCTGCTCCCATGCTTGTCCTTGCTCAGTAGCGCCAAACCCTCTGCTAGTAATGAGATAGAAAGAAGGGGTAGAGTGCTTGGGCGGTATCCAGCTTTCTATTAAACATTGCGGCGGACGTACAGATAGGGGCCATGATTTGGCAATCGAAAATGCTGTAGGGAAGGGACCTTCAAAGGCTTGTGGTATGCGCCAATAAGCAGGTTTAGTGTTTTGTGTCCATAGTCGTGCTTTGATGACATTGGCTTCAAGCCACTGCGCGCATAACACATTACCCGCGTGGGCTGCGTGTCTTGCCTGTAGCGTGTTGTAATAGGCATCGAGGCTTCGTATATGCAGTATGGAATGATTGAAGCGGGAAACTGCAATAATTTGTACACAGGCGAGCCAGAGTAAAACGATCAATACCGTCATTCCGCGCTGCGTATGCAGCGGATAAGTTAATGAAGAAGAAGCCATTGGAGGCCCGCATAGAAAGAGGGAGGGCACACTCTACTTATAAAAAAGCCATTTATGGGCGCTCTCGATTATGTATTGCCACCCAAGTGCTCAAGGCGGTGCGCAAGATGCCATCTTCAGAAAGGCGGCGAAGGCCGTCGCAATCTATATAGCTAACTCCTGGCGTTTTTGTGCGTGTTACATCACGTATCACGACACACAGCTGCACAGCAGCAATCTGTGGCCATGTATTCAGTGATAAGGCCGCAGCATCGATGAGCTTGTCCGATTGAGCTAAGCGATAACGTACTTGCAAGCGCTCTACTCCTTCGATAACAGGTTGCGCTATTCCAGGGCGGCCACTTCCCTCGCAATACAGTTCGGGTTTTCCTGTAGAGGGGCTTTTTTGTACGAAAAAGCGTTGACTAGACCAAGCGCCGGTATGCTGATGAGGTAATGTGTCTAATCTTCTTTTGCTAGAGGAAGCAATCAGTGCTTGCCCGAGGCAATCAGTTGGCTGGCCTTGCGCATTGACGGGAGTGGTATCTTGATCTGCCAGATAAGCGACCTGTAGACCATCTGAATAGAGCATCGAATCGGGTTTGCAGTGGGGGGAATCTATAGGACCTACAGGGCGGCCAGCAGTGCAACCAAAAAGTGGTGGGCTTAGAGTAGTGTGTGGCATCGGTGTAAATCCGGCGAGTTGCAAATGGCTACTCATTAAGTGCAATGCGCTAAGCGCAGCCTCGGTCTGACGCGCTCGAGCGTGGAGTTGTCTAAGGGAGCTTTGTTGAGCCTGATGTAAAGAAAAAATGGCGTAGAGGATGAATGTGCTTAAGGAGAGCGCTATTAACAGCTCTAACAGCGTGTGGCCTTGGCAAGAAGCTATAAAGCGCGTGTTCATAAAATGCCCTGGATAGTGCTGCTGACGGATCCTATTTATATACATCCTCATTGCGCTACCACAACACATACGCTGTGTGCGCCTCCTAGTAAATGGCTTTGCGGGTAACTGCTCCGGTGACTTGATCCATAGGCATTGGAAGTGATCGGGCGCTGTTTCAAGGGGGCAGCATCTGACAAAGTCGGCTTGCTTAAACGGGTATCCCAGAGTACCTCGACCAGCAGTAAAGGACGCGTGAGATACCCGTCTGGAAATGCCGTAGTAGAGAGTGTTTTGATTACCACCCTTCCATCAGGGAGTTGCGTCATGGCATGCATCTGAGCGCGTCTTTGTACGTTCAATATTGCTTCACCACTTTCTAAGGCTTGAGCGGTGGCTTCTAAAAGTTGTAGCGCTTGCGTGCGAAGTTGAAACGCATGAGCGGCATCGCGCGTCTGTAAGT
Source organism: Mycoavidus cysteinexigens (assembly GCA_031963005.1). Taxonomy (GTDB): domain Bacteria; phylum Pseudomonadota; class Gammaproteobacteria; order Burkholderiales; family Burkholderiaceae; genus JASSUD01. Next base: position 85,766 of record JASSUL010000001.1, on the reverse strand, counting down.
GGGTATGTACGGCAGCCCATGCTGTAGTACCCAGCAACCACAATGCAAATACGGTTTCTAATAAGGTATTGCCGTGCATTTTGGGCACCTTGTAAAGCGATAAATGCGTTAAGGCATTGGCTAGACAAAAATCCAGAATGAAAAGAAAGGGGCATAAACCTACAAAATAAGGATTAAGGAGACACTGAATAAATCGGGAGCAAGGAATGCCTTTGCTGCCAGTACAACTAGTACGGCAAGGAGACATGACACCACTCCCGATTTATTCAGTGTCTCCTTAAGTCGATTTACAAGCCCCTTGTTCTAATCTCGCTCGACCTCCCGCTGCAATATAAATACAACGTCGCATTGAAGCGAGTGATTCCTTATACGGAGCACACGGAGCAAATTCAAAATGACGCATCCCCGTCACTTGCCCAATCGGCGGTCGAAAAATGAGTGGCAGCGGGCTGCTAGTAATCGTAATGTCGCCGTGGGGTTGCCAGATTCTCAGTAAAGCTTGCGCAAACCATGGAGCAATGCCTGCAGAGGGGTGGATACGTATGGCATACCCATCGCCCCAGTTTTGCGCAACGGCGTGATGATTGGGATCGTATTGCGTAGGCATACTGCATTGCCCCGTATGATCTGTACGGCATAAAACCACCGGATTCCCGAGCGTAATGGCTTGTTGCCGTGCATAGGCGATGTGCGATAAAAAATCTTGTGCGGCGACTTCAACCTGATTTCTGTGCAGCCAGCTCGATAGGCTTGGCGTGGTAAAGAGCGCAATAGTGGAGAGCATCAAGATGACTAGCATGAGTTCAATAAGCGTAAAGCCTGTACAGCTTGTCTGCGATCTGAATGCCTCTTGGTAGCCAAGAGCGTGTTGCATCGGTAGACACATATCGGTGTCAGGCGCTAGTAGCACAGTATAGGAACCGGTTCAAGGAAGGGATAAGGAGGGGAGTGTATGCGTGCTATGCCGAGTGCGCTATTCACCAAAAGGAATATGCGGATGCAAAAAAGAAGTTCTCCTCTATCGTCAAATTATCTATCAAAGGATCCGTTTTTCAGTGGCAAGGTCAATGTTTCTGATAGTACTTCTTTTTTTCGTATTTTATTTTTTATGCCAAAATTTTTATTTTAATCTGCTTATATTTCTATTTTATTAATAAATAATTTTTTTGGAGAGTATCTATGTTTAAGTTTTTTTCTTCATGTCTAGGCTGCCGCGAAAAAAACAATCCTATCCAAAATATAGATACACAACCGCCTATTGTTAAAGCGAAAAGTAATAATAAAACCCCCGAATACGCTACATACACTATCAATTTGCCGCCTCTCCCGCAGCCTGTTCAGGCTCAACCTTTAAATAAATCGAAGCAAGCCTATACTAAAAATGAGAAAGAAAATTATCCCATGCCTTCTAAAAATACACTATCAGAATTAAAGCGAGAATGTGAGACATTGGGTGAGGTAAATTTTGAACTTTCGAATTCTAGTCACAAAAAAATATATAATTCAGATGTGGGATACGTTTTTCCTATATTAGAGCTTAAGGTAAAGTCAAATAAATCCTATACTAAAAGGCAGTCAAAAAAAATTACTCGATCTACGTTATCAAGTAAAAGGTCAAAATTTAAATGCAAGCATGCGAATGAGGGGAAAAAATTATTAGGAAAGCAATTAAGCATAGAAGAGATATATAGTTTTAAATATCCTTTTTTGAAAGAATATGGCATTGAATTTATAATGAATGGAGAGTATAACGAAAAATCAGGAAAGCTGTATAAAGATACTAGAGATAATATTGCAAATTTAATGGAAATATCTTATGGTTGTATATATGAAAAATATATAAATCAATTTTTGGAGGAAGAGCAGGATAGGATAGATGCGGATATTGAAAAAATTGCTGAATATATTAAGAAAGAAAAGTATAATTCTACGGAAAATATTAATTTTAAAAGAGAAGCATATAAAATATTTTTTGACATGGTAAAGGGTAATAAAAAATCTGAAATAGATATGAAATTATCGAGCATGCTATCTGAATTAAAAGAAAAGCTAGATGGTATAATTAAAAAAGAAAAGCAAGAAATAATTTATAGCGACTTTGCTTTGAGTGCCTTTCCTGATGAACGTGCTATCCAAGAAATGAAAGACTGGTCAAATTCAAAATCTGATAAATTTCGAGGGTATTTTTATGCGAATAAAGCATCCTCTGGATTAAGTCATATTGATACTTATATAATAGGGCAAAAAGGATGTTTGATAAATCCAATGTTTTTTCATGATTTTCATGTTCCAAGTTCAAATGATATATTTGAAGCTAATTTAAAAAAAATAATTTTAAACTCAGATCAGATAATACAAGCTCAAACAGGTGGGAAGGAATGTGCTTCACTAGGGTTAGTCTATTTAAAAAAGTATTTAAAAAATGATGCTGAGATTTTAAAAAATGAAACATTACTTGTGACAGGCGGTGATGCTTCCTCTGGTAATGATTATAAAATACATATTCCTTCTCCGGAAGTATTAAAGTATTCCCAATCTTCATTATATAATGAATTATTTTATGCGGCAGTGACAGGGAATAATGTGGTGGATGGTGAAGAAAAAGAAAAGGCAAAAGGTGGTATTGCCGAAGTGGTTTATAAAGGTAAGGTGTATCAAGTACGTACATTAGAAAGTATTCTAGAAGAGGGGGGGGATATAAAGTGCCCTGGCTCTTCAAAATCACTAAATAAGGAAGAGCTTTTAGAATTCTCAAAAAAATGGAGCGAAAAGTATAAAATCGCCATGGAAGCTAGAGACGAAATGAAAGCTCAAGATGGAAGCAATTTATATCTCAAATATAAGTCGGAAAATTTTAAAGTAAAAGCAGACTATAATCTTGGTGTTAATAGTAATAACCTCGCCGACCATGATGATGTTCTCGATTTCAATTTAAAACCTCCAAAAAAAGCAGCTCAAATCAATGCGGGAAATGATAAGGTGAGCCCATTAAGCATAGAACGTGCATTGGAAGAGGTAAAGATGTATCGAGAAAAATATAAAATTGAACTTACAGTGAGCGGAGATTTCAACAAAAATAAGAGCATAGTTCCATTAAGTCACAAAATGGCAAAGGAAAAAGTATTTTTCAAATTGCTTCCGTCAGAGGCTCGCGAAGAAATGAAAGCAATTGTATCTTTGGCCAAAATGAAGTGGGGGTATTTGTATGCAAGAATGCCGAGTAATGAGTTTCCTGACTTTGAAACTTATATAGTTTTATCTGAAGATGTTATTATAAATCCAATATATTCTCATAAGAAAGGAGTTCCATCAAATGATATATTTATGACGGATTTAAGTCATTTTATTTTAAATTGGAATGAACCAATATTAGCTCAGGGTAATGATTTGGAGTGTGGTTCATTGGGGTTGTCTTGTTTGGAAGAATATTTAAAAGATGATGCTAAAATTTTAAAAGAAACGCTTCTGGTAACCTATTATGATCGCTTGGGAAATAAATATAATTCACATATCCCATCCCCGAAAGTATTAAAATTTTCAAAATCTGCACTTTATAATAAATTATTTTATGCGATAGTAACAGGGGAAAATATCGGAGGGGGTAAAGACAACACAAAGGCAAAAAATGGTATTGCTAAAGTGGTTCATGAGGGTATGACTTATAAGGTACGTACATTAGAAAATATTTTAGGAGACGGGGGGGTGATAAAGAACCCATATGGATTTTCATTGCAGAGCGAGAGAAACTTTCCTGAATTTTCAAAAAAATGGGGCGAAGAATATAAAATCGCCATGGAAGCTCAAGATAGAATGCATTCTCAAATTTAAATCAGCAAAATTTAAAGCAAAAGCAAAAAAACCGCTTCGATATTGATAACCTTAGTTCAAGATAAAGAAATAAGTGAGGGATGAGGGTGAGAGCTAAGTCTTTGAACGAGAATGTAGGTTTTTCAAACAGATTTCTTCTCCGCAAATATAAAGCGCTTATGGAGAACCTTACCGAACTGAGATTATCGTTATGCTTCTGATTTAGCTTTTGTCTGATGCTAGGTCTTGAGGCAAATAAGCGGCAGAAGATATGGAAGGGGAAGGGGGATGATCGATCTCCAGCGCTAGTTTTTGAAATTCGGAGATATCTTCAAAACTCCGATACACCGAGGCGAAGCGGATATAGGCAATTTTGTCGAGCGCGCGCAGTTCGTTCATAACCAGCTCTCCCAACTCACTGCTTTTGATTTCTTTTTCTCCCAAGTTAAAAAGTGCATAGCGGATGCGAGATAGTGCGGCATCTAGTGCTTCTGCGCTTACCGGGCGTTTGCGCAAAGCGAGTTGCATACTGGATCGGAGTTTGTCATCAGAAAATTCGACACGACTTCCTTCTTTTTTAATGATCAGCGGAAGCGTTAATTCGACGCGTTCATAGGTCGTAAAGCGTCGATCACACTGTGGGCAACGGCGTCTGCGACGAATGGTGGTTCCTTCTTCGGTGACGCGTGAATCATGGACATGGGTGTCTTCAGATTGGCAAAAGGGGCAGCGCATGAGGAGTCACGGTAAAGAGGTGCGTATAGAAGGTCTAATAGCAGCGTAGCGTTGAGAATAAAAGCAGAGCACAAAGGAGCTATTGTAACTTTGCTGGAAAAAAGTACCCAAACTCATAACGCAAAAAATAAAACATCCGCATCAAAAAGCCCCCGTAGCGGAAAAGGACTATGGTACTTCCCTCCATTATCTAAAAGCCAAAGCGCGCAAGGTGTTGTATTTAAACGATTTCTTTTTCTATGCCAGTGTTGTGTAGAGAGGCATCTTGCTGAAGTAAGGCTAACCTTGACAGATCATACGCCGCTTTTGGTTTCCACACCGCAGTCCATCATTTGCCCGATATGCGATGTATTGCATCGCAAAATTCGCCTTCAGCCTCACCGTGCAGAACGCTGTAGACATTGCCAAAACATCCTGTATTCCGAGGGACGGTGTGCAAATGGAGATGTGCTCCCCCTCAGTGATGGCCGTTGCGCGCTGGATAGATGGATTGCATTAGCGTTGACTAGCTTATTGCTATGCATCATGGCCAATGTATGCACGTTAGTGCAATGCAGTTTTCGCGGTCAAGTGCATTCAGTGACGCTCTGGGCGGCGATTTGCCAGCTCCTCGCGGAGAAAAATGGCTTACTTATGATGCTACTAGGGATATGCATGGCCTATGTGGTAATCATCATGCCCATGGTGCAGAGCGTGGCACTACTGCTGGCATTGTTACCACAACGGTTTATGTGGCTCAAAAAACGATGGGGGACTTCTGTATCGTATATGCGCTACCTGGGATGGGTGCAGCCGCTATGGCAACATCTGCATCTATGGTCGATGGTGGATGTGCTGTTGCTCAGTGTATTGGTGGCTTATATCAAGCTCTCAGAGGTGATGCTAATTACCCCTGGCCCTGCGCTATTGAGTTTGGCTAGCCTTGCTATCGTGCAGTTAGTATGGGGTATCACCGGATCCAAAACATTAAAAAGCGTGTTAGAGCGAATCAAATTGAGCCCTGTGCAGGTGCGTCCCGCTAATACAAAACAGGACGTATATCCACTCAGTACGCTCTATAGGGATACCTGTAGGCCTATTGCCTCGTCAAGTCATCGGCGCGTTGCATCGCGTGATCTACAGAGTGTATGGGCGCTGTGGTTGAGTGCGCTATTTTTATATGTGCCTGCAATGTGTCTGCCCATGGTGCATACCCGTTCTTTTAGGACATCAGGGGGCAGTACCTTATTAGAAGGGATCGTGCACTTTTGGACTACGGGATCCAAAGGCTTGGCCGTACTGATTATGGCAGCCAGTGTGTTGATTCCTTTGTTCAAGCTCATGGTGCTGGGGATATTGCTATGGAGCGTACAGCATGGCGAATGTAAGCGGCCACATCAATACATGCGTTTATTTCAGTGGATCCAAGCATTGGGACGATGGTCGATGTTAGATATTTTTGTTGTGACGATAACGATGGCGCTGATGCATTTTTATGCTTTTGCCAAGATCACTGCAGGAGTAGGATCCATCGCTTTTGCTGGAGTAGTGATTTGCACTATGCATGCTACGCATCGATTTGATTCTCGATGGATTTGGCAGAAAAAAGGCAGTGAAATGGGGTGTAAAACGGGATGTGAAGCGGGATAAAAGTACAAAAACCATTCGACAACATACCGATGCCATCTAGCGTTCCCCATTTTATTTTTTGCGATGTGTATATCGCTTTTTTTATAAGTACTACGATTTCTGATGCCGCACGTTTCTCCCCCAACCCACCCTGATCAACCTGAGGCAGAGGATATTCCTGCACCACGCCGGACATCGTCCTGGCTTGCGCGTTTGCCTTGGATTTGGCTGCTGCCTTTGGTGACTGCGCTGCTGAGTGTAGGCTTGTTTATGCAAAGTATCGCGCAAAAAGGGCCCAGGATTATGGTTCGCTTTGAAACCGCACAGGGGTTAGAGCCTGGGGTGACTAAAGTGAAGTACAAAGAAGTTGAGGTGGGTGAAGTCACGGGCGTGCGTCTGAGTGAAGATGTATCGCACGTATGGGCCGAGATCGCTTTATATAAAGAGGCGGAGAAATTTGCCGTCGAGGGGACACGCTTTTGGGTTGTGCGCCCTCGTGTGGCGGCTTCAGGGGTTTCTGGGCTCAATACGCTGCTTTCGGGGGCTTATATTGGTGTGGATTCAAGCCACTCCAAAGCCATGCGTAAAAAATTTGTGGGCTTGGAAGCGCCTCCTGTTGTAGAAGGAGGGGAAAAGGGGCGTCACTTTATTTTGCACAGTGATTCACTGGGTTCCGTAGATCAGGGGTCTCCTGTTTTTTATCGGCGGATCCAAGTAGGGCAGGTATTACAGTATGCGTTAGATAAAGAGGGGAAAGGGGTTGCGATCTCTATATTTGTGAAAGCCCCTTATGACCAATATGTACACGCTAATACCCGTTTTTGGCAAGCGGGCGGTATAGATATGCAATTAGATACCAATGGCTTCAAGCTGCACACGCAGCCACTCGCGGCGCTATTAGCAGGGGGTATTGCTTTTCAAACGGCTTCTATAGACGGGAGAGAAGTATCTGGAGCGCCTGTTCCAGCGGGAAGCGCTTTTCATTTAGCGGCGCATAAGAATGAAGCTTTACAAGATGGCGGCGGCTTAGGGGTGCAGGCCACTTTATATTTTGATAGCAATATAAGAGGCTTGCATGTAGGAGCGCCAGTCTCTTTTTGGGGTATCCCGTTTGGGCATGTGACGTCGACGCGCGTCGCTTTTGATGCGCGCAAACGAGCGCTTCGGATTGCGGTAGGGGTAGAGCTATACGCTGAGCGGCTGAATCAGTTAGTGCAAGCCCAGTGCCGCCAGTCGAATAAGGATAACTACGCACGAGACCTTGCAGTATTGATTCAACAAGGACTATACGCACAATTGCAGGTCGGCAATATGTTTATGAATTCCCTGTACATCGCATTAGATTTTCTGCCTCGTACAGCGCAGCCTTATCGGGTTAAAAGGGAAGTAGGAATTGCCAGTAGCATCCGAGGCGTACCGCAGGATGTTTCTACGCTGAACTTGGAGATTCCTACACGGCCTAATCAAAACCGTTCCATGCAGCAGACAAGCGCTGCGTTATTGGAGAAGATGGAAAAAATACCTATTGAAGAAATTGGGCTGAAATTACGCGATACCTTGGAAAACGCGGATCAGGTGTTGACTCGGGTCGATACACAACTCCTTCCCCAAGCAAATCGCACGCTGAAGGCGTTGGAAGGCACGCTTGCGCAAGCACAGACGCATTTGCAGCCAGACTCCCCGTTACAAACCGACGTACACCACACTCTCACCGAATTGACTAGAGCGATGCAATCGTTGAATACCCTGACAGACTATCTGGCGCGCCATCCTGAAGCGTTGTTACGTGGCCAAGCACGGGAAGAAACTACGCAATGACCCAATTTCTTTTAACCTTATTTGCCATGGGGCTATGCACTAGCCTAGGGGCTTGTATAGCGAGCCCCCCTACACATTTTTATACGCTATCCTCTGAGCCTAAACTGGAATATTGCCATGCAGCGGAGCAAACGGTTATCCCTGCACATAAGGATATAAAGCCAGCTGCTGCGGATATCGAGCTGGTCTCTGTAGAAGTCCCCGCGCAAGTTGCCCGGCCGCAAATCGTGCTGACTTATGCCCCCGGTGAAGTTGTGCTCAAAGAGCGTGCGCGCTGGGCGGCGTCACTGCAAAATGAAATATCTATGGCATTGATACAGGCCTTAAACGGTGTGCAAAGCGGTACGGTATGTGTCGATCCAGATGATGTGCTACGCAAATCCACTTTAATGTCTCCTCAGCCTAGCCAACAACCTGTATATCGACTTAGCGTAAAGATCCAGCGCTTTAGTTCTGCGCTGAGTCAATCTGGCCACGCTCCTGGGTATGCCTCGATGCGTGCCGTTTGGCAATTATCTTGGGCGGCTTCTGAGGGACTTCCCCCTTTTACCCGTCATCAAATAAAGGGGAGTAGCGATCTTACGCAAACATTTACACAACCCGGCTATTCCGCCATGGTGTTAGCACACCAGCAATTGATTGCGCGTTTAGCGCAGGACATTCTCCGTGCTATTCCGACTATCGCCGACAAACCAGGCATAAAAAAAGAGCCACCTATCGATATAAAGGGAGCTCTTTAAGAGTAAGAAGGGTTTGATCAGTCTTTAAAAGTAATCTCCCCCTTATTGGTCAGCATATTTTAATGATTGAGGGTTAGGCTGCCCGTGATATATCTGCCCCCTGTGGTTTTTCAGACTCTGTTTGAGGTTGTTCGGTACCAGAGAGTGTTAATAGTTCTTCTTCTGGCTCACACTCACGGAGATGGTTTACAGCATAGTCATACTCTTGTGAGAAGGCTATAAATCCATGAACAATGTGATTTAGAGAAAAGGACAACATATTTCTCTCCGTGAAAACTAAAGCTTTGAAATAATATTTGGAAAAAAATCCCCGCAAGATAGCGGGGGAGCTTACGGAGGAGCGCACCGTGAAATCCTTCATTAGTGTTTTTAAAGTGTCTTCTTAAAAAGAGGTTATTGTTTCTAACCACTTTTCACTATTTATTTAGAGCGTATTTATTAATACACTACAGCCAGAAAGTGGGTTAAAAAATATAATCTCTGTTCAACCCCCAGAAGAACGTAGGATATAAGAAGCCATAGAGATGGTATTGGTGTCAATGCCTGAATTTCATAGATAAATCTTAGTAAACCAGGGGTTAACCTAAGAAAAAGAGAATAAAAACCAGGGAATAAGAACCAGAGAATAAGAACGCAAGAGTAAAAACGAGGGAATCAACGTGGGGAAATTAAGGCGCAGAGATGACCGCGCTTTTAATAAGAAGCTAGTGGAGATTTCAATTTCATACTTTGTTGTATGAAAATCCGATGCTATTTTTATATTTTATTCGTGTTTTTTAAACTATTTTGGTTCATATTATTTTTCGTATTTCCTAATATATGTAATGCAAAAGCAAATAAGTCATTATGAATGGTGACATTTGCAGGCAAGTTTGGTGCTTTTTGAGTCAGCATGCCTTTGCCTGTGAGCACGAGGTGCGGTGTAATGCCTGCGGCAGTGGCTGCCTCTAGATCACGTAACGCATCACCCACAAAAGGGATATGGGCCGCTAATGTAGGTTCAATATCGAAGCGCTCGAGGATCATATTGAGCAACCCGGGCTTGGGTTTGCGGCACTGGCAATTATCTTGTCCAGTATGTGGGCAGAAGAAAATGGCATCGATGCGCGCACCAACTGCAGCCGCTGCACGGTGCATTTTGGTATGGATCGCATTAAGTGTGGCGATATCAAAAAAACCCCGGCCTAATCCAGATTGATTGGTTGCAACCGCCACTCGATACCCTGCCTGATTCAGTTGGGCGATCGCTTCTAAGCTTTTAGGGATGGGAATCCATTCCTCAGGAGCACGAATAAACGAAGCAGAATCAAAATTGATGACACCATCTCGATCAAGGATTATCAGTTTTTTTGAGGCACTCATACAGAGGACAGGATATAAAGGGCGTGTGAAAACTACATAAAAAAATAGGCTGCCTTATTGCGCAAGCTTTGCCAGTTCTGCAACCGCATTCATATTCTCATGTAAGAGCGTTAATAGAGCAAGCCGATTAGCGCGTAATGCAGCATTCTCTACCTGAATATGTACTGTATCAAAGAAAGCATCCACTGGGGCATGCAGTGGTGTCCAAACCAAAAGCGCTTCGGTATAGCGACGGGCATCGATATGCGCAGCGGCTTGAGGGATGAGCGCGTTGAGCTGCTCAAAGAGTGCGCGTTCTGCCGGTAACTCTAATAGGGTGGTTTGTACGGCGGCGGCGGTGTTAGGGGATTTTTTGAGGATATTCGTAATCCGTTTATTTGCTGCAGCCAGAGCGAGCGCTTGGGGGAGTGCACTAAATGCTTGAACCGCTTTCAATCGCGCTAACAAATCGGTGCAAGGTAATCCTTCGATGGCGGTGTTTTGCTGCGCTGGATCCTGGTTCTCTGGCCTTGCTTCGATTGTATTTGCTACTGTATCCGCTTGGACCCATCTGATTTTGGCGAAAACCGCATCAATAGCTTGTGTCGTATGGCCTTGGTCGCGCAACATAACGCGCAGACGTTCCAAGAAAAAGAGTAATACCGCAGGAGTGGGGTCTGGCGTATCTGCAGGAAGAGGGGCCGCAGAAGATACGGGCAATGCGCCTGTCGCGTTTTGAGCCGCAGGCATCGATACCGTGTATGCCAGTGTGGGCTCTATTGCGCCTGAGACTGTAAGTTGCGCAAAGCAAAAGCGCAGTAAGGGTTCTAAGTTTAAATCTAAATGCTGCTCGATGATAATACGCAATATACCAAGCGCTTGGCGGCGCAGTGCAAACGGATCTTTTTCTCCGGTCGGGATGATGCCAATGCTCCACATACTCATCAAAATCTCGAGCTTGTCGGCTAGCGCCACGGCGGTGCTGATGCCGGGCGATGGCAGTGCATCTCCTGAAAAGCGTGGCTGATAATGCTCAAAGCATGCACGGGTGATCGGTTCGGATTCCCCACTATGTTGTGCATAGTACTGGCCCATAGTGCCTTGTAGTTCTGGGAATTCACCCACCATGGCGGTAGTAAGATCCGCTTTAGCAAGCCAAGCTGCACGCCCAGCCTGGGCAGAATCTACACCTAATGCGCTTGCAATTTCTGCTGCGATATTCTCTAAGCGTGCGCTACGCATTAATTGCGACCCGAGCTTATGGTGATACAGCACGTTTGCCAGGCGTGGCATGTAGTCTGCCAGCGGTATTTTTTGATCCTGTTCAAAGAAAAAGCGTGCGTCTGCTAAGCGAGGACGTATAACGCGTTCATTGCCTTCAATAATGTTTTCAGGATGAGGGGTGCTGATATTGGAGACGACTAGAAAGCGGGGTTGTAATTGCCCTTTTGTATCGGTGAGCGCAAAGTATTTTTGATGCGTTTGCATCGTCAAAATTAAGCACTCTGGCGGAATGCATAAAAAATCAGGATCAAACTGGCAGGTATAGACGGTGGGCCATTCTACAAGACTAGTGACCTCGTCCAAGAGCGCATCAGGCAAGATCACTTGATCGTCTCCAGCTGCGGCTAAGAGCTGCTGGTGAATGCGCTCACGGCGTTCTGAGTAGCTGGCGATAACATGGCCGATTTCTTGCAGTAGGGGAGCATATTGCGTGGCATGCTGCAGAGTAATGCTATCCTCAGATAAGAAGCGATGCCCCATGGTGATGCGGTTTGCTGATAAGCCTAATAATTGTATAGGCATAACTTCGGATCCCCACAACGCGACTAAGCGGTGCGCAGGCCGTACAAATTGTATGGTGCCGCCGTCCGTGCGTTGATAGCTCATTTTTTTCGCAATCGGTAATTGAGCGAGCGTATTTTCACAAGCGCTTTGTAGACTATGGGCTAATGCCTGACCGGGTCGTCTGTGCGTAAAGAAAAACATCTCTTGGGGCCCATGCCCTGCACGCTCTAGGCTTTCAATGGCTATTTCTGAAAGCCCTAATGCCGCTAGTTTTTTCGTTAATGCCGTAGTGGGATGTCCATGGGCATCAAGCGCAATGGAGACGGGCATAATTTTTTCGCGCACGTGCTGATCCGGTGCCTGATAGCGCACGTTTTCAATGAGTACCGCCAGACGGCGCGGAGTCGCGTAGGGGGTATAGCACTGGCTACCTTCAATAAGATCGAGCTCTGCTAGGCGTTGAGTGAGGATGCTGGCAAAGGTGTCAGAGAGGCGTAGTAAAGTTTTAGGTGGCAACTCTTCGGTCAGCAATTCGATAAGTAAAGGCGCTGTAGCAGGAGTCATAGAAGAAGCTCTATCAAAGAACAGGAATTTTGAGGAAAGAGGGTAAAGAACGATAAAAAGCGTATAAAAAGCAATAAAAAGCGCGCAAAAAGCGATGCGCCACAGCCATTAGCCTGCGTAGGTTGGGGTGAGGCACGAACCCCAACGTGTTTGCGGTGGCAATTGGGCTGATATTTGCAGTGGTAGTTATGTTGGTATCCTCTCTGGGCTAAGGTTGGGGTTCCTTCGTCACCCCAACCTACGAAGGCATAACTTACAGTGCCGTTGCTAACCCTGATGGGTGAGCGGAGTGGCCACCGGAGTGTCCACGTAACATAGGGAAACCCAGCTGCTCGCGGGCATCGTAATAGGCTTGTGCGACTTGCCGTGATAGGGTACGGATGCGCCCAATATAGTTAGCGCGTTCTGTCACGGAAATGGCATTGCGTGCATCTAAGAGATTAAAGGTATGTCCGGCTTGGAGAATCATTTCATAGGCGGGTAAAACTAAGGCAAGGCCCATGAGCCGCTGTGCTTCGCTTTCATAGTGATTAAATGCAGCGAAAAGCGCCGCTACGTTGGCATAATCAAAATTATAAGCCGATTGCTCCACCTCATTTTGGTGAAAGACGTCGCCATAAGTCAGCTTATACGAGGAAGCATTTGAGGAGGTGCTTTGTTCGTTTCCTTCGTGTGCCGTCAAGGAAGGGGTCGACAAAGTAGGAGCATGCTCCCATTCGTTCCATATCATGTCATACACGCTGTTGACTTTTTGCAAAGCCATCGACAGCCGTTCAAGGCCATAGGTGATTTCGCCCAGAACCGGCTTACAATTTAACCCTCCCACTTGCTGGAAATAGGTAAATTGCGTGACTTCCATCCCATTGAGCCAGACTTCCCACCCTAAACCCCATGCACCTAGAGTTGGGTTTTCCCAATCGTCTTCGACAAAGCGCACGTCATTTTCGCGCAAATCTAAGCCCAGCGCTTTGAGAGAGCCTAGATAGAGGTCGAGAATATTTTCTGGTGCGGGTTTGAGGACAACTTGATATTGATAATAGTGCTGCAGGCGATTGGGGTTATTGCCGCCTCGACCATCTTTAGGACGTCTTGAGGGCTGCACATAAGCTGCTCGCCAAGGTTCTGGCCCAATCGCACGGAGAAAAGTAGCAGGATGAGAAGTACCTGCTCCCACTGCCATATCGTAAGGCTGTAGAAGTGCACACCCTTGTTGTGCCCAATAATTTTGAAGAGTGAGAAGGAGATTTTGAAAGGTCAGCATGACAGAGTGAATGGAGAAACGTGCGATAAAAGCAGCTAATTTAAAGTGCGTACTTTTGAATCGGAGTAGATGTTAGTCGTACCGTTACAAGGTTTTACGGGGGCGTGATGCCAATAAGGCAGAGAATACCATCCATACCAATCCGCCCAAGCATACTATGAGCACAGGGATATTACCGTAGAGAATATACGGTGTTTTCCCTGTTTGGCCTTGGAGTGTGACTTCCAAGCTGCCGGTCGTAAACGGGGGGAGCGCTGCAATCACTTTACCTTGTGGGTCAATTGCGGCGGTAATTCCCGTATTTGCCGCGCTCAGCATAGGGCGTCCGGTTTCTAGTGCGCGCATTTGGGCTATTTGAAGGTGTTGCGCGAGGGCAATGGTATCGCCAAACCAGCCTAAATTTGTAGCATTGATGATGATATTTGCAGCAGGGCGTCCATGGCGCAATGTGCGAGCCAGTTCTTCACCGAAAATATCCTCATAGCAAATACCTGCGGCGATGATTTGATCGCGCACTTTGAAATCCGCTTGCTGGAGCGCGCCGCGCATAAAACTGGCTAAAGGAAGCTGTAAATATTCCATGATTTGGGCGAATCCCCACGGAGTATATTCTCCAAATGGGACAAGATGCCGTTTGTTATAGCTTGTAATGGCTAGATTGTTTGGGGCAATCCCAAATACACTGTTTGTCCAGTAGAAGTGCGGATCTTCAATAGACGAAGTGGTTTGACCAATCGCGCCTAATGCGACAAAAGAGCCTGTTTGATCGGAAAACTGCCGTATTGCGCGAGCAAATAGATCGGGCAATTGATGAATGGGAAGAGGGGCAGCGGTTTCTGGCGTTAGGATTAAATCTGCAGGGGCTTGAGTAATCAGTTTTTGGTAGAGCGCGAGCATGCCCTCTATATTCGATGCGCTGATCTTCATGCTTTGCGGGATATTGCCTTGCAACAAGCGTATTTTGAGTGGAGTACCTTGCGGGATGGTCCAGCGTAGATGGGTACAAGCCATCGCAGTGCCGATACATCCTATGCAGATAAGCAGTCGCACCCCAATACGCGTAGGGGCATGAGCGGATTTTGCTCTATAGAGGATCGTCGCTTGTGCAAGGAGCGCCGCGACCCAAGCTAACAGTCCGCTGATTCCGTATACGCCAATCAGGCTAGCAAAGCCTTTCAAAGGTCCATCAACTTGCGTGTAACCGCTGACTAACCAGGGAAAGCCCGTCAACAGGGTGCCGCGTAGCCATTCACTAAGCGTCCATAGGCAGGCAAAACCGATACTGCTTTGCCAACTCAAGGCGCGGCTATGCCATTTTTGTGCGGGCAGCGTCCTGTGCCATGCCCAACTTGCTAATGCCGGATAGAGGCTCAGATAGAGAACACACAGCGCAATGAGCAGGACAGAAAGTGGCAGAGATAAACCGCCATACACGTATGGGCTGACGATGAGCCAACCCAAACCACTGCCAAAATGGCCTAGACCAAAAGCAAAACCGCACCAAGCTGCCACTTTTGCGGTAGAAGTGCGGATCAGCAGGATAAAAAAGGCAGAAAGGGTCAGCAGTGCGAGCCAGCCACCCTGTGGAGTAGGGGCAAAAGTAAGGGTGTGCGCTCCCCCCAACAGGAACGCTAGCAAAGCGCCCGCATATTTTGCATAAGCAGGCGACTCCCAAAAGCGTATGCGCAAAAAGAAGCCTGAAGCGATGCTCAGGCTTTGCGCATCAATACCGGCTTTAAGTAGGGGCCTTGTGTCCTGAGTGGAGCGTAAATCTCTCTCACTCATCAGAGGTAGAGTGCATAGCAGGAGCGTTGAGGCGCACAGCCGGAGTGTCTTTGGCCGTATTTAAGCGTAAGCGGAGCACGTGAATTTGCCGCGCATCACTGCGTAAAACTTCAAAAGTATGATTTTCGAGGGTAATTTTTTCGCCTCGATGGGGTACCCGTCCGATAGATTGGATAATGAGCCCGCCAAGGGTATCTGCCTCATCGTCTCGGTAATGGGTATGAAAAGCCTCATTAAATTGTTCAATTTCTGTGAGCGCGCGTATTCGATAACTGCCATCAGGCACCGCAAGGATATTGTCGGCTTCTTCATCAAAATCATATTCATCTTCAATATCCCCGACGATTTGCTCGAGTACATCTTCAATGGTAATGAGCCCTGCGATCCCGCCATACTCATCAACGACCATGGCCATATGATTTTGGTTGGCTAAAAAATCGCGCAATAAGGCGTTGAGGTGCTTGGATTCGGGAATAAAAATAGCCGGGCGTAGCATTCCACGGATATCGAAATCTTCCTGCGCATAAAAACGTAGCACATCTTTGGTGAGCAAAATACCAATCACATTATCCCGATTGCCTTCGTATACGGGGTAGCGGGAATGTGCTTTCTCTATTAAAAAGGGAATAAAACTCTCTGGGCTTTGCGTAATCGAGATCGCGCTGATTTGAGAGCGAGGCACCATAATGTCTCGCGCACATAAGCTCTTCATTTGAAAGATGCCTTCGATCATAGACAGTGAATCTGCCTCAATGAGCTTTCGCGCGTGCGCATCTTGCAAAATTTCGAGTAACTCACTGCAAGACTCCGGCTCGGGAGAAATAAAGTGCGTGAGCCGCTCCAGCAAGGAGCGTGGTTTGTCAGGGGATCGGGTGGAGGAGCGTTTAGGGTGAGGATCTTTCATATAAAGGAAAAAAGAGGGCAGCACTAGGTAGCGTGTGTCTGCAATTGCCCAAAAGAACCCATCTTCGCGTATGGGAGCAAATGCGGTGCGGTGCTCGGGATCCTCACTGTACAAAAGTACAGTTTCGGTCCCTGCGCTCCTGCTCCCCGAAATATGGGCCCTTTTGAACTATTGCAGACACACTCTGTGCATAGAGCAACAAAAATGGGGCTGTTTTAAACCATTTTCAAGAGTGGGTAGCAAGAATCTGTCCATCGGAATCCCTACTAGTTAATACACGGGTCCAAAGCCCAGCTGAGCGAGTAAACGGGTTTCAAGCGCTTCCATAACCTCGGCTTCATCCTCATTTTGATGATCGTACCCTTGTAAATGGAGTACACCATGCATAATCAGATGAGCGTAATGTGCTTCTAAGGTTTTATTTTGTTCCTTGGCTTCTTTTTCAATCACGGGGCAGCATAAGACAATATCGCCCTGTATTTTGCTCTGTATTTCACTCTGTATTGCTGAATTGACCAAGAAAGTAGGGGATACCGGCGTGTTTGGGTGTTTCCTGGTACGCACGGCAGAGGTGGGGAGTTCAGCGCCCTCATCATAGCTAAAGCTCAGCACATTTGTAGCATAAGGTTTGCCACGATACTGGTGATTGAGTGCAAGCCCTTCTTGTCGACCTACAAAGCGTACGGTAATTTGCGCAGAGCCAAAGAGTGCGGTATCGATCCAGTGCTTTATGGTCCTGCGGCGCAATAAAGCGCGGTGCGCAAAAAAGCGTCTCGCAGGGCCCTGTATATCAAGAGTCAGATGGGAAGCCATAAATAGCGTTAAAGAGTATGCGAATTAGCAGAAGGCGCACAACATCGTGTGCGAACTATCGTATGGGGTCTCACTGTACGCGCGAGGAGGAGATACGTACTCCACCTAATGAATGCCGGTACGCATGGTCTATGCGTACCATAATCAATTGTCCCACGAGTCGGGTATGCTCATCAGCGGATGCGGGAAAATTGACGACACGGTTATTTTCTGTGCGCCCGCATAATTCTTCAGGATTTTTTCGAGAAGGGCCTTCTACTAAGACAGACAGTTCCTTTCCGACCATATTCGCGCTGATTTTTTGCTCATTGGCATCAATAGCCGCTTGCAAGCGTTGTAATCGCGCAAGCTTTACCGCTTGCGGGGTATCATCCGATAAGGCCGCAGCCGGTGTGCCTGGTCGAGGGCTATAAATAAATGAAAAGCTCGCATCAAATTGCAACTCTTCGACTAAGGCCATCAATTTTTCAAAGTCTTCATCGGTTTCCCCTGGAAAGCCAACGATAAAATCGGTCGAAAGGCTAATATTAGGACGAATAGCCCGTAACTGACGAATAATCGATTTGTATTCCAGAATAGTATAGCCCCGCTTCATCGCAGAGAGAATCCGATCCGAGCCATGCTGGACAGGAAGATGCAGGTGGTCGACCAATTTAGGCGTATGTGCGTAGCAATGAATGAGGCGTGTCGTAAATTCTTTAGGATGCGAGGTGGTGAAGCGGATGCGCTCAATCCCAGGGATGGCGGCAATATATTCGATAAGCGTGGTAAAGTCGGCTTCCGTCTCTGCCTCTAGCGTTTCTTCCAAAGCATGCGGTGCGAGGGAGTCTAAAGAAGGCTGGAGGCTCCGATACGCATTAACATTTTGCCCCAGCAACGTAATTTCACGCACCCCTTGCCGTGCGAGGCCCGCAATTTCAGTCAGTACATCCACTAGCGGTCGCGAAAATTCTTCGCCGCGCGTATAGGGCACCACACAATAGCTGCAGTATTTACTGCATCCTTCCATAATGGAAACAAAAGCCGTAGCGCCTTCAGTGCGTGCAGGCGGCAGGTGATCAAACTTTTCGATCTCAGGGAAGGAAATATCGATCTGCGGGCGGCCTGTCGCACGACGTGCCTTAATCAATTCAGGCAGCCGATGCAGCGTTTGCGGCCCAAAAACCACATCGACATACGGAGCTCTACCAATAATGGCGTCCCCTTCTTGGCTGGCAACGCATCCCCCAACCCCAATCACTAAATCCGGCTTATCCGCTTTCAGCGCACGTACGCGCCCTAAATCAGAAAAAACCTTCTCTTGCGCTTTCTCGCGTATCGAGCAGGTATTAAACAAAATCACATCGGCTAGCTCAGGCGAATCCGTTTTGGTAAAGCCTTCAGCGGCGTGCAAAACATCGACCATTTTGTCTGAGTCATACTCATTCATTTGGCAGCCGAAAGTTTTGATATAGACCTTTTTAGAGGACATAGGACAGGAAAGTATCAGGAAAGGTGCGGAAGTAAAATAAGTGCGTAGCGCTTCTTTTTATATATCGTATTTGTCAGTGCTTACGCGCATTACAAGAAGGTTAAAGTGCAGATTATAGCTTTTGAGAGGGGATTGTGGAGGGATGTTTTCCAAATGATACTAAAACCTAGGTTTGATCTTGGAATATACCGTTATAGCAATGTGCCTATTACCGACATTGAAGTTTTCAGGCTACATTTTTTCGCGTACAGATAACAGATTGCAAACTAACATGGCGCGCAGTGAAATGTTTGCAAGGCTATGGCGCGATCGCCCTGGCTCATTAATGCTTAGAGTACCAAAAGACATTGGGATATAGTAGTAAGGAATAACGTTATTCCTTAAAAGGAGATCGTCATGACTACTTTTTCTACTCGCCAGTTTCAGGCCGAAAACTCCCAAGCCGTCTGCATTCCTGCAGAAATAGCTTTTCCGCCAGAAACAGAACTACTGGTCAAACGAAGAGGAAGCCGGATCATTATTGAAGCACGTGAAGAAATGCTCGGTGGTGTGCTCGCCTTATTTGCCCAATTAAATTCGCATTTCAGTTGCACACGCCCAGAATTCATCAAAATGGAAAGAGACTGATATATGTTGAAATACATGCTTGATACGAATTGACTTGTCATTTTAGCAAGGCCGGCGCAATGGATTACTTCGCCAAAAGGGAGCTATCAAAGGGATAGGGGCTAAGAAAATAAAAACGGGAGATTGCTGGGGGTTTTTGCAGTATCTTTAGAAAGGGCTTTGACTTCAGCGTTCTAGCCCGGTAGGCTGTGCGCTTTTCTTTTATTCAGACGCATGTTGTGCTTTTATAAGAAGGTTCTTTGGGCTTTCTTGTGGCTATTCAAAAAAGCGCTAGGCGCTGCTATCTATACCTTTTTATGTTCAAAACTCGGGTTCTGACTGCCTTAGGCTTGTTTGCATTTTGCTTGCCGATTCTCTTTTTTGCGCCAACATGGTGTTTTGCCTTGCTCTGTGCGGGGGTGATGGTCATCGCCGCTTGGGAGTGGGGGCGGCTTGCGGGTCTCTCTGCACACAGGGGGGCATGGTTCTATGCCGCAGGAGTGGCGGCGATTTTGGTGCTCAGTGCATTGGATATGGGCTTGTTTTCCATCGATAAGCCCTTGCATTTTGATCAAAAACGGATTGCTGGCTTTTATCGGGCAGCCCTGTTTTTTTCCGTACTCGCGATTCCCTATATATTGATACGTAAGCCGGTTTTGACACAGGGCATTTGGCATCGCTTTTTATTATTCGGTGGAGTGATTTTATTGATATCCGCCTGGCATGCTTTGTTAGCGGCGCGTGTCTATGGCGTGGCATTTTTGCTCTCTTTGCTTGCTGTGGTGTGGTTGGCCGATAGCGGCGCCTATTTCGCAGGCAAACGCTGGGGGAGGCGTAAGCTAGCGCCTTCTATCAGCCCTGGAAAAACCTGGGAAGGGGTGGCAGGAGGAATGGTATTGGCACTATTGGGGGCTATGGCGATCCTGGTAATCCAAGCGCTTCCTATTGGGGATGTGCGTGTGCCTACGATTTTTAGCGCTTATACGGCGCGTTTTGGCATGATGGTGACAGGGGTATTTGTTGCATTATGGGTTGCTGTGAGCATAGTAGGAGATATATTTGAATCTTTGCTCAAGCGTCAAGCCGGAGTAAAAGACTCTGGGGTGATTTTGCCTGGGCATGGTGGAATATTGGATCGTATTGATGGCTTATTATTAGTATTGCCGCTTGCGATGTTTTTTTTGCCTAGTTAATTGACGCTGAGAGTATTGACTGATTGCTAGGCACAGTACCCTTATTTTGTTTGTCTTTTGGGTGTTTTTAGACCGCGTATTTTCCCTTTCTTGAAAATTTATGCACACTGCGCACGCGCTTACCACCTCCCAAGTTGCTGCACGCCGGCATTTAACCATTCTGGGAGCAACCGGCTCGATTGGGAAAAGTACTTTAGATATTGTTGCGCTGCATCCAGAGCAGTTTGCTGTTTTTGCATTGACAGCGTATTCCAATATAGAGCGGTTGTTTGAGCAATGTCTGCGTTTTGATCCCGTGTTTGCGGTAGTGGGCGATGCTTCGCTCGCTACCGTATTGCAAACGCGCTTACATCTCGCAGGATCAAAGACCCGTGTGCTCTCAGGAGAGGCGGGTTTTATCGAAGTTGCCGAGCATGTCGCTTGCGATACCGTCGTTGCGGCGATTGTAGGCGCTGCAGGTTTAGCGCCTACGCTGGCGGCTGCGCGCTCGGGTAAGCGTATCGTGTTAGCCAATAAAGAAGCGCTGGTGATGGCTGGGGCGCTCTTTATGGAAACGGTGCGTGCGCATCATGCGACTTTGCTGCCCATCGATAGTGAGCATAATGCGATCTATCAATGTTTAGATCATACGCATTACTTTCATCCTGGAATTGAAAAGATTACTTTGACGGCTTCGGGAGGACCTTTTCGTAAGACTCCATTAGCCTTACTCGAAACCGTCACGCCTGAGCAGGCTTGCGCACATCCTCAGTGGGTCATGGGTCGTAAGATTTCGGTCGATTCGGCGACGATGATGAATAAAGGCTTAGAAGTGATCGAGGCGCATTGGTTGTTTGGTGTGCCTATCGAGCGCATCGAAGCCTTGATTCATCCGCAGAGTGTGATCCATTCGATGGTGACGTATATCGATGGGTCCATCTTAGCCCAAATGGGTCGACCTGATATGCGCACGCCTATTGCCCAGGCATTAGCGTATCCTCGGCGTGTGGTATCTGGTGTCGCTCCTTTAGATCTTGTCGCGCTGAGTGGCTTGCATTTTGAGCCGGTGAATCTTGAGCAGTTTCCTTGTCTAGCGCTAGCATGGCAAGCATTGCGTCAGGGAGGCAGTGCCAGTACGACGCTCAATGCCGCAAATGAAATCGCGGTAGCCGCTTTTTTAGAAAAAAAGATTCCCTTTACCACCATTGTTTCTATCGTGCGCGATGTATTAGAGTCCGCTATACCACAGGCTGTAGATACGCTAGAGGCCATATTGGAAGTGGATCAGCATGCGCGCGTATGTGCGCGAGAGCGCGTAGCGCAGCGTAGTGCCGTGTTTTGACCGGCATTTTTATTGTTGCGCGCGTACTTATGCTGCAGCAAGCGTCTTCTGTTATATCATCGGCCTCTTTCTTTTAGCGTTTTGTCTTCAATGACTTCCTCTAAAAACAGGTTCTAAGGCTTTATTTTAAAGCTATGCCAAAAATCAATATGACACTCAAAAAACCTCATCAGCCAGTGCGAAAAAATAGACATCTCAAACGTGTGCTGGGGACTACGCCTCTTATTTTTAGCGTGCTGTTTGCCGAGACGATCAGTGTAGCAGGGGCCGCACCGGCGGCTCCCGTGTCTGCAGCCTCTGTGTGGACTATTGAAGATATCCGCCTCGAAGGTTTACAACGTGTAGAACCTGGAACGGTATTTGCTTATTTGCCCGTGAAGCCTGGCGATAGGATAGATCCAGCCCAATCTAGCCAAATTGTGCGGGATCTCTATGCAACGGGGTTTTTTAGCGATGTGCGTCTGTTGCGTAAAGGCAAGACTTTAGTCGTGCAGGTGCAAGAGCGTGCCGTTATTTTCTCAGTGGATTTTTCAGGTATCCGTATTTTTGGTAAAGAGAAATTAATGCCCGCTTTGCGCGCAGTGGGATTAGCGCAAGGGCATTACTATGACAAAAGCTTAGTCGATAAAGCAGAGCAGGAACTGAAACGCCAGTATCTAAGCCGTGGTTACTACAGTGCGCAGATTAAAACGACGGTAACGCCCATTGATCGAAATCGCGTTGCACTCCTATTTGCTGTCGAAGAAGGACCCAGAGCGCGCATTCGTCAAATCCATTTCATTGGCAATAAAAAAATCAGTACCGCCAAGTTGGCTGATGAGATGCAAATTTCGACCCCTAATTGGTTCTCTTGGTATACACGCAACGATTTATATTCGAAAGAAAAACTGACTGGGGATTTAGAAAATATCCGTTCCTATTATTTGAATCGCGGATATTTAGCCTTTACATTAGATTCCACGCAAGTGGCAATTTCGCCTGATAAGAAAAATATGTATCTGACGATTGGCTTGCATGAAGGTGAGATTTATACCTTGTCGCAGATCGATTGGTCAGGGAATACTTTAGGTAAATTAGAAGAATTTAAAGCCCTAGTCAAAATTCAACCTGGTCAGCGTTTTTCTGCCAGTGATTTACGTGCGTCGACCAACGCTATTGCCAATAAGTTGGGAGAGTATGGATATGCTTTCGCGAGCATTACGGCTCAGCCTAAGCTCGATGAACAAAATCGCACCGTGAGTCTGACGATGCATGTGGAGCCAGGGCGTCGGGTCTATGTGCGCAAAATTGATATTGTCGGCAATACGCGCACGCGTGATGCCGTGATTCGCCGCGAGATGCGCCAATTTGAAAGTACCTGGTTTGATAGTAGACTCCTAAAGCGTTCGGAAGAGCGCGTCAATCACTTAGGGTATTTCAGTGCAGTAGTCGTTAGCACTACGCCTGTGCCTGGGGTGGACGATCAAGTCGATATTCAAGTCAAAGTGACAGAAAAACCGACCGGAACGATGCAGGTAGGAGCCGGTATTTCTTCTACAGATCGTGTGGTTTTATCGGCGGGCATTTCTCAGGAAAACGTCTTTGGCTCGGGTTCGAGTTTGGCGTTTCAGGTGAATACGGCTAAAGCCTATCGTACGTTCAGTCTTAGCCATGTGAACCCCTACTTTACGATGGATGGGATACAGCGTATTACCAATATGTATTACCGTACTTCGCAGCCACTGTTTCAACGTTCGAACGATTTTACGATCGTGAGCGCAGGGGGAGATATCAAGTTTGGTATTCCTTTTTCTGAAGAAGATGTCGTATTTGTCGGTGTAGGCCTTGAACAAAATCGTTTTAAAAATGATGAGGGTCGTATTCCCAAAATGTATAAAGACTACATTGGGGAATTTGGGCATATGGTCCGCAATGTGCCTTTGACGTTGGCCTGGTCGCGCGATGGTCGTGATAGTGTGCTAATACCGAGCCGTGGGGGCTATACCTATTTGAATGCGGAATTAGGGACCCCGGCTGGAGATACAAAATATTACAAACTCGATGCAACGCAGCAATATTATATTTCCTTTTCCCGAGGACTCATGTTGGGCCTGAACGGTCAAGTGGGATACGGGCGAGGTCTGAATGGAAAATCTTTCCCGATCTTTAAAAATTACTTTGCCGGAGGGATTAATTCGATACGTGGCTATCAGCCTGGATCGGTGGGGCCTAGAGATAACACGCCGTCAACTATTCCTCCAGTAGGCCCGCAACCTCCTGCGCAACCTCCTGTTATAGGAGGCTTGGTGGAGCCATTCCCAGGAGGGGCAAAGATGTTGATTGCTAACGTGGAATTGACTTTCCCCTTACCAGGAACAGGATATGACCGTACTTTACGTTTCTTTACCTTCTTGGATGCGGGAAATGTTTGGGCACAGGATCAGCGCATCCAATTGACCGATCTTCGTTCCTCTTATGGCTTAGGGATTACCTGGATTTCGCCAGTGGGGCCGCTCAAATTTAGTTTGGGTTTGCCGCTGGTTAAGAAAACGGGCGACCTATATCAAAGGTTTCAATTTCAAATGGGAACCTCATTTTAGTGTGTGCTCAATAGCACAATGCATATCCAATATGGAGGATGCGCGCTTTTTTAGAAAACTGATTACCATTTTCCAAGAGGTTTGATGTGCTACCTATATTGATTCGACGAGCAGGTATATCCGGATTACTCGGTCTCTTTCTTTGGGGAGGGGGGGCTTGCGTTGCATTACAGAGTACTTGTGCTTATGCTCAGGAAACCCGTGTTGCGGCCGTCAATTCGGACCGTATTTTGAGAGAGTCTGTCTTGGCCAAAAAAGCCAAAGAGAAACTAGAACACGAGTTTGCTGCTAGAAGCCAGGAGCTTCAAAAAATGGAGCAACGCCTTAAAACGCTCTCTGAAGCCTTCACCAAAAAAAGTGGAAAACTGGCTGGATTAGATCTGGCAAAAGCGCAGCAAGAGCTCTCGCAATTTGATGAAAAAGTACAGACCGCACAGCGCATGTTTCGCGAAGATCTCAATCGCCGGCGCAATGAAGAAATTGCCAATGTATTAGAGTCGGCTAATCAAGCGATTGTGAGGGTCGCTGAGCGTGAACATTGGGATTTAGTCCTTCAAGAGGCCGTGTATGTGAACCCACGCATCGATATTACCGATAAGGTGCTGCAACTTTTGGCGCGTGACGCGTAATCAAAGATATAGGAAGAGTTTTTAATATGGCGTTTACTTTGCAGCAGCTAGTAGATCATTTCGGAGGGCGCATAATTGGAGATGCACAAATCAGTGTGAGCCATATTGCGCCGTTAGATACTGCTGTTTCGGGGCAGCTTTCTTTTTTAGCGAATCCCAAATATCAGTCTTTGCTAAAGACGACGAAAGCGAGTGCTATTGTATTGTCGGAAGGCGATTTTGCCGCATTGGCTGCGCAGTCAGGGCAGGGTGAAGTGACACAAAATGGCGCTTTTATTATTACCCCTAAGCCCTATGCGTACTTTGCGCGTGCCGCTACGCTGTTTGCGAAAAAAGCGTCCGAGCTTACTGCAGGTGCCAATACTTTTAAAGGCATCCACCCCAGTGCGATAGTCGATGCCTCGGCACAGATTGCGCCAGATGCGTGTATTGGTCCGTATGCGGTTATCGAAGCCCATTCAGTGATTGGTGCGCGTGCGCGTATTGGCGCACATGCCTATATTGGGCAAGGCGTGCATATTGAGCAAGAGGTGCAACTGTATCCTCGCGTCACTATTTATGCGGGTTGCACCATC
This sequence comes from Mycoavidus cysteinexigens, assembly GCA_031963005.1. GTDB lineage: Bacteria > Pseudomonadota > Gammaproteobacteria > Burkholderiales > Burkholderiaceae > JASSUD01. Next base: position 60,228 of record JASSUL010000001.1, on the reverse strand, counting down.
GGGGCACGCACGATTATCCATGCAGGCGCGGTAATCGGTGCCGATGGTTTTGGTTTTGCCCCTGATTTTCAGGAAGTCGCTGGAGAGAAAAGGGGGGAGTGGGTTAAAATTCCACAAGTGGGTGCCGTAAAGATCGGTGTGCAAGTGGAGGTAGGCGCAAACACGACGATTGACCGCGGTGCAATGGCCGATACCGTGATCGAAGAAGACGTCAAAATCGATAACCTGGTGCAAATTGCGCATAATTGCCATATTGGAGCGCATACGGTCATTGCAGCGTGTACCGGCATTGCAGGGAGTACTGTAATTGGCCGTCATTGTATGTTAGGCGGTGCAGTGGGTATAGCCGGCCATCTTACCTTGGGCGACCATGTGGTAGTGACGGCTAAATCAGGGGTTTCAAAATCGCTGCTCAAGCCCGGGATGTATACCAGCGCTTTTCCTGCGGTAGAACATACTGCTTGGCAGCGTAGCGCCGCCGTGGTGCGCAATTTGGATCGTTTACGCACGCATATTAAGCAACTTGAGACGCAGGTAAGTGACTTGTTAGCGCAGCAAAAATAGAAATCCTTTTGGGAGATACTAAATAGGCTCTCAGAGGACTATTTTGGATAGAAGGCCCCAAAGAAAGGCTCTTTTGAGAAATTTCGATAGAGTGGGAAGTCCGATTTCTCTTACGTAGATCAACAATATGAAGACTGATGCAGTGCAATCCGAGGCCGTAAAAATAGACCTTGATATCCATAAAATTCTCTCTTTACTTCCTCATCGCTATCCCATTTTGCTTGTCGATCGCGTGCTAGAGCTCGAGCCGCATAAACGCATTCGGGCGCTGAAAAATGTGTCGATCAATGAACCCTATTTCGTGGGTCATTTTCCGAATCGTCCGGTGATGCCTGGGGTTCTTATTTTGGAAGCTTTGGCGCAAGCTGCTGCATTGCTGACGTTTTCCGAAGAACCTAGTGAAGAGGAGCGCCTCTATTATTTTGTGGGTATTGATGGTGCTCGCTTTAAAAAACCGGTTGAACCGGGTGATCAGCTTATTTTAGAAGTCAATTTTGAGCGCTACCGGCGTGCTATTTGGCAATTTTCTGCGTGCGCGAAGGTGGAAGATAAAGTAGTAGCCGAAGCCCAACTGATGTGTACGGTAAAAACCTAAAATACCTATTTATACCCATTTAAAAATGGGGCAATAGGGTAATGTGGGGTATAAAAGGACGTACGAAAAACGCTAGCTCCTTTGTTGCTTAGAACCTGTGCACGATTTTCGCAAAGGGTCCATATTTGGGGGAGCAGGAGCGCAGGGACCGGAACTGTACTTGAGTACGGTGATGATCCCGAGCACCTCACGGCCCCTAAGATGGGCTCTTTGCGGAGATCGTTGTGTTTATTTATTTATCCAAGAGGTGAGAGATGAGCCGCATATGGAAATCACTTGCATTTGCTGGATTCCTAGGAATGAGCGCGGTTACTACGCAAGCGTGCCCCTTGCATGAGCAAGGCGCTGAGCAGGTCAATCCGGATGGAAGTTCGCTCAGACGACATATACCGCAGAGGATGGCGCCTAAGGCTATATCCTCCTCCGCTGTTGTTGCACCGACTGCATCAAACTCCGTGGGGGTTTCGGATATAGAGAAGAGGCATGCGTCTGAGAATGTCGTGCGATCGACTGTGCCAAATACGATTTCTAGTACTCCTGCTTTTCATTATCAGGATGTCAAGGGTAATGAAATTACCGAGTATCGGGAATTAGGCCAGCCTTCAGAAATTGAAGTGCGCTCGAGTATGGGAACGCGTTATCAGCTCTCAGAGCCAACGGATCCTACCCAAATGCCGAACAGATCGGTACGCGGGGTCCCCTCTGTGACACTGACTTATTAACAAATCACATTCAGGGGCTTAAAGCCCCTGAATGAAATAGATAAGGCGCTTGCAAATGACGCCTGAAATGACTTTTCTTCCTTTTTTATGCCATGGCCGTTTTTACCGCAATTACTAGAGAAGAACTTGCAACATGGCTACAAGACTATGCGCTAGGTGAGTTAGTGCATATGCGCGGTATTGCTGCGGGGATTGAAAATAGTAACTTTTTTTTGATGTTTAAAACGACCTCAGAGGAAAATAGACTACGCTCACAGCCGGATCAGGACGGATTCACGCCCAACTATGTATTGACGATTTTTGAGCGGCTCAATGCGCAGGAATTGCCGTTTTATCTCGAATGGATGTTGCATCTATCGCAGCATGGTGTGCTAGTACCTCGGCCCGTTCTTCAAAAGGATGGCCGCCTGTTTGGGAGTTTACGCGGTAAACCTGCTGCAATAGCCACTAAACTCGAAGGGCATGTACAACTTGCCCCAACGCCGGATCACTGCGCACAGGTCGGTGCTATGCTCGCTCGCTTGCATTTGGCGGGTCGCGATTTTAGCTTGTGTCAGCCTAATTTACGTAGTCTGGATTGGTGGATAGCGACATCGCCTTGCCTGCGGCCTTTTTTGACCTTGGCGCAAAATGTGCTTTTAGATGACGAATTAGGTTTTCAAAAAGCCTTTTTTGCTTCTGCGCACTATGCAGAGCTGGGTCAAGGGCCATGCCACTGTGATTTATTTCGTGACAATGTGTTGTTTACCTCGAATGGATCGCCGCACAGTGGCGATACTTTAACGGGCTTTTTAGATTTCTATTTCGCCGGTTATGATACTTGGCTCTTTGATTTGGCGGTATGCGTCAATGATTGGTGTATCCATTTGGAGTCTGGTGAATTTGATTGGCCGCGCTTACACGCCTTGTTGAGTGCATATCAAAGCGTGCGACCTCTCTCAAGCGTGGAAATACAGCACTTTAGCAGCATGCTGCGTGCTGCAGCTTTGCGCTTTTGGATTTCTCGTCTCTATGATTTACATCAGCCACGCGAAGCAGCCCTATTAGCGCCGCATGATCCTAGTCATTTCGAACGTATTTTGCAGATACGTCGGGATGAAGCAGCTTCGCAGTCACTGATGGCGCACTTGCGCTTGCTTTCTAAGCCCCTTCATTAGGCATTTTTTTCATGCATCTGTACTCTCTTTCTCCCAAAGCAGGTTGGGATCAATTTATTCAAGGTATTCGTATTTTCAGCCAGCGTCCTTTGAGCTTTTTAGCCATCTTTCTGGCGTATATTTTTTTGATGCTCATGCTGTTTAAAACGCCGTGGATTGGCTTTTTACTCCCCCTTTTCTTTGTCCCTGGTCTGTCGGTGAGCTTTATGGTGGCGAGCAGAGCGGTGCAAGAAGGGGAATCAGTAACGCCTTTGGTCCTTTTTGATGGTTTTGCTAAGCATGGCTGGGAAGTAGCCTACCATCTTCTGATACTGGGCGTGCTCTATGTAGGCGCCACGTGGATAGTCCTTTCGATTGCTTATTTAATCGACGGAGGCGTATTGATGCAGTTTATGGTGTGGGGCCGGCGAGTACAACATGCAAGGCTCACGCATCAGCCGGCCGTGCTGACGTCTACCGCAGTGGCAGCATTACTGTTTATCCCCATTTCCATGTTATTTTGGTTTGCTCCGATTCTGACTGTTTGGCAACGTATTTCACCTTATAAGGCTTTATTCTTTAGCTTTATAGCGTGTTGGCGCAATAAAGGCGCTTTTTTAGTGTATGCGTTGTTATGGGGAGGTTTTGGGTTTTTAACCTCTACAGCCTTGGTTTTTGTATTGCATTGGTTGCGTGCGGATGCTTTGATATTGACATTATTAATGTCTTTTTCATTAATTTTTACAACGATGTTTTACTGTTCATTTTACGCTACCTACTGCGGGTGTTTTGGGCGATTTAATACAGCAAAAACGATAGCAAAAACGACAACAAAAACGTAATGCGTTTTCTTTTGATCGGCTCAACGGGATTGCTCGGTAGCGAGCTTTTATCTCAGTGGGGGTGTTGGGAAAACGAAGCAGAGACGATGCCCTTTGAGCGTCCATTAGAATGCATTACGCTTGGGCGCCAGGAGATGGATCTGACGCAGGCGGATCGTGTGTATGACACAGTTTGTCGTTTGCGTCCGCATATCATTATTAATGCAGCGGGCTACACCGCGGTAGAGCGTGCGGAGTATGAAGAAGGGCTAGCTAATCAGATTAACGGTACGGCAGTGCAAGCGCTGGCGCAGTCGGCACGGTCTATTAATGCGCTCTTATTGCATTATTCCACCGATTATGTATTCGATGGCAGGCCTATAGGGCCTATACGGCCCTACAAAGAAACGGATCCAGTGTCTCCTGTCAATGCATATGGACGCAGCAAGCTTTTAGGCGAGCGCTATATTCAAGCTTCAGGATGTGATGCCTTAATTGTACGCACGGCCTGGTTATATGGCACACAAGGTGCTCATTTTGTACAGACTATCTTGCAAAAAGCGCTGCGTGGCGAAGCACTTAGTGTAGTAGCGGATCAACGAGGAACGCCCACTTCTGTGCGGCAACTGGCGCTATTAACGCGGATGCTTTTGTCAAAAGCCCATCTGCAGCGCCGCAATGGCGATTTCCGGAATCTGCTTTTGCATGCAACAGCAACAGGGGAGGCTAGCTGGTATGAATTTGCTTGCGAAATTGTAAAGCAGGCACGCGCGCTTGCGGTGCATAAGGCGGTAAAACAAGCGCTTGATGTTTGTGCCGTGTCTATGAGGCATAGTCAGGATGCAGCGTGTAAAAACAGCATACCAGAGGCGTCTGGCCCGCTTTGTGTCTATTCTGATGGGGGCTTAAGGTGTGCACGCCGTCCGCCCTATTCGGTACTCTCTAACGCGGCGCTTGAGGTGTATTTAGACGATGTTCCGCAGCAGGCATTAGCTAGTGCACGCGGTGATTGGAAAAAAGAGCTTGCGTATACATTAGCGCTCATGCGCACACAATCTCCTTTTTTCTCCTCATATTTTTGAGCATTATTGCGCTTTACGCAATTCGTTTTTGACGCTGCGCTGCAATTCCTTTACAATCCTCGCCTTTTGTTCGACGAAATACCGTCAAAATCTGCCTGCTCTATGTAGAGCGGCCTGGAGCGGCTAGGGTGTGTCTCCAATTGCCCAAAAGAGCCCATCTTCTGGGTCGTGCGGTGCTCGGAATCCTCACTGTACTCAAGTACAGTTCCGGTCCCTGTGCTCCTGCTCCCCCAAATATGGGCCCTTTTGAACAATTGGAGACACACCCTAGGGCCTGCTCTTCATAATTGATAAAGATCGAGAAATTACGCATCATGATGAAAACGTTTTCTGCCAAACCAGCCGAAGTCGACCATAAATGGTTGTTAGTCGATGCTAAAGACAAAATTTTAGGTCGATTAGCTAGTGAAATCGCTATTCGCCTGCGCGGCAAGCATAAGCCAGAATATACCCCGCACGTCGATACAGGGGATTTTGTCGTCGTTGTCAATGCGCAAGCCATTGCGGTGACAGGCAAAAAAATGACCGATAAAAAATATTATCGCCACTCCGGATATCCAGGCGGTATTAAGGAAATCACCTTCGGGAAAAAGCAGCAACGCTTCCCTGGCCAAGTACTGCTAGATGCCGTGAAAGGAATGCTTCCGAAAGGTCCATTGGGCTATGCTATGTTGAAAAAGCTGAAAGTATATGCTGGCGATTCTCATCCCCATACTGCACAGCAACCTGTCGCAGTGGATCTGTAAAAATAGACAGACGCTTTAGATACTTAAAAAAATATCCGCTCTACCGGATTCCCCGTTTATATACGAGACTTGAAATATGATTGGTAATTGGAACTATGGCACAGGCCGCCGCAAAAGCGCGGTAGCGCGTGTTTTTATGAAAGCAGGCGAAGGCCGCATTGTGGTCAATGGCAAACCAGTTGACGAATATTTTGCGCGTGAAACATCCCGCATGATCGTTCGTCAACCGCTTGAGTTGACCAACTTCACGACTACTTTTGATATTAAAGTCAACGTACATGGCGGTGGTGAAACCGGTCAGGCAGGCGCAGTACGCCACGGTATTACTCGTGCATTGATGGACTACGATGCCTTGCTCAAACCCGCATTATCGCAAGCTGGTTTTGTAACCCGCGATGCACGTGCCGTAGAGCGTAAAAAGATGGGACGCCATAAGGCTCGTCGTAGGAAGCAATTCTCTAAACGTTAATCTATATTGTCAAAGTATTTGGCGCCTAATTATTGGACGCTTAATGATGCGCAGCGTGATACTTTCATGTTGCCTAGCCAATACTTCTGCCATTGTGTTTCGATGCCCGTCATGGATAATTTTCATGGCGGGCATTTTCTTTATGCGCACTGATAAATCATAAGTGAATTAATAGTATCAAAATATTCTAAATATACATATTTAAAGCAATATTTTGATAATAATTTTTACTATGATCATCTGGGCTTTTTTCAACTAGAGAAAGTACTATTTTTTCAATATTCTCTGCGGAAAATGTATCTATTGTAAATGGGCTCTCTTCATCTGAGAAAAATTCAGAGCGCTCCCAGATTTTGTTTAATGCTTCTCGTGCAAATTCAATTTCAGATAGATGTGCTTTACGTTTCCACGTAAAGTTAATCATCTCTTTTTCTTCGTTATTCGATACTTTCCCGGTTAATATATGTTTTCCGGTCGGAGCCGTTCTTAAAAAGGGCCATAACTTTTTAAATGAATCTTTATTAAAATCAAATTTATTATTTATTTTTTCAAAAATAAAATCAGGCCTTGTAATATTATCTATATTATTTTTTTGATCCAAGTTTGAGAGAATAAATTCGGAAGAGTTAAAATCTTTATTTACTTTTAAATAGACATCATATGGAGCATTCTTTTTTGAAGAAGCTGGTTTTTCTTTTTTAGAAGCCTGCACGGTTAAAATTTTCTCGCCTAAACTGTCTAAATTTGCATATAATTTACTGCGATCATCATCTAATATATATTCTATATTTATACGAATAATACCTAACATCATTTCATAGGTAATATACAGTATGTCGGCAGGAAAATAAGGTGGTCTTCCTGTAAATCTCTTTAATTCTCTAAAAAACTCTGCTTCCAAAGATAATAATTCTTTTGTTTTTTCAGGCGTTGTAGATTTTAATTTTAGTAAAGAAATTTTATTATCTTCTAAAAATATATCCGCCAAAATAGTGGATGCACTTTCAAAATTAAATGATGTATCTTCAGGGGCTTCTTGATTGTAAATAAAGTTTTCACGATATTTATTTTTTGGGGAATATGATTCTTTTTCTAAGAGAAATCCCGTATTCTCAGGGGCCATAAACATAATATGTTGAGGGGAGTCTTTTTTGCCTTCAATAGTGCCGCAGATAGGTATAGGTCTATTTGGTAATATATTATATTCAGACTCTAATTCAGATAAATGCCGATTATTTGTCATGCTGGTCCATGAACTTATTGATGACACTTTTACTTCGAGCACGGCATCCCCCTGTAAATTTTTTTCTAGAAAGTGAATCTGTTCTATGACGCAATATATATATTTTGCTTTTTGCATCAATTTGTAAAGGAGATAATTTGAGGAATGGCGGTATAGAAAAATCGAAACAAAATGCAAGATATAGGTTTAAAAATTGAAGAATAAGCTAAAAAAATATCATCAAATAATCAAATTATTTGATTATTATAAAAAATAGCTTGCTCAAAAATTTATATCAAAAAAGGTAAGATAATGCTCGAGATAAATAAAAAAAGAATATTTTGTATAAAATATGGAATATTTTCAAAATAACTCAAAAATTCTTATGAGGGGAAATCTTAAAAAGATAGATGAATATCAGTAATTTGTGGACTTAATTTAAGTATCTTATTTTTATATTTTTTATTTTTTATTATCGGCAATAAATCTAATATCTACTAAGAATATTTTTATAAAAAATACTTATGAGTTACACTAAGAATACTGTATTGAAGTAAAGCAACGTCGCAATAAAAAAACATAGATGAGGCTGCCAAGCGACAAACTCAAACAATAGGTATTTTCTAAACCCAGCATGCTATAAAAAGGAGATTTTTATGTCAGCAAAACTCTATATTGTTTATCATAGTGGTTACGGCCATACTAAAAAGCTAGCTCAGTCGGTATATGAAGGGGTAATACAAACTGGCGTCATAGCCGTACTTATGGATGTTACGCAGATGACGCCGATGAGCTGGGAAGAACTGGAAACAGCGGATGGGATGATCTTTGGAGCGCCTACTTATATGGGAGGCGCTTCTGCAGAATTTAAACAATTTGCAGATGCCAGCTCTAAACCCTGGTTTGCCCAAAAATGGAAAGATAAAATTGCAGCAGGATTTACTAATTCTGCTTCCGTCAATGGCGATAAATTTTCTACGATCAGCTATTTCGTCACACTAGCCATGCAGCACGGTATGGTTTGGGTCGGCACAGGGATGTTGCCTGCAAATGCAAAATCCTCTACTAAAGAAGAGATAAACTATTTAGGTGCTTATACGGGGGTATTGGCACAATCTCCTAGAGATGCTTCTCCTGAAGAAGCGCCTTATTCGGGAGATCTTGAAACGGCTCGTCTCTTTGGCGCGCGCGTAGCTGCCGCTACCGTACGTTGGAAAAATGGCCCAAAAAGCACCCTATAAACTTTTTAGTGTGTAGTGGGAGGCTTCTCTAATGATCGAGGAAAAGAAAAAAAGTCTAAAGCATCTTAAATGCTATGGATCAGACTAAAATATATACCCTCTAGGTCAATCTAGAATACACTCTTGCACGCAATGCGTTGGCCCCGTATTAATGTTTGTGTATAGTTTCATAAACAACCAAAAGCGCGGGTTATGGGAGAATCACCATGGCTCGCAGACGGGAATCTTTATCTGTCTTTGGCAGGCACGCAACCCATTTTCGCCTCCTTTTTGATGAAGAAAAGGAGGCGAGCTTTATCCTTATCATTTTATTCACTCTTTTTTCGCGCAAATGCTATGACACGCATCCATCCTACTGCAGTGATTGAGCCTGGCGCACGCATTCATGAAACTGTTGAAATTGGCCCTTATGCGGTAATTGGCCCCCATGTTACCGTCGGAGCAAACACTTCTATTGGCTCGCATAGCGTCATTGAAGGGCATACCACCCTTGGTACCGATAATCGTATTGCGCATTTTGTAGCGCTAGGCGGCGCACCACAAGACAAGAAATATGCTGGAGAACCCACCCGACTAGATATTGGAAACCATAATACGATCCGTGAGTTTGCTACGATCCATACCGGCACCATCCAAGATGCCGGCGTAACGCGCGTTGGAGACCACAATTGGATCATGGGGTATGTGCATATTGCGCACGATTGCGTGGTAGGGGATCACACGATCTTTTCTAGCAATGCGCAAATTGCGGGACATGTTCAAGTGGGGGATTGGGCCATTTTAGGCGGTATGTCTGGCGTGCATCAGTTTGTGCGTGTCGGTGCGCATGCTATCTTGGGGGGCGGCTCTATTGCCGTGAAAGACCTTCCTCCTTTCATCCTCGCTGCAGGCGAAAAAGCAAAGCCCCATGGATTGAATTTGGAAGGATTGCGTCGTCGGGGATTTTCTTCAGCTGATATCAGTTCTCTACAAAGCGCATATCGCACACTCTATAGTGCGCATTTATCTTTTGAAGAAGCGAAAAATAAACTCGCAGAAGATTTAAAAATATTGCCTGAGCAATCACCTGTGCAGATATTTTTACACTTTTTACAGCAGACTACGCGCGGCATTATCCGTTAAAAAGAGAAGAGAAAAGGGGAGAAAAATATAATTATCTGCTCTCTTTTACTCTGTCTTTATTGCGTTGTTTTTTTATCTATATTGGGAATAGGGATATTTATCGCTATTCTTAGATGCTAGAGTATACCGCTCTAAATAAAATTACTATGAGTGCAAGAAATATCGGCACGATAATATAATTGATAATATGGGTGCCTAAGATAATGGCTATTATGCCAAATACTAGTAGGTTGCAAGAGATAAAAACTCCGCTTGCTATGTAAGCAGCAGTATGGCTATCAGAATCTGAACTGTGGCTTAATTCTGAATGATCCTCCATGATGGGATTTTTATTTGCTGCCAAAGCGTTTTCGCTTGAAGAAAGATGGTGGAGGCCCTGACCGCGGATTTGCGGAATAAGGCGTGTAGTGTTTCCAGTTTGACGGCCTGTATTTGTTATTGTGATATTGTTAGAGCTCATAGCGGACTTCCCCTATGCATAATATTGAGAAATATAGAAATTAAAGAATAATATAATTCAATCTAAATATATATTCCCTGTCCTATATATATCTTAAAGCATAAGGCATAGTGCTTATATAGCAAGACGGCCATGACCCTAGTTATTTCTCAATATTTTTGTTTTCTATTTTAATCTCTAAAAGTGATAAGGCTAGTTCAACGGCTTTGCTTTGTGCATGCATATCGTTGCAATCAATGGTATGGGGAGTTTGTAGAGCGCGTAGCCAAGTGATTTGTCGTTTGCCAAGTTGCCGTGTAGCGGCTAATGCTTGGTCGCACATGGTGTCGTATGAGACATCTCCCTTTAAATAGGCCCAGATTTGCCGGTAACCTACGCAACGCATGGAAGGAAGGCCAGGGTGTAAATCAGCCCGCTGAGACAGTTGTCTCACTTCATCGACAAAACCCTCTTCTAGCATGGCAGTAAAACGTTGTTGAATTTTGTGATGCCAGCTAGCGCGTTCGCTGGGTTCTAGTGCGAGCGCGATAAAATGAGAGGATGCAGCCTCTGCTGAGAGCGGAGAGTGCAAAGAGGCAGAAGGTTTTGGCGCTTCTAATAACGTGGACAAAGGGTGCCCAGTGAGTCGCCAGATTTCTAGCGCTCGCCCGATACGTTGTGCATCATTGGGAGCAAGGCGTTGTGCCGTAATAGGGTCGCATTGGGCGAGTTTATGGTGCAGGGCGGGCCACCCTTCTTTGCGTGCTTCTGCGTCAATAGCGGCTCGTATGGTGGGATCTGCTGTAGGTAGGTCATGTAATCCCTGCGTGAGCGCACGATAGTAGAGCATAGTGCCTCCTACTAGGACAGGAATCGCACCTCGATGGCGGATAGCATGAATAAGCGACCAGGCATCCGTGCAAAATTGCGCTGCCGAGTAGGCTTGTGCTGGATCCCTAATATCAATTAAATGATGCAAAACGGCTTGACGCTCTGCGAGAGTCGGTTTTGCCGTTCCAATATCCATGCCTCGGTATATGAGGGCAGAATCTAGGCTGATAATTTCAATCGGAATATGGCGTGCCAATTCAAGGGCCGTGGCTGTTTTGCCAGAAGCGGTGGGGCCTAAAATGCAGAGGATGGGAGGCAGGGAGGTCGCAACCATACTTGGAATTGGAAAGCGGCTGAAAAAATATATTACGTATTTTACTAAGAGATAAAACAGCCTTCATTGTATGAACGTTTTTAAAGCGCTCACATAATGAAGGCTGCTTTTTTTAGCTCATGAAGTGCTTAGCGCAGTCATGGTATAGCGCTGGTGTATCTGCACTTGCACGAGTAGTGCAAATGAGGTTACTTACGAGCCTGTATGGCCAACTTTATCACGTAACTCATTCGTGCCGCGTTTTAAGTCTTCAATTAAAGTGCTGGCTTTTTTGGCATTAATGCAGTTGGGATCATCGGCTAATTCTCCAGGGTTGGCATTGCATTTTGCGATCATGACTTCGCGGTCTTTATCGTGCTCTCGGTACCAGTCAACTGTTTGTACAGGTTTTTGGCAAGCCGCAAGAAAGCCGATGGAGCTAGCGGAGAGTAAAAAAAGTGTAATAAATTTTTTCATCGTTTGTCTCCAAAAAAGGCGATGTATTCCAAATGCCACAATAGATTCGCACAGAAAGATATTAGAATCTGTTTGAACAGGCTCTTAGAAAAAACGCTCCATATAACTCGGTAAAGCTCATTTTGTGCAAATCCATTGAAGCAGCTTGTACAGTACCGCACTTAGAGAGAGTTTTCTATAGAAAATAGATAATTAAGGTGTTCAATGAAGAAATAATTTTAAGTTGACGATGGAATTTAATATTGTAGACCATCACTTTCTTTAAAAAGAAGATGGTAAAAGACAGCGCGCTTTTATGCACTGTTTAAAATGATAAATACATGCGAAGAGGGAATAGGTAGAAGGCGTGCCCTTGCAGACAAAAATAAGTATTCTAGAGCAATAAATGTTTAAACGAAATATAGAGTAGGCAGAGAGGTGTTGGGCGCGTGAACATCAGATGCTTGGTGTCGTGTGTAGGGACCTGGGCGGAAGGTGGGCGGAAAATCGGGTGGGGGTGATGATATGGGGAGTGAGAAAGATCAGTAATTCGTTTTTGCGGTTATTGTGAACACTTCTGCGAAAAAGTGCTCCAACGATAGGAAGTTGGCTTAGCCAGGGGAGTCGCACGGTATCGCTGTGTCGATCTTGGGTGAAGATGCCGCCTATAGCCACCGTGCCAGCGTCTTCGACATGGACCTGGGTTTGCACGTGTTTGGTGTGAATGGCTGGACCGGAGAGTGTTTCTGCACCTACGCTATCTTTGGCCACATCGACCTCTAATGTAACGTAGCCGTTAGGCATGATATGAGGGGTTACTTCCAACTTGAGGCCTGCGCGGCGAAACTGTACGCCCGATACGCCATTTCCCACTTTGGCTTGATACGGCAATTCCGTACCCTGTTCGATAATGGCTTTGACGCGATCTGCCGTCACTACCCGTGGGCTGGAGAGAATTTTTCCTTGTCCACGGGCTTCTAGCATGCTTAATTCTAGTGCAATGATACGGCTAGCTCCCGCTCCAAAGAGTGTGAAGCCTATGTTTGCAGGGTTAAACCCCGATAAGGCCGCAGCAGATAAATCATAGAAAGTGTTTTTTTCTGCGGTGAGAAAGCGTGAAGCATGAGAGAGGGGAGTGTGGTTTCCTTCTGCGATGAATGCCAATCCTTTTTGATCGCTTTGGCCCTCTTTAGGCCCAGATGGTGCATTGACTGCTGGATTTAATAGAGAAAGACGCGCTCCTAAGCTGCGCGAAAATCCTTCTTCTGCTTCCACAATGCGCGCTTCGATCGACACCTGTGGTGTGGGGCGATCCATCGCTTTAAGTAAAGTTTCAATGTGTTCGATACGCTTAGCATTATCGAGGACAAAGAGTTGATTGGTCCTGGAATCGGCTATGACTACACCGCGCTTTGATAAAAAGCGTTCTCCTCCTGGCCCGTTTAATATCACACGCATCTCTTCTGCACGCTGGTAATGCAACTCGAAAATCGAGGTAGTTAGCGGACTTGCATCCAAGGCCTGTGTTTGTGCCTCAACGCGTTGTCGTTCTTGACGCACTATATCCGTTATTGGAGCAATCCATAGCACTCCATCTCGTTCGCGTGTTGCTAGCCCATGGGTATCTAGCAACATATCAAATGCTGTGCGCCAGGGCACAGTTTCTAATTTGAGAGAGACCTTGCCCTGTATTTGATCACTGATGATGAGATTGGTATTGGTAAAAGTGGCAAATGCCTGCAGGACATCGCGCAAGTCCGCATTTTGGAATTCAAAGCTAATAGGGGCATTTGCGGCAATATGCGATGTGTGTTTTTTTATAAAGCTGGGAGCTCGCTGCTTTTCTTTGCGTTTTTCTTTATCTTGAAGTTTTTGAGGAGGGGCGCTGATTAAGGGAGGGAGTATGGATCGCGCGTTTGGTGTGCGGTGTTTATCAGATTGCACGGTATGCGGTGTAGCACGCTCTAAAGGAGGAGGGTTTAATGCACTCTCAGAGCGCGCCTGTAGATAGAGTTTCTCATTATTCAGGCTGAGGATTTTTTTATCTGCCACCTTTTGCGTGGAGTGAGACACCAGAGGGTGAGCGTGTGGTGTAGCCCTGGTGGCGGGGGCTGGTATGTCGCTGGATGCCGCATTTTGTATACCCCAGCATGAGTATGGGAGTAAAGCGGTGAGTATAAACAGATGATGTAAGCGTAGCATCACTTTGCCTCCTCGAAATTCAGTATCCGTATACCGTCTGGACTTAATAAAGAAATCGAACGTGGACGGATATGCAAAACCTTTTCTTGAAAATGGCCTTCTTGGTATTCCTGTCCTGCTAGAAGCGGTGTTCTGAATAAATGGCGACATGCTTGTTTGCTAACTGATGCCACGGTCGTGCCTTCTGTCTGTTGCCACTCCAAGCAATCTCCTTCGTATATCAACATAGAGCTATTAGGTGCTTGAATCCATGCGGCCTTACGCATGGCACCTGATGTAGGTGAATCAAATAGACCTAGAAGTTTTAAGGAAAAGCTTTGCAATGTAGATGTCACGGAGATGGGGAGCGTTTTGGGGAGATGCCTAGTCTCATCGCTAAACGGGTTGTAGAGAGGTTTAGCGCGTGTGGTTTCTGGCTGTGCTGCAGATGCAGCAGGTAATGCGTTATGGGTATCTAGATTGCGTAATGGAGCTTGATGGCTATTGCGATTCAGCGCTATTGCTTGGGGCTTTTGCAGGCCCGTTATGCGTAATGTGCTGTCTAAAATAAGCATACCGTTTTGCAGATGCAGCTGTGCTTCTATAGGAGCAATAGATAAGTCGCTCTCTTCAAGTTGTTTGACGTAGCGCACTATATTTTGAAACATGCCGCTGAGGCGTATGCGTACAGATCGCTCCGGGCCATGCGCGTCCATGATTACGGGCTGCGGCTCGAAAGTATCTAGTTGCAAGGTATTTGCTGAAGCCTCGCGCTCGATATGGTGCAATAGATTGGCTTCTTCTAAGGCCTGCTCTTCGGTACGGTATTGAGCCTCGAGCGTTTGTACCTGTTTTTTGAGGGTAGGTAGGTTGGCGACGGTTTTTTGGGCTGTGTCCACTTTTTGCGTCAGTTCGGCCAATATGGCATTCGCTTGCGTGGGGTTGGGTAGATATCGATGAATCCAATGAGTGCATAGTCCAAATAGGCATATAGCAAGGCTTATGCTGAGGCACAGTAGGTGCGTTGGTGGCCAATTTTCCAGTGGCTGGGCAAAGCTATGTATGAAAATTTTCATAACAGGTCGTAGATAGCGGGATCCAATAAGGTCTTTAATGAAAAAGAGGATCAATCCCTTTTATAGAATAAGGGTGAGGTGCTTCCCCTTGTTTGGAGGATCCTTTTAATGCAGTTTCTAGCTGAACAGTAAATGCGAGTCCTGCATTCGAGTTACCTGTAGGTGGATGGGTGCTCGCTCGCGTTTGACTAGGTCTGACCTGGATATCTAAAAAAGGGTTTTGAAAAGGGTTGGCAGGCAAAGGCGGCCGTATTGGCGCATGAGCGAGGACATCCCCAGATTCGAGGGGAGAGGCGGGCATCGTAGTAGAGGGTATGCGTTGCACCTGAGTAATGCTGACTTTAGGCAAAGTGCGGTTACGTTGTAAACGGCGTAGCCAATCCCGTAATGTACGCTGAGTGCGCGCAGTTCCAACAATCGTGGTGGTGGTAGGCGTAAATTGCATGCGTTGCAAATGCACGCCAAGAGGCTCTATTTCAGCAATGGCTTGCAAAATTTCTGAAAAGCTATGCATTTGCTCGGTCAGTGCCAGAGCGAGATCGGTGCGTTCTGCTTGCGCTTTGACAGCGTGTTGGAGATTTGCGCTAAGCGCAACTTGTGATCTTAAATGCGCAAGGGTCTGCTCAAGCTTAGCGCGTTGCAGAGTGCGCAGATACATGGTGTGTAAAGCGCCGTAATGCAGTACAACCGCCATTACAGCGCCTAGGCTACTTGCAATCGCTATGCCAACACTATGTTTATATCGGCGCTGTATCGCGCGCCTTGTTCTATAAGGCACTAAATTAAACCCCCCTATATAGGGGATCAACAGATGCAATAAAGTGCTTCTTTGGAATAAAGGAATACGTTTTAAAACACCATACAGTAGACCTCTTCCGCAACCCCGTAGCGGTGTTATTCCTCCCTTTTTTTTTACATTAAGTACCAGTGTACTGGCAGCAAAGGAATTCCTTGCTACGGGTTTGCGGAAGAGGTCTATTAGAGTTTTACAGAGAGAGCATAGTGTAAGGCTCGCTGTTTGGAAGGGGGGAGCGTTGCCATCGTGTTTTTTGCATATTACGCAAGCATGATAGATGGCTTTGCCTATTTTGGCGGCGGAAGAGGCAAGGATGCTTAAAAAAGGCATTATTCGTATACCCCTCGTAAAGCTAGCCCGAAAGCGGTGGCAAAGCAGGGGTCTTTGGCATGGTGTACATCCCGCCCTTTTTCTGTGGATAACTGGTAGCGTGTTGGATCAAAGCGTTTAGCGGTGCAGCCGAGCGCTAGACCAATTGCTTTGGTATTAAATCCTCTTGCTTCTAAGGCGTTAAATGCGTCAGCTTCCCCTGCGAACCACACATATTGAGGGGTATCGGCATCCATGAGCGCATACAAACGATCAATAAGCAGCGTGCCAGATAAGTGTTGTCGTAAAAAGCAAGTTTCACGTGCAATATGATGGGAACCAAGTTGCTCTAACAGATGGGTACTAGGATTTTGCTCGCTGGAGTCGCTAGTCGAATCTTCGCTTTGTAGAGCGTGTATGCGTTCACCCGATTCCAAACTGGGGTTTGGGCAGAGTAGATATGCATATACCTCAGAAACACCGAGCCATACCGCTATATACGCACTATGCGCGCGTATCTCGTGGGCTGCGGCAAATCGGCAAGCTCGTAGGGCTGCTGGCGCTTCGCCGTCGATCGCAACCAATTGCATATCGAGCTGTGCGGCACACTCCATACGTTCTTCAACGGCGCTTTTAGGAGCGGCGACCATCGTCACACGATGAGGATGATGCGTAGGATCTGCCGTAAACCAGTCTGCAGCTATTTCGGTAGGGGCGATCCCTAGCGCCTGTTCCGCTTGTGCTAAGACCAAAGGTTCTAGGGTATTCAGCCATCCAGGCTGTGTATTGCAGGGCAGAGAAGTCTCTGTGGCTTGTATGTCGATTTCATCTAGCCATGTCATATGTGCTGGCAGTGCCATCACAGCGCGTTTTAATTCTATTGGGCAGATTGCTTTTGCGCACTGTAATAAGCCGTATAAGGTTTGTGTGATATCCGACGGTGATAGCCATCCTCCTTCTTCATAAGCCCCTTCGATTAATGCGGATCGCGCGGCATATTCAAAGCGTACTGCACTAGCGCTTCGCCATCTGTGACTGAGTATGACAAGCCGTATTTCCCCATTCTGTATATCTATTCCTATTACATATTGGCGCAATACACGATTGAGTGCATAGGACATCACCTCACCTCTTTTATGAACATTAAAAGCCTCTGTTTTGCTATTTCCAAAACAGGGTGTGATGGAAATGACGAAACGGTGTCTAAAGTGAAGGCATTGTGCAAAAAATGGGATTGGAAAAAAATAGACCAAATGGGTAGGGTGCGCTATGGCGTCGCTGTAAATACTAAGTGTGCATTTCAGGCATATATCAATAAAAACTCGAGGCTCTTTTGTATGGGAGGCAAATTCTTAAGGCTAATTGTCCTAAAAGGCAGAGCGCTATGTCACAAGAGGTCGCTATAATCCAAGGTTTATTTTTCTATTGATGAATAGGGCCTTGCTTTGACCGCTCCAACTTCTTCTAAACCGCCTTCCCGGTCTACACCTTCCTCTTCTGCTAAATCTGCTGCCAAAGTACAGGAGAAAGCTCCGCGCTTTTTGGTGCGCAGGCTTTTGGTGTGGGGCTGTTGGATGGCAATGGCCATGTCGGTGATCGTGGCGCTGTTATTCGCGTATATCATGATTGTGGTTGCGGGCAATCTGCCTTCTTTGGAAGCGCTGACCGACTATCAGCCCAAAGTACCTTTGCGCATTTATACGAGCGACCATGTGTTGATGGGTGAATTTGGTGAAGAGCGGCGGCAACTGGTGAGCCTGTCAGCGACTCCTAGTGTGATGAAGAATGCGGTGCTGGCTATTGAAGATAACCGTTTCTATAACCATGGAGGCGTCGACTTTATCGGGATTCTGCGCGCAGGGCTCACAGATATTATGCATGGCGGTGCGGCGCAAGGCGCTAGTACGATTACGATGCAAGTAGCGCGTAATTTCTTTTTATCTAGCGAGAAAACCTATCTGCGTAAATTTTACGAGATGCTGCTTGCTTATAAGATCGAAGCGGTTTTGAGCAAAGATCAGATCTTTGAGTTGTATATGAACCAGATTTTTCTGGGGCAGCGTGCATATGGTTTTGCTGCTGCTGCGCGGGTGTATTTCGGAAAAAATCTGCAGGATATTACGCTGGCACAAGCGGCGATGCTCGCAGGATTGCCGAAGGCTCCTTCTGCATACAATCCTATTGTGAATCCTAGGCGCGCCAAAATTCGTCAGCAATATATTCTAAAGCGCATGTTGGAGCTGCGTTATATCACGCATAGTCAATATGAATCGGCATTAAACGAAGATCTGCGCCTCCGTGGAGACGGTGATGATTCCAAGGTGCATGCAGAATTTGCAGCCGAAATGGTGCGACAAAAAATGGTGACCTTATATGGCAGAGAGGCTTATACCCGTGGTTTGAATGTGATTACCACGATTCATTCAAGGGACCAGCAAGCAGCGTATTTGGCGGTGCGTCAAGGGGTCATAGAGTATGACCGCCGCCACGGGTATCGAGGACCTGAGGCATTTATTACCTTGCCGCAAAATGAAAAAGACCTGGATCAGACCATTGCAGACACGTTGTCCACGCATCCTCGCAGTGGGGAGTATCTCAGTGCCGTCGTGACCTCTGTGCAGCCTAGCCGCGTAGAGGCGCAAATGCCGGATGGGGATACGATCGTAATCAGTGGGCAGGGCTTGCGTTTTGCCGCTTCGGCCTTAAAAAGCACGGCATCTAAGAATCGGCAGCTCCGACCTGGCGCGGTGATTCGTATTCGTCGTGCCTCTTTGAGCCCAGCTAGTAATTACGCCAGTGCTTCATCCAGTAAAAATGCGCAATTTAACTGGGAAATCGTGCAACTGCCACAGGTAGAGAGTGCGTTGATTGCTATGCGGCCTCAAGATGGCGCTATTTACGCTTTGGTCGGCGGGTTTGATTTCAATCACAGCAAGTTTAACCATATCACCCAAGCTTGGCGTCAGCCTGGATCAAGTTTTAAGCCGTTTATTTATTCTGCTGCGTTGAATAAAGGAATAGGACCCGCAACTCTGATTAACGATGCGCCTTTTTATTTGAGCCCAGAGCAAACAGGGGGGCAGGCGTGGTCACCTAAAAATTATGATGCGCAATATCATGGGCCTGTGACCATGCGTCAAGCGCTAGAGAAATCGATTAATTTAATTTCGATTCGCATCTTGGCGCATATCGGTACGCAATATGCGCAAACCTATATTACACAGAAGTTTGGTTTTGACCCTGATAAAACGCCACCGTATTTATCAATGGCCTTAGGTACGGGTTTGGTCACGCCATTGCAAATGGCGAGTGCATACTCTGTTTTTGCCAACGGCGGCTATGGTGTGAATCCTTATTTAATTGCCGAAGTGTCAGATGCGGATGGCACGGTACTTTCTCGCGCGAAACCTTTAGTGGCCGGTAAGAATGCGCCGCAGATGCTGGATGCGCGCAATGAGTACATTATGACTAGCTTGCTGCAATCGGTAGCACAACGCGGGACGGGTGCGCGTAGTAGAGTCCTCAACCGTAGTGACTTAGCAGGCAAAACAGGGACGACCAATGATTCTCATGATGCATGGTTCGCGGGCTTTCAGCCTACTGTGACGGCAGTGGCTTGGCTGGGCTATGATCAACCTAAGAGTTTGGGTGATCGTGAAACGGGAGGGGGCTTAGCGCTGCCGATCTGGATTAACTATATGCGTCATGCATTGGACGGCGTGCCGATGTATCAATGGCCCAAGCCGCCAGGAATTGTCGAGGTCAAAGGAGAGCTTTATTACGATCTCTTTACGCCAGGTCGCGGCTTTGTTGAAAAAATTGATGTGAATGCTCCAGAACCTCCAGTACAAGTCCAAATTGGGAGTCAGCAAGATTCGCAGCAAAATTCAGGGCAGGCACTGCCTTCAAATGAAGTAGCCGTGTCTGAAGAGAATTCTACAGCCGCATCTGGAGGCCCCGCGACGCCACAACAGCAAGAAGAGGCACAAGGTAAAGCCCCATCGGATTCGGAAGCTGCATCCGCACAAGCGCATGTCGCTCCAGAGCCCTCTACGCAGACGCAGACTTCTTCTGAGGCGTCCGCCTCGCAGGAACACGAGGTGCCGCTGCCAGATCCAGATTCTGCTCGCTAATAGACTAAACCGGTTTTTAGTAAGCAGGATCCGTAGGGCCAGAAAGGGTAATGACTTCACCAGCTTGCTCACTGGCATAGCGCGACAGAGATGCATAGAGTTCGCTACCATCGCGCGTATTTCTCCAACTTCCTGCAGATTGCGCGGAGGCGGGTGCTTTTTGATAGCGATAATGAAATCCCCCGCTTTGCGCTGCGACCCAAATCTCTTGTATTGCGGGTTGTAAGTTAATGACGATTTTGGTGCGATTTTCAAATTCTAGCGTCAATATAGAGCCCGTACGGGCATAATCGATATCTGCATGGTTGCGTTCTATAGCGATTTCTAATGCATTGAGCGTAGCCTCTGCAATATCTAAATATTCTTTATCGGTCATTGGACTCTCGTATTTAGTTTTGAATTCTGTACTAGGGCATGTCTAAAATTGCCCCAAAAACCCCATCTTCGGGGTCGTGCGGTGCTCGGGATCCTCACTGTACTAGAGTACAGTTCCGGTCCCTGCGCTCCTGCTCCCCCAAATATGGACCCTTTTGAACAATTTTAGACACACCCTAGGATGTATATGCAACTTGCCCTTGCCCAAAAAAGTGCAATGATAGCCACGCTCTGTATACTGGTGGGCTTTTTTTCAAGCGGATGTGGGCAACGTGGAGCGTTATATTTGCCTGCTATGCCGGTGAAAGTCGCTGTACCCACTGCGCAAAAGGAGGGCACGAATGTGCCTCCTGGATTGCGGGATATAGAAGGCAGCCCTGCATCGGTATTACCGCAGACGATAAATTATTCTCCAGGTTCTCCGACGGTCAATGTCATGGAGGCTCCGATCTTTTTTGAGTCGCCTACGATTCATTTTCCGGATCCTGAAGCGCTTTCTCCTGTAGCTTCCCCTACGGCATCCTCTACTTCCTCTTTACCTTCCTCGAAAGCAGACTAATCATTGTGTAAGTTGTTTTATGGGGAGCTTTGTACGCTACTACTATGTCTGATGCTCAAGCAGTTTTTCACTACCGAAATAATATCCTGCATGCAGAAGAGGTGCCGGTTCAAACGCTGGTAGAGCGTTTTGGAACGCCTTTGTACGTATATTCCCATGAGGCGCTCACAGCAGCGTATCAGGCTTATGCACAGGCCTGTGTGGGACGGCGTGCGCAAATTTGTTATGCCGTAAAAGCCAATAGCAATTTGGGTGTGCTGAATCTATTTGCAAAGCTAGGAGCGGGTTTTGATACGGTTTCTGGTGGAGAGTTAGCGCGTGTATTGGCCGCAGGCGGACAGGCAAATCGCGTGGTATTTTCAGGAGTAGGAAAATCCGCACAAGAGATGCGCCTGGCTTTAGACGCTGGAGTGAAATGCTTTAATGTTGAATCTTTTGCAGAAATGCATCTTTTAAATGAGGTTGCCGCTGCGTTAGGTAAGCGTGCCCCTATCGCCGTTCGTGTTAATCCTCATGTCGATGCGCATACGCATCCTTATATTGCGACCGGTTTAAAAACCAGCAAATTTGGTATCAATTTTGAGCAGGCAGAAAAAGCCTATGCGCTTGCCGCAGCGTTGCCGCATTTGGAAGTGGTCGGGATCGACTGCCATATCGGTTCGCAGCTCACCAAGATAGAGCCGTATTTACAGGCGCTGGATACTTTATTTGATTTGATAGAGCGCGTAGAAGCACAGGGTTTGCGTATTGCACATATTGATATAGGCGGGGGATTGGGCATTTGCTATGAAGAGGAATGTCCTCCTGCCCCTGGTGATTTTGTGCGTACAGTACTTGCCTATATCGATGCGCGAGGCCATGGGCACCGAGAGATCATTTTCGAACCAGGCCGATCACTAGTAGGGCAAGCCGGTATTATGTTGACGCGGGTTGAATATCTCAAACCTGGGGAAGCCAAAAATTTCGTTATTGTGGATGCCGCGATGAATGATTTGGCTCGTCCTGCCATGTATCAGGCGTATCACAAAATTCTACCTGCGCGGCAAACGCCTGAATCGGATGCTCAGCATGCGACCCTCTATGATGTAGTAGGGCCCGTATGCGAGAGCGGAGATTGGTTGGCGAAGGACCGTACATTGTGCGTTGAACCTGGTGATATATTAGCCCTATGCGCAACCGGCGCCTATGGTTTTGTGATGAGTTCAAACTACAACACCCGTCCACGCGCCGCAGAGGTGATCGTCGCAGGCGATAGGATGCATTTGGTTCGCGCACGGGAGACCGTAGAGTCGCTCTATGCACAGGAACACTGTCTGCCAGAAGGCAGCATTGCAACGGCTATGCATCGATAATGCCCAAGTATCGCCCATTAGGCGCTAAGAACCCTTTTGGGAGACTCCAAACAGGTTCTTAGCGATAGGAGCCACTCACTATGCCGCCATCTTTTGTCTATAAAATTCCCGAATCGGTATTAGTCGTTATTCATACCATCGACTTACAGGTCTTATTGCTCAAGCGTGTAGGGCCAAAACGAGGATGGCAATCGGTCACAGGTTCTAAAGCATACCCTAAAGAGGGGCTTGAGATGACGGCGTGCCGAGAGGTACAGGAAGAAACGGGCCTAATCATTGGTAGCGAGAATGTGCCTATGCAGGCGCTTTGTAACTGGCAGCATCAACTGCAGTATGTGATCTACCCCATTTGGCGGCACCGTTACGCACCTGGCGTAACGCATAATACAGAGCACTGGTTCGGGCTCACCCTCCCTCTCCCTTTTTCCCCTTTACTCTCTCCAGACGAACATATCGCCTGGCAATGGTTACCCTGGCGCGACGCCGCTGAGCGCTGTTTTTCTCCTTCGAATCGTGCGGCTATCTTGCAGCTGCCGTCGCGTATGAAATAGTCCTAACCCAATATTTCGGACCATTCCATCTACTTTAGAGTGGTCCTAAAATGGGGTACGGTCACTTTCTAGAACCTGTCGCGATAGAGTTCTTACCCTAGCTTTTTTAGCTGAAATTTTTCTTCTTTCTCTTTTCTCTTGTTTTCTTGGGGCTCACTTTCTGCAGGTTCCATCGCGCAGACCACTACGGCGCCGAGTATACCTATCAATGGCGCTGCTATAAGAGCGCTTGGTAATATACCAGCAACCACCAGCGCGCCTGTTAAGTGCCCAGTGAAGATAAAAGTGCGTGCTAAATAACTGGCTCTATCTTCTTTATCCACTCGGTTAGACTGATTTTCTCTATTAGATGGTGTTTTAGATACAGAATTGGCTGCCAAAGACTCTGAGATAGAGCTACCTGCTGAGTTTTGGTATTGACTAGAAATGGAATGCATTTCTTTCTCCTGTACGAGTAAATACTCTGTTTGCTTTAGCAACCTTATAGCGAGAAATACTGATGCTACGAGATTCCTTAGCGTGCTATGTATGCCTTAAATTTCTTTCGAAACCCTATAGTGGCGTCATTCCTCCTTTTTTTATTCAAATACTAGCGTACTGGCATCAACAAGATTCCTTGCTATAGGGTTTCGAAAGAAGTCTAATTTTCGAATTCCATATTCAAAAAAACCACTAGTTAAATTGACTCGCAAACGTTAGATATCAATCTAACTGCTAAAGCTCGAAGCAACTGACTTGAATACCAAGCGAGATGCAAGTATATGACTGCTATCATCTAGGCGTATACTTGCATGTAAACGCTTTGATAACTTGCTCGGAGTACTGTAATGACTAATTTGCCTCAATCTTCAATTGCCTCTAAAAGGCCCGGCCCTATTCTGTTGACAGGGAGTGCAGCTAAAAAAGTGCAGTCGCTTATTCAGGAAGAAGGGAACCCTGCGCTGAAATTGCGTGTTTTTATTCAAGGGGGAGGGTGTTCTGGTTATCAGTATGGATTTACCTTCGACGAAGAAACGGATGAAGGGGATACCATTATTCATTACCCGCTAAAGTTGGCTTTAGAAGATGCGGAGAAGCTAAAAGGGTTTGTGCTAGATGCTGCGCCAGAAGCATCTGATGTGCTGGACACTGTGGCGGCAGCGGTTGTCGAAAAAGAAGACGCTTTGCCCGAAGACTTGCGTTTATTAGTTGATCCGATGAGCTATCAGTATTTAGTCGGCGCAGAAATTGACTATAAAGACGACATCAATGGCGCGCAATTTGTGATTAAAAACCCGAATGCCAGCACAACATGCGGGTGTGGATCTTCTTTTTCCGCATAATTTTTTAACGGAGGAGCAGCGCTTGCTTATTCGAGGCGGCGGTCATAAATTTAGTGCGGATACCATGCGCCCAAAATACGCAAACCTTTGGCGCCAGTCACACCAGGTAAATTGCCGGATTCCCTTTGTATAAACCGCATAGCGAGCCAGGCAAAAGTTAACGCTTCGACTTGATGCGCGGGTATACCTAGCGCAATGGTCGAGTGGACTTGTGTTTTCATGCCATAGGCTTTGATTGCCTCAGTCAGCGCTTGAAGCAAGATGGGGTTGCGCTCGCCGCCACCGCATACATAGACCGATTGACAGTCTGGTGCATGGCGAAACAAATCTTGCGCAATGCACTGGGCAGTGAATGCGGTGAGTGTGGCTTGGATATCCGCAGGGGATAAGTGTTTGAATGGGGCCAGCTTTTGTTCAAGCCAAGCTGCATGGAAGATATCGCGCCCTGCACTTTTAGGTGGAAGCGCTTGAAAGTAGGGGGTGTTGAGTAAATGCTGTAATAAAGGGGGATGAGCCTGACCCTGTGCGGCTAATTGTCCTCGGTCATCATAATTTTTATCGGTGTGCTGTGTGGCCCAGGAGTCCATGAGTACATTGCCTGGCCCGCAGTCCCAGCCGCGTATTTCTCCCGAAGCGCTAATGAGCGTCACATTACTGATTCCGCCGATATTGCACATGGCGCGAGTGTGCTCAGACGGGCCCAAGAGTTTTGCATGAAACGCCGGTACCAAGGGCGCGCCTTGACCGCCTGCTGCAATATCTCGGCTGCGAAAATCCGCAATGACATCGATCTGTGTGAGCTCTGCTAAAAGTGCGGGATTATGAATTTGTCGCGTATAGCCGCGCTCTGGGCGGTGTCGTATAGTTTGGCCGTGTGCGCCAATGGCGCGTACAGGCAATGCTTGGCCCTTGGGCGCGTTGTTAGATAGCGTCTGAACTAATTGGTGCACTACGGCGGCATAGTTCCGCGTTAATACATTCGCTGCAAGCGCTTCTTTATCGATTTCATCTTCACTAGGATGTTGTAATTCTAAAAGGACGTCTCGTAAAGCAGGCTCAAAAGGCTGGTAGGCTTCTGCCAAAACGATAGGAGGACCTTCTGATGGGAATTGCGCGGCAATGCCATCTATTCCATCTAGGCTAGTTCCCGACATCAGTCCGATATACACATCACGCACTATGTACTGCTCCTGAATTTTGTTTTTCTGTCATTCTTGTATGATTCTGGGTAAATCGCTTCTGGGCATGCTCATCAATCAAGAAAAATCATAATGTAAAAGAGAAGGGAGTTAAAAAGTAGGGTATTTATCTGATTTTTCTGCTAAAAAAACGCAGAGATTTAGCAACGCTTTTCTGTATTTCCCCTACAATCCTTACTTTGGATATGCGCTGCGATGCCACTTTTATGATTGAGCGCTTTGTCCTCTTACCTTTAAAGTCCGTTTTATCACAGTCTATATAGCGCCAATCTGCTGATACCGTTTGCAAAACATGTCTATGCCCCTTTCTTCTGATACCCCTTCCAACACGGAATTATCTCCCATCTCAGAATCCATCGCGCATGCTTTAGCGGTCACGCGCCGAGGGTGTGATGAGTTATTAGTGGAGCAAGAGTATATAAACAAGCTAGCGCAAAGCGAAGCGACGGGCGTGCCTTTGCGTATTAAATTGGGTTTAGATCCCACTGCAGCGGATTTGCATTTAGGGCATACCGTTGTTCTTACCAAGCTGCGGCAATTGCAGGCCTTAGGGCATACGGCTATTTTTTTAATAGGGGACTTTACCTCGCTGATTGGCGATCCTTCGGGGCGTAATAGTACCCGTCCTCCGCTGACACGCGAGCAAGTGGATGCCAACGCGAAGACCTATTTTGAGCAAGCGGCCAAAATATTAGATCCAGAGAAAACCGAGATCCGCTATAACCGCGAATGGTCAACCGAATTAGGGGCAGAAGGGTTAATTCGACTTGCTTCTCGTTATACCGTAGCGCGTATGCTTGAGCGGGATGATTTTGAAAAACGTTTTCGAGGCCAGGCGCCTATCGCTATACACGAATTTTTGTATCCCCTAATGCAGGGATATGATTCGGTAGTTTTACGCGCAGACCTGGAGCTTGGCGGTACAGATCAAAAGTTTAATTTATTAGTGGGCAGAGAGTTACAAAAGCAGTATGGCCACCCTCAGCAATGCGTGCTCACCCTGCCTTTATTAGAAGGGCTAGACGGTGTAGAGAAGATGTCCAAATCTAAGGGGAATATCATCGGTATTGATGAGCCTCCTTTGGACATGTTTGGCAAGATTATGAGTTTGTCTGACACCCTGATGTGGCGTTATTACACGCTGATTTCATTGCGTGATGCGGCAGAGATTGAGGGCTTTCGTAAAGAAGTCGAGGCAGGGCGCAATCCACGGGATTTCAAAGTCTTACTTGGGCAAGAAATCGTCGCGCGCTTTCACTCTCAGGCGGATGCACAGAGTGCATTGGAAGCCTTTAACCATCGTGCCAAAGGGGGAGTGCCGGATGCAATTCCAGAGGTAACGCTGCAGGGCGCGCCATTAGCGATAGGGCCTTTATTGAAACAAGCCGATTTAGTGCCGTCAAATAGTGAAGCAATGCGCTTGATCGAGCAGGGAGGGGTACGTATCGATGGTGTCGTCGTTTCCGATAAAGCACTGAAACTTCCAGCGGGATGTTATGTTTTACAAGTTGGTAAACGTCGGTTTGCACGCGTGACGCTTGTTGATGCCGCTTGATAATCAGAAATACAGGTAGTACCCATTATTGAAAGTGTATTTTCCATATGTACTCAAAGCCTATAAGGGAGCATAGTGGGAGAGAGGCGGTTTTTAATTAGGAGACCTTATGTTTTTTGCATTGCTACATCGTGCGGCACCTGTTTTTCCAAAATGGGCTAGAGCATTTGCTTTGCTCGCAGTGGGGCTGGCGGCATTGGCCGGGTTGCCTAATGCTAGTTTAGCTGCCGAATATCCTATTGGTAAACCTCATCTTCATAAGCCTAGTCGTATGGAAATTGGGGCCGTCTATTTACAGCCGGTTACCATGGAGCCCACAGACATGATGCGCTCCGCATTAAACTCAGATATTCATCTAGAGGCGGATATCCATGCACTAAAAGGCAACTTAAACGGATTCGCAGAAGGCGATTGGATGCCTTATTTGCAAGTGCGCTATAGGATTACCAAGGTCAAGACGGGTCAAAAAGACGAAGGGCATTTAATGGCCATGGTCGCAAATGATGGTCCGCATTATGGGGAAAACGTCAAATTATTTGGGCCAGGCAAATATCATGTCACCTTCTTTATAGCTCCTCCTAAGTCTAAAGTCTTTGGCCGGCATATCGATAAAGAGACGGGCGTTGCTCCTTGGTTTGAACCATTCCAAGTCGATTATGACTTTGTGTTTGCGGGGATAGGTAAAAAAGGGGGGTATTAGGGGGTGTCTACAATTGTAGATATGCCCTAAAGAAAGGGGCCATTTTTTAATCAAAGAGAAGAGTGGCTCTGCTATCCAAAAGTTGGCCTTTTAGGATATGGAACATCATGAATAAAATCTGCCGTTATTGGATTTTCAGCATCCTCAGCTTCGCTTTTTTGGGGGCAGCCAGTATTCGGCCTTTGCATGCTGAGGAATTGCCGACCTATACCATAGAGATGGCCGATGGCCGACTTACCCCATCGCGTCTAGTAGTGCCTGCTAACGTGCGTTTCAAAATTATTCTACGCAATACGGGGCGAACTGCTGCAGAATTTGAAAGCTTGCCGCTGCGCAAAGAAAAAGTACTCTCACCAGGTGCAGAGTCTTTTATCGTGATCAAGAAGTTATCCCCTGGTGAATATGCTTTTTTTGATGATTTTCATCAAAGCACGGCGCAAGGCACGATCGTTGCACAATAAACTTATTTTGAGGTGTATCGAATGGGGCAAGTACTATTTGTAGTTTGGCGCGAAAGTGTAGAAGCGTTATTGGTGATCGGTATTTTGTATGCCTGGCTGCGCCAAGGAGATGCCGCCGCGCAGCGTGGACTGCCTTATCTCTGGTTAGGGGTAGCATTAGGCGGTTTAGCGGCATTGGGTCTAGGTGCAAGTTTAGTCGGTGCAGGGAATGCCCTATCCGGAGATCAACAGGCCCTTTTTCAAGCCGCAATGATGTTTATCGCCTGCGCGCTCATGGTGCAAATGGTATTTTGGATGAAGCAGCATGGTCGCATGCTGAAAAAAAATATGGAGGCAGCTCTCGAGCAAAGAGCCGAGCGCGCCCAATGGTGGGGCATCGCGATATTGGCTGCATTAGCCGTCGCACGTGAAGGCAGTGAAACCGTTATCTTTTTATATGGTTTAGGCGTGGGACAATCCGCCCAGATGCTGCCTGCAGAACTCTCAGGCGTGCTCTTAGGCATTGCGCTTGCACTGCTGACCTTTTACATCTTGCAATTGGGAAGCACGGTTTTATCTTGGCGGCATTTCTTTTTTATTACAGAAATCGTATTGCTCTTTTTAGCTTGTGGCTTGTTGCAAAGTGGGCTGGATATCCTGATTGGCTTGGAAAAAATACCTAGCGGTCCAGATCCTTTATGGAATAGCACAGGGCTTTTAAATAATGCTAGTCCATTAGGCTCACTGGTCTCTACGTTAACCGGTTACCGCGCACAGCCTTCGCTGACCAATGTACTGGTATATTTGGCCTATTGGGGCATGATAGTGATTGCCGCAATGCGAATAAAAGCCAAAAGAAAATAGGCGCACGCTTTCTTTTTAGTTCACAGTCAAAAATTGACGGAAAATTACACGCATGACTACGTCGCGCAGGCCTACGATTCCTATTGCAGCGTATTCTCCCTCTCCGCAGAATGGAGAGCGCATGGGGCGATTAGGCCGCCTTGGCGAATGGATGCGCTTGCATAGTGGCCCAATACGCGCGATTCAATGGGTGATCGTGTTGGCCTATGCGATTTTGCTAATTATTCCAGCGTTTATGCCTTTGCCAAGCGACGCCGAGCATATCTGGACCCATCTCACTCTCCTGGCGCAATTCGCGTTTTGGGGCATATGGTGGCCTTTTGTATTGCTGTCGATGGTCGTCTTAGGCCGAACTTGGTGCGGCATACTGTGTCCAGAAGGAACGCTAACCGAATTTGCCAGCCGCTATGGATTAGGGCGTGCGATTCCACACTGGATGCGTTGGGGGGGATGGCCTTTTGTAGCGTTCTCATTGACCACGCTCTATGGGCAAATGGTCAGTGTCTATCAATATCCTAAAGCCGTATTAGTGGTGTTAGGCGGCTCAACGGTAGCGGCGATCATCATTGGCTTGTTATATGGCAAAGAAAAGCGCGTATGGTGTAAATACCTCTGTCCTGTAAATGGGGTTTTCGGTTTGCTGTCTCGCTTAGCGCCTGTACATTACCGCGTAGACGAAGATGCTTGGCGACGCTCGTATAAAACCCATATGGCAGATCACCCTAATGGTTTGCCTATCAATTGTGCTCCCTTGGTGCCCTTACGCAATATGAAAGGCGGAGCAGAGTGCCATATGTGCGCGCGTTGCAGTGGCTATCGGGGGGCGATTACACTTTCAACGCGCTCTCCTTCTTCTGAAATTGTCCACTGGGGCGATAAACAGGGGAAAACCTGGGACAGTATATTGATCCTGTACGGTTTATTAGGCATTGCGATCGGCGCATTTCATTGGACGGTCAGCCCTTGGTTTATCGTTGTAAAGCAAGCACTAGCTGGCTGGCTGATTGAGCACGATATCCTGTGGCCGCTTGAAACGAACGCGCCTTGGTTTATATTGACCCATTACCCTGAACAAAACGATGTATTTAGCTGGCTCGATGGCGCTGTTTTTTTAGGATATACCACCGTTACCGCACTGATATATGGAACCGTATTGGCGCTCTTACTAGCCGGGGCAATACGTTCGATCGGTGCTTGGTCCCTAGAACGCTTTAATCATATAACGCAGGCCTTGATTCCGTTAGCGGGGTGCGGGGTATTTATTGGGCTTTCTGCAACGACCATCACAATCCTGCGTGCAGAGCGCCTCAATGTCAGTTGGGTTGGACCGCTACGTTTCGCTTTACTCTTAGGCGCTAGCCTATGGAGTCTGTGGCTAGCTTGGAGTGTGCTGCTGCGCTACACCCGTTCTGGGTGGCGGCGTTTAGTAGGAATGAGTTGGGTTGGGCTGACACTGGCATGGGCCAATAGTGCGTGGTATCTGATGTTTTACCGTTGGTAGTATGAGGTGGAGAGTTGGAGGTGAAAGAAGTACAGAAATTGACCGAGGGAAGTCATCGAATTTGTATTGCCCCCATGCTGGACTGGACAGATCGGCATTGCCGTTTCTTTCATCGCTTACTGACGCGCAAGGCACGTTTATACACGGAGATGGTAACTAGTGGAGCCTTACTCCATGGCGATGTGGCGCGCCACCTTGAATATCATGAGCAAGAGCATCCCCTCGCTCTACAGCTTGGTGGAAGCGATCCACACGATTTAGCGCACTGCGCCCGACTAGCTAAAGCCTGGCGCTATGATGAAATTAATTTGAATTGCGGCTGCCCCTCTGAGCGCGTGCAACGCGGCGCATTTGGGGCTTGCTTAATGGAGGAGCCTGCACGTGTAGCAGAGTGTGTGCGGGCTATGCATGAAGCATCGGGCTTACCCATTACCGTGAAGCACCGTATTGGACTTGCACAGCGTGAAGCGCTTTTTGATCCCACGCAGCAACCTGAATCTGATTACGGTTTTATGCGCGATTTTGTAGGCACAGTCGCAGAAGCAGGATGTGCCGTTTTTATCGTCCATGCGCGTAAAGCCGTCTTAAAAGGGCTCAACCCCAAACAAAACCGAGATATCCCCCCGTTGAATTATGAGTATGTGCATCAGATCAAACGCGATTTCCCGCATCTCACCATTATTTTAAATGGGGGCGTGACGACGCTAGAAGAAGCACAAAACCATCTACAGTACGTCGACGGAGTGATGTTTGGGCGGCAGGCTTATCATAATCCATCCATGCTAGCGCATATCGATGCGGCGTTTTATTCTGATACGGTTCCTACATCGGGCACAATGCCGGACTCAATACCGATAAACAAGATATTGCCGCCTACTACCGCGAGCGAGGCGCAAACGGATATCCGGGCAAAAGTCATTGAACAGCTCAAAACCTATGCAGAACAAGAGCTTGCGCGAGGGACGTATTTAGGTGCGATTACACGCCATATATTAGGTCTGTATCAAGGTTATCCAGGTGCTCGCCATTGGCGACGCTTACTCTCAGACCCCACTCATCTTGCCAAAGCGCAAGTCGATCTTTTGGATCATGCGTTTATGCAGTTAAGAATGAGGGATATGTCTCTTCCCCTATAGAAAATCCATGCCTTGCTCCCCAGAAACACTTATTCGTTCCGATATTCTTCATACTTCTAGTTATCAGGTGCATCCCGCCCAAGGCCTGATTAAATTAGATGCCATGGAAAATCCCTTTCCATTACCCGAAGCATTTATGCAGCAGCTCGCTGAGCGCTTAGCAAAAGCACCGCTTCATCGTTACCCCGCATCTCACCCCATCGAATTGATCAAAAAAATAAAACACACGATGCATATACCTGCCGAGTGTGACGTGCTGCTTGGCAATGGTTCTGATGAAATCATACATCTGCTAACCATAGCCTGTGCGAAACCGGGTGCAAAGATATTAGTGCCTACCCCCAGTTTTGCGATGTTTAAGATACTCGCACACCAAGCGCAGATGGAGTGCATTGAGATTGCGCTGTTGCCTGACTTTCACCTGGATTTAGTTGCGATCCGAGAAGCTATTCGCCTCCATCAACCGGCATTGATTTTTTTAGCTTACCCCAATAATCCCACAGGAACGCTATATACAGAAAATGAAATAGAGGAACTCATTCATATGGCTTCTTCTGGTTTGGTCGTGATTGATGAAGCTTATGGGCCATTTTCCCCAGCTAGTGCGATATCCCGCCTACAAACATGCGACAACGTGCTGTTGATGCGCACTTTTTCTAAACTGGGCTTAGCAGGTATTCGATTAGGGTATCTCGCAGGTGCACCGCGTTGGTTAACCCAATTCGATAAAGTACGTCCTCCTTACAATATCAATGTACTCACACAAATTGCCGCACATTGTGCACTAGATCATATGGCGATTTTTAATGCACAAGCGCAGATACTCTGTGCAGAACGCACGCGCTTAAGTAACGCACTTGCCGCATTGTCTGAACCGCAAAAAATAATCACCGTTTATCCCAGTGCAGGGAATTTTTTATTAGTACGCGTTCCCGATGCGACAGCAATCTTTGAATCTCTGCTTCATCAAGGTATTTTGATCAAAAATATGCATACCGCACACCCCCTGCTAGCGCAGTGCTTACGCTGTACAGTAGGGCGGCCTGAAGAAAATGACCAACTTATAGAGGCAATGCGCAAAGTATTAGCGCACTTTTGAAGCCTTATTTTTGTAATTCAAAGTGGTAGATATCGTCAATCAAGTTGACTCTTAGCCCAAAGTCTAGGTCTATTTCGATATTTATCAGAAATAATTTTGAATCGTTTGAGCCTGCCAATAACGTTCTCGTTGAGAGCGATAGTCTTCTCTTGCGAGGTGATCTTTTGCTTTCTTACATCAACCAACACTACTTCATAGTTTATCTCCGATTTAACTAATACTTGATGACCAGGTAAGCTGAATCTGGTATTCACGTAAATACTCCAATTCCCTTAAAAATAGATCTTCCAGGCTCAATTTTGAAGGCCTTCCTCCCAAGGTCTTTTGCTTTTTGGCCGCTTCCAGTACCACCCACCATCACCTTTTCAAAAGTCACCTTCTGAATACCCGTTAACCTTTTAAATGATTGCTCAGGTAGTCCTTTGACGGTTTCATATGAGGTTAGTGTGTAGTTAGCACTAACGTAGCGTATTACCTTTTATTGCTAAAAAAGAGCGCTTCTTTACTGCAATGGAGAGCAGGTGTAAGAAAAATGTAATTTTTTCGCTATAACGCACTTCTATGCGCATATATAAAATATTTCCTAGTAAAAAATCATATTTTTTAGATAAATATTCTCAGCTGGCGCATGTATATAGATATCTAAATATATAGATAAATAAAAAATATTTTTAAGGGGAGTAACGCATGAATTCTGCGCCAATAAATTTGTCTCAAAGCTCTTTGAATTATTCTTATGGTACAGAAGATTCTATAAATATATCTTCTAAAAATCCTAGGCCTCTTTCAAAACTCCCTAGCAAGGAATTTCGACGAATACCATACAAGAGTACTTTGACCAGAAATGACGCCGCTATAAGGTTTCAAGAAAGGTCATCTGTACGAAAGTCACGTAGATCAAATCTTAGTGCAATCGGTAAGAGTCTCGCAAAAAAAAGTAAAAATGAATTGACTTTTTGTAAAGCTGATATATCGAAAATTCCTCCTGAACTTTATCCATTTATATTGAAAAATTTGGATTTCAGTTCATCAAGTAACTTTGCGAAAGCTGCTAAAAAATATAATGATGGTTATATATTATATATAACTGATAGTTTTGGATTTGGTAATGATAAATACAAAGACATATATGAATTATTAAAATCTCAAAAATCGAAAATTTTACTTGATGATTGTAATCATCCTTTTGCTAAACTGCTCGAAAATACACTCTCGCACAAAATAAGGGAAAATTGTAATCCTTATGAGGCTATGCGCCTACTTTTAGATAGAGAAATGAGTAATCCAAAATTCACGTTTAAGGAGCTAATAGATATTGGATTAATTAATATTCCAGAAAACGAATCAGATTTAAATAAGATCATAGATCCAGAATTGGGGTCAATTATTTATAAAATAATGCCTGGTCTTCTTGCTAGAAAAGAAAAGCTTAATTTTGAAGCTTTCAAGGATATTTTATTTGGAACCCAAGAAAACCCACAAGATCCACAAAATCCAAAAATAACGCAAGAGGATTTAATCCGTATTGGGTTATTGCCAAAAAACTCAACTCCAGGATTAATAATTCCTGATGAACACGGACGTTTTATCTATAAAAATCTAGCGACGCTTCTGAGCCAAAATCAAATTCCTGATATAGAAATTTTCCTAAAAATACCTGAAAATAAAGTTAATTCTAGTATTATAGAAGCGTATGAAGAAGATAATCCTGAGCTTTTTGGTAATATTTTTAATGAGTCTTCTGATACCATATTTAATACTATGTTTGATAGTAAAATGTATACGGAAATTAAAGATGGAAATGGATGGACTCCGTTGCATCTTTCTATTAATTCAAATCAACATTCTCTGGCTGAAAAAATAATCGATACTTGTGCAGTAGATTTTAATACTCAAGATGTACATGGACAGGCTCCGATACATTCTGCTATTCAGTCTGGGAATTGGCCTTTGGTTAATAAAATGATCGATTCGGGCAAAGTAAATTTAAATATTAAAAATATATATGGAGAGACTCCATTTCATCATATTATTCAGTTTGGTAGAATGCCTACTTTTGAAAAAATGATAAATATGGGTGCAGTGAATTTAAATAGTAAAGGTAAAAATGATCTGACTCCGTTGGGTTTTATGATTCGGAGTGGTAGTAAGGATATATTGATAAAAATGATCAATACAGGTAGAGTGGATGTAAACGGTAAAAGTGGAGGTGGGAGTACTCCGTTGCATATTGCTTTTCACAGTAATCAGTGTGAAAAGGCTGAAATTTTGATGCATAATGATAAAATAGATATTAATATCCAAGATGATAATAATCAGACTCCGTTATATATGATTGTTAAAAATATTGCTAATAGAAATTTTAATATTAAAAAATCTTCTCTGCCTATTGCTACTAAAGATAATAATGTTCAATATTCTTCTTATAAAATAGAGGAAGAAAGAAAAGTAAAAGAAGAAAAGGCAAAGAAAATAAAAGTAAAATCAGAAAAAATAGAAGAGGAAGGCATATTAGAACAAGTAGAACGGGAAAGAAAAGAAAGGGAAGAGGAAAAATCTAAAGAAAAAGTCGTTTCTGAGGCAAGACTCAATGATATAGTTAAAATTATTATAAATAATAAAAATGTAAATTTAAATATTCAAGATGTAAATGGGCAGACTATATTGCATTTTGCACTCGAGTCTAAGTGCTATGAAATAGCTGAAGCTTTAATCAATAGTGGAAAAGTAGATTTAAATATTAAAGATAAAAATGGGCAGACTCCAGTGCAGATTGCGATGCAGTCTGGGAATTTTGATATAGTTAAAAAAATAATCGATACTGGTAAAGTGGAAGATTTAAACATTAAAGATAATAATGAGCAGTCTATATTGCATCTGGCAATTCAGGCTGGGGATCTTGGTATGGTTAAAAAAATGATCGATACTGATGGAATAAATTTAAACAGCCAAGATAAAGATGGGCAAACTCCATTTCATCTTGCTGTTCAGGGTAATAATTCTAATAGTGTTGAAATATTCAAAAAAATGATCCTTACTGGTAGGGTGGATTTAAATATTCAAGATAAAAAGGGGCGGACTCCATTGTATCTTGCTCTTCAGGCTGGGAATTTTGTGATGCTTGACAAATTGATCGATACTAAGGGAGTGCTTTTTGATATTCAAGATAAAAATGGACAGACTCCATTACATTTTGCTCTTCAGCATGTAAAAGATTTTATAGGAAAAACTAGTATACTTAAAAAGTTGATTGAAGCTGGTGGAGTGAATTTAATAAAAATTCAAGATAATAATAAGCAAACTCCGTTGCATCTTGCTATTCAGGCTGGAAATTTTGAGTTATTTGAAAAAATGATTGCTGCTAAGGGAGTCGATTTAAATATTCAAGATAAAGATGGGAAGGCTCCGCGGGACATTGCTGTTGAGTATGAGAATGCCACGGGAGATAAACGCTTTCATCAAGCCTTAGATAAAGCTATTAGTTCAGCTAAACCCAGTCATTTTAGAAAAATTGCAAAAAAAGTGACCGCCGCTTTTTTTAAGATAGGTTGATTAAATTCCCACTTTTTCAGGTTAAACCAAGACACAAGTGCCTCTAAGAAGGTCAGATAGCCAATCTGACCTTCTTGGGTATGGTCGCCGCATCAGTTTTTCTGTTTTTTTAAAATTCTTTTCCATTTATTTTTAATGTTGATTTTTTAACTTCCGTATTAATTATTGATTTAAAAGAGTGATAATTTAATATTATACGATTTAAAATTAGAAAATTAAGTTAAATTAGATTTGTAAATTGGTAAATGTATTTGGAAATATTTTTTCTAAAATATTTGCTATCCATAAAAAAAATCTTTTTAGAAGAGATGGGCAGGTTATATTATTTTTTGAATTTTCTTCTGATGGAGTTTGACTCATTTTTGACTGAATTTCTTCTTTATTTTTATTATATTTAATCGAGGTTATTATATTTTTTAATAACGGTTTTTTTGATTCTTCTATTTTTGAGTCTGTGAATATAGTCACCGATTTTAATTCAATGATTAATGCAGATAAATGTACGTTGGGAGAAGGCTTGCTTAAATTTTCAAGTTGCTTAATGATGGATTCGCAGCTTAAATGTACTTCATTGATGTTAGATTTTAATCTTAATGAATGAATCACTTCTTTTAGTTTATAAATTAAAATTATAAGTCCCACTTTTTGAAAAAAATGAGGTGTTTTAGGTAAAATATTTTCGATATGTGAAATGGCTTTTTTACAGTTTTTAATTGCTTCTTTATATCCATCTTCAGTGCTTATCGCCTGTGATCGAAATGGATGAATAAGTTGAAAATATGAGGGTTGCGCAGGTAGAACGGAGATTTTCATATAATTCACTTATTTTGTTAAATTTTTATCCTGTGCTGACACCTAAGCACAATAAAAATTTGCAATTAAAAATGATGTTATGACCTTGCTGCAAAACTAATATTAACTGAATAAAAAATAAATTCCTTCTTATATTTCTCTGTAATCTAAAATAGAAAAAATACTGATATTTTCACAGAGCATATGCACTCCCTTCAGATTTCGTTTAGCGAGCAGGCATGCGAAGGGATACATCCCTATGGAGATGCTGAATCTCGATGCCTTTTATGAGAGGAAAGTAAGCAATGGGATGCATGCTTCTCTTTTGTTAATGAAGTAAGTTCAATTCCCATTTTGGCATATCGCGATGCCGTTAAAGGGTGGTGCTGTCCATCACATTGTTTAAAGGGAGGATATCCATCCCATTCCTTATGCGCACCTCCCCCCAAACCAGGAACTGGTTGGAGGGAGAGGTATATGGGGGCGGCTTGACAATGCGCTACTTTCACACGAGTCATCCGCACCACGACCAAAGTACCAGCTTTAATGAACCACACGAAGCCGCGATATGCCCGTTACTGCCGCAGAAATTGAAACATTAGCGGGTTGTCATAAGAATCTTTAAAAATCAACCCATAACATGCGCTCACAAGAACATCATTTCGCAATCCGTGCAACGCGGTTCATAGTAAAGCCAATAAGATTTCAGACATATTTGATAGCAATGGCGCGCATTTTTTTAGAAAATATTTCTACACTCCTCTTCCTCCAATAAATTATTCAATAAAAAAATGCCTGATAAACTATGTCCATCGCTAGGGTTAAATTTTTTATGAAGAATTTCTTGTAGGAGGCTTAAACGGGAAATTCAAAAATGTTCATAAGCGCATCAGGCAAAAGCAGTTCAAATATCCACTACTTATCGCCGATATCAGAAGTATCTTCGAAAACCTCTCAGATAACTAGAGAATCAGCATCCGCAAGCCTAGGTATTCCCGCGCGTCAAAACGCTGAGAAAAAAAATTCACAAAATCTTCCATGGCAAATAACACTCCACTGCATGGTTGGATTCTGATTCCATTCGCTTGCTCCTAAAAATCGCAAGCTTCTTATTATTTATTGACATTGGATAGGTGGAAGCCTCGCACTATTACAGAGGAAATCCTTATTCCGCAAGAGACTGTGATGAGGCAGCGGGAGGGAGAAAATGCGCAATCAATAGCCCTAATTCATACAATAATACTAGCGGAATTGCGAGTAGAAGCTGAGAGAAGACGTCAGGGGGAGTGATGATGGCGGATAAAACAAAAGCGCCTACGATGACATAGGGACGCATTTTTTTTAATTGTGCCGTGCTAAGTAGGCCGATTCGTACACATAGTATTACGACGAGCGGAATTTCAAAGGTAATGCCAAAAGCGATAAAAAGACTTAATGTAAAACTAACATAACGGTCGATATCCGTGGACATTTGTGCATCTAAGGGCGCGTTGTAATGCGCCATCATTTGGAAGAGTACCGGGAATACTACAAAGTAAGCAAAAGCCATCCCGCATAAAAAGAGAATATAACTGCTGCCCACTAAGGGGAGGATGCCTTTTCTTTCATGGGGATAAAGGGCTGGTGCGATAAAGGCCCAAATTTGATAGAGCACAAAAGGAAGTGCGAGGATAAAGGCTACTAATAAAGTGACTTTGATCGGAACAAAAAAAGAGCCTGTGACATCCGTTACCATCATTTTGCCACCTTCAGGAAGGTGCGTTAATAAAGGTTTTGCCAGCAGATGGAAGATATGCGGGGCCCAATATACTAGTCCAAAGAAGAGTAGCAGTATGGCAAGTCCTGCCCGAATCAGACGTTGTCGTAGTTCTACCCAATGAGAGAAGAGGTTATCTTGCATGATGATCGTCGCTATTTTTTTGCTCGTGCTGCCTGAGCGCGAATGCGCTGGCGGCGTCCCATAACATGCGGATAATGCCCATTAGTGCGTGTATTAGTGAAATACACCAGGGCAGTGTAAGAATGGGGATACCTCCATACTCTTCTATTGCGTGAAGGAGAGCGGAAAGTCTCTGAAGTAGGGTATTGCGCATCCCATGACGTACGCTCTCCTTGTAGCGAAGGCCGCGAAGTACGCAGCGCTTCGCGAGCTTCTTGGGTCGTAGTGTGGAGATTGCTTTGTATCTGGCGCAGCGTATCTAACTCTAATTGCCGGGAAACCTCCGCTTGCACGGCGTGCAGATACCGCTGCGCTCGGCCAAAGAGCGTACCTAAAGTGCGTGCTACGTGCGGTAAGCGGGTGGGCCCTAATACAATGAGCGCGACTATCCCAATGACACCTAGTTTTGCGATGCTGAGATCAAGCATAAATAGCGGTTTTTAAGTCCGTCAATAGTGGATAAGAAGGGCCGTACAGATCCTCAATGCGATGTGCTTGAATCTAATGGGTTGCTGCGCCTCGCTTTTTCTTCCAGTCCTGATACGCCTTGTCGGCGCGCTAGCTCTTGGAGGACCGCGGTGGGTGGTAAGTCAAAGCGTCCCAATACGATAAGGCAATGAAACCATAAATCCGCCATTTCGCTTACTAGTTTGGATGTGGCTTCTTTGCCAGTATATGCTGCTTCTTTTGCAGCTAATACTACTTCAGTCGCTTCTTCGCCGATTTTTTTCAATAGTGCATCATCGCCTAGCGCGAAGAGGCGGGCGATATAGGAATGTTCGGCACTCTGATTTTTTCGACTTTGAATGAGGGTGGCGAGCTGGTGCAAAATCGCATTGTAGGAAAATGGCGCGCGCTCAGAGATGAAGGGCTCTACGGTAGGGCTGGGTGTATCCGTATTTTCAGCGTTCTTGGATGTGTTCGTCGAATGGGGATTAGGGAGTGCCTGAAAAAAGCAAGAAGGCCGTCCTGTATGGCATGCGATGCCACCTTGCGCTTTTACCTGGAGTAGTAGGGCATCTGCGTCACAATCTAGCCATATTTGATGAATGCGCTGCGTATTTCCAGACGTTTCGCCTTTAAACCATAAACTTTGTCGCGAGCGAGACCAGTAGACGGCATATCCTGTATCAAGGGTTTTTGCGAGCGCTTCTCGATTCATCCACGCTAGCATGAGCACCTCGCCGCTGTCGATATCCTGGGCAACAGCGGGGATTAAGTCTTGTGCATCCCACTGTACTTGATCGATAGAGGAAACGGCTTGGGTATACATGGTCGAGGGTCTATAAGGAGGGGGCTCAATCGAGCATCAAATAGGCATGGTCATTTCGCGCAAGCAGCAAAAAACGGGAGTACCGTGTACGCAACAGTATGCTTACCGTACGGCAATGCCGTGTTCTGCCATAAAGCGTTTTGCCTCACTCAGCGTATAGTGACCATCATGGAAAATACTAGCCGCTAGCACGGCATCAGCATGCCCTTCTTGTATGCCTTGTACTAAGTGTTCTAAGCATCCCACTCCGCCGGAGGCGATAACGGGGATAGGCACTGCATCGGATATCGTACGGGTTAATTCCAAATCAAATCCGGTTTTGCTGCCATCACGATCCATGCTGGTGAGTAAAATTTCCCCCGCTCCCCATTCAACCATGGCCTTGGCCCATTCAAGGGCATCTAAACCTGTAGCGCGTCGTCCGCCATGGGTAAAAAGCGTCCATGAGGGAGTTGGATCAGCTGCAAGCCCATGATCTTCGGTGGGGGAGGGCGTTTGAGGGGTATCCGTAGCTGTACGTTTCGCATCTAGTGCGACAACAATGCATTGCGCGCCATATTTACTATAAATTTGGCCTATCAGTTCTGGCGTGGAGATAGCGGCAGAATTAATGCTGATTTTGTCGGCTCCTGCATTGAGGAGCCGCTGTACATCCTCGAGTGTACGTACTCCCCCACCGACGGTGAGGGGAATAAACACTCGGGAGGCTACGGCTTCAATCACAGGGAGGAGCAGATCACGCTGCTCATGCGTGGCCGTAATATCTAAAAAAGCCAATTCATCCGCGCCGGCATCGGCATAACGTTGTGCCAGTTCCACGGGATCGCCGGCATCTCTGAGCCCTACAAAATTAACCCCCTTGACCACACGGCCTGCAGCAATATCTAGGCAGGGAATGAGGCGTTTAGGGAGTGTCATAGCGTTAGCGGGGTGAGAAATGGCGAAAAAGAAGGGCGCTTTGTCATCAATGTATTAATGCCGGAAGTGCCTAATATGAGTAAAGACCATGGCAATGCCTTGCTCATCAGCCGCATCAATAACTTCTTGGTCTCGGATGGAACCGCCTGGCTGTATGACGCAAGTTGCACCCGCTTGTACTACGACATCTAAGCCATCTCGAAATGGGAAGAAGGCATCCGATGCTACGGCAGAGCCTGCTAGGCTGAGTTGCGCAGCTTGCGCTTTTAAAGAGGCGATACGTGCAGAATCTACGCGGCTCATTTGCCCCGCGCCAATGCCCAAGGTTTGCTCTTGCCCGCAGTAAACAATCGCATTGGATTTTACAAACTTCGCAACGCGCCAAGCTAGCGTCAAATTTTTCCACTCTTGTGCGTTAGGAGCGCGTTTTGTGACCACTTGTAGTTTTTCGTCAAGGACATTCTTTAGATCGGGTGATTGGATCAGTAGACCGTCACCTACCCATTTCATTTCGATAGGTAAGCACGCTTTATGGGGTGTTCCTGATATAGGCTCTGCGTGTGCATTGCCAGAAGGGGTCTTGGTTATGGTAGGCATTTCTAGTAAGCGCACATTAGGCTTAGCCGCAAAAGCGTGCTTAGCCTGCTCACTGAAAGCCGGTGCTATCACCACCTCTACAAATTGCGTGCAGATAGCCTGTGCGGCAACTTCATCCACCGTGCAATTGAACGCGATAATTCCGCCAAATGCCGAAGTGGGATCTGTCGAGAATGCCCG
Organism: Mycoavidus cysteinexigens; assembly: GCA_031963005.1. Taxonomy (GTDB): domain Bacteria; phylum Pseudomonadota; class Gammaproteobacteria; order Burkholderiales; family Burkholderiaceae; genus JASSUD01. The sequence goes on along the minus strand of JASSUL010000001.1, from coordinate 18,070 downwards.
TTGATAGGCTTCCAAGTCAGTCAGACTTTGCCCCGCACCGCAAGGGTTTGCATGTTTGACGATGACACAAGCTGGTGCTGCAAGGGTTTTGACGCATTCCCATGCGGCATCGCTATCGACAATATTATTGTACGAGAGTGCTTTTCCTTGCCATTGTTTCGCGTGTATCAGCGTATCGGGCCTAGTTTGCAGCAAAGTAGCCTGTGCGCTTGCCGTATTACGATATAGCGCAGCTTGTTGGTGCGGGTTTTCTCCATAGCGTAGATCTTGGATTTTTTCAAATGCCAGTTCTAGGCGTGCGGGGTAGCCGGCATCGCTATGCTCTGCAGAAGCATGGGTCAGAGTGGAGGGCGTATCAGGTGCGTTGTGAGGCTGAGCGGTCTGCTTTAAATAGCTTGCAATGGCCGTATCGTATTGCGCCGTATGGGCAAATGCTTTAGTGGCCAGTGTAAAGCGCGTTTCAGAGGAAATGATGCCGTGGTGTTGCTGTAATTCTGTAAGCACCTGACCATAATCGTTAGGATCGACGACAACGGCCACATGCGCATGATTTTTGGCCGCAGAACGCAGCATAGCGGGGCCACCGATATCGATATTCTCAATAGCTTGCGTGAAAGTGCAATCGGGTTTTGCAATCGTCGCTTGAAAGGGATAGAGATTGACGATCAAAAGATCGATTTTGGGTATCCCATGCTGCTGCAGCGTGTCCATATGCTCGGCGATATCTCGCTGGGCGAGTAATCCGGCATGTACTTTGGGATGCAGGGTTTTGACCCGCCCATCTAGCATCTCTGCAACCCCCGTATAGTCGCCTATTTCCGTAACGGGAATCTGTGCGTCGAGAAGCGCGCGCGCGGTGCCGCTACTAGAGAGAAGTTCCACTCCCATTGCAGACAAGCCACGGGCGAAGTCAATAAGTCCCGATTTATCGGATACAGAGAGGAGTGCGCGTTCAATCATGAGATAAGAAAAAGGGAAATGAGGAAGCAGGCCGATGGAGATATCGACATATTACAGTAACCCATGGTCTAGTAATTTTTTGCGTAGTGTATTGCGGTTGATGCCGAGATACTCGGCAGCTAACGACTGATTACCCTGAGCATGTTCAAGTACGGTTTCAAAAATAGGCTTTTCTGCGCAACTGATAATCATCTTATAAATATCATGCGGCTGTGATCCGTCAAGGTCATTCAGGTAATCATAAAGGCTTTCGCGAACAGATTGCTCGATGCTGTGCTTACTCATTATGCATACCTTTGGGAAAACGCTAAGGAGGTGTTCAAAGTGTTTAAAAAGAAAAGAGCAGGTAGGGTTTACAGCTTGCAGTTCCTTGCTTGTGCCAACTACAAAGAAGGACGGCTCAGCCAACGCATGGACTTATATACGACATACCAGGACGGTGCAAAGGGAGGTCATAACCTAATTCGACGGATGCTTGGGTTGCATCCTTCAAAACAAGGGTCAGAGCGCCATTCCTTAAAGGGTGCTGGACGCTTAACTACGGAGTACAACCTAAAATTGCGGCTTTTTCAGAAGACGAAATTAGGGATATAGCTCCTTTTTAAAAAGGCGATAAAAAGCTATAAACCACGGTTCTTACAAGCAGTGAAGTCTGGCCCGATTTAAAGACAAGGTTTTCCCTAGAAATGCGATCCTACACAAATTCTGATGACGTTTTAAGACTTTGAAATGAAAAAAGGACGCATTCTACTGCGAAGCTACTGGGGTCTATCAAGTAGATTTTTGAAATCTTCATGTAAAGCTTAAGCTGCGCTATAAGTAAGGACGGCCTCTGAGTGTTGTATATACCTCACACTGCGGGGCACAGCACAGATTCTTAGGAAGCTGAGATTCTGTGGCGTTTTTGACCCCCCTCTTGCAAAAAATCTTGCTATCAAAAACTAGCCTCCTAGCTAAGGTAGCCGCAAAAAAGTTCGATGCAGAGTATGAACTGCTAGAATAAGAGGTTTTCGAGAGTTAAAACGGATTTTTCGTGTTGCGGATGCTGCGCGATTTTTCCTTCCTTTTTTGCCCATTTATTTCTCACATGCTGTCATTCTTTTTACGAAAATTCAATCCATTGCCTGTACGACGCGCTTTAACTATGACGGTGTGTTTAGGGTTGTTCGCTTTTGCGACGTCTAGCGCGAGTGCAGACGAAACACTTGAAGTATCTGCTACACAAAAACAAGTGCTCACACAACCCTCGATAGTTTCCTTACTAGCAACAGATGTAGTGATTGAAGCATTACATATGATTGGCGTGAGGTATCAATGGGGCGGTAATACGCCTGCCTCAGGGATGGATTGCAGTGGTTTTGTTAAATATGTCTTTCAGCATGCAGCGGATGTGACGCTGCCGCGCAAAGCGGTGCAAATGAGCCGAGTAGGGCATGCCGTGCCCATTCATCAGCTCAAACCCGGCGATTTAGTTTTTTTTAATACGCACAATAATCGCCTTACAAAAAGTCGTGCTGTCTCGCATGTGGGAATTTATATAGGGAATAACCAATTTATCCACTCGCCAAGGACAGGAAAAACCATTCGTGTCGATAAATTAGGAAATCGCTACTGGAAGCAACGCTATACCGGGGCAAAACGTATAACTAGACTATTCGCGTCCGTATAACATGTCCACTGCTTCTTTACTGAATTCCCCATCCTCTGAGGATGCGCCGCTCTCTACCGTACGTACGCGTTTTGCCCCTAGCCCTACCGGGTTTGTACATCTGGGCAATATTCGCTCGGCGCTGTATCCATGGGCCTTTGCTCGCAAAGAGAAAGGCTGTTTCATTTTACGTATTGAAGATACCGATACGGAGCGTTCGACAGAAGCTGCCGTGCAAGCGATATTAGAAGCCATGGAGTGGCTCGGCCTGCAGCCTGATGAAGGTCCTTTTTACCAGAGCGCGCGCCTTTCTCGTTATCGTCAGGTTATTGACGATATGTTAGAGCGCGGCTTGGCGTATTGGTGCTATACCGCAGAAGAAGAATTGAATGCGCTGCGTGAGGCGCAGCGTGAACGAGGAGAAAAGCCTCGTTATGATGGTCGCTGGCGTCCTGAGCCAGGCAAAGTATTGCCTCCTCCACCAGCCGATGTGCAGCCTGTTGTGCGTTTTAAAAACCCTCAAGAAGGCTCCGTTTCTTGGCAAGACGCGGTAAAAGGGACTATCACCATTAGCAATAATGAATTAGATGATCTGGTGATTGCTCGGCCAGATAGTTCTCCTACCTATAATTTTTGTGTCGTCGTCGATGACCTCGATATGCAAATCACACATGTGATTCGCGGTGATGATCATGTCAACAATACTCCACGTCAAATTAATATCTTGCGTGCTTTAGGGGCGCAGCCACCTGTTTATGCGCATCTGCCAACCGTGCTTGACCCCAGTGGCGAAAAAATGTCTAAGCGCAATGGTGCGCTAGGGGTATTGCAATATCGAAAAGAAGGATATCTGCCAGAAGCCGTAGTGAATTATTTAGCCAGATTGGGCTGGTCACACGGCAATGACGAGATTTTTTCAAAAGAACAATTTGTTGCCTGGTTTGATCTTGAGCACCTTGGTGCCTCTGCAGCGCAATTTAACGCTGAAAAATTGCAGTGGTTAAATCAACACTATATCAAGCAGATGGAGCCCACTTTGCTGGCCCAGCAGACTTATCCATTTTTGCTTGAAGAGCTTGCTATGCAAGCAGGTGTATCTGAAGAAGAATTAGATCCATTAAAGGCAGGCCCCGATTTGGCAAGTGTATTAACGCTTTTCAAAGACCGAGTGCATACTCTTAAAGAGTTAGCGACTCAAGCCTCTATCTTTTACACTACGCCACAGCAAAATAATAAAGATCTGCAACAGACTTTAGCGCCCATGCTGACCGAGCCTGTACGCGCAGCGCTTGGCAAGCTGTCTATGCTTTTTAAGCAAATAGCAGATTCCGCTACTTGGGGCCGCGATACAATTCAATCCACACTAAAAGCGACCGTACAGGAGTATGGCCTCAAGTTCCCACAAATGGCTATGCCTTTACGGCTTGCGGTATTGGGAACCACGCATACCCCTGCTATTGATGCCACTTTAGCGCTTTTTGATCCGGCATTAGTCACAGACCGCATTAATCAAGCGCTTGCGTGATTTATATTATTAGAGGGAGATTCTTGTGGTTTTCCTAAGAGCCTCAAGGATTGAACCTTGATGAATAGACTCTAAGCATTTGAGGGGGTGCTAATGATTTGAATTATTTTTAGCACTTGGAGCATTTTCATTTAACCTCAATACGGAATAAGCGCGTGTATAGCATGTGTTCAATGCAGACAGCTTAAACTGGGCACACTGTACGAGTTGTACTTCTTCTGAGGCTCGTTTGCCCATACTGTTTAAACGCTGATACCCACGCTGATACCCATTTACGCGCTGTACTTTGGTCTACACCGTGCCGCTATCCAACACAATTTTATTGCTCATCAGATAATCCTGGATGGCCGTGAGCTTGAACTCCTGTGTGTACTTACTCATAAAAAATCCCCCAAAAGTCAGATCAGGCATCCAACTTTTAGGGGACTGTTCAGCATAACAGTGAGCGGTAGGGCTTTTTTAGAACCAGTTAAGCCCACTTGTTGTTAAAGCCTACATTCGGTATTTGCACCTCTGTAACAAGCTGACGTCCCGCTTTTTCGAATTGTTCAATTTTTTCTATAGCAGCTGCATCGTCGGCTTTTTCCTTTTCAGATCTCGTAGGTAACGTTCCCAAACGATCCTGCTTCAAACGTTCAAGAATCGGTTTCTTTGCATTCGCATAAAGCTGTAAAATATTTATTGGAGATGCGGCAGAAGTGGGGTACATAATGGCCTATATTGAAATAAGATTTCTCTGTTTTTAAGTTGCATTATTTTATCAATTTAGCTCAGCGCAAGCAAGACAGCTTTTTATTGGTTTTTATCTGGCTGATGGTCAATTGATTCTCCATACAGAATTAACGGCTTTTAATTCCTCTTATGAAGGGAGGGCGCCTTTCATACCATCTCTAAGATTTGCGTGATGGACACGATACCATCAACCCTCAATTTAGAGGCATAAAGTTTTGGCTTCATGCCTTGCTGTCCTGGCTTAGGATTTGATTCTGCTGATAGGCCGCTACCGCATTCCAGGTAAGCCTCCCCCTCCTAGCATACTTCCCATTCCTCGCATCATTTTACCCATCCCACTTCCTTTGAGTTTTTTGACCATCGTGCGCATTTGTTCATATTGCGCAAGCATGCGGTTAACCTCTTGAACTTGCACACCTGCACCCGTAGCAATGCGTCGTTTTCGGCTGGCTTTGATAAGTTCTGGTTTATGGCGCTCAGTAGGGGTCATGGAGTCGATCATGCCTTGCATGCGCGTAGCTTGTTTTTCTGTTTGTGCTAATTTTGTGGCATTCGCGGCTTGCCTAATATGAGCGGGTAAGGTGTCGATCAATGAAGAGAGATTGCTCATTTTGCTCATTTGCGCAATTTGCATTCTGAAATCATTTAGATCAAAGTTCCCCCCTTTTTTGACTTTTTGAGCGAGCTTTTGAGCGGCCTGTTCATCGACATTGCGTTGTGCTCTTTCTACAAAAGCGACAATATCGCCCATCCCTAAGATACGCTCTGCAATACGTCCTGGGTGGAAGGCCTCAAGGCCATCGAGCTTTTCGCTGGTTCCGGCAAATTTAATGGGTTTGCCCGTAACATGCCTTACAGACAGTGCCACGCCGCCTCGGGAATCTCCGTCTAATTTGGTCAGGACGATGCCTGTCAGTGGCAAAGTACTGTTAAAGGCTTGTGCTGTGTTGACGGCATCTTGCCCGAGCATAGCGTCGACAACAAAAAGCGTTTCCGTCGGCGAGAGAATATCGTGCAAGGCACGAATTTCCGCCATCATGGCTTCATCTATCCCTAAACGGCCGGCCGTATCGACAATAAGTACATCGTAGTAGCGTTTTTGAGCATGTTCAAGCGCTGCCTTTGCAATAGCTTGAGGATTCTGGCCCGTTTGTGCTTCAAAGCAGTCCGCTTCGGCTTGTTGACTCACTGTTTTAAGCTGATCCATTGCTGCCGGACGATACACATCGCACGAGACGGTCAGGACTTTCTTTTTATGTTGCTCTTTTAAAAATCGAGCGAGCTTTCCTACCGTGGTGGTTTTTCCAACACCTTGCAAGCCTGCCATCAAAATAACAACGGGAGGAACCGCGGCTAACTGCAACTCTGCCGCACGCCCTTCATAATCTCCCCCGATTAAGGCAGTGAGTTCGCGCTGCACGACACCCACTAGGGCTTGTCCTGGCGTTAAGCTATCCAGTACGGCTTGTCCTAATGCGGCTTCTTTGACCTTGCCGATGAAATCCCGAACGACGGGCAATGCCACATCTGCTTCGAGTAATGCAATGCGCACCTCGCGCAGCATATCTTGCGTATTCGCTTCCGTTAGACGGGCCGTGCCGCGTAAGGTCTTAGTAATGCGTGCTAGTCGTTGGGTTAGGGTATCGAACATAGGTCAATAAAAAGTCACTGTGCCTGTGCCAAAAGCCATTTTTAGCAGAGGCGCAGACTCGAAAGAGAGGGGGTATTTGAACCCAGCAAGCAGGGTATGCACTTGCTGGATCTATCCCGATAGATAATAAACAGATTCTAAGCTTTTTTAAGCGTTAGATTGTGCGGCAATCACTTGGGCTGCTGCATTAATTGTTGCAACTAGGCGCCCTATATCGCGTAATTGTGCCGTACTCACGCCTTCTTTTTGCAGAGTTTCAAAATGCGCTTTGATGCAAAAGTGGCAACGTCCAATGATAGAAGCCGCCAATGCATACATTTCAAAGTGGCGTTTTTCCACACCGCCATGCGTCGCGTAGGCGTTCATGCGTAAGCCAGCTGGCTGTCCTTGAATATCGGCATTTCCCGACATTTCCACATAGGGATACCATACATTATTCATCCCCATTAAAGCGGCAGCGGTCAATGCTCCTTGCTGCTCTTGCTCAGGTAAAGAGGCAGATTGCTTAATAATCTGCACAATAGCCGTGCTTTTTGCCGCAAAGGCTGCAGCTAGCGCGATACCGAGCGCTTCAACGCCTTTGAGTGAAGAGCGTGCGAGCGTGCTGTCTAAATTTAAACGAATGTCTTTAGCGTAATCGGGGATTAGGGCTTTGATCGCGGTAACAACATCATCCATGGTACTTTCTCCGTGCAAAGAGGTGAAAAAAGATACATCAGGGTCAAAAGACCTTGGACTCTACTCTAGTGCACCAGACAAGGCTTGAAGCCTGTTTCAGGTTGTTTAAGGCGGCTAAATCAGATTGAGAATAATCCCCTAAAGGAGATCAAAGTATAAAAACCTGTGCATGATCTCTCAATCATGCACAGGTTCTCAGAGGGGCTAAAGTATGGGGTATTTATATTGAAATACAATACCAAACCCCAATGAACGTATTGCTCTTTTGAAGAGTAATACCGCGCTTCTTAGAGCCTTTTCACAATTTTCGCAAAGGGGCCCATCTTTGGGGGGAGCAGGAGCGCAGGGACCGGAACTGTACTTGAGTACAGTGAGAATCCCGAGCACCGCGCGACCCCGAAGATGGGCCCTTTGCGGAGATCGTGGACAGGTTCTTAGAGGGTTGCGCCGCCAACAGGACGATTGCATGGGCATAATTCGTCTGTTTGCAGACCATCTAAAATACGCAGAACTTCTTGAGGATTGCGACCTACATTCAAGCTATTTACAGAAACGTGTTGAATGATATTGTCGGGATCGATAATGAAGGTTGCGCGCAATGCAACGCCTGCTTCTTCATCGCGTATACCGAGTTGATCGATCAAATCGCCTGTGACATCGCCAAACGTATAGTGGTTCAGATGATCAAGGTCTTTGTGCTCACGACGCCAGGCCAATTGAGCGAATTCATTGTCGCTGCTTCCGCCTAATAGCACGGCATCACGCTCTTCGAAATCTTTGACCAGATTATTGAACTCTACAATTTCTGTTGGGCACACGAAGGTGAAGGCTTTTGGGAAAAAGTAAATAATTTTCCATTTGCCAGGAAAAGATTCTTCGGTGATGGTCTCAAAAGCCGAGTTGCCATTTTCTTCATGGTGATTAAAGCCAGGTTTGACTGCTTCAACAGAGAACTCTTCTAATTCGTCGCCGATGGTTTTCAAAATTATGCTCCTTTAAATGGCACTAACAATAAAACATATTCTGCCTATATATACAGATTAAGGGCGGAGAAAAATCTGAATTCTGCCCTTAGATCTAATACTTTGGCGTTATTTCTAGCCTTAGCTATTTTTGGCTATATACGGGACGACGCTCCATGAGCTCAGCAATCTGTGTTTTTACTTTGGTTTGGGTCTGCTCATCATGGGGATGATCCAATACATCAGCAATCCAATGCCCAATTTGTACCGCTTCAGCGGTCGTGACGCCGCGCGTGGTCATTGCCGGGGTACCCAAGCGAATACCGCTGGTGATCCAAGGTTTTTCTGGGTCATTCGGAATGGCATTTTTATTGACCGTAATATGCGCAGCGCCCAGGGCGGCTTCAGCTTCTTTGCCGGTTAAGCCTTTAGGTTGCAAATCCAGCAACATCACATGGCTTTCTGTTCTTCCAGAAACAATACGTACTCCGCGTTCAATTAAGGTTTTAGCCAAAGCATCGGCATTGTCGAGTACGTTTTGTTGATAGATTTTAAAATCGGGAGAAAGTGCTTCTTGGAAGGCTACCGCTTTGCCTGCAATAACATGCATAAGCGGGCCGCCTTGCAACCCAGGGAAAATAGCAGAGTTAATGGCTTTTTGATGTTCTTCTTTCATCAAAATAGCGCCGCCTCGTGGTCCGCGCAAACTTTTATGCGTGGTGGTGGTGACTACATCAGCATGAGGAACGGGATTAGGGTATACGCCTGCAGCGATAAGCCCTGCATAGTGGGCCATATCGACCATAAAATAGGCCCCAACCGATTTAGCAATATGCGATAGCCGTTCAAAATCAATACGCAATGAAAAAGCGGAAGCGCCACCAATAATCAGTTTGGGGCGGTGTTCTTTAGCTAACTTTTCCGCTGCATCGTAATCGATATCCTCTTGGGCATTTAACCCGTAGCCTACCACATTGAACCATTTGCCCGATAAATTGGCGGGAGAGCCATGTGTAAGGTGTCCTCCTGCGCTCAAACTCATGCCCATAATGGTGTCGCCAGGCTGCAGCAATGCAAAAAAGACGCCTTGATTTGCCTGGGATCCTGAATTAGGCTGGACATTGGCCGTTTCTGCGCCAAAGAGCTTTTGGATGCGCTCTAAGGCCAACTCTTCTACGATATCAACATAGGTACATCCGCCGTAATAGCGCTTGCCTGGGTATCCTTCGGCATATTTATTAGTGAGCTGTGAGCCTTGTGCGGCCATCACAGCAGGGCTAGTGTAGTTTTCCGATGCGATAAGCTCAAGATGAGCTTCTTGGCGCGCATTTTCTTGGCAGATAGCGTCCCACAGAGCAGGGTCTATATTTTGAAGGGTATATTGTGTGCGATCGAACATAATGACGTGCAATATAAAAGCGGAAAAGGAAGCAATTCAGGGAAAAAGGCTCTTAGGATACGGCTCAAAGCTATTTCAGTCTATGCGCAGCATACATTACTACTTTCGGATGTGTTTGCGCGCTATCTGAAACCCTATAACTATACCTATTAATTATTGCACTTTATAAATATCGCGCAGAGAACGCATGCAAAAGTGATTTGGTTGAGATCTTGTTGACGGCTGGCGCAGCAATATGCGCTGGATTTCTCCGATAATCCATTCAACTAGCTTGTTACTTCCAGGGTGCATCGTATACTGCAGCCCGCTATACATCAGTACGATCTAGGTGAACCCAATGGGGTAGCGTTTACCCATTGTGATAGGGAACTACAGGTAGGGATGGCGTTGCGATAACCTTTTGCATTGATCCATACCCCTTTTATCTTTTTTAATGGGCGGCTTTCCCTGATTTTTTCAAACGGCTATGAACTCTCCACAAGACATATCGATACTTTCCATGGTGCTAAACGCCAGTTTTCTGGCGCAAGCAGTGATGGTTTTGCTATTAGTCCTCTCCCTATTATCTTGGACTTTTATTTTCCGTAAATGGTTTGCTATTCGTATTGCACGCACGCAAACCAATGATTTTGAGCAGCGTTTTTGGTCTGGGGGCGATTTACAAGCCCTTTATCAAGCGGCTATTGGTGCGCGCACTACAAACCAAATTGGCGCGCTGGAACGTATTTTTGCAGCCGGAATGCGAGAGTTTTTAAAAGCACAAGAAACGGCAGGCATATCTCAAGATGCGCCCAGTGTCGTAGAAGGAGCGCGGCGAGCAATGCGTGCGAGCTTACAGCGTGAACTCGACTATTTGGAATCCCATCTGGCTTTTCTTGCTTCAGTCGGCTCTGTGAGTCCTTATATCGGTCTATTTGGTACGGTGTGGGGAATTATGAATGCTTTCCGGGGTCTTGCTAGTGTCCAACAAGCCACATTAGCAAATGTGGCCCCTGGTATTGCAGAAGCGCTAGTAGCGACCGCAATAGGTTTATTCGCTGCGATCCCTGCGGTAGTGGCCTATAACCGTTATGCCCATGAAATGGATAGGCTAGCAGGCCGTTTTGAAACATTTATTGACGAATTTTTAAATATTTTGCAGCGCCAAGGTAAGTAGGGTAGCGCTTTCGAATAAGGAAACTCATGGCTAGCTCATCGACTTTTTCAAGCCGCACCGCTAGGTCCCGCCGCCGTAGTATCGCAGAAATCAATGTAGTGCCTTACATCGATGTCTTGCTGGTGCTGTTAGTAATTTTTATGGCGGCCGCCCCGCTCGTTGCTCCTTCGGTAGTCCATTTGCCCACAGTCAGCCAAGCGGCTCCACAGCAAACGGTTCCTCCTATTACGGTCACTGTAGAGCTTAATGGAGCGTTGTCTGTACGCTACCAAGACAACGGGGTGGTGCATACGCAAACGCTTTCAAAAGAAGCGTTGAATACCTTTTTACACCAGCGCCTGCAAGCGAGTCAAAAGGCGAATGAAATTCAGCCCGTAGTGATTGCTGCCGATGAGCGCGTGGCATACAAGACGGTCATGGCTGTCATGTCGGATGTGAAACAACAAGGGTTTAAGCGCGTGGCCTTACTTGTGAAAGCACTATGAAGCCAGCTATAAAGCCAAATACGAACTCCTTTCTGAGTATTCCTGAGGAAAGCGGTGCAGGGCGTGCATTTGGGCTATCTGCGCTGATGCATGCATTGCTGATTGTCTTTCTATGCTATGGCTTGTACTGGAAAAATAATGCGTCTTCAGGTGTAGAAGTAGAGTTATGGAGCGCCATGCCCGATGAGCAACCTGCAGTTACTCCTCCGGCATTAGCCCCCGCGCCGGCGATGGCGCCGCCTGCTCCACGCCTTTTTTCTATGCCTCAAACAGAGCAGGCCGATATCAGTTTACGCCAGGATCCCAAGCCCGCTTCTAAGCGCACCCCTCCTAGTGAAGGGATGCCTTCTGCCAAACAATCGGCTCCCTCTACGGTTTTGAAGGCGAATCAGCAAGCGACTCGTAAACCAGCAACGCGCGAAGATATATCGAAAACTAGCTCGCAAAAATCTGCTGCTAAGCAGCAGGAGTTAACGAAAAAGGAACAGCAGCGGGTGCGTGAGCAGTTAATACGCGAAATGAAAGCCTTTGAAACCCAGCGAGCACAAGAGCGTGCGCAACATAAACGTCAAGACCGACTGGATAATTTACGTCAGATGGCCACGACATCCCAAGGGAATGCCCAGGTAGCCGGTGGCCAGACGGGAGTGCATGCAGGATCAGGTGGTGCCGGTGGGCCAGGGTATGCAGACCAAGTACGTCAACGTGTTAGACCGAATATTGTATTTAATGCGCAAGAGGTAGCAGGGAATCCCCAAGCGGTTGTGGAGGTAGATTGCGCGCCAGATGGGGCAATCTTAAATATTCGTCTAGTCCGTTCTAGTGGTAATTCGGCGTGGGATAACGCAATATTGCGTGCGGTGGAGAAATCCGACCCAATGCCTCGTCGGGATGGAAAACAGGCACCGAAGCGTTTTGCGATTACCTTTCAACCTAAAGATTAAAGATAGATGATATAGCGTGATCGATAGCAAAGAGGATTTGCACGATCCGCATCGAAGTCTAGGGTGTGTTTTCAATTGCTCCAAAGGGTTCCTATTTGGGGGAGCAGGAGCGCAGGGACCGGAACTGTACTTGAGTACAGTGAGGATCCCGAGCACCGCACCCCATGTTTATCAAATACGCAAAGATGGGCCCTTTGGGGGAATTGAAAACACACCATAATATTGAGGCTGTTATAAAAAGGATACCCTCATGTATTCAAAAATTGCTCTATTTTTAAAAGGGCTGGCTTGGGCTAGCTGGCTGGGGGCAAGCATTGCTTATGCCCAGCTGAATGTGACGATTACGGGTGTTGGCTCTCAGTTGTACCCGATTGCGATTGGCCAGTTTGAAGGAGAGACCGCTCCTTCAAATGCTTCTGCTGCATCTGCGGGCGTCTCTAATGTGGCGGCGGTCAGCGCCATCATCCGCAATGATCTTGCTTCTAGCGGACGTTTTGCGATCGTGTCTACAGGCTCTGTTCCGCTTTCTGCAACGGCTCCCATCGATCTAGGTGCCTGGAAAGCCAAAGGGGCGGACGCGGTCGTATCGGGCAGCATCACCCGTTTAGAGGATGGCCGCTACAACTTGCGTTTTCGTTTATCCGACGCGCTCAAGAATAAAGATTTAGGTGGGCTGTCTTTAGTCAGCCCAGAAAGTGGTTTACGGATTAGTGCACATAAAGCCGCTGATTATATTTATGAAAATTTACTAGGAGAGCGCAGTGCTTTTGCAACGCGTTTTTCCTATGTCATTCGAAACAAAGGGCGTTACCAGCTGCAAGTAGCCGACTCCGATGGACAAAATCCACAAGTGGCCTTATCGAGTACAGAGCCGATTATTTCCCCGGTATGGTCTCCAGATGGTTCCAAAATTGCCTATGTGTCGTTTGAGCGCAAAAAACCCATAGTCTATGTCCATGATTTGGCGGCGGGAACGCGTCGAATTGTGTCAAACCGCCGCGGTAGCAATAGTGCGCCGGCATGGTCTGCGGATGGAAAGCAATTGGCGTTGGCACTTTCTTTAAGTGGGAATACCCAGATTTATATTGTGAATGCGGATGGAGCAGGGCTGCGACGCATTACCAACCGCAGAGGCATTGATACCGAGCCGCAATTCTCCGTTGATGGAAAAAGCCTCTATTTCACCAGTGATCGTGGCGGTAATCCTCAAATTTACAAAATAGGATTAGAAGGCGAGGAGAGCGGTGCTCGCGCTACACGTGTGACTTTCACCGGAACCTATAATACGAACCCTAAACTGAGTCCCAACGGCAAATGGCTGGCTTATATCTCTCGTGTAAATGGGGCATTCAAGCTTTATGTACAAAATTTAGCCACGGGCGAATCCACGCCATTAACGACGACCACGCGCGATGAATCGCCTAGCTTTGCTGCGAATAGTCAATATTTATTGTATGCCACGCGGGTAGATGAGCAAGACGTACTAGCCACCGTATCAATCGATGGTCGCGCTAGACAGGTGCTTTCTGTACGCGGAAGTGCTGTGCGTGATCCAAGCTGGGGACCCTTTATACATACTTCTGGAGAATAAATAGATGTTATTTCCTTACCGTGCTTCTCGTTCATTAGAAAAGACGCCTTCCAAAACAGGCCGTTCGCAGGCTAGCTCTTTGCTGGGCCGTACTACGGCAATCATTCTCTTAAGTATGTTGGCTGCTTGTAAATCTGGGGTTAAGCTAGATCAAGATGCGAGCGCCAAGTCAGAAACTGCGGGTGCAGTTAGCGGTAGCCTGGATGCGTCGGCGACACAATCCGCTCCGATCGATGACTCCAATGTAGAAGAAGAGGACACGGCTGCGGCAGAAGAGGTTGCAACACCTATTACGGAAAATTCTATTTATTTTGATTTTGATCAATATACGGTCAAGGAATCTTATCAAGCAGTATTGCAAAAGCATGCCCAGTATTTGAAAGCGCATTCAGATTTGCGTTTGCGTATTCAAGGATTTTCCGATGAACGAGGCACGCCAGAGTATAACTTGGCGTTAGGGCAGCGACGTGCTGAAGCCGTACGCCAGGCATTGGTTTTGTTAGGGATTCCCGCTTCCAAGCTCGAGGCGATTAGTTTTGGTAAAGAAAAACCCAAAGCCTCAGGTCATGACGAGGCAGCATGGGCGCAAAATCGCCGTGCTGATCTAGTGTATTCCCGTTAATTTCATTCAATAGACCTCTTTAGCAACCGAGTATCCCATATGGTAGGTTGGTGGTGACGAAGGAACCCCAACATGCGTACAGCTGGGAGGAATGACGCCGCTACGGGGTTGCGAAAGAGGTCTAATTTTTTTGCTTGAGGTTTATCATGTTTTTTCGTTTTAACCGGCATGTCGGCGGCTTTGCGCAGCCTCGTCGATCGGCGCACACATTGGGATTGGTCGCTGTGGCAGCTGCTGCATGGTTCGGTTGTATAGCACCATCGCATGCAGGAATTTTTGATGATTCTGAGGCGCGTCAGGCGGTTTTAGATTTACGTACACGCGTAAGTGCTTTGGAAACCCAAGTCTCTGCTGCCCAGCGCGCTGAGTTAGATCAAGCGACGCAAATTGAGCAATTAAATCAGCAAATAGCGGATTTGCGTGGTCAAAATGAACTCCTTTCCCAGAAAGCGGAGCAGATGCAAAGCAGCGCGAAGGATTATTATGCGAATCTGCACGGTCGAGTGAATAAATTAGAATCTCCTGCACCATCGACAGCTAAGGCAGATAAAGCTTCTGATGAAGATGGGGAAGAAGACTCCGATGTCGTTCCGCGTACAGCCTCTCCAGAGCAAACAGAGGCTTTTAATCAAGCTTTAGTGCGGTTTCGACATGGAGATTTCAAAGGCGCAGAGCTGGCTTTCAAGCAATTTATCCAAAAATACCCGCAAGCCGTAGATCAACCCCATGCGCAATATTGGCTGGGCAACGCTCTGTATGCACAGCGTAAATATGCCGCTTCTACATCGGTACTACTAGGGGTTGCGAAAAACTATCCCACACACCCTAGGGCACCTGAAGCACTTCTGGCTGTTGCGCAAAATCATATGGAGCAAAAGCAAAACAAGCCTGCGCGCGAAACGCTGCAACGTTTAATAAAACAATATCCGCATTCTGCATCGGCTAAAACAGCGCAAAAGTGGATAAAGCAGGTTCATTAATGCTTTTCTGAACTAGAGGAACGGACCTGCGGTTTCCGCACGACAACACGACGGGAATCGCTAGCGATCAGATCCATAGGTAGGCCTCTAGCTACGAGTGTTTTATGCAGTGTAGGAGAGAGTAGAGCGAAAGCATATTCATCTTGTTGCCAGCGCACTATCCAAGCATCGAGCGTTGGCACCCATTTTTCAGGCTCTTGGGTCACGCCATACCGTAATTCATCAGGGTGCTCTACCATAATCATGGTGTGGCGCAGATAGAACGGAAGTGTGTGATCCAGCATTTGCACGGAATAAAAGGGAGTTCCAGCAGGCGCTTTTTGTATTTCCGCTTGGATAGCCGGGACGAGTTGGACGCCTGAGCTCAGTTTTCCAAATATCTGGTGTGCGGTGCCTGCTACGGTAATCGCTAGCAACCAAGCGCTTGCGTAGTGAAATAACGCTTTTGATACAGGGTGCTCTGGCAATAGGAAATGTAGCGAAGAGCCGGCGTTGCGCGTATCGCTGTGAAGAGGGGGGGGGGTGGAAGGGTGCTTGACACTTGCTCGTGCGAGAAGGCTGCCTAGTAATATTAGAAAGAGTGCAACATCTACCCAAATAAAGTAACGGCTATATAGCAAATGGGGGGTGCGGGCATTTCCAATCGGAAAATGGAAAAAATAGTCTGCAGCTTGAGTGAGGAGCATCCCGGCCAAAACGATACTACTGACTATAGATGCTCCGGTGAAATGGCGAGACCATTGTGCTGCCGTGACGCGAATCACGCTTCCTCCTAATAGCAGTGCTATAGCGGGAGCAATGGGCAATGTGTAAGACAGCAACTTCGAGTGCGATACGCTAAAAAATACAAAAATCAGCGCAGACCATACCCATAAAAGTCCAATAGGTGAAAAGCCATTGGATTGGCGGGGGAAAAACGCAAAGCGTGAATGCGCAGCAGAGGGCTTAATGTGTTTGATAGATTGCCATAGGCTCTGTGCAGCGAGCGACAGCCAAGGCAGAAAACCTAATATCATGACTGGAATAAAGTAATACCAAGGCCCTGGCCGTTGCTGCTCAGGAGTGAGGTATCGACGAAATTGCTGCACAATAAAGAAAAAATCGGCAAAGCCTGGCTGGCGCAGCTCAACTAATATAAACCACGGAAGCGTTAAAGCTAAAAAGAGCAGGCCTCCGGTAAATAAATGGAGACGCCCCCATAGTTTCCAATCCCAAAAAGCCAAAGAGTACAGAACTAGTACAGCGCCAGGCAGCATAATTCCAATTAACCCTTTACTGAGCAAAGAAAGCGCCATCCCAGCCCAACATCCCCACATCCAATAACGCTGCGCGGTAGGTTCAATATCTGGGCGCTGAGCTAACAGTAGGCTGCATAGCGTGAGTGTCATCCAAAAAGATAAACCCATATCCAGCACATTAAAGTGTCCTAATGCATTCCAGTAAGGTGTGCTGGCAAGGATCAAGGCGGTATAAACGCCTACGGTGGTGCTTTTAAAAAGCAATCGTGCGGTTTGCCCAACCAGAAAAACACCTGCAAAACCCGTTAGAGCGGTGTAAAGGCGCGCTTGCCAATCGCCTACTCCAAAAATATAAAAGGTGAGGGCATTGAACCAAGTTTGTAATGGCGGCTTTTCAAAGTAGAGGTAGCCGTTATAGCGCGGCACGATCCAATCTCCTGTGATCAGCATCTCTCGAGCAATCTCCGCGTAGCGACCTTCATCGCTGGGAACAAGATGACGCAGATTCAGGGGGGCAAACCAAATGATCGCAAAGAGCCCGATGAGTAGAGCGCATTGCAGTGGGAAGACGCGTTTGGACATAGGGGGGAAGAGAGAAAAAATGAAAAAAGCAGCTCAAATACTATTTCACACTTCAAAAAGGGCGATCTTGATAGATCAAAACCAGAGCGCCGCAGCGACTTTTTTATGATCTGCCGCCAAAATATTATAGGTGCCACAAGCAGAATGGAAATCCATGATCTCCAGGCCTATATAGGGTTTTCCAGTAGATTGTATGCAATGCATCAGCGGTGTATAGAGCTGAGCGATGCTATAAGGGCTGCCTACTAATAGTATCTCGATGTCATTATTCTTTAAAGCTTGCTGTAGTGCATCGGTATGCTCGGCGTCTAAAGCGTCAGTGTTGTCAGAAGGCGGTAGGGCAAAGGGAGGGAGGGACAATATAGGGCCCTTTGGCAGAATGCATAGAGGATGGGTGTAGCGTACTTTGTTCACTTCTAGATAGTCTGGCCCGCATCCGGTAATCATATGCAATGTGCTAGGAGGAGTTGAATGCAGCTTCATGAAAAAGTACCCAAGGAGAAATAAAAGTAGGGAGAGATCGGCCTCTACATGGCTTAGCTTGCCAGAAAGAGGAATAAAAATCTTTTTTATATAATAGTCTGTACGCACGCGAATATTCGTGTATTATTCGCCTCCTGTTGATTTGGCAGGTCTTTATAGAGACGTTCGAGTAAGTGTGCGGTATCCGAAATTGCTCAAAGCGTAACGGTTGTGAACCATTTTTTCACTCCGTTGCCCGAGTAGCTTTGGAATGCATGTAGAAAAAACGCTCAGATAAAGTACCTAGAAAACTTAAAGAAATTTCTTTAAGTTTTCAGTAAAAAATGCCTTGACAACTTCTGAGAAACACTTCATAATTCGTTTCTCTGTTGACGAGACGTCAGCAAATGTTCTTTAAAAATTGATAGTTGATAAGAGTGAGTGCGAGTGAGCGA
>JASSUL010000015.1:0-51211 GCA_031963005.1 Mycoavidus cysteinexigens | reverse complement strand
TCAGTATCAAGCTTGTAGGATCTGCTTTCACTAGAAATCATTTGTTAGCATTGCCGTCATCGCTAACGGGTTTAGATGTCACTGAATGCAGTGAGTTAGAAACCAATGATCTCGTGCTACTGCTGTCGAAGTGCCATAACTTAAAAAGCCTGAAGCTACCTTCGAGTTGTCTAATAAGAGATGAGGTTCTCTCGAGTATACGGCAACCATCAAAACTAGAAGAGTTATACATACCTGATTACGCTGGGATAACGTCTCAGGGCCTCATCTCGCTGCTATTACAGTGCAACAATTTAAAGAGTTTGAGACTACCCATGATGAATCGGGCGTCATATGGGTGGCAAGTAAACGATGAGGTTCTCTCGAGCATACCGGAAGCATCAAGACCAAGGCTAGAAGAGTTAACGATAGAAGATGCCAGAGAGGTGACATCTGATCACCTGTTGTCCATGCTGCTGGAATTAAAGGGGTTGGAAGTATTGCATATAAAGAATATAGGCCAAATGACTCCTGCAATTTTTGGCCACCTAGAGCAGCGCTCAAACCTACGGGTTTTATCCCTCGGTTTTTTCAATAGATGTGAAGCCATGGGCCTTAAATCTATGTTGCACCAGTTTGCCCAGTCGCATACCTTGGAAGAATTAGATATATCCTCCTTATGTCCACTCATGGAGGAAGGAATTCTTGCTCAGATACCGCAAATATCCAGCCTAAAATCTTTAACACTCAGTGGTGGCGTTTACGGTCAGCCCGGTGATCTCCAGTCTATGTTGAGCCAGTTTGCCCAGTCCCAGAACCTAGAAAAATTGAATCTAATCCAGACAGAGGACGTGAATGATAAGCTTCTTATTCAGATATCGCAAATATCCAGTCTAAAATCTTTAGTACTAACCAGTACAGTTAAATATACGTTTGCTGGCCTCAAGTTTATGTTGAGCCAGTTTGCCCAGTCTCGTAACCTAGAAGAATTGACAATACCCCTCAGCGAGAGATGGAATGATGATATTCATACTCAGCTAAAGGAAATATCAAGTCTAAAGTCTTTAGTGCTAGTCTATAAAATAAGATATTCGACTCCATTTTCATTTTATAAATACGTCGATTTTATGAAAAATGAGTTGAAAGGAGTGGAAATAAAAATGGTCTTTGGCTAAAAAACTATTGAAATATTACGTTAGAAAACTCCTTTTATCCTGCTGAAGAAAAAGGAGTATTACCTTTTTCTGATCAGCATTTTTTATAATCCGCTAACCATTAATAGCAGATAATATGCGCTATCTTTTATACCGATAGCTAGCCGTACTAAGCACATAAGAGAAGCCTACGCCTTTGCCATGATGCACCAGCATGCGCCTTGCTTTCATGCAGTTTGGAAAATGCCTGCATTTGAGATAACCGAGACTTTGCCTGAGTAAGCACGGCATCCATGTATTTAGAATAAAAATGGGCAATAGCCCCATATACATAAGGTGATATACACCACCAAAAACCGAATGTGAGCACTACTAAGCCTGAGAAGCAATGTGGGGCAATAACAATTGCCGCGCCAAACAATAATGCACCAGTGAGACCCACTGTATTTAATAAAATCGATGCTCCTAACAAAGCAGGGAATAGATATTCTTCTAATTTTTGAATACCTATTGTCAGTGCCCCTTCTGTAAATATTTCATCTTCAGGCAAAAGCGGCGTATGCGCTATGATGGGAGATGTTAAGGTTCTCCAAAGATATTGAGATAGCGATGGAGTCGTCCAATCAGCGCGGGAAAACACGATATTCACCAGAGTACTTGTCATAGGGTTGTCCCTCAAAAGAGAGCCGCACACAGTGCGCGCGCACTGTGTTAGAAATCTACGAAAAGCTACTAAATCGTAAAGTTTCAGCCGAAAAGCGCTTTACGGGCTGAAGATGGAGGGTCTCTCCTGATGGAATAACGATCCATTCGCTATTATCGATACCTATAGCTCGTAACTCATTACGTTGCCAGCCCAACTCTCGGATCCGGACAAAGGTATTGTCTAACGGTTTCTTTTTGAAGGCACCGGACTCTGTGCAAAGGCATAAGATAGTTTTTCCTCCTTCCAGCACCGCAAGCCATTTTTCAGAAGGCGAGAAGACAAACTGCGCATCCTGCGGGATAGTGAGCTCAAAATGACTCTGAATTCTTTCATCTTCACGCGAGTACAGCCACATTTTGGCTCCAGAGGCATTATCATTATTAGTGGCCTCCGCTAATAGCAGCCATTTTCCTTGCGCAGAGGGCAGCACTTCGGTTATAGCAGTAGGTTTATTCGCGGCAGCTAAATCCTCTGATTCAGACGATTTGCAAACATCGATAGACTTTTGCAATTCCACCGCCTTGGTTGACCACTGTTGAATTATTTTTTGATCGATCACCATAAAGAAATGGGCTTTATCAGCGGAAAATGCAGTAAACGACACCACTCCTTTGATAGTCATGCTAATAGATTTTTTAGACGGCAGGTCTGCGCGCGTTGGCTCAAAATGCAAGGCAATACGCTGATAGGGTAATTCCTGCGTTTCTGCTAAAGGCTCTGGCGGACTATCGCTTTGTACTTGTGGATTATTATTCTGCTCTTGCGAACTATCGATTTGTACTTGTGGATTATTATTTTGTGTTTGGTTAGGCAGCGGCATAATTGCCCGTCTTCTGCAATGATTTTCTATCAGAGCATAAAGAGCCCCTGCCGAACCTAGAGTCGTTATAACCGTGATTGCACCTGTTAGCCATACTGGCGCGATCAAGAGTGCACCGAGTTTCAATAATGTACCTTTAAACAGCAACCCTTGCAGAATAGCCGCCTCCGCTCCACCGCTAACCAAAGCCATTACACCTGAAAAGCTCCCAAGCACCCCCGAAACGATCATGTTGTCGCTCGTTGTCTTCCTCAGCGCCGCTTGTTCTGCTAAAAAAACTTGTACTTCCTCCGATGAAAGCACACGCAGCTTAGGCAATATGAGATATTGATTATTCTCGCAAAAGCTGAATCTTTCACATCCTTGCGCAGAAAAGCGTTGCAGTGGACCTTCCGCATCCGCAGGCTTGCATATTATTTTTTCCGAGGCCACATCACGCCAAGCAACCCATTTACCATCGGGCGAATATACTTTTTCTGGGCCAGACTCTGTTGCAGGCACCGATGCGACACTCTCTACAAAGCTCTCAACTAAGTCCGACAATTCGCTATGAATTTTTTCTGCATTATCAGGATGTTCATTTTGAAGAATCTTTTGCTTTCCTGCATAGGTATCCGCGAAGGTGCGGACCTGCCGATGAAAGAGGTTGGTAGTCTCAGAGGAAGACGAGGGTGTAGCTTGTATGGAAGAACTGCTGCCGACATTCACTTTTTTCTCCTATCTGCTAAAAGCACTCAGCTTACGAATAAACATCCCGTCAAAATTCTTATAGATAATTCTGAGCTAGCTTTTAACATCTAAAAGAAGGCTTGCTGATACAGCTTCCCCCTGATAAATTATCTCCTATATACGTTAAAATACGATTTTTAAGACGATATGCTTACTGTGACGATGCCTCTTTCAAGGCTTTCTGAATAGCCAACTTCATTGCAAACGCAGCCCGCCCTGCGGCTTCGGCAAAATCCTCCCCTGCGCTGGCATACAATATCGCACGGGAAGAATTAATCAACATTCCTACTCCGGCGGAATCACGGCCTGCGGCTACCGTTGCATCAATATCTCCTCCTTGCGCGCCAATTCCTGGAATCAATAAAGGCATATCTCCAACGATATGTCGCACCGCTGCAATTTCTTTGGGAAAAGTAGCGCCCACGACTAAACCTATCTGCCCTTTCGTATTCCATTTCTGCGCGGCTAAATAGGCCACATGTTCATAGAGAGGCTGGGGCACGGCGTGTCCGTGGGCGGTACTTTGTATAGAGAGATTTTGCAGGTCTGATCCTCCTGGGTTTGAGGTGCGGCATAGGGCAATCACTCCTTTGCCTTCATAAGCTAAGTAGGGCTCGATCGAATCCAGTCCCATATACGGGTTCACTGTCAACGCATCGGCGCGATAGCGCTCAAAGGCTTCGCGCGCATAGTATTGGGCCGTAGAGCCAATATCGCCACGCTTGGCATCTAAGATAACGGGCAGACCAGGATAATGCGTATGAATATAAGCAATAAGCTGCTCCAAGGCCTCTTCTGCGCGATATGCCGCAAAGTAGGCAATTTGCGGCTTAAACGCGCACACATGCGGTGCAGTGGCATCAATAATCGCGCGACAAAATTCAAAAATGGCGTCAGTAGCGTCTTTATGCCCTGCCAGGCACGCAGGAAAGCGCGTAGGTTCAGGATCTAACCCCACACACAATAATGAATCTGTACGCTGCCAAGCTTGCCGTAAGGTATTGATAAAGGACATAGTATGAGCCTGTTAAAACGAAGCCATCCAAGCAAGCTATAGCGTAAGCGCTATACGTCTGCTGGATGGCTCATTGTGATCTAGATCAATAAATTGTGAATGATCTTCTTATAACCGTCCAAGGCCTACTGCCGCATTGTTCTAGCTAATGCAGGCAGAGCCTGAGGCTGTGTACTGCGAAATGGATTGATATCTAATCCTCCACGGCGTGTAAAGCGGGCGTATACGCTTAACTCAAGAGGAGCACATACTTGTAATATATCCCTAAAAATCTGCTCAACACATTGTTCGTGAAACCCCGCATGCATACGGTATGAAATCAAATACTGTAACAGACTCGCATGATCAATAGGCGCACCGCGATACTGTATGTAGATACTCGCCCAGTCCGGCTGCTGGGTTACAGGACAGAGCGATTTGAACAGCTCTGAAGTGAGGGTCTCTTCTACTATGGCACGGTCGCTATAAATATGTAATAGCGAGGGATACGGTTCATAAGTGCTCACGGCTATGTCCAGAGTATCAAGACAGACGCCTTCTTGCGCACGTTGTAGCAATATACTGTCGGTTTGACCTTGTGCTTTCCAGACATCCGGCGTAAAGAGATGCAACTCTACCGCAGCGCTACATGCTCGCGAGAGATCGCGATGCATAGTCTCATGCATTGCTTCTACAGAGGATTGCCGCGTCTGCGCAAATCCATACAAATAGAGTTTCAGCGACTTAGATTCAATCAAATAAGGCGATTGCGCCGGCACAATCAACGTGGCAACAGCAACCTGCGGCTTCCCCCGTTCATCCAACCAAGACAATTCATAAGCATTCCAAATATCCACGCCCCAAAACGGCAACGGATCCGCCATCCCCAGCGCTTCCCGAGCAACCTGCCGAGGAATAGGGAAAAGTAACTGCGGATCATATTGCGTAACCGCCTCGCTAACTTTGCCTAACGGAGAACTATTAACGGTACCTGGAAAGGTGGGCAGAGAAGACATAAAGTTTCTTTAAGATAAATGTACTCGAAATGCAGAGGGAATATGTTCTAAGAACCATTTCCATGCATTTTGGAAAATGGTGGATACGCGTAATAGAGCTTTACGAAAAAAGGAAGTATTTGCGCTCGCAGTGGTGGGAGTATTTAGATTATTTGAATCTATAGTGGGAGAAGCATTCACGTTTATACCAGTGGAAGTATTCGCATCTATGGCAGTAGAAGCATGGCCATCTACAACCTGTTTACAGTCAACATCTTCTTGGCTGGTGGATGATCTCGGAGAATCTGCACAATAGCTATTTGATAATTGCATCGCTCGATGCCAGCCATTTAATTGCTCTACAATTTCTCCCATCTTGCTCTGAGATATTGCATCCTGCCCCTTCTTCAGCGCATCTAGAGCTAGGAGACGTAGCGCTTCTGTGAAGGGCTCTTTCTGCATTAGTTTTTCTACAAGTTCCAAAACTTCACTACTAGGTATCACATCCAGAACTTTGGTCCATAGCTCCTGTGATATCCACAACCCTTTTTCCTGTAGTTTCTTTACAAACCCCATCACCTCACTATGAGGTATCACATCCAGAACTTTGATCCATAGCTCCTGTGATATCCACAACCTTTTTTTCTGTAAGTTCTCTACAAACCCCATCACCTCGCCACTAGGTATCACAACCAGAACTTTACACCATAGTGCGTCGTCATCTGAGGTTGATAGGCACGAAGTTTGCGGCACTAGTTTCTCTAGAAATGCCATTACCTCGCTATTAGATATTACATCTTGATTATTCTTTAGCATCGTCAGAACTCGATGCTTTAGCTTTTCTAGCTCTTCTAATGTTACTCTGCGATTTTCTAGTTCTAAGTTTTCTATAATATAGGGCATTAATTTCTGTAACATCTCCTTCATCTTGTCAGCAGGCATCACCTTTTTCTTATTCTCTAGCATATCCAGAACTCGAAACTTTAGCTCTATTGAATGAAAAGCCCCTATAGAGGGTATTAATTCCTCTAAAATGCTACACATCTTCTCAGGAGGTATCACTTTTGCCTGATGCTCTAG
Organism: Mycoavidus cysteinexigens; assembly: GCA_031963005.1. Lineage (GTDB taxonomy): Bacteria > Pseudomonadota > Gammaproteobacteria > Burkholderiales > Burkholderiaceae > JASSUD01. The sequence continues at coordinate 44,754 of JASSUL010000015.1, read as the reverse complement.
CACATTAAAAATTCGAGGCTGTAGCATTTTTGATATGTCAGTTTCTGTATTGGAGCTGGAGGATCGTGAGCCAAAACATGTTATTTTGCATACTAATTGCGTTAAAATTTCCTCCATGTCCTTACTAGATATCTCATTCTGATTATCCTCTAGCATATCTAGAACATCAGACCTTTGTTTATCTGATGCAAAGAGGTCTATACCCTGTATTAATTGCGGTAAAGTTTCCTCCCTCTTACTGATTACAAGCTCTTCTTCCCCATTATGTAAAGGAAGCTTCTCTCTCGGCCTCACTTCTCGCAATTTACCGACAAGGGTACCGTATATCTTTTCGCCACCGCACCGCACCGCAAAGCTTGAGAAATTTTCTGGAAGAAATGCTGAGTTTAGCCTAGCAGAATCATCACTATTATTTTTTTCTTGACCACCATTTTCTTTTACTTTTTCTGCGCTCACTTTCTGAGCTGCAGGAGGAAATTCATTTCGCACCATTCTAGAATTATTCTGCGCCATGAAAGAAGATGATGAACCACTAGCACTATTAACATCCATCACCACAATTCCTTATTATTTCAATATAAAAATAAGAATTCTCTCATTCTCAGTATAACAAAATAAGACCTCCAACCCTCTACTGAGGCATTTCCTATGCTTCCCGAGCGACCTGCCTAGGAATAGAGAAAAGCAACTGCGGATCATATTGCGTAACCGCCTCGCTAACTTTGCCTAACGGAGAACTATTAACGGTACCTGGAAAGGTGGGCAGAGAAGACATAGGATTTCTTTAAAATATATGCACTCGAAACGCGGAGGGAATGCGTTCTAAGAACCATTTCCATGCATTTTGGAAAGAGGAGGATATTCGCAATAGAGTTTTACGAAAGAAGGAAATATTTGCACTCGCAGTGGTGGAGGTATTCACGCCTGTAGTGGCAGAAGCATTCACGTCTGTAGTAGTAAAAGCATTCGTATCTATAGTGGCAGAAGCATGCGCGTCTGTAGCAGTGGAAACATTCGCATCTATAGTGGCAGAAGCACTCACATCTGTAGTAGTGAAAGCATTCGTATCTATAGTGGCAGAAGCATGCGCGTCTGTAGCAGTGGAAACATTCACATCTATAGTGGCAGAAGCATTCACGTCTGTAGTAGCGGAAGCCTTCGCATCTACAACCTGTTTACAGTAAACATATTCCTGGCTGGTGGATGATCTGGAATAATCTGCACAATAGCTTTTTAATAATTGCACCGCTTGATGCTGATCATTTGCATCTAAGTATCGCAAAGACGAGGCAAATTTTTGAAGCACCTTCCATACAACCTGCTCTGAAACACAGCCGATATTATTCTGAATAAGCAGAAGAATGCTAGGCTTTACCGTATCTGTGAAGGAATCTATATTCAATGCTAGTATCTCTACAATACTCCCCATCTCGCTATCGGGTATCTGATCGCGCTTGCTCTTTAACACATTCAGAAATTGAGACTGTAGCGTTTGTGATTTGAAATACCATATATTCTTTACAAAGTTATCTACCGTTCTGAGCATCTCGCTACCAGCGATCACATTCAGCTTGTTCTCTAGCACATCCAGAACTCGAAGCTGCGGCTCTGTTGCACTGAAGGTTGGTGATCCGAAGGTTCGCCATCTGAACGATCCTATATTCTGTATTAATCGCCCTACAATTTCCCCCATCTCGTCATCAGGTATCACATTCTTATTGCTCTCTAACACATCCAGAACTTGAGACGGCAGCTCTTTTAAGTTGGGCGATCCTATATTCCGTATGAATCGCTCTAAAATTTTCCCCAACCAGTCACCAGATAGCCTATTCGGCTTGCTCTGTAGCACATCCAGAACTCGAGAGTTTAGAAGATTATTTGAATGGAAGAGCACTGTCTTCTGTATCAATTGCTCTAAAATTTCCCCCATCTCACTCTGAGATATTGCATCCGGGCTACTCTGCTCTAGCATATCTAGAACTCGGAGACATAGCTCGTCTGATATGATGGGGTTTTTTTGTACTAGTCTCGCTACCATTTTCCCCACCTCGCTACTAGGTATCACATTCAGAATTTGGGTCCATAGCGTTTCTGATATGTAAGGTTGTTTCTGTACTAGTATCGCTATCATTTTCTCCACATCACTACTAGGTATCACACCCAGAATTCGGATCCATAGCGCTTCGGGTATAGGGGACGTTTGCTGTACTAGTTTTGCTACCATTTTCCCCATCTCGCTACTAGGTATCACATCTAGAATTCGGGTCCATAGCGCTTTTGATGTGGGCGGCGTTTGCTGTACTAGTTTTGCTACAATTTTCTCCATCTCCTTACCAGATACTGCATTCTTATTGTTCTTTAACACTTTCAGAACTCGAAACCTTAGCGGATCTGATAGAGGCGTTTGCTGTACTAGTCTCGCTACAATTTTCCCTACCTCATTACCAGGCGTCACGTCCAGAATCCGCGTCCATAGCGCTTCTGATATGAAGGACTGTTCCCGTACTCGTGTCGCAAGAATTTCTCCCACCCCACTACCAGGCATCACATCCTTATTGCTTTTTAGCACATCCAGAACTCGAAACCTTAGCTTATCTGTTTGAAAAAACCATATATGCGATACGAGTTCTTTTGCAATTTCTCTCCTCTCGCTCTTCCCAGGTATCGCATCCCAATTGCTCTGCAGCACATTCAGAACCCGAAACCTTAGCGTATCTGATGGAAAAAACCATATACGCGATACAAGTTCTTTTACAATTTCCCTTCTGTCGCTTTTTTCAAATATCGAAGCCCAATTGCTCTGTAGCACATTCAAAACTCGAGTACATTGCTCTTCTGATGTGAAGGGTTGTACACGGCGTACTAATTCCTTCACAATTTGCCCCATCTCCCTAATTACACACTCTTCCCCACCATGTAAAAGGGACTTCTCTATCTGCCTCACTTCTCGTAATTTATTGACAAGGGTGTTCGTTTCTAAAATAGGGATGCTGAAGTAGACGCGTCTTTTAATAATCGGTAGTTCTTCTTTTTTTATTTCTTCAGGAAAATGCAGCGCGGCTTCTGAAATATCGAGTCCTTTTATACTAATAAGAGAAGTTAAAACTTGATATAGCAATACCGGAGGAAGATTTTTATTATTGATCAGGGTATCGTATATCTCTCCGTGATTGAGCTGCGCTGTAGAGCTTAAGAAATGTTCTGGAAGAAATGCTAAGCCTAACTTGACAAAAGCCTGATCATTATTTTCTTTTACTTTTTCTGCAATCACTTTCTGAATTGCAGGAGGAAATTCATTCCACCCAGTTCTAGAATTTTTCTGCTCCACGGAAGGAGAAGATGAACCACCAGCGCTATTAATATTCATCACTGCAATTCCTTATTATTTCAATGCAAAAATGAGAATTATCTTATTTTCAGTATGGCAAAATAATACTTCAAACGACCTACTCAGGCATTCCCACGCAACCTGCCTAGAAATAGAGAAAAGTAACTGCGGGGAAAAGCAACTGCGGATCATATTGCGTAACCACCTCGCTGACTTTGCCTAAGGGAGAGCTATTCACGGTACCTGGAAAGGTGGGTAGAGAAGATATAGAGTTTCTTTAAAATATATGCACTCGAAACGCGGAGGGAATGCATCCTAAGAACCATTTCCATGCATTTTGGAAAGCGGCGGATACTCGTAATAGGGTTTTACGAAATAGCGAAGTATGCGCATCTATAGTGTCTTTGCAGTACGCATACTGATGGCCGGATGATATGGAAGCGTTTTGATAATCTGCACAATATTTTCTTAGTAGTTCAATAACTTGAGGCTGGCTGTTTTTTTCTAAATCATTCAAATGCCGAGCAAGCGAGAAGAATATTTCGTATGCAAACCGCTCTGAAACACGACTGGTATGGTTCTGAATAAGCAGAAGAATGCGGGACTGGGATTTTAGTAGACCTGATTTAAAAAACCGCATATACAGCGCTAGGTTTTCGAGAATGTACCCCATGCTGCTATCGTCGATTATATTTAGATTGCTCTCTATCATACTTAGAATTCGAGACTGTAATTTTTCAGAATAAGAGGGCGATATATTTCGTACTAGCTTTTTGAGAATGTCCCTCATATCACTATCGTCGATCACATTCAGATTGCGCTCTATCATACTTAGAATTCGAGACTGCAACTCTTCGAAATGGGAGGGCCATATATTTCGTACTAACTTTTTGAGAATATCACTCTTGAGAATCTTCCCCATTTCACTATCGTCGATCACATTCAGATTGTTTTCTATCATACTCAGAACTCGAGACTGCAGCTCTTCGGAGTGGGAGGGTGATATATTTCGTACTGATTTTTTGAGAATGTCAATCTTAAAAATTTTCCCCATGTCACCATCGCCGAGCACATTCAGATTATGCTCTAGCACACTCATAGCTCGAGACTTTAAGTCTGGGGATTCTAAGAATAATGCACTCGATGCTAGTTGCATAACCATTTTCCTTATCTTGCTCTTAGGCATCGCATCAGCATTCTTTTCATCCTCTAGCATCTTCAAAGCTAGAGACTGTAATGACTCTGATCTAAGGAACGATATATTCTCTAGTAACTTTTCTACAATTTCTCCGATTTCGCTCTTAGATTGAACATACTGCTCGAGCATGGGCTCTAGCACATCAGGCACTCGAGACTGTGGTGACTCCGATCTGAGGGGCAATAGACTCCGCACTAGCTCCGCCACAATGCTCCCCATCGTGTATTCAGAGATTATCTGCTGCGTGTACATACGCTCTATCAGACGCAGAATTTGCAACTGCAGCGTTTCCGATTTGAGAGACGAGATCTGCAATGCTAATTCCCCTACAATGTTCTCCATCGCGCTGCCAGATATAAAATTCTGCTGCCTCGCTAACAAAGCGAGAACTGGAATCTCTAGCGAGGCTGATTTCAGAGAATGCATATTCTGTATTAAGCTGAGCACTATTTCTTCCATCTTGGTCTTAGACATAGCACAAGCACGCTTTGTGAGGATGAGCTCTATTACCCCTAGAACTTGAGTAGATAGCTCTCCTGATGGAGATAGTAGACATGCTCTTTCTAATTTTGTGAGAATGTTCCACATGTCGCTATCACATATAGCATCCAGCTTACTCTCTATCACCTTTAGAACTGGAGACTCTAGCGGCCCTAATGCGCGATACTCTATATGGCGCGCTAATTCATTCACTATTTGTCCCAGCTGGATCTTAGAGATAGCACGCTGCTTGAGTATGCGCTCCATCATATCCCAAGCTTGATCCCGCAGCCCTGCTTCTAATTTTCCCAGAGTCCGCGCCAATCCCATGAGAATTCCCTCCATGTCGCTACTATGGATGCCCTTTACCTCCAGATGGCGGCCTATCATGTTCAGAATTTCAGCGCATATGAGCTCTGGTGTGGAGTACTGGATCTCTTGTACTAGTCTCGCTAGAATTTTCCCTTTCTGGCTATTAGATATAACAGGCCACTTCTCATTCAATATCTTGAGAAACGATGTCTGGAGATCTTTTGAGAGACTTAATACAGCAAACTTATATTTAATCAGCTTTATTATAAAATAACCCAGGTAATTCTCAGGGCATGCACAGATTATTTGTCCTATTAGAGAACTAGACAAGTCAAAATATATAATATTCTCAGGCGAAGGAGAAATAATATTTTCCGGTAAATCATCTTTTGGAGTATGACCTGTTAATCTATTAGCTTTATTTAGAAGATATCCCCAGAAATGAAAGGGAGTTTTTCCAAAATATAGATATAACATTACACCTATTTCTTGAGTATTTAAAGGAGATTCTTCAATCTCCATCATTTCTTTTAGTTTATAACAATCGGGTGTGCTTTCTAAAATAGGGATGCTTAAGCGGGCACGCCTTTCAATGATACTTCGATCCTTTTCCTCTATTTTTTCAGGAAGTGACAGCGCGGCCTCCTGAATATCTAAGCCCTTCTTTTCAAGAAAAAATTTTAAAAGGGGATACAGAAGTATTGGATCAATATTTTGATTAATCAGAATATCGTATATTTTTCTATGTGCCTGCACTTTTTTTAAGTTCACAAGACAGCCTGAAATTAATGCCATACCTAAATTTACCAAATTTAGGTTTAAATTACTTTCATACTTATCAGCTTCTTTTACTTTTTTAATAATTTCTTTCTGAATCTCAAAAGGAAATTTATCCCACCCAATTTTAGAAGCTTCCTGATTGAAATCATTTACTTCAGAATCTTCCTGATTCGAATCACTTATATTCGAATTACTTATTAGTGGAGTTAATAATGCTTGAGAAGCAGGTGGCAAATTACCAGTACTATGGACATTAGGCACCGCAATTCCTCACAAATTCAATGAAAGATAAGAGTTATCCTAACTTTAGCATAAAAATCATATGTCCAATGGTAGCCCTCCCGCAAATTCATAGGACTTAAAAGTAGAATTTTCTCTCCATTAAAAAGAGGAAGTTTTACATGAAGAAGTCACGCTTTTCAGAAAGCCAAATCATCAGCATCCTGAAGCAATCAGAGAGAGGAGCGCCTGTTCCAGAGTTGTGCAGAGGGCACGGTATGAGTTCAGCGATGTTCTACAAATGACGAAGTAAATATGGTGGTATTGATGCGTCGATGATTTCCAGGCTCAAGGAGATGTATGCGGAAGAACGACTGAAGTCAGAAATCATCCAGGAGGCGATGCAAAAAAAGGGGTAAAGCCATCTTGCCGACGCGAGATTGCGCAATGGGCAGTTCAAACTAAAGGCGTGAGTATCCGGCTTGCCTGCGAGGTATTTAGGATTAGCCAGACGTGCTACCGCTAAATCGTGAGGGACTTAGCATCGAAGTCGATTTCTCACTGCTATCAGAGCGCGGGATTCGCGCATTGGATCGCATCATTGAATGGCGTGTTGGCCAGACCGTCCGCTATGATTGGCTAGCTCAGGATTTATTCGATACGTTCGAACAAATGCAAGATTGCGCCACACGTTGGTTATAGATTTATAACCATGAATGCCCTAACACGACCATTGGAGCTATTACCTCAATACAGAAGTTAGCCCTTGCAGCTTAATCTTCTACTTTAATAACTATTAAAAATGGGGGGATTACAAAGCAACCCACTCAGGCACTCCCGCAGCAACCTGCCTAGGAATATGGAAAAGCAACTACGGATCATATTGCGTAACCGCCTCGCTGACTTCGCCTAACGGAAAGCTATTCACAGTACCTGGAAAGGTGGGTAGAGAAGATATAGAGTTTCTTTAAAATATATGCACTCGAAACGCGGAGGGAATGCGTTCTAAGAACCATTTCCATGCATTTTGGAAAGCGGCGGATACCCGTAATAGGGTTTTACGAAATAGCGAAGTATGCGCATCTATAGTGCCTTTGCAATACCCATATGCCCGGCTCCATGATGGGGGATGATTTTGCTCATGTATACAATAGCTTTCTAGTAATCGCACCACTTGATGCCTGTTGTTTTTATTCAAGCACTTTACACGCGTTGCAAGCTGCTGCAGTATTTCCCATTTAGACCACCCTGAAACACGGTCAAGATGGTTTCGAATTAGCAGAAAAATGCGAGACTGTGACGCCTCTGGGTTGAAGGCGCTTACATTTGATGCCAGTTCCCACAAAATTGTCCTCATCTCCTCAGCGGTTATAGTGCGCAGCTTGAATAGGTTCGCCTCTAGCAGATTCAAAGCTTGGAGCTGCAGTGCTTCTGATTTTGAGGACAATATATTTTGTGCTAGTTGCACAATAATATCCCTCCTCTCTACCTCAAACATAGCATCCTGTTCCAGCATCTTCTCTAGCAGATCTAAAACTTGCAACTGTAGCGCTTCTGATTTTAAGAGCAATATATGTCGCGCGAGTTGCTCAACAATTCCTTCCCTCGGCGCATCAGACATGGCATTCCGTTTCAGCATACTCTTTAGCAGATCTAAAATTTGCAACTGCAGTGCTTCTGATAAGGATGATATATGCGATGCTAATGCATAGTAAATTTTCCACTTCTCACTAATCCCCCATTTCTCACTATGAAGCGCACGCTCTAGCAGATTTAGAATTTGAAACTGTAGCGTTTCTGATAAAGACGATATATGCCGCACCAGTTTCTTCGCAATTTTCGGCATCTCGCGTGGAGATAAAATATCCATCTGGAGCATACGCTCTAGCATGAGCTCCAGCATATCAAGCACTTGAGACTCCCCCGACCTTGATCTGAAGGACGCTATACTCCGTACTAGCTCCACTGCAATTTCCCTCATCTCGCTCCGAGGTATATCACGCGCATGCAACTTGACCATGTTTGCTAGCAATTCCAGAACTTGCAATTGCAGCACTTTTGATTTTAAGGATGGCACATTGCGTGCTAGTCCCGAAAGAGTTCCCCCTATATCGCTACCTTGGATAACCTGCAGATTGCGCTTTATTACATTGAAAACTCGAGTCTGTAGTGCTTCGAATTCGAAGGAGGATATCTGCGATGCTAGTACCTCTACTATTTCCTCCCTCTTTTGAGGATTAGACATAGCATTTAGCTCGAGCATAGGTTCTAGTCGATCCATAACTCGAGACTGTAACGCTTCTGATTGGAGAGACGATAGCTTATGTGCTAGTTCCTCTACCATTTCCCTCATCTCCGACTCAGAGATAATATGCTCCTTACGCATACGCTCTAGCATATTAAGCCCTCGAGACTGTAGTGTATATAATCTGAAATCCGATATCTTATGTACTAGTTTTTCTACAATTTTCCTGATATCGCTATTATGTATAACATTAAACTTGTTCTCTATCAGATCGAGGACTCGGCCCTGTAGCGACCATGATTCGAAAAATTGGATATTGTGTATTAATCCCGCTAAAATTTTTCCTATTTGAGGCTCCGATATAGCATGAGCGCGCTGCATGAATATGTGCTCTATCATACTTAGAACTCTATTTGGTAGCTCCTCTGATCTTAGGAATGGCATACTTCTTTCTAATCCCATGAGAATGCCCCATATGTCGCCATCATAGATAACTTCCAGCCTGCACCCTATCATATCCAAAGCTTGAATCTGTAGCTGCCCTGTCAACAGAAGCGCTGTATTCCACGCTAATGCCTTTGCCATTTTTCCCAGGTGGCTCTTAGAGATAACATGCTCCTCGAGTATGCGCTCTATCATATTGAAAACTTGCGTCTGTGACTCTTCTGATTTGACGAAGCTATCTATACTCTGCACCACTCCCTTAAGGATTCCCCCCATATCGCTACTATGGATACTACTCAGATTGAGCTCTACTACACTCAAAATTTGAGTGTGTACCTCTCTTGATTCACTGCGCCGGCTCTTTTGTATTAATCCCGCTAAAATTTTCCCTTTTTCATTATCAAGTATGACAGACCAATGCTCATTCAATTTCTGAAAAAACGTGGGGTAATTTAATGTAACAGCCTGATTATTTATCAGCTTTATTAAAAAACTACCCAAGTAATCCGTAGGCAAGGCACACATTATTTGCATTATTGCAGTTTCAAACTCTTCATCAAATGAAATTTGCAAAGGCAAAGAAGAAATAAGATTTTCTTGCAAAGTATTTTCTGGAGTATGGCCTATTAAATTATTCCCTTTATTTACCAAATATGCCCATGAATGTGGATGCATATTTCCAAAATATTCGTGTAGAAATTCACCACCTTCCTTATCATTTAATGGGGAATTTTTATGCTCTATCATTTCCTGTATTTTTTTATAATCGGATTTTGTTTTTAAAAAAGGAATACTTAAATAGACACGTTTTTTAATAATAAACTTTTCTTCTTCTTTTATTTCTTCAGGAAGAGATAACGCAGCTTTAAGAATATCTAAATACTTCACTGCAATAAAAAATTCTAAAATGACAAACCGCAATTTTGGATGAAGATTTTTATTATTAATCAGGATATCGTACATTTCCGTATGCGTTCTCTCCTTTCTGGAAGTAAAAAGAGATTCCGGAATACACCGAAAACCTGCAACTAGTAAATCCTCTTCGTCGTCTATTTCATCAATAATCTGGTTCCGAATTTCAGGAGGCAATGCATGCCACCCCATTCTAGAAGTTACCTTCACCCAATCGTCTTCTTTCATTAATAATTTATGACAATCAAGTAAACGACTACTAATAGTATCAACAGAGGCCACCTCGATTCCTTATAATTTTATGCAAAATAAGAGTTTCTTAACTTTAACATAAGAACACCATTTGAAATCATCTACATCAGGCATTTCCGTATGTCTTGAACAATCTGCCTATAAAAATAAAAGAGGAAAAAGTAACTGCAGACCATATTGATAGCGGCTACATGAGGCATTCTCCTCTCTACTGGCTCGGGCTATAGAACACTCCTTATTTCCAGCATGAGGCCATACACACTTTTTACCTCCGCTGAGTAAACACTTATTCTATGACTGCCTATACAGTAATTCTCTACATGCTATCACCGGAAAACTTGCAAGAGATAAAGGATCATTTTTAGTTATCATTCCGACTCTCAAATCTTCTAATTGCCTAAGTCGCTGTAACTCCGAGGGGCCAAATCCCCCGTATTTCTTACGCCATTGGTAAAAGGTCGCCGAAGATATCCCCATCTTCCGACACACTTCTTCGACCGATATTCCCATTTCCATTTGCCTCAGTGCGAACGCAATTTTTTCTTCTGTATATCTCGATTTCTTCACCGCACAATCTCCTTTTAGGTATGAAAATTGTGCCATTTTTTTACTTTTTAATGCTCCGAAATATTGGGGCAGGGTCAATTTGTAGTAATGGGATACGTTTAATAAGGGCAAGCTCATCTTTCTTTTTTAATCTAAAAAATCTATTTACTCGAAGAAAGGATGGATATTTCGCAAACGCAAATATGTTTTCGTATTCTGCGCAATTATTCCTATCCAATCGATAAAACTTAGGAGAAATACGAGATAGAAAATTTTTTTTCTAAAAAAGGCCAAAAATGACTAAAAATATAAGAAATACAATATCTCTAAGGCTCACTTCGCAGAAAAAGCCAGAAGAATTTTCAGGGTCACATGGAAAAACCAAGAAAAAGCTTCATGATCTGCCCAATGATGTTTTACAAAACATTGCAGACCAGCTTCCACTATCAGATATAGGCTCATTATTGCGTGTCAGCAAAAGAGATAACCATTTAGCTAAACAATCTTTACGCACTCGGCTTCATGCTCTCTCAGTAAAGCTGCCTATAACAAATGCTGTAGAAAAGAATCCAAGGAGAGCATTATTTTTGACTTCTGCAGAGCTCATAGACGCCTATGACAAAAATCCTGAATTTCAGGATCATATTAACAAAATTAGTTCGTATACCACTAAAAGTGGTGAAGAAATAATCGGAATGTTACATTCTGCTATAGATAAATATAAAGGTGATCCTGTTTTTAAACAGTTTATTTATGAGATTCTCTCGCCTTCAGCACAGCCCTACTATAACTATTATAAGGTTTTAGAAATACTTCTTAGAGATGAACGGAATATACAACTAGAAGATTTAGTAGATATTGGACTTTGCACACCTAAAGATGTAGAAGAAATAGTTGAAAAAAAGAGCTTTTCTAAGACAAAACAGAATTTTATTAATGAGATTTTTCTCGGGATTTTTACCCCAAAACGAAAAATAGTAATTAAATCCTTTTTCGAGATTAATGATGACTATATCGTCAAAGGGGTTGTTGGTACCTACTGTCAATCTGAAAAGATAAATATGCAGGGCGTTACTATTAATATAGATCAAGAAAAGCGTGATGAAGCACAGTCTGCTTTACAGGCTATATTTACAAGCAATGTGTTTCAGCATGCACACATGTATAAAGAAGAGCAACTTCATCCAATATATTGGGCAGCTTCTTTAGGAAAAAAAGACTATGTAGAAGTATTGCTTAATGCAGGAATGCCTATTGATGAGTTTGATGGAAAAAATAAAGGGGGAGGATTACATGGTGCTATATCAAAAAATGAAATTTCAATACTAAATTACTTACTGGATCACGATTCAAACAAGCTACTTTTGTATAAAGCAATAACGCTAAAAGATGAACGGGGGCAATCTCCCTTAGAAAAAATAGTTCAATCAGACAACCCAGAAAAATCAGAAATATTCGAAAATATTATAAATAAATTATCCGATGAGCAGTGGCTTGACCTATTAAAAAATTTCAGAGACTCACATGATATAAGCATTTTACACCTAGCAGCTATATATCTTCGTTCTGAAACAATCTCGATTTTGCTTAACAAGCTTTTTAGTATTACAAATCATACGTCACTAAATTTGCATGAAATCATAACGCTAAAAGATAAATTGGGGGGATCTCTCTTAGAAAAAATATTTCAATCAGACAACCCAGAAATATTCGAAAATATTATAAATAAATTATCCGATGAGCAGTGGATCGACCTATTAAAAAATTTTAGAGATTCACATGATAGAAGCATTTTACACCTAGCAACTATATATTTTAACTCTAAAACAACTTCGATTTTGTTTAACAAGCTTTTTACCATCATGAATCATGCGTCACTAAATTTGCATGAAATAATAACGACAAAAGATAAACGGGGGGAATCTCTCTTAGAACGAATAGCTAAATCAGAACAAATAGCTCAATCAAACTACTCAGAAAAATCAGAAATATTCGAAAATATTATAAATAAATTATCCGATGAGCAGTGGATCGATCTATTAAAAAATTTCAGAGATTCACATGATAGAAGCATTTTACACCTAGCAGCTATATATCTTCGCTCTGAAACAATCTCGATTTTGCTTAGCAAACTTTTTACTATTACTAATCATGCGTCACTACATTTGTATGAAATCATAACGCTAAAAAATAAATGGGGGGAGTCTCTCTTAGAACAAATAGTTCAATCATATAACCCAGAAAAACGAAAAATATTCGAAAATATTATAAATAAATTATCCGATGAGCAGTGGATCGACCTATTAAAAAATTTCAGAGATTCAAATAATAGAAGCATTTTACACCTAGCAACTATATATTTTAAATCTAAAACAACTTCGATTTTGTTTAACAAGCTTTTTACTATTACTAATCATGCGTCACTAAATTTGCATGAAATAATAACGACAAAAGATAAACAGGGGGAATCTCTTTTAGAACGAATAGCTAGATTACACAACTCAGAAATATTCGAAAATATTATAAATAAATTATCCGATGAGCAGTGGATCGATCTATTAAAAAATTTCAGAGATTCAAACAATGGAAACATTTTACACCTAGCAGCTACATATCTTCGTTCTGAAACAATCTCGATTTTGCTTAGCAAAGTTTTTACTATTACCAATCATGCCTCACTACATTTTCATGAAATCATAACGCTAAAAGATAAATTTGGGCGATCTATATTAAAAGAAATAGATCAATCAAAATATTCAGAAAAATCAGAAGTATTCGAAAATATTATAAATAAATTATCCGATGAGCAGTGGATCGACCTATTAAAAAATTTTAGAGATTCCTTAAGCCCTCCGGGGAGTCGTAATCTGTCTTATGATATTTCAATAGAATTATCTAGAATTTATACTGAATTTTCTTTAGCGCTGTCAAAGAAAGAAAGTGTGCTTACCAAGCTCAGTGGCGATCATTTAGCAGAAATAGGTCATCGCAACACAAATTTTGCTTTAGCGCTCTTAGAGAAAGAAAGTGTGCTTACCAAGCTCAGTGGTGATCATTTAGAAGACATAGGGGGGAGCCGCTCCAACAAAGATTTTGCTTTAGCGCTGTTAAAGAAAGAAAGTGCGCTTACTAAGCTCAGTAGCAAGCATTTGATAAATATAGCTATCTTCCACGAAGATTTTGCTTTAGCGCTCTTAAAGAAAGAAAGTGCGCTTACCAAGCTCAGCGGCGATCATTTAGCAGACATAGGGGGGCGCCGCTCCCTCAAAGATTTTGCTTTAGCGCTCTTAGAGAAAGAAAGTGCGCTTACCAAGCTCAGCGGCAATGATTTAGCAGACATAGGGCGCTCCCACAAAGATTTTGCTTTAGCACTGTTAGAGAAAAAAAGTGCGTTTACCAAGCTCAAGCCCAAGCATTTAGATGCCATAGGGCGCTCCCATACAGATTTTGCTTTAGCGCTGAAGGAAAAAAAGGCGCCAAAAAAATGGAGTATTTTCAATTTACTTAATCCAAGTAAATCCCATAAAAAATGACCTTACCACTGCAAAGGATCATTTTTAGTTATCATTCCGATTCTCAAATACTCTCGATCACAGGGAAACGTTGCGCATGCGCTTTCCCTGTGATCTTGAATACATTTTGCACTTTAATTTTGGATATCCCTGCATGAAAGCTTCTCATTTTTTAATTCGCACGCTCAAGGAGGCGCCCAGTGAGGCGGAGACGGCTAGCCATAAGCTGATGGTGCGAGCGGGGATGATTCGCCGTGTGGCTAGTGGCATCTACTCTTACCTTCCCCTTGCTTTGCGCTCGATTCGTAAAATTGAGGCGATTATTCGAGAAGAAATGCATGCTGCGGGAGCGTTAGAGCTGGCTTTGCCTAGTGTTCAGCCTGCAGAGCTTTGGAAGAAATCGCAACGCTGGTCTAAATATGGTCCTGAGCTACTGCGTTTTAAAGATCGGCATGATCGCGATTTTGTGATTGGCCCCACCCATGAGGAAGTGGTTACGGATCTAGCGCGCCAATTGATTCAAAGTTATCGGCATTTGCCTTGTAATTGGTACCAAATTCAAACCAAATTTCGTGATGAAATACGACCCCGCTTCGGCGTGATGCGTGGTCGAGAGTTTTTAATGAAAGATGCCTACTCTTTCGATAGAGATGCCAGCAGTTTAGCGCATACTTACGAGAAGATGGTGCATGCGTATGAGCGTATTTTCTCGCGTTTGGGGCTGGTGTTTCGCCGTGTACAGGCGGATAACGGCTCTATAGGAGGATGTGCTTCGCAGGAATTTCATGTAATCACATCCGCAGGGGAAGATGCGCTGGCGTATTGCCCACAATCGGAGTATGCCGCCAATATGGAGGTGGCCGAAGCGCTGCCGCCTTCTGATGAACGCCCTGCTCCCCGTGAAGCACTCACTCGAGTAGACACGCCCAACACCCCCACTTGCGTGGAAGTCGCGGCGTTTTTGCAGTTACCGATTACGCAGATCGTCAAATCTATTGTGCTGGCCGCGCAAAAAGAAGGAGAAGCTCCGTATCCCGTGTTGGTATTGCTACGCGCAGATCACACTTTCAATGAAATCAAGGCCCAGAAGCTTATTGGCGACCCATTGCGTTTTGCCACCGAGGCAGAAATTCGGCAGTGGTTCAAT
This sequence comes from Mycoavidus cysteinexigens, assembly GCA_031963005.1. Taxonomy (GTDB): domain Bacteria; phylum Pseudomonadota; class Gammaproteobacteria; order Burkholderiales; family Burkholderiaceae; genus JASSUD01. The sequence continues at coordinate 29,379 of JASSUL010000015.1, read as the reverse complement.
GCCCCTGCAGGATATTTAGGCCCGCTTTTCTCCAGCACAGATACTGACAATTCCCCTCCTGCCTCGATGAAGATCATGGCAGATTGGACGGTATTACAGATGGGCAATTTTGTGATTGGTGCTAATGCACCGCAGGCACACTATAAGGGCGTGAACTGGGAACGCGATTTACCGCTGCCTATAGGCGCCGATCTGCGCAATGTATGCGAAGGGGATCGCTCTCCAGATGGTCAAGGGAACTTGGCTTTATGCCGGGGTATCGAAGTGGGGCATGTTTTTCAGATTGGCACCAGTTATTCGCAGACATTAGGGGCCACTTGGCTCGATGAAACGGGCCGCGCTCAACCGATCAGCATGGGTTGTTACGGTATTGGAGTCAGCCGCATTCTAGGCGCTGCGATTGAGCAAAACCATGATGCCAAGGGAATAATTTGGCCTGAGGCATTGGCGCCGTTTGAGGTCGTGCTATGCCCACTGGCTTATAGCCGAAATGCCCGTGTACGCGAGGTCAGTGAGCGTTTGTATGAAGCGCTTACGCAAGCAGGGGTCGACGTTATTCTGGACGATCGCGAGGAGCGCTTCGGTGCCATGCTCGCCGATTGGGAATTGATCGGTATTCCACATCGTGTCGTGATCGGTGAGCGCAATCTCGATGCGGGATGCATAGAGTATCAAGGTCGACGCGATACGGAATCGACTTTAATCCCCCTAGAAAACGCAGCGGATATCGTCGCTTCTAAAATCGTCAAAACGGCATTTTGATGCGAGGGTATGCTCACTAGCTCATTAGGATGGTTATGCAGGGTCCATGCGGTCCTCTCCCCTCCTTTTGCATATCGCAGTGTTTTTATTGAATGCGTCATTGGTTTACAAAGGAAACGCTTGAAATCTCCCTACGAATGGCAAATCGCCTGGCGCTATACCCGTTCTGGAAAGCGTAGCACGGATAACGGTTTTATCTCTTTTATTGCATTTGTCTCGATGCTAGGCATTGCGCTAGGGGTAGCGGCGCTGATCGTCGTGTTGTCGGTGATGAATGGATTTCAAAAAGAGGTCCGTAATCGCATGCTGTCGGTGCTTGCGCATGTAGAAATTTTTTCTCCTGTGCGTGCGCAAGGAGCATTGCCTGATTGGCAAGAGATCGTGCGCGCAGTCAAGCGTAATCCGCAAGTGCTAGCAGGGGCACCCTATATCGAAGCCCAGGGATTACTCACCCATCGCGGGGCGATTAGTGGCATCGGCCTACGGGGTATTGATCCACAGCTAGAACCCCAAGTCTCTGATTTGTATAAGCAAATGCGCGCTGGGCGTTTATCGAATCTGGAAGCAGGACACTTCGGTATCATATTAGGCGCCGATTTAGCCAGCGCGTTAGGCGTTAGCATGGGAGATTCGCTGACCTTGATCGCTCCGCAAAGTACGATGAGCCCTGCAGGCTTAGTACCTAGGTTAAAAACTTTTAAAGTGAGTGGGATTTTTCAATCGGGGCATTACACTTTTGATAGCGCATTGGCTTTGATACATCTGACCGATGCTCAAACTTTTTTGCGCCTTAGTGCTCCTACTGGAGTGCGTTTGCGTATTGAAGATATGCAGCGCGCGCCAGAAGTCGCGCAAGCTTTAGCCGCGCAGTTATCTAGTGAACTTGCTGTAGCGAATTGGACACAGCAAAACGCCACCTGGTTTTCTGCAGTGCAAATTGAAAAGCGCATGATGTTTATTATTCTTACGCTCATTATCGCCGTGGCTGTTTTTAATTTGGTGTCTTCTCTGGTGATGACCGTCACGGACAAACAAGCCGATATTGCTATTTTGCGCACACTAGGCGCTAAACCCAGTTCGATTATGAAAATTTTTATCCTTCAAGGTCTCACTATTGGCCTCATCGGCACCGGTCTTGGTGTAGCACTGGGGTGTTTGATCGCGGTCAGTATTCCTACGGTACTTCCGATCATTGAACATGTTTTAGGCGCTCAGCTGCTCCCTGCCAGCATTTATTTCATCAGTGAGCTCCCTTCAGAGCTCCGGTTGGCGGATGTCACCCGCATTGCCGGCATGGCCTTTGCCTTGTGTGCACTAGCAACCCTGTACCCAAGCTGGCGTGCTTCACGCATTCAACCTGCACAGGCATTGCGCTATGAGTAAATCGACTTCTTTTCATTCCGGTGTATTAGATACACCACTGCACAATGCCCAACCTCAACAGCATCCTATTCTGGAAGCACAGCAGCTCACCAAAGTCTTTATGCAGGGCGGTACTCCCGTCGAAATATTACGCGGTGTCAATCTCACCATTGCTGCAGGGGAAAAAGTCGCGATTGTAGGGGCCTCGGGTTCCGGTAAAAGTACGCTTTTGCAACTTTTAGGAGGTTTAGATACGCCTTCCTCTGGACACATCACGCTATTGGGACACGCTTTGCATTCGCTGACTGAGCGTACCCAATGCGCCTTACGCAATCGCAACTTGGGCTTTATCTATCAATTCCACCACCTTCTGCCTGAATTTGATGCACTAGATAACGTGGCGATGCCCTTACGTATCCAAGGCATCGATTCTCAGGAAGCACGCCATACTGCGCATGCCATGCTAGAGCGTATGGGCTTAGCGCACCGTGCTACGCATCGCCCCAGCCAGCTTTCTGGCGGGGAGCGTCAGCGCGTAGCCATAGCACGTGCTTTAGTCACACGCCCAGCCTGCGTATTAGCCGATGAACCTACAGGGAATCTCGACAATCGCATTGCCAAACAGGTGTTTACCGATATATTGCAGTTGTCTGAAACCCTGCAGACCAGCTTCGTTATCGTCACGCATGACCTGGTACTGGCTCAACAGTGCAATCGAGTAATGGAGCTCAGAGAAGGGGCGCTGCATCCTTTATCGCTCTGACGATCTATTTTCTATTACTTCAGCAGATTTATATCTATATTAAATATTTTATTTAATATAGATATACCAATTTTCTGTTTACCTTCAGGCATTTCTTTTAGAGCATCTTCAATAAATTTTTTAAACTCACTCGAGTAACCATTCTCTATATTACAATTTTTATATTTAAAATTCTCAATCACCTTTCTAACAGATGATTGCTCCTCTCCCTTAATATCATTAATCCGTCTAACCGTTCCCGGGGATACTTCAGAAGATTTAAAATTTCCCCTCGGGTTAAGTATATCATTCAATATAGCTTTAGTTTTTAATTTAATACTTTCAATTATATCTCCACCATCCTGAATATAATTTTTTTTAATATAAGCTTTCTCACTCTTTTTAAATTTTACTTCAGTGTCCGCTTTACCCTTGTATAAAGTAAGGGCCGTATCCGCATCTCTTTTACGACGTCTGCCATTAGTATTTTCACTCTTACTTAGATATGGATCATAACGATGATTTATATTAGAATTAAAATTAATTCTTGAAGAGGTCATAGTTTACTTAGATTTATTTAAAAAATTAAAGAAGATGCATGTCTAATTTTTTAAATTATACCTAAATAAAAAATCATCTGATCTTAAAACAATATTACAAATGTCTCTTATAACAATACTGCATACAAAAATAATATCTTTATTTATCTCATAATATATCAAGCATAATTGACTACCTCGAATCGCATATATCCATTCAAAAAACAAAAATAGCAAATAGTTTCTAGAAATAGATATTCATGCAACGATAAGCTATACCTCTTATAGGCAGTAACGGTATCTTATGGTGCGGCAAGATACTTTTTATACCTACACCCTCACCGCATCGTGTAGCATTCTTCTGTTTTAAACAAATAGCAGCCTCCCTCTTTATTTTCCACAGACTCTTTCGTTATAAAGTGCTCGTCCATGAAAGTCACCGTTCTAGGCGCTGGAGCGTGGGGTACGGCCCTGGCGCATCATTTGGCCCAGTATCACGAGACCGTGCTTTGGGCACGCGATACGCAACTTGCACAGCAATTGGCGCAACACCAGCAAAACACTGCTTATCTTCCTGGCATCGCGCTGTGCCCTGATTTACGCTATGCAGGAGGATTGCAAGATGGATTGCATGAAGCGCTGCAACATACGGCCCATGGCGACCATTTATGCGTAGCCGCCGTACCCGTTGCAGGGTTACGCGTGCTTTGCCAGGCTATCCAACAATCTGCTTATCAGCCTGCGGATTTCATCTGGGTATGTAAAGGCTTTGAGGCTGACACCCAAGCACTCCCCCATCAGATCGTAGCTTCGATATTCGGTGCTTCCAAAGACACTAAAATACGCTATGGCGTTTTATCCGGCCCGAGTTTTGCGCGAGAAGTCGCTCAGGGTCTCCCCGCTGCGTTGACCGTTGCTAGCACATCTGCACAATGCTGTGCACGCGCCGTAGAAGCCTTCCATAAAGGGACTATCCGCATCTATACCGAGCAAGATGTGATAGGAGTAGAAGTAGGAGGGGCCGTTAAAAATGTGCTTGCCATCGCAGCAGGACTCTCCGATGGGCTCAAATTAGGCATGAACGCGCGCGCGGCCCTGCTCACCCGTGGGCTAGCAGAAATGGCGCGTTTAGGAGCAGCACTAGGCGCTCATGCCCAAACGTTTATGGGTTTAAGTGGTGTAGGGGATCTTATCTTGACTGCGACGGGTGAACTCTCACGCAATCGCGCGGTGGGTCAAAAACTGGGCGAAGGTTTGAGTTTAGAAACCATCCTAGGATCATTAGGACATGTTGCTGAAGGGGTACGCTGCGCGCAAACGGTGCTTGCGCTAGCACAAGCGCATTCTCTTGCTATGCCCATTACACAGGCCGTGTGTGCCGTATTATTTGAAGGCGCTGCGCCACACGCTATCGTACAAGGTCTTTTAGCGCGGGAAGGCAAAGCAGAGCGGGCAGGTTATTGAAAAGTATGCCCCTAAAAACTCTATGGCCATCAAAAAGCACCCATACTCGCGCCTCCAGGTTTTCTCCTGCAGACATTTCTTAAAAAATCAATAATATAGCGATATTATTTTTTCTCGTTTTATTGAGTTTATTGTTTACCGAAAGAAGGAAAGGTTAGATGGATGGATTTTCTGCTGGGGCTGTGGGATTACACAGGCAAATCCCTTCGTCTCCTAGGGTGCCAAAAACAGAGAACCCTGCTTTGCAAGGCAGGGCTTGCCAGGAAACTCCGCCGCCATCGAAGATCACTTCTATCTGCGATTTACCCATTGAAATTTTGCTCCTTATACTTTTCAAATGCACACACTCACTGAATGATTTATTGCAATACACTTTAGTTTGTCAAACTTGGCGCGACGCAATTTATCCAACACTCTGTTCAACGTTCTCCCTCACTACGCTGAGAGGTTTAGAAAATAGCGATTTACAAACAACGCATTTAGAAAATTTCAACCCAAAAAATACCGATGACGATGTTTATCCTCAAGGGATAAATCGATTTTTTGCTTCAGACAAAGTGAAATATGTATTAGATATAGTAGAATCCCCGCCTTTTTTCACCGATCAAGAAAAAATTTTAACGGATTATCGGTTATGTAGGCCATTCCATGAATTAGTAAATCACATTCGTTCAAGAAGGTTATACCAAGGCCATCTTTATGACGCTCTGTTATTGCTTTTCTTGACCACTCCTCGACAAGCCAATATCCCTATCCCTCTGCAATGGATTATCGATATTGGCTGCGCAATCTCCTCAAAACGTCCAGATGCGTCTACCTATCTACTCACTCCGAAGCAATGGGCATTTTTTCGCGAAAATCTTCCAGACATTCTAGAGTTGATCCAAAAACAACAGTTCAACTTAGATGCTTGCCTCGACCTTCCTGATGACGCACTAGAACATGGAGGCGTCATTCGCGTGCTTGCCAGTCAGAAAGCGTCTTATGATAAGGCACAAGTTATTGAGAAGATCCTAGAAAATAAACGTCTGTTTTTTAGACAGCATAGAAAAATGATACTTCGAGACGATTGGAGCCCTAAAACACATCCCTTACTTTGGATAGCGCAAGGAGTCATGGGCGTACGAACCAGTTCATTCGAAGAATTGAAAAATAATTTGTCAAAGGAAGACAACGAATCTTGGCTGGAGCAATTCATAAAAGCGGGTATCACCATCAGTCTGACGGATCCGAGAGAGCTAGACGAATTCATCTATCTCTTATGTCGGTGTATCCAAAAGGAGAATCACGACAGCTTTAAGCAACTACTCACCATACCGATAGAGGAAAGCGAATGGGTCCCTTTTTTGTATGATCAATTACTCCGCGATGCGATCGAAAATAATAAAATCGCAACGATTGCGCCGTTAATTCCAAAGATTGACGTCAATTGGCGAGCGCATAGCTTGTACCATAAAGCATTTATCGATAGCAAAAAGAGGCGTTATTATGAATGGAGTAACGATTTCTGTCATTTCCATTTATTCGCCACTGGGTGGTGGGTTTATATCGGGCAAGGAACACTCCTGCACACAGCGACTCAGCTTAATAAGAAAGACGCGGTTCAATTGTTATTAGATCATAAGGCCAATCCTAATCTACAGGATACCAATGGCAAAACCCCACTGGATATTGCCAATGCAAAAAATAATGTAGAGATTGCTGACCTTTTACGCGCACATGGCGCACTAGAGAACGTGCGCGATAAAGATAGCAGCTTACAACTCTATAATGATGCACAAACAGGGAATTTCCATGGGGTGAAGGAGGCGTTACAGCAAGACCTCATCATAGACTGGCAGAATGGTTTGCATGAGGCTGCGCTCGATATTGCTGCGCGAGGCGGGTACCTTGACATCGTTCAAATCTTACTTGGCACAGAGACCCGAACTACGCTAAATCCCAAGTTTTTATATAAAACCGTGCGTCGCGTAATTAAAGCAAGCGGTTCTGCAAAAATAATAGAACTCCTCATTGCAAGAATGCGCCAAACGGCCCCTCAGCTTATTCAACATCGAGATAAAAAAGGCTACACCTTATTGCATCGCGCTGCGCAAGCGCAAGCGAACTCGGAGGTTTTTAAGATTTTACTGGCGGCAGAAGCCAACCCCAACCTACGCAGAGAAGCTCCCTCAACAAAAGGCATAGTAGTAGAACAGCAAAGGGCATTAGAAAAAGAGGAGAGAGGTCATATTGATTACTTGCGAGACATGGAAACGGGCTACGAAGATCTGAAATATAATTCCATTTATCGTTTTGATAACGTCCTTCATGCTGTCTTGCATGAAGGACGCGGGGTAGAGATCGTTGAAATGGTGCTAGAGCATATTACCGATATTAATGCGCTGGATGTTTTTGGCGATAGCGCTTTGCATCTTGCTCTCAATGACGTAGACATCCTCACCGCCTTACTCAATAAGGGCGCTAATCCCTTCCTATTCAATGCAAAACGCAAAACCCCATTGCAGCGGGCGCGTGAAAAATATGCAAGCTCTAAGGTCATCAAGGCATTAGAAGAGGCTGAAAAAAACGCGAAGCATCAAGAGCATTCTGCATAGAGATCCCCTTCACACTCCCCCCAAGAAACCTTGCTGTCGCCAAGCCTCAAAAATCACCACGGCGGCCGCATTGGCAAGATTCAGGCTGCGGCTATTGGGTTGCATAGGCAAACGTAGGCGCTGTGTACTAGCCAATTGAGTGAGGAGGGTTTCGGGAAGGCCGCGGGTTTCTGGACCAAAAACAAACCAATCTCCGGCTTGAAACACCGCCTTGTAAAACGGTGCGCTTCCTCGTGTGGTGAATGCAAAAAGTCGGGAAAGATCCGGCTTTTCCTGTTCTAAAAAAGCCTGCCAATGCGCATGGACGCGTCGGTTTGCATATTCATGGTAATCGAGCCCCGCTCGACGCATCTTGGCATCGTCCAGCGGGAAACCTAAGGGCTCAATGAGGTGCAGATGCGCGCCGGTATTTGCGCATAAGCGAATGATATTCCCGGTATTAGGCGCAATTTCGGGTTCAAAAAGCACGACATTGAACATACATCCTCACCCTGTGATTGCGCCTTGATCGGCTGGCAATGCCAGCGCGGCATATTTGGCTAGCACGCCACGGGTATAGCGCGGTTCTGGTGGCTCCCATGCTTCGGCACGGCGATCGAGTTCGGCATTGTCCACTTGCAGATGCAAAATACGTTGATGGGCATCAAGGGTAATTAAATCCCCCTCTTCTACCAGCGCAATAGGTCCTCCGACAAAAGCTTCAGGGCTGACATGTCCAACGACTAAACCCCAAGTTCCGCCTGAAAAACGGCCATCAGTAATCAAGCCTACCGACTCGCCGAGGTCTTTACCAATTAAAGCGGAGGTGGGAGCAAGCATCTCCGGCATCCCTGGGCCGCCACGCGGGCCTAGGTAGCGTAGAACGAGCACATCGCCAGGCCGAATACGATCTTCTAAAATCGCCGCCATAGCACTTTGCTCATCATTAAATACGCGCGCAGGGCCGGTCATCACGGGATTTTTCAGGCCGGTGATTTTAGCGACGGCGCCTTTGGGGGCTAAATTCCCTTTTAAAATCGCAAGGTGACCTTCTTTATACAACGCTTGATTGACGGGGAAAATGACGGGTGGCAGCGTCTGTGCATTGTCTTTAAAGAGATCCAGTTGCGTATACGCAGCTAACTCTTCCGCCAATGTTTTCCCGGTAATGGTCATGCAGTCGCCATGCAGTAAACCCGCTTCAAGCAGTATTTGCATGACGCGCGGAATACCTCCAGCACGGTGCAGATCCGTTGCCACATATTTTCCAGAGGGTTTGAGGTCGCAGATCACAGGAGTACGCTGGCGTACGCGCTCAAAATCGTCGAGAGACCACTCCACTTGCGCGGCATGGGCGATGGCTAAGTAATGCAGCACTGCATTGGTCGAACCGCCCACGGCCATAATCACAGCGACCGCATTTTCAATGGATTTGCGGGTAATGATATCGCGGGGTTTTAAATCCAACTCCACCGCATGCACAAGCACACGGGCAGCGGCTGCCGTCGAATCGACGATTTCCGCATCGACGTTGGCCATGGTCGAAGAACCTAATAAGGACATCCCCAAGGCTTCAAACGAAGCACTCATCGTATTGGCGGTATACATTCCCCCACACGACCCCGTTGTAGGGCAAGCATTACGCTCAATACCTTCAAAATCTTCCTGGCTCATGCGTCCAGCCGCAAATTCGCCGACGGCTTCAAAAGAAGAGACAATGGTCAGATCTTTGCCTTTCCAGTGCCCAGGTTTAATCGTGCCGCCATAGACATAAATCCCTGGTGCATTGGCTCGCGCCAGGGCAATCATGCCTCCTGGCATATTTTTGTCACAACCGCCGATCACGACGATGCCATCCATCCATTGGCCCTGTACAGCGACCTCGATACAGTCTGCAATCACTTCACGGGATACGAGGGAGTACTTCATCCCCTCTGTGCCCATCGACATGCCATCAGAAATCGTCGGTGTGCCAAAAACTTGAGGATTTGCCCCTGATGCTCGCAAGGCTTCCACCGCTGCATCGGCTAAACGTTGTAAACCGGCATTGCACGGGGTGATCGTCGAGTGGGCATTCGCCACACCGATCATAGGCTTGGTAAAATCCTCTTTTTGATAGCCTAGCGCGTAATACATGGCGCGGTTCGGTGCGCGTGCTACACCTTGCGTAATATTGCGAGAACGCCGATTCATGGCATGTAAAGGAACAACTGCAGGAAAAACAGCGCTAGAGGAGCACGGCGGCGTGCTATCAGACATAACAAAACCTTTCTTTCAAATAAAAAATAGCCGCACATGCGGGAAATAGGGCTGCTTGCAAGCAAGCGATGATTAAAAAGCTATGAAAAAGACATCCCAAGTAAAATTAGCGTAAGCGACGGTAACGGCACTCGCTGTTGGGGATTTTAACGGCTCTATCGGTTTTTGGGGATGCGCTAGAAGCCCATTCACTCTTCTTTTTGATGGCAAACGCCGTGTTATTTTTATGACACCGATATTTCAGCGCGGCTTTTATTTGCTGACTGCCCCAAATGATAGTGGCTCGAATACGTGATGGCGTAGTAGAAAGCTTATTCAAAAGCAGATACCCATTTAGAGGGCCTCTTTTTTCATACTGCGCCTTGCTTAAAATATCCGCCAGTTTCTGTTGCACTGGACTCGATGGCACAGTAACTGGACTGGATGGAACTGTATCTTGTTCTGCAGCCTCCTTTTTAAGGGCTGCTTTATAGATCTGATTTAAAGCCACTAAAACAGCGCTTTTTACCGCTTGAAAAGCGGTAAAAAAGCATGCTGTATAGTTTGTAGAAGAGGAAACAAAGGGCGGAAAAGACTCGTAAAGACTTGCATCACCGGCGGGCTCTTCGGCATTTGCTGCAGGTGAATCTTCCTTTCCACCGTGCACTGGCGCAGAGGATGCTTTTTGGCCTAGCCCCATACTTTTTAATGGAATATCTGGTGAAGACCCATGAATATTCAGGCGCATTATTAGACTCTCTACGAAATTGAAATAGTAGCCTGGATTGTACCGACACACTCTCTCAATAGAGAGGCCATTTGCCAAATCAATAGGATTTAGGCTTGCTCATAGGCAGAAGCTGCCGTATAGGGGCAATAGACAGACGGATGATGGTGTCCTAACTCACAAGCCTGCCGGGCCGAATGCGTAATCTCTTCCCAGTTTTTATCGGCAACGAGTGCTTTAGGCGCAAACCAGGATCCCATTACCCCCATAACATTGGGTAATGCTAAAAAATGCGGTGCGGCTTGTGCCGTAATAGCGCCTGCGGGAAAAAATTTCAACATCGGGAAGGATTCCTGTAAAAGGTGCAGAGTAGCCAGTCCCGCACTATCGGACGCGGTAAAAAACTTCATAATATGATGGCCTGCCTCTAACGCCACCATCATCTCTGAAGGCGTCATGACACTGGGTAATAGAGGCAGATCATTATCTAGTGCAGCTTTAAATATGCTGGGCGTAAACCCTAGCGATGAGGCAAACTTAGCCCCCGCTTTTTTACCCGCCTCTATTTGAGCGGCGCGCATGACCCTGCCGATGCCGACTTGAATATCTGGCGCAATATGCTGTACACGCTCTATTAATTGCACACTGGCTGGCGTGGTCAGGACGATTTCAAATACCCTCATTCCTCCGTCGTACAGCGCACGACATACGGCTTCCCCAGTAGCCACATCCTCGAAAGTGAGCACGGGAATCACAGGAACACCATCCATGATAGCGTCAATAGTTTTCATACTTACTTCTCCAAAGTACAAGATCGTAGCCGCATAGTAAATATAAAAAACGAGATAAGGAAATACGGTAACTCCAGGTAAAAGATAAATAAAATAGCTATTTATCACTATAAAACCGACTTGCATCTCCATAAAATGCCTAGCTTTATGGCGAACTCGGCTTCATATTAACCGTACTCTGGCTGTTCATTTTTATATTTTATGCAGAGGCGTCCCGCTTTTATGGGCCCGCCCCTTTAATTTAAATAGACCCTTTTCCTAGAACCATAAGGCATTCCCTTGACTACCCTTATTTGCGGCTCTCTAGCCTACGATCACGTTATGCTCTTTGAAGGGCGCTTTCATGAGCATATTTTGCCCGGGCATTTATCGACACTGAATCTGTGTTTTTTAGTCCCTACATTACAGCGAGAATTCGGGGGCTGTGCCGCGAATATCGCTTATGGCTTAACGGCGCTGGGAGAGCAGCCTCGTATTATGGGCGTATTAGGCGCGCTCGATGCGCAGCCTTACCTAGATCGTTTTACTATGCTAGGACTGAACGCTGAAGACGTCCGGGTATTACCTGATATGCATTGCGCCCAAGCGATGATTATGACCGACCTCGACCATAATCAAATCACGGCCTTTCATCCAGGCGCTATGTCGCATGCGCATCTGGGACGCATTGATAGCATACAGCCTATCACCTTAGGCGTCATCGCGCCGGATGGTCTACAGGGTATGCAAGAGCATGCCGAGCAATTTGCGCAAGCGGGTATTCCCTTTTTATTCGACCCAGGACAGCAGCTGCCCCTTTTCGAAGCGGCGGCTTTGCACCAAATGATAGAGCGGGCTGACTATATTGCGGTTAATCATTACGAATCCGAGTTACTCAGCCATAAAACCGGATGGTCCATAGCGCAAATTGCAGACCGTGTAAAAGCCTTAGTGGTGACGCAGGGAGAGGCTGGCGTGGTGATTCATCATGACGGTCAAAGCCTGTCTATTCCGGCGATTCCCGTTGAAAATCCGGTAGATCCCACCGGCTGCGGAGACGCATTTCGCGCAGGATTAATCTATGGCATTACGCATCAATTAGATTGGAACACGACAGGGCGGCTCGCCAATTTGATGGGAGCGTTAAAAATTGCCTATTCAGGACCCCAACAGTATCCTCGTAATCCAGCAGATATCCGCACTCATTTTCAGCAGCACTTCGGATATGCTTTTTAGGTTTTTGAACACACGCGGTTGGCTTTGCTTTTTCTATACTGCACGGCATACTATGTAGCACAACGTGTCTTCTCTATTTTTATTAACTGATGTTACGCAGGTATTGAAAAAGACCGTGGTCATCATGTTGGTGGTGACGAAGGAACCTCAACATGATGACCACCTACTTTTTATCTTTGCGCTCTACGGATCTATAACTCGCTTTTCTACAATTTGCGTAACTTCAGTTATTCATTTGACTCCATTTCTCTCGGAAATATTATGCGCCCTTTTACCTCTCGACTTGCACGCATCGTTCCTGCCCTGCTTGCCTGTGCCACATTGGTTAATGTGCAAGGCTGCGCATATCAAAGTAGTTCAGCAGATATGTATACGGGCAGACAAGCCCAACGGGAAGCCCATATTCGCTTTGGCGTTGTCGAAAGTACGCGTCCCGTCAAAATTCAGCGCAATCAAGGGCAACCTTCGGGCTTTGGTTCGATTGGTGGTGGCCTCGCAGGTGCAGTAGCCGGCAGTGCCATAGGTGGTGGACGCGGCTCTCTGCTTACCGGAATAGGCGGTGGAATCGCCGGCGCATTGGCCGGCAATGCGGTTGAACAGCGTATGGATACCAAAGATGGCGTCGAAATTACCGTACGCTTAGATAACGGCAGCTTACGGGCGATTACGCAGGAAGTGACTCCTCAGGAGATTTTCCGTGCAGGAGAGCGTGTGCGTTTGCTCACTAGCGATGGGGTTACGCGCGTTACGCATTAATTGCGCGAGGTATGGCGTTTGAAAATTTTTAAGGGTGAAAAAATGCGGTTTTTCACCCTTTTTTATACCCCTTTATCTGATAGATAAGTATCAGAGTGCCCCTGTACATTTAAAAAGCTGGCTCAACCCAAAACTCTAAAAAGCAAGCTTTTCTGGTATGTAAAGTATAGTGTTTTCTGTGGTGAGTTATAGTATCGGCCTGAAGAGGGGGCAAAAATATACTTTTTTCTATCTCGCTCTTGCCACACTTCGCATAGGGCAAAAGCATGACAGCAAAAATAAGTTATCTATACAAACTGTGTTGTATAAGCAAACTGCTGTGATAATATTCTGAACTCAGTAATAATACTTATCCTATTCAGGAATGGGAATTGCCCCAAATGGGTAGCCCTGCCCTTTTGATTTTTATAAGAGAATTTAGTTATGACAAGCCCTACTTCTTCTGTCCAGAACAGCCCTACTCCTTCTCTCCATAACGCCCCAGTCCAACACCCACTAGATGGGGAGGCGCCTCCAGCTCCTCAACTCGACCAAGAAACGCCAGGCGGAACAACAAACGCTACTCAGCAGCACCCAAAAGGGGATGCCGTAGAATTTTTTACGCCTCCAGCAGGACTTAAAGACAGTAGCAATGTAGACGACGTGCAAACTACAAGCAAAAATGAAGGAACTAGTGGAACTGTTGGCTCCTCTTCGCAAACGGGATCGACACCAGAAGCTCCAGTTGTCGTTGCTAGTCCCCTGCCTATTCCTAATACTGGGGCAGTAGAAGGCGCAGAAAACGATGATTCAAATTCTGACGAAATAGATATAACCGCAGAACAAATAAAACGAAATGAGCAAACCAAATGGCAACGCGTTAAGGCGAGACTATCTAATTTCGGCCAGAATTGGAGTACAAAATTGCATGCAGCATGGGGAGCTGTTAAATCAGCATTTGGCTTTATTCTTTCTCTATTTAAAAGCAGCAAAGTAAGCAACCTGCAGAACACCAAGCCGTTGGAAGAAACAAGCAACAGTTCAGAACAGAATGAAGTGGAACAGTCCACAAGCGGCAGTTCAGAACAGATTGAAGTGAAACAGTCCACAAGCGGCGGTTCAGAACAGCACGAAGTGAAACAGTCCGCAAGCGGCAGTTCAGAACAGATTGAAAACGCAGACGAAAATATATAGTACAGCAGCACCCAAGATCCCGCTTGGAAGCATGATCTTGGATGCCGTCGTTAAGGGAATGCCTAAAAAGTAAGGAAGCCCATGCGGAGCTTAATATACTAGGCTCTGCAGCTCTCCTATAGTTGCAAGGCCCTTCGTACTGCTAAAGCATTATACTTCTTGCTACAGCTCTACTCTCGCAACGATATAACGCAAGCTTTGCCCATAAAGGGCGGCTTGCGTTATTTTTTTGTCTATTACGGTCTTTTATGAATTGGGAAAGGCCACGGAGCATCAGGGGCTAGCGTTGTGCGTACGCCTTGTGAAGCGCTTGCTTTTTTCTTTTTAGAGGCGCCTTTTTTAACCGTAGAACTTCCTTTTGTAGGCGTGCGCGCGGCTGCTTTTTGCGTGCTGACCTTTTTCGCCGTTTTTTCTTGGCCTTGTATGGGCATTTTTTTTACGCGTGAGGCGGTTGTCTTTGGCTCATGATCATCGACTGTGCTTGTTTTCGAGCGTGTTTCTTGTGCTGAAGTATTCGGCGTAGGATTCAAAAGGTCATTTACTTCTGCCGCTTCCGCTTGCGTAATAGCGTTTTTGGCAATCACCGCGATCTCTGCGGCTGCCCCTGCGAGGGCTTGCGTGATCGTATGCGTTACAGCATCGATAATCGCGTTGACCATCTTATGCACCACGTCATTTTTAGCAGCAAGCTCGGCGCTGGCTTTTTTCTTGGTCTCTACGGGTTGAGCAACAGGTTTAGAAACAGCCGGTGACTGCGATGCAGCTACGCGCTTTTTAGTAACGCCTGATTTTAAAGATGCTTTTTGAGGCGTGACTACTTTAGAAGCAGTGGCTTTTGTTTTAGAGGGCTCCTTTTTTGCTTCTTTTTGCGCGGTTTGTGTTGTCCCTGTCGACGCTATTTTTGCCATTGAATGGCCTCCTTGATCAATAATCCCTAGGCGCTACAAAAAAGACACTTCTAAAGTGGAAAAATATATCGCTCGAGCAATCTTGAATCAAGGGGGCCAATCACTTTAAAAGGGTTTTTACTCCCAATTGAGCGTACCGCCCGTCTGATATTCAATGACGCGGGTTTCGAAGAAATTACGCTCTTTTTTCAGATCGATCATCTCGCTCATCCAAGGGAAGGGATTCTCTTCATTGGGGAAAAGCACATCCAAACCAATTTGCATGCAGCGGCGGTTACAAATAAAGCGTAAATAGCTTTTAAACATCGCGGCATTAAGCCCCAAGACGCCACGTGGCATCGTGTCTTCGGCATAACGATATTCTAAATCGACTGCTTTTTTAAAGATCTCCGCCACTTCTTGTCGAAATTCCGCGGTCCACAGCGAGGGATTTTCTAGTTTAATCTGGTTAATCAAATCGATACCAAAATTACAGTGTAAAGATTCATCTCTCAGGATGTATTGATATTGTTCCGCCGAACCTGTCATTTTATTTTGACGGCCTAGTGCGAGAATTTGGGTAAACCCTACATAAAAGAACAAGCCTTCCATCACACAGGCAAATACGATGAGCGATTTGAGTAAGGTTTGATCTGTTTCTAAAGTCCCTGTTTGAAAGCTAGGGTCCGTGAGGGGAGCGATAAAAGAAAGCAGGAATTCGTCTTTAGCGCGAATCGAGTCGACTTCATGGTAAGCATTGAAAATTTCTGCTTCGTCCAATCCCAGCGACTCGACAATGTACTGGTAAGAGTGCGTGTGCACCGCTTCATTAAATGCCTGAAAAAGCAAAAATTGACGGCATTCGGGCGCAGTAATAAAGCGATAAATCCCCAACACAATATTATTGGCCGCCAAGGAATCCGCGGTCACAAAAAAACCTAAGTTGCGCTTTACGAGACGGCGCTCATCGTCGGTCAAACCCTGGGGATCTTTCCATAAGGCAATGTCGCGAGACATATTAATTTCTTGCGGCATCCAGTGATTAGAACAGCCCGCAAGGTATTTCTCCCAAGCCCATTTGTATTTGATGGGCACGAGTTGGTTTACATCAGTTTTGCCATTAATAATGCGCTTATCGATAGCCTTCACGCGGGAAGTCTGCTCGGCAGACGAGGCCAAGGTGTGATCGGACGATAGAGAGGCAGGCGATTCTGTTTCTTTCGCAGCGGAGGCAGTTGGGGTTTCGTCCCAATTCAGCGTTGAACTCATGGTATTTCCTGGCTATATGCTTAATCGGTGGCGGGTGAGGATGCAGATTGCGCCTTTCCGAGTGGGTAGGGTCCTCATCACGGATAGGGATTGTGCAATCTGCTTTTGTAGCGATTCCCAGTTTATTGACAGGCCTCACACTCTTCAAAACCCGGGTCTCCTGGTCTCAAAAAACATGCTGGTCCTGCGAATTCATCTTGCGATGCAGCAGCAGGGGCACTTTGACCCTCGCTCTGGGCATTTCCTGCAGCAGATGTGGCAGATACGGAATTTAAAACCCCTTTAGCGACCGTAGATTTTTCAACATGAGTCGCCCCCATAGTGCGTAAGTAGTAGGTGGTTTTCAGGCCACGCTTCCAGGCTAATTTGTAGATCTCATCGAGTTTTTTGCCAGAGGCGCCGCCCATATAAATATTCAAGGATTGCGCTTGATCGATCCATTTTTGACGTCTGGACGCCGCTTCTACGAGCCAGGTGGGATCCATTTCAAAAGCCGTTGCATAGAGGGTGCGCAAATCTTCCGGAATGCGATCAATGCGGCCTAAGGCGCCGTCAAAATACTTCAGATCGGCGACCATCACTTCATCCCATAAGCCACGCGCTTTGAGGTCTCGCACGAGGTACTCATTGATCACCGTGAACTCTCCAGACAAATTCGATTTGACAAAGAGATTTTGGAAAGTCGGCTCAATACAAGCAGATACGCCAATGATGTTTGAAATCGTTGCCGTCGGCGCTATCGCGATACAGTTTGAATTACGCATGCCATGCGCGGCAATCTTCGCGCGCAAGGCATTCCAATCTAAGCTGCTCGATCTGTCTACGTCTAAATACCCTTTACGAGCGGCTTCTAAGAGTGCAATCGAATCTTGGCCGATAATGCCGCGATCCCATAAAGAACCTTTATAGGTCGAATAGCATCCGCGCTCACGCGCTAATTCTGAAGAAGCGGAATACGCGTAATAGCAAATGGTTTCCATCGAACGATCTGCGAACTCCACCGCATCGACCGACGCATAAGGTACGCGCAGCTGGTGCAAGCAGTCTTGAAAGCCCATAATGCCCAATCCAATGGGGCGATGTTTCAGATTGGAGTTGCGGGCTTTTTCTACGGCGTAATAGTTCAAATCAATGACGTTGTCGAGCATACGCATCGCGGTGCGAATCGTCTTTTTCAGTTTTTCATGATTGAGGACCTGCGCCCCGATTCTCGTGCCTGCAGCTACCTGGTGCGGCCCCGCATCCGGTATTAAATGGGCAACGAGATTAATCGAACCGAGATTACATACGGCGATTTCTTCTTCATTGGTATTGAGGGTAATTTCTGTACACAGATTCGAAGAATGCACTACGCCTTTATGCTGCTGAGGAGAGCGCAGGTTGCAAGGATCTTTGAAGGTAATCCAAGGATGGCCGGTTTCAAACAGCATCCCAAGCATTTTGCGCCATATTTGTAAGGCAGGCACTTTTTTGAAAATACGCATTTCTCCGCGTGCTGCACGGGCCTCATATTTGGTATACGCGACCTCAAACTCTGCGCCATAGAGATCATGCAAATCTGGGCAATCTGATGGAGAAAAGAGCGTCCATTCCCCCTCTTCCATTACGCGCTTCATAAATAAATCAGGAATCCAGTTCGACGTATTCATATCGTGCGTACGACGGCGATCATCCCCGGTATTTTTACGCAATTCGAGAAACTCTTCGATATCTAAATGCCAGGTTTCGAGATAAGCACAGACCGCACCTTTACGCTTCCCGCCTTGGTTCACGGCAACCGCGGTGTCATTGACCACTTTTAAGAAAGGAACCACTCCTTGCGATTTCCCATTGGTTCCTTTGATATGCGAACCTAATGCGCGCACAGGCGTCCAGTCATTGCCTAAGCCTCCTGCAAATTTGGAAAGCAAGGCATTTTCTTTCAGCGATTCGTAGATCCCTTCTAGATCATCAGGTACCGTGGTCAAATAGCAAGAAGAGAGCTGCGCACGACGCGTACCGGCATTAAAGAGGGTCGGCGTCGAGCTCATAAAATCAAAGCTGGAGAGCACGTTATAAAACTCGATCGCACGCGCTTCTCGATCGGTTTCATTCAACGCTAGCCCCATGGCTACGCGCATAAAGAATACTTGAGGCAGCTCAATACGCGTGCCTTCATGATGCAAAAAGTAGCGATCATAGAGGGTTTGCAAGCCCAAATAGCCAAAATGTAAATCGCGCCTGGCATCGAGTGCTGCACCTAATTTGGCTAAATCGAAGTGCCCCAAACGCTCGTCCAGCAATTGCACCTCGATACCGCGTGCAATGGCCCGCGCCAAAGCCTGCGAATAGCGAGTGTGCATCTGTGCTTGGAGAACATTGTCTTGTAATACTTCACGGCGTAATGTGTGCAGCAAGATACGCGCCGCCACACGGCTATATACCGGATCTTTTTCGATCAGGGTACGGGCTGAAAGAATCGCGCAGTCATACACCTGGCTCATCGGCACGCCATCGTAGAGATTTTTAATCGTCTCACTCACGATCGGCTCAGGTTTGGCGAATTCCCCCAACCCCTCACATGCCGAGGTAATCAGTTCTAATAATGCGGATTTATCCAAGGGGCGCAATACGCCGTTGTCAGTGACCTGTATACCTGAAGCTTGTTCTGCCACTTGGGCTTGCAGCGCTTCTTGCGCTTGCAAACGGGCCTGAGTGCGCTTTTCGCGATACAGCACATAAGCACGGGCAACGTGATGCTCCTCGGTGCGCATCAGCGCTAACTCTACTTGGTCTTGGATATCTTCAATATGGAAGGTACCCCCGTGTGAGCGACTACGCAACAAGGCACGCACGACAGAACGGGTAATGTGCTCAACCTGTTCACGGATACGTGCAGATTCCGCGCTGTGCTCCCCATAGGTAGCGGCATGAACCGCTAAAAAGGCTTTATGCACGGCTAGCGCAATTTTGGCCGGCTCGAAAGGCACGACCGCTCCATTACGCCGAATCACATTGTAATCGGCAAACGTAATGGGCTGAGCCAGCAAGGCTTCATTCGCTGCTTGAGTAGATAAGCTCTGCGCTAGCGCCTCTTCAAAAGCCAACTGGTCTATAAGAGGCTTGATCGTAGAGGAATCGGTAGAAGCGTTCATGAGATGCGTCATCCGCTAAAAATAAAAAAGAAAATGGATAATGTTCGTGGAGCTCCCCTTTTGCTGGGGGGAAGCCTGTTGCGGGGTTTTTTGTAAAACACCCTGAGAATAATAAAGCGCTATCTGTGCGTTATTGGCACCGTTTATTTTTCAAAAAAATCGGCTTTCATAGGCCAAAGCGCCGACCTAGATGGCCGGCCTAGCACACATTACGTCTACAGCAAGGATATAGGCAAAACCACCATATATGGTGGTCAACCATTCAAACAGACACAAATTATAGTGTTTTTTTCTAGAAACAAAAGACTAGACAAGGGAAAATTTTTCATGAAGCGTTGTGCATGGCCGCCATGCCTCGCTATGCACAAAAAATGGTGGATATACGTTATTGAAACGGAAAATGCAGCGCCTGTAGCGCAGGGATTTCCTGTAAATACGTCCAATCAAAATAGGGACCTGGGTCGGTTTTGCGTTCTGGAGCAATATCGGAATGCCCCACACAGTGCACAATAGGATAGGCCTTAAGCAAGGCTGTGGTTAGCTGATTGAGCGCGCTGTATTGTGCCCTTTCAAAAGGGTGATCGTCTGTCCCCTCTAGTTCAATACCAATTGAAAAATCATTACACCGCTCGCGCCCCATAAAAGAAGAGGCTCCGGCATGCCAAGCGCGTTGCAAACAGGAGACAAATTGCACAACTTGACCCGTGCGCTCAATCAGAAAATGAGCGGAGACACAAACACCCCGCAGATGGTCGTAATAAGGATGCGCATCATGCGCTAATTGATTGCAAAAGAAATCACTAATCGCTTGTCCGCCAAATTGGCCTGGAGGGAGGCTGATATTGTGTACCACCACCATCGTCGGCGCCGCGGTATCCGGCCGCGCATCGCAATTGGGGGAAATAACGTGCCGGATAGCGTCTATCCACCCTAGCGCATTGACATGAAATTCAGCCGGCGGATGCTGCGCATGCATGTTTTTTTCCTTGTGATCGCAGGGTGAGTTGTTCATGGATTAGGCCTTGTGCAACCGGGGGTTTTGCACCATCCTCCAAGAAGCGGTTTTAGATGCCTCGCAAACAGGTTCTAGAGCCTGTTTGCGATTTTCGCAAAGGGTCCATATTTGAGGGAGCAGGAGCACAGGGACCAGAACTGTACTTGAGTACAGTGAGGATCCCGAGCACCGCACGACCCCAAAGATGGGCTCTTTGCGGAGATCGTGGACAGGCTCTAAGCTGACCCAGCGGCTACCTACATACGTCAATACCAAAATACCAAACGCTGCTAGCACCCATTTCAGCGCAGTGCGTCCACGCCAACCATACCATCTACGGCCTAACAAAATAGCGCCGAACATTCCCCAAGAAGTCAGAGAAAAAAAGGTTTTTTGATCCAGAAAAACAGCATGTCCAAACAGCTGCTCACTAAACAGAAAGCCGGATGCCAAGGTCAAACTCAGCAACACCCATCCCATAGCAATTAAGCGAAAGAGGAGTTTTTCGAGTGTCAGGAGTCCTGGTAAAGTATCTAACCAAGTATCTATCCAGTAGGGTCCTTTTCTAACCGGTTCATGCGACTGTGATAATGATAAGGAGGGTCTATGTAAACGATGCTCGATCACCAACATTAACACCGCATGCACCGCCAGTAACGCAAACAATCCACTGGCCATATTGGCCATAATAAAATGCGCTTTAAACAAGGGCGCTGCGGCATAAGGCAAAATCTGCGCCCCTTCACAGAAAGCAGGCAACACTGAAGCAATACCGGCTAACGGAAAAATAAAGCGCCTGAATCCTTCTAATGGAAAGAAAAAACGCTCGATCCAGTACATCCCCATACAAAGCCACAACATCGCTGACGCGGCCAAAGCCACACCAAAAAACATCGCGTCTGCGCGAAAAATCGTCCCATATAAAAGCAGGCCATGCGTCAATAAGGCCATAGCAGGCAGCACGGTATCTAATAGGAGAGATACGCCTTTGGGACATGCACCATATAGTCGATGCGGCATGCGTTCAGGCAGCCATGCCCACAGCGATAATCCACCGTACGCTAATGCAGTAATAACGTAGAAAAGCATCATTTTTAAAACATCCTGGGGAAGCTTGGTCGCTCAACAGACCACAGCTTATAATGGAGATATTGCCAATAGACGCAACTACTTTCCAATTATGCGCGCAGTACAGGTAGTCCAAGCTACCATCATACTGAACATCTTGGCTGAAGTAGACCCTTCTATAGCCCCTTCTTCGATTTGTGAGCGTTATCTTGTCTTCCCCTTTGCCTCGCTTGATTCTTGCCTCCAGCTCTCCTTATCGCAAAGCGCTATTACAGCGCCTTCAACTCCCTTTTGAGATCATTGTTCCTGATGTAGATGAAACCGCTCAACACCATGAATCCCCCTCAGCCACTGCAACGCGTTTAGCGCAAGCAAAAGCCAGCAAGGTGGCGCAAGATGCTATGCACGCTTTAGTGATTGGGTCAGACCAAGTCGCCAGTTGCAACGGAAAACCATTTGGCAAACCTGGGCATCACGCCGCAGCGTTTGAGCAATTGTGCGCCATGCGTAAACAGCAGGTGGAATTTCATACCGGAATCTGCCTCTATGACACACGCACCCAAACCTGCAACACCGCTTGTGTAATGACACGAGTACGTTTTCGGGATCTCAAAGACGCAGAAATAGAAGCCTATCTTGCCCTAGAACGCCCTTACGATGTAGCCGGCAGCGCGCGGGCAGAAGGAATGGGCATTGCATTACTCGATGCGATTGAAAGTGATGATCCCACCGCACTAATCGGGCTTCCTCTCATCACGCTTACGCGTTTTTTAAGAGCTGCGGGCGTTTCCCTTTTTGCCCACTCTGCGTAAATCGAGCTGCTGTATGAGGAATGAAAAGGCGGGAATGTCGCTATTCAAAGCCTTTTATGCTGTTGCCTTGCCCTTTTTCTTTTACACCCATCACGCAATTCTGAGACTTTTTGTATGCCCAAGACCGGCACGCTCTATTTAATTCCTAATACGCTAGGCTGTTTCAGTCCAGAAATCTATGCCAGTGTGCTACCGCATAGCGTACAACAACAGGCCGCTACGCTCACGTATTACATTGCAGAGAATGCAAAAACCGCACGGGCTTTTTTAAAAGGACTCGACGCCACAGCCGCGCTCTCACATCCGATTCAGCAAATCGATATACAAGAATTTCACAAGCACACCCCCAACGCACACATCGATACTTTGCTAGCGCCGCTACAGGCCGGCCAAGATGCAGGACTGCTTTCTGAGGCCGGATGCCCTGCCGTAGCCGATCCAGGAGCCAGTTTGGTGCGCCATGCGCATACCATCGGCATCAGAGTGGTTCCCTTAGTGGGCCCCAGCTCCATTTTGCTGGCGTTAATGGCTTCAGGGCTAGAAGGTCAGCGCTTTGCCTTTCAAGGCTATCTCCCCGTCGCCGAAAATGATCGAGCCCGCCAACTACAGGCCCTAGAACACCAATCCCGCCGCGAAAAACAAACGCAAATTTTTATAGAAACGCCCTATCGCAATACCTCCATGCTCCGCACGCTATGCACCGCCTGCGCCCCATCCACTTTATTGTGTATCGCCGTAGATTTAACGCTACCCAGCGAACAAATCCATACCCGCCCGATTGCGGCATGGAAAAAAGCCTTAGAAACAGGCGCGTTGACTTCCACTTTTGATGTACACAAACGCCCTGCTATTTTTCTATTTCTTGCACAGTAAAAGGTTATCCCTATACCCTCTCCTCAATAGCTCCACGGCATAGCTGTGGTCGAGATAGAGAAGCTATGTTTACCGCTTTCAATCCGGATTATATGGCCATCTAATCCGGATTGGACGAAGCTTTAATCCAAATTTAAACGAGCGTTAATTCCAGAATGGCCAAGGCTACTACCCCTCCTTTTTTCCCGCGTTTTGTGAGCGAATGCATTGCGACAGCGCTGCAAGATACTCTCGAACTGGATTTATCCGCCAGCTAGACTATGCGGTAGTCCCCCACTAGATCTTTGTTTTTATTTTGAGAAACAGATAAGTCACGCTCAAAAAATTGCTCTATACATTCCAAAGCGTGCAACTCAGAAATGCTAGAAAAAGATATCAAGCACTTTATAGATTGAATTTCTTTGAATGACTTATTATCGAACGTTCTCTATCGAATTTTAGCTGGATAACAACATTAGTACCCCTTAGCGCTCCATCGAATAGTCTTGGCGTATTGCCAGGATGCATTAATAGTGACTAGCTGTAATTTGACACCTGTTTCTGATCGTGTGCCTTCCAACTCATAGACATATGCGCCGCCCGCACCAATAAAAGTTCCATGTATGGTTATGGAATCCTTTAAAGTGAAGGGAACTGGGAATTTGACCTCTAGTATTATGGGTATTGCAGGCCTAGGTATGTCTACCGATCCCCACTGTTCAATCATTCCTGTATTCGTATAGCGTCGCCAGCCACCTTGCTCAACTCTTGCCCCTTCAGCTCCTTCAACCCCTTCAAAAACAGGAGTAATGTCTAAAGCAGCATTCCGATTGGCGGCATACCAACAGTTGGATTTTTCATTGGCCACTAACTCTAAATACTCTCCAGAATTGACGAGTATGTAGTTCTCCTCATGATTGTTCCCCATCAGGATGGTATCCCGGCTGCCATCCATCACTTTGATGCTACATCGCTTATCTTTAGAAGTGGGGCCTGTAAATGTCCCAAAAAACTTAAAGCTTAAGCCTGGAGATACGGTATTTGCAGCAGGCAATATTAAATGCAGATTGGGTTTTTTAAGGATGATCAATTGAGCGAATGCACTCATTCTATCCAGCGTTATATTCGAGCTGACTTCTATAATGCCTTGAGTAGGTTGATTATGGATAGTATGTAGGATCTTTTTATCTTCAAGGCCTGCTAAAAATGGCTTTCCATCATTTATATCAAGATTTTTATTAATAAATACGGCGATTTTTTCGTTTAATGCGGCAATTTGCATTGACTGATATTCAATCCGTTTAGAATTATTTTCGTCTTTTTTATACAGATCTTCAATTAGTCTAGACTTATTTGCATCCTGTTTATACAGGTTATCCAATTCCCTAAGCATATAAAGTGCAAAAAACCCAATAAAAGCATTTTTTAAAAAAGCCACATTGGGTTTTGATTGATTAAGGATTTGGTAAACTTGATATAAATTAGTATGTATTGAATGAGAATCTCGCTGATTTTGAAAATCAGGCCCCTCCTCTATATCTTCTTGATCCACATCCTTTTCTACAGATTTTACTATTTGCGTATTTGATGTACTAGATAATGACTGATAATGACGCTGAATTGATGAAGAAAACATATTTCCCATTTTTAACTCCGAAAAATGATAGCCTGATGTATTCTATTTTTACTGACCGTCGGGTAGCGGGAGCGCATTACTACGCTCCCGCTACCCGACGTTATTTCACTTTCTAGCAGTTTGCAGAGGACATAAATCTAAGAGCCTGTTCATAATCTCCAGCAATCGCTCACGGAGAGGAAAATTTTTAATATCCTTTAACTTCCCATCGAACCACCGTGTTTCGTAAAGGTGAACCATCAACATCATCTAATGCGCGGAATTGAATACCCGTTTTTGATATAGCATTATATGCATACCCCATAGCAAATATACGCTCCGAACCTGTTTTCATATTAACGTAAGTTCCAAGTAGGGTTATGGAATCCTGCTCGGTGAATGGAGCTGAAAATTTGATATCTAATACACCAGATTGATCGGTGCGCCCCTCCCCCCACTCCACAATCCTCCCCTTAGTAAATTTTTGCCAGCCCATTTTTCCAGCTGCCGATCCTTCAAAACTAGGAGTCAGGCCTAAAGCTGTATTTCGATTAGCCGCATACCAACAGTTGGCTTCTTTATTGGCAACTAATTCTAAATATTCTCCAGAATTAAGGTATATGGAAGTCGCATTATGTTTATTGCCAAGCTCGATAAAATCTAGGCTACCAGCCATTGGTTTTATAAGGGATGACCCATTTTCCGTTAGGGAGCTTGTAAATGTCCCAAAAAACTTAAAGCTTAAACCGGTAATTAAAGTATTGGCAGCAGGTAATGTTAACTGCAGATTGGGCTCTTTGAGGACGATAAGTTGAGCGAGTGAATCAACTATATCCAGTGTCCTATTCGAGTCTACTTCTATAACACCTTGATTAAGTTTATTATGGGCAGTATTTAGAATAAGTTGATCTTTAAAGCCGGTTAAAAATGCATTTTCATCTTTCAGATAAAAGTGCTTATTCTCAAATATAGCGAACTTCTCATTCAATGCGGCAATTTGCGTAGATTGGCTTATCTCTCTTTTTAAAATCACATAAAATAAAAGTACAATGGAAATGCCGACGAAAGAATTTAAATTCGATTTCAACGGATGAGTTTTTGGTAAAAATTGATATAAATCAGTACGTATCGAATTAGAATCTTTCTGGTTTGCAGAATAAAACCCTTTTTCTATATCCTCTTGATCCACATCATTTTGTATAGAGTTTATTATTTGAGTATTTGATGCAGTATTTGATGCATTAAAGAGTTCTTGATATGATCTTTGAGTGGGTAAAGAAAATATATTTCCCATTTTTAGCTCCGAAAAATGATAGAAAGACTTCATCCATATGAAGGTTATATATTGCAATAATGAATTCAGGATTTTCCACTTCTCACTGATTTGCGCATATATATGCTAAATACTCAGTCAGACCGGTTGAGAACCACGATATAAATTCTGCATTACCTTCTGCTGCTGCTTTGAATTTCTTTCTATCTTATTATGCATAGCAGCCACAAGTAATATTACAGAAAACAATGAACCACCAAGGAAAATAGTAGCACCAACCTTATAGTCTTCGACTTTATATGGAATAAAAAATAAGCAAGCGACAGAGATATAAAATCCTATTAAACACTTATTCCAGCCTTTTACAATAGAAAATACATTCTGATTTTTTAAAATAATATATGCATATTCTTCATGAGATATATGTTTAGGTAATAATTTGATATTTTTAGGATTAGTAGATGAATTCTGAGGTATTCCTACACGTACATAATGAGTTTCTCTTAAAAGATCATTGCTTAGTTGAGAGGTATTATTAGAACTAGAGCTCATAGCTTCATAAGTAATTGCTGGCCTTGATCTAGAGGCTAATTTAGTTGACGAAGATGCAACGGGCTTTTGCACATTATCTCGAGGCTGCCTTTCGGACACTGCTTTGCCTTTGCCTTTGGCATCAATACGCTCTGCCTTATTGCTATTTATTTGAAAACCCAAGCTAGCTATCCCATCATCGCTCTCTTCAATTCCAGAGTACATATTTTCTTCATGCGATACAGGATATGATGATAATGATGGAGAGTATGGATCTGATAGAAAAACAGCCTCTTCCAATACGCTTTCTCTATCATTGTCCAGAGAAAAGTGGGGTGGTGAAGCAAAACTCGACGGAGAATGGGATACAGGTCGCTGTAATGGAGAAAGGCTTCCAGTCATAATTTTCCTTAAATGCTCATAGAAATAATTGAAGCGGAAAAGCAATTACATGTAAAATCATCAATTCTATTGATGAATAAATTCAAAAATAGACAGAACTTTAGCGGATATTTATAGTTTTCTAGCCGTTTACGGAGGGTATAAATTCCAAGTAAGATAATATATTTATTAGAAATAACTAAATCTTGCAGATAAAAAATTCAAGCTTACCGGCCACTACGCTGGCATATCAACCTTACTTCCCCATCGCAGGTCTACACCCTTATTAAAAATTTAGATTTTTACAGTCATTTATGCCACTTTTAAGCTTAAACACCTCAAAAATCCACTCAAATCAAACATATTTTTCATGATTATTTATATTTTCAATAGTATATTTAATATCAATCCTTTCTAACAAGGCGGTGCCAAAAAAACCTAATAAAAATGGAGCACCTACAAAAAAATTATAAACAAAAGTCTCTATATCTCTTTGACTCGTTGCCCGGTATTCAAAAACAAAAATACATAATAAAGTGAATGCACTTAATCCCAAACATGCACGAAATTTCATTCTAAGACGACGAAGATCACTTATAAAGGAACGCATTGCAGTGCTGCGTTCTAGAATAGATTTACATTCCTCAGAGCTAGGGCCTCTGTGTAAAACTTCCTTTAGCAGATCGATATCTTTAGAATCCTCAGCAATAGATAGATTTTGAGATAATATTACAGAATTAATTTCTCTTGATGTACCTCTATTTTCTTGGAGTTGATTATTAATATTAGTACTTGTAGCTTGATATTCAATCGGTGGACTTAATTTATTTATCAACCTTGTGGATGGGCCTGGTCTAATCTCTAATTTTAATGCTTCCCTCTTTTTGCTAGATTCAGGTATTTGTTTATCTTGCTGTGAGCCCGCATAATTTATATTATTATTTGTAGGCAAAGTGAACATTGAAAAAGAAGATGCTGATGAAGAACGCGTTAAGGGGTCGGAACTTGGAGTCATTAATTTTCCTCAAATAATTTGCAGAAATACCAGAGATTAGCTATCTCTAGCCAAATACCTATCAAAATCTAGCAATAGTTTCCCACTTCGATTTAAAACTGGGGTTTTATCTTTCCCCGTCACAAAGAGCTATACAGTTTATTACTGAAATCTTTTTATGGCACATACTTTACATATAAGGTTGCAAGCCCAGCCTAGTAGAAAAGCCCAAAATTTTCAAGAAATCATTATTAGACACGCACATTATTCTGAGATACAGACACTAATATCCCATAGCAGTCCAGTAAACGGTCCATCCTGCTCCTGTGGCTCCATTATTACTAGTATATAAAGTGACTCCTTTTGTTGATCGAGTTTGCGCCCATTCAACAGTAGATCCAGGGCCTCCTGCCCAAGGAGTTCCATGAATAACCAGGAAATTTGAAGGAAATTCAATGGGAAATGTGACTCTCGACGCACCGTTGATGTCAGTTAGCACACGCCCCCACTGCATAATCATTCCACTGGGAAGCCGTTGCCAGCCGTTTTCGCCAAGCGATGCTTCAAAACTCGGAATCAAATCCAAAACAGCATTCCGATTGGCCGCATACCAATAATTATTTTTTGTATCCGGAACGAGCTCTACATATTCTCCAGAATTAACGGATATGGATCCCTTCTCATGGTTATTGCCCAGTTTGATACTCTTTTCACTGCCCTCCATGGCTTTTATAAGGCATCGCCCATCTTGAGCAGCGGATCTCGTAAATGCACCAAAAAACTTAAAGCTTAAACCTGGAGATAAGGTATTTGCAGCAGGCAATGTTAACTGTAGATTGGGCTCTTTGAGGATGATCAATTGAGCGAATGCATGAACTCTATTGAGTGTCATATTCAAGCCGACTTCTATAATGCCTTGAGTAGGTGGATTGTGGACCGCATGTAGGATATGTTTATCTTCAAGGCCAGTTAAAAATGGCTTTTTTTCTTTCAAATAAAAGTGCTTATTTTCAAATGCAGCGAACCGCTCATTTAATGCGGTAATTTGCTTAGCTTGCTCTTGAATTTGCCTAGACTGCTCATTAATATGTATAGACTGATTATTCACTTCTTTTTTTAAAAAAATGACATAGAATAAGAGTGCAGTGGAAATGCCGATTAAAGTATTTAAATTCGGCTTCAACAGATGAGTTTTTGGTAAAAATGGAGATAAATAATCATCTA
>JASSUL010000014.1:0-57257 GCA_031963005.1 Mycoavidus cysteinexigens | reverse complement strand
GAAGAGGTTGATGCTTTAGGTAAGCAACTTGTAGCCCTGCGAGAGACCCATGCCGAGGAGCAACATGCTGCTCAGGAGCAGGTTGATGTTTTAAATTCAAAACTTCTGGACATGCGAGCTGCCATTCAAACTATCATAAAAAATATAGAAAATAGTGGTAAAGAAGAAATTTTTAAGGCGGAAAAAATAATTTCATTGAGTGATTCCTCTAAAATATCAGAAGAGAAAAATTCTGATCTAGAAGAAACAGTAATTTTATTGAGTGCCTCCTTGGAAGCATTAGATAATGAAAGGTTAGAGGTTTTAAGCAAAAATTCTGATCTAGAAGAAACAGTAATTTTATTACGTGCTTCCCTAGATAAATTAGAAGATGAAAAATCTGAACAGGAAGAAACAATAAATTCATTAAGTAATCGTATAGAAATATTAGAAGATAAAGAAAGTAAACAGGGTGGAAGAATAAATTCATTGAGTGCTTCCTTGGAAACATCAGAGAATCAAAATTTTTATCTTGAAAAATCGATAGAAGAGATGGAAAAAGAAAAGTCTGTTTTACAGGGAAAAGTACAGTCATTTTCAGAGACTATAGAAAAACTTGAAGTAGAAAAAAGTCAAATAACTACAAAAAATAACAACATTTCTGTAGAAAAAGTGGATCTTGAAAATGCAGTATCGAATTTGATAAAAGAAAATTTAATACTTAAAGAAAATAAAGCTCAAATTACTAGTGAGGCGCTAAGTAGTGTGAATAGACAAATGGTTGAAAAGGTTGTTGAGAATCGTAAATTACAAGCTCTTGTTGATCATTGGAAATCAGAAGCTGATCATAAGGATAATTCACTTATCATACACCCACTTCCGAATGTTAAAAAAAATGACAATGCTATTATTGAGGGCGCAAAAAATGGAATAAGAAAACCTCTGAACGATGCAATAAAAAAGATCTTGACTCGAAGAGGTTATGTAATATCAAATTATGTAGAATTATTTATTGAAGATGCAGTACATAATATCCTGTCAAAAATGGTTGTTTCAATAAAATTTATGGATGAGATCGAAGAAGTCGCAAAATTTTCTGAAATCATAAAAAATTTTGATGTGGAAAAAATAATGAAATGTATTTTGGGGATGGATTTTGAAGGGTTAAATAGTTATAAATTAGACAATAATATTGATAAATTTTTTCTTTTTTTATGTGAAAGGAAATATAAAAATTTATTTGATAAATTAATTAATAATAAAAAACATGTTGTATTTGATAGAATAATTAATGACACTTCTGAAGAATTTGAGTTTATAAAAAATAATGATAAATTACAGGAGCTTTGTGGGATTATGAGTACTAAGGAATTTTGTGATCGTATTGAAAATTATTTTAGTCCAATTTCTCAAAATACTATAGGAGTAATGAATAATAAGAGTTCGGAAGGCTTTGGGGGAATAATTAATTTAATAAATAATGTAATTTGTATAGAAGAATTATCTGCTTCTTGGGATTATTTAAAGAAAATTTCGTCTGAATTAAATGGGTGTAAGAATATATACGATTTACTTTTGAAGGAGGTAAATGATGTTAAATATAGAGAGGATGAGGAATATACGGATTATGTGAGATCAAAAATAAATATCTTTAATGAGATTTATAAAGTTATTGATGTGTATCATATGAATAAATATGGTACAGGAGTTGGTGGGATTTCGTTAGGTATGTATAATGAAAAAGAAATAACTTTGAGTGATTTTGTAGATGAAATGATAAGGGCTAACGAATATGAAGATGGTTTTCTTTTTGAATCTAATGACGCTATTCATCGAGGTAAATGAAAGAAAAATCCCTGAGAACAAGAAAATGAAAGGCAGTAATCAAAATTATTGATCTAAGTATTCTTCATAAAAGCACCCCATAATTTCAATATACAGTAAAAATTCACCCGACATCATTTCACTAAAACTCTCATAGCATTTTCATTGCTCTTTTCTCTAAAAAGCAAAAACATGCGCAGCTTCTCTTTGTTATACTCTGGCTCCGAGTTCGCTAGGGTGTAGTGCAGCGCATTCGTGCGGTAGGGTAGGGCGCATAGATTCTTGTCGCTATTTATTGCTGTCTGCATGGATTGAATTTCCCCATTTTCCTGCCTATCTCCCCGT
Source organism: Mycoavidus cysteinexigens (assembly GCA_031963005.1). Lineage (GTDB taxonomy): Bacteria > Pseudomonadota > Gammaproteobacteria > Burkholderiales > Burkholderiaceae > JASSUD01. The sequence goes on along the minus strand of JASSUL010000014.1, from coordinate 55,109 downwards.
AGTTCAATGGATAGAACAAGCGCCTCCTAAGCGCTAGATACAGGTTCGATTCCTGTCGGGGGGACCATCCTGTGTTGCGAACGAATCGCGGTATGCGATTACAGTGCACTAGATTGATGGATATAAGTTTTTGAATATAATAAAAAAAGAAGCGATTGGGAGTCGCTTCAGCAGGTAATTTATTTTAGAATAGCGAGCTATGCGCGCATATGGAAGCGTGGCCGAGTGGTTTAAGGCAGCTGACTTGAAATCAGCCGTACGGGCGACTGTACCGTGGGTTCGAATCCTACCGCTTCCGCCAGATCATCTTTTCAAATCTATAAATATAAAAATCAGATATGCATGCTCTTAGCATGTCTCCGACTCATTCTGTCGTAAAACTCCCGCCCAATATACGAACACAGGGTATGCCCTGCGTGCATTTAGAAATAGAGTGCATCGCGAAAGGCCAAGCCCGTAATAATGCTAATGCGCATTAGCAGTGGAATGTGCCTTGTCCCCTCGCTTGCGTGCAAAGGCACGCGTCATCTCATTTAAGTCTCGCGGTATGTCTGCCGCCAAGCCCTATTTTCTTTTTTGATGAAAAAGCACAGTCGACCCCACTTTCTGAAAGTGGAGTCTATGCATAGACAATGTACACGATCAGAATGATGACCCAGGCTCTTGCAAGAAGGCCTTTTCTTCGGCACTGGAGGTGCGTCCAAGAATGAAGTTGCGGTGTGGATAGCGGCCAAATCGTTCGATGATGACGGCGTGTTTGATGGCCCATTCTAATGATGAGGCTAGTCCCGTTTCTTTTTTTAATGCTTCGTATAAACGTAGTGATTCGTGCTGACTCTCGATGGATTCATCGTGTTCGAAAGGTAAATAAACAAAAGAGCGATGGTGGGGAGTGGGCAAATCGCAGTCTTTGCCCTGTTCAACCAATTTGCGGGCAATAGCGAGTGCCTGTGCATCTGCAGCGAATGCGGCAGCTTGGCCGCGGTAGAGATTACGAGAAAATTGATCCAGTAGGATAATCAATGCGCATGCGCCCAGTGGCGTTTGCGTCCAGGCATCATAGTGTCCTGCGCTGGCTTTTTGATGGGCAGCTAAAAAGCGGCTGCGAATATCGGCATCGACCGCGTCGGATTGCATAAACCAAAGGCTGCGCTCATGCCCATATTCTGGGCTGCCAGGGGCTCCAAACCAGTAATCCAATACCTCCTGCGCGCAGGGATCTAGCGCTATAGCAGGGGTTTCTTTAAGGATATTTTCAGTATTAAGGCTCATATAGGCACCGCGCATTCAGAAGGTTGATGTAGCTTATATAGATCAGAGGAAAAGCACGTTAAGCATGACAAAGGCTGTTTAAGCCCATTCCAATACTTTTTTAACCAGTTGATCAATCCCTTGAGCGACTTCCGCTATTGAAGCGCTTTCAAGCATATAGCCTGGTGTCGTGACGACTTTATGTTGGCTATCGACCACAATGGCATCGGTTGCACAGGGAATGTGTCGTGCGCCTAATTGATCGATCATCGAGGCCAAATGCGGGTCATTGCCAATAGTCAGTTGAATGGGCTGATCGCTGAGATCGGCTAATAACTTGGGAAGTAATACTGGCGCAATACAGATACACCCAATCGGTTTGCCAGCAGTATGCATTGCCCGCGCTAGTTGGCGCAGGGTGGGGTCGATGGTGTAATGGCTTTGTTGTGTGGCAAAGTCGCTGAGATTTTTGGCGGCGCCAAATCCACCGGGTAATACCAAGGCATCTAAAGACGTCGGATCTGCGCAGGCAAGCGGGCTAATGGCGCCGCGTGCGATGCGTGCAGATTCCGTCAACACATTGCGGTTCTCCGAAGCGATGGCATTAGTACGGTGATCCACCACATGAAGCTGCGTTTTATCAGGCGCAAAACATATAGCTTGTGCGCCAGCGCGTGCGATGGCTAGTAAAGTGAATACTGCTTCATGGATTTCAGAGCCATCAAAAACGCCACAACCACTTAATACTACGCCAACTCGTTTCATTACATTCCCCTCTTTTAATGCGCTAAATACAAAAGTGACTTTGCCCGGTTTGATCCGTCTACCGCTGCCATTTTAGAGGATCATTCTGTGAAGGCAAGATCAATCGGTATGCTAGATCCTGTCTTTATGCGACTCATTGCGACAATGGTCTTAAATCGCTTGACGTTATTGCTTGCAAAGAAAAGTTGGCTGGTGGGGGCGTTATATTGTTCCATGTCGCGAACGGTGAATATCAATACAAAATCGCATTCGCTCGCTACGTAGTAACACTGCTGAATTTGCGGACAGGTACAAAAGGTCTGCTTCATCGCAGCCGCTGAAGCTAATAAAAATCAGAATTTCAACCTGTTGTTCAATTTCTTCTCAGGGCGCAAGCTCGCGTACTTATGCCATGTCTTCCTTATGCAGTGACGAGAAGCATGGCATCGGCTTGCACGTTGCTATCCTTTGAGAGTTTGATGTTATCTACTCAGTCAAAGATTGCATGGTTACCGGATGTGTTTAATCTATTGTTACACCTTGCTTGATCAGTTCAACTAGCTGATATGGTTTTGCATGAGGTCACCCGTAACAGTATTCTGAACGGAGATAAGTTGATGCATTGGGTATAAAAATATCCATTAAAAGAATGGCTAAATTTAGCAGAAAGGATTGAGTGCCAGACTATATTAGAAGGACAGTCATTTCTAAACTATGTTCCCCATTATAATAATCAATATATTCTCGCAAAATTTAGTATAAAAATTTAAAAAATACGATATATTAATTGTAATACAGGATGCTTTTTTCACTGAATTATTAACCCTATTTTTCTATAAAAATGTGCGGCATAAATGACCTATCAATACAAACTCTTCTGATTTAAAGAGGCATATATTATTTTCTTATATCAACAGGAAAGGTATGCACATTATCTTCGGCGCATTAGCAAACTCATACATTAAAATTTACTCACTGATCGAAGAAGGAATTAAAGAAGAGCAAACAAAAATTATTGAAAAAGACTTCGATGAAAGGACAAGGGGGGAAGTGGCCATAGCATTAAGCGAATTTAGCAGTCTGCCCGATGCTCGTATCCCCATCTTGCTGGATGCGCTGAAAAATAAAAGCAGTAATGTGCGGGATAGAAATTCCATTCTCGATCAATTGATTCGGCAACCAGAACTATCAGCGGCTATCCGCCTAGCGCTTCTGGAAGTGGCTCTGAAAGATGACTCTATATATTTCAAGGCTAGAGTTGCCATAGTGTTAAGCCTCCATAGCATTCAGCTGCCCAATGCGAGTATACAAATTTTGCTGGGTACGCTGAAAAATACAATCCTTGACCCAGGGCATAGAGCTAATGCCGCCCGGGCATTGGGTCAGCAACTAATACAATCAAAGTCCATCCGCTCCGCTCTGGAAGCAGCTCTGCAAGATAAGCATGAAAGTGTAAGAACTCAAGCTGTCATAGCATTAAATGCACTTAACATGTTGCTAGACGCGGATATACCTATCTTGCTAGATATACTGAAAAATAAAAAGGAGCATAGAGATAAAGCTGCTAAGGCATTGGGTCAGCGGCCGACACTATTAAAGGCTAGCCGCTTAACTCTGGAAGTAGCTCTGCGAGATGACAATGAAGGCGTAAGGTTTGAAGCTGCACTAGCATTAGCCAAGCATAATATGCTGCCCGATGCGGATATATCCATCTTGCTGGATGCGGTGCAGAATAAAAACGGTAGCGTAGTGCGTAAGGTTAGCGTTGTTAGAATATTAGGTAAGCAACCAAGACTATCAGAGGGTATCCGCTTAGTTCTGGAAGTGGCTCTGCAAGATAGCAGCGAAGAGGTAAGGCTTGAAGCTGCTCTATCATTTGACAAACATAACAAGCTGTCTAATGCGGGTGTACAAAACTTGCTGGGTGTGCTGAAAAATAAAAGCTGTAGTAATGAGGCGCGTAGAGCTCACGCTGCCCGGGTATTGAGTGAGCAACCAGCACTATCAGAGGATATTCGCCTAGCTCTGCAAGATAAAGATGAAGAGGTACGGGTTCAAGCTGCTATAGCATTAATGCTGCCCAATGCAGATATACCATTCTTGCTGGATGCTCTGCAGAATAAAAGCTATATCGCGTCGCATAGAGCTAGCGCTGCCTATATATTGGGTAATCAACCAACCCAATCAGAGGCTATCCGCTCCGCTCTGGAAGCAGCTCTGCAAGATGGCAATGAAGGGGTAAAGATTCAAGCTGCCCTAGCATTAGGCAAACATAGCAATCTGCCCAATACGGGTATCCCCATCTTGCTGGCTGTATTGAAAAATAAAAGCAGTAGCGCGGTGGATAGAGCTAATGCTGCTCAGGCCTTAGGTAAGCAAGCAACCCTGTCAGCAGATATCTGCTTAATGCTGGAAGCGCGTCTGCAAGATGACGATGAAGGGGTAAAGTTTCAAGCTGCCCTAACATTAGGCAAACATAGCAATCTGCCCAAAGCGGGTATACCCATCTTGCTGGATATGTTGAAAAATAAAAGCGGTAGCGCGGTGGATAGAGCTAATGCTGCTCAGGTCTTAGGTAAGCAAGCAACCCTATCAGCAGATATCTGCTTAACGCTGGAAGCGCGTCTGGAAGATGACGATGAAGAGGTAAAGATTCAAGCTGCCCTAACATTAGGCAAACATAGCAATCTACCCAATGCGGGTATACCTATCTTACTGGATGTGTTGAAAAATAAAAGCGGTAGCGCGGTGGATAGGGCTAACGCTGCTCAGGCCTTAGGTAAGCAAGCAACCCTATCAGCAGGTATCTGCTTAACGCTGGAAGCGCGTCTGGAAGATGACGATGAAGAAGTAAAGTTTCAAGCTGCCCTAACATTAGGCAAACATAGCAATCTGCCCAAAGCGGGTATACCCATCTTGCTGGATATGTTGAAAAATAAAAGCGGTAGCGCGGTGGATAGAGCTAATGCTGCTCAGGTCTTAGGTAAGCAAGCAACCCTATCAGCAGATATCTGCTTAACGCTGGAAGCGCGTCTGGAAGATGACGATGAAGAGGTAAAGATTCAAGCTGCCCTAACATTAGGCAAACATAGCAATCTACCCAATGCGGGTATACCTATCTTACTGGATGTGTTGAAAAATAAAAGCGGTAGCGCGGTGGATAGGGCTAACGCTGCTCAGGCCTTAGGTAAGCAAGCAACCCTATCAGCAGGTATCTGCTTAACGCTGGAAGCGCGTCTGGAAGATGACGATGAAGAAGTAAAGTTTCAAGCTGCCCTAGCATTAGGCAAACATAGCAAACTGCCCGATGCGGGTATAAAAATCTGGCTGGATGCGCTGCAGAATAAAAGTTTGAGCTCGTTGCATAGAGCTAATGCTGCTTGGGTATTGGGTGAGCAAACCCTATCAAAGGCTATCCACTCCGCTCTGGAAGCGGCTCTGCAAGATAGCTATAAAGTCGTAAGGTTTCGAGCTGCCCTAGTATTAAGCAGACATAATAGGCTATCTGGTGATGTCATGCCTATCTTGCTGGATGGATTGCAGGATAAAAGCTTAAGCGCGGTGCATAAAGCTAACGCTGCTTGGATATTGGGTGAGCAACCAACCCTATCAAAGGCTGGCCGTTTAGCTCTGGAAGCAGCTCTGGAAGATGACGATGAAGGGGTAAGGCTTCAAGCTGCCTTAGCACTAGGCAAATATCGCATGCTGCCCGGTCGTGGCATACAAATCTTGCTCAATGCAGTGAAGAATAAAAGCTTGAGCGTGGCGCATAGAACTCACGCTGCCTGGACATTGGGCGAGCAATTAACGCTACCAAAGGCTGCTTGCTTAGCTCTGCAAATCGCTTTGCAAGATGACGATGAAAGCGTAAAGTTTCAAGCGGACATAGCATTAGGCAGACATAATATGCTGCCCGATGCGGGTGGTATAAGCTTCTTTTGGTATGGGCTGAACACTAAAAGCTTTAGCGTAGTGCGTAAGGTTGGCGCTGTTAGGGTATTGGATGAACAACCAACCCTATCAAAGGCTGGCCGCTCGGCTCTGGAAGCGGCTCTGCAATATAAAGATGAAGAGATTAGGTTTGAAGCTGCCCTAGCATTAGGCAGACGTAATATGTTGTCTGATATTCGTGGTATACGCATCTTACTGAATGCGGTGAAAAATAAAAGCAGTAGTAATGAGGCACGTAGATACAACGCGGCCCAGGTATTAAGTGAGCAGCTAGAACTATCAGAGGATATCCGCTTAGGCTTGCAAGATAAAGATGAAGAGGTGCGGGTTCAAGCTGCCATAGCGTTAGATCCTAACGTGTGGCCCAATGCGAATATCCCCATGTTGCTGAATGCGCTGCAGAATAAAGATTGTAGCGCGGCGCATAGAGCGTACGCTGCCTGGACATTGGGTGAGCAACCAACCCTATCAGCAGATATCTGCTTAGCGCTGGAAGCAGTTCTGCAAGATGACGATGAAGGGGTAAGGCTTCAAGCTGCGATAGCATTAGGCAGACATAGCAAGCTGCCCGATGCGAATATACCCATCTTGCTGAATGCGGTGAAAAATAAAAACTATACCGCGGTGCATAGAGCGCAAGCTGCCTGGACATTGGGTGAGCAACTAACCCTATTAAATGCTGGCTGCTTAGCTTTGGAAGCAGCTCTGCAAGATGATGATGAAGGGGTAAAGTTTCAAGCTGCGATAGCATTAGGCAAACATAGCAAGCTGCCCGATGCGGATATGCCCATCTTGCTCGATGCGCTGCAGAATAAAAATTCTAATGGGTTCTGTAGAGCTAACGCTGCCCAAGCATTGGGTAAGCAATCCATCCTATCAGAGGGTATCCACTTAGCTCTGAAAAAAGCGGTGCAAGATAGCGATAAAAGGGTACAGCTTGAAGCTGTTATAGCATTAGGCAGACATAATCTGCTGCTCGATGCGGAGATATCCATCTTGCTGGATGCAGTGCAGAATAAACACTTTAGCGTAGTGTATAGGGTTAGCGCTGTTAGGGTATTAGGTGAGCAATCAACCCTATCAGAAGCTGGCCGCTCAGTTCTCAAATTAGCTTTGCAAGATAACGATGAAGACGTAAGGTTTGAAGCTGCCCTAGTATTAAGCAGACATAACATACTGCCCGATGCGGGAGGTATACCCATCTTGCTGTATGAATTAAAAAATAAAAGAGGTAGCGCAGTGCGTAGAGCTAACGCTGCCCAAGCATTGGGTAAGCAAGCAACCCTATCAGGGGGTACCCACTTAGCTCTGGAAGCAGCCCTGCAAGATGGCGATGAAGGGGTACAGCTTCAAGCGGCTATAGCATTAGGTAGGCATAACACGATATCCGGTAATGTCATACCTATCTTGCTGGATGCGCTGAAAAATAAAAGCATTATCGCATTGCATAGGGCTCATGCCGCCTGGATATTGGGGGAGCAACTAACACTCTCAAAGACTGGTTGCTCAGCCCTAGAAGCGGTCCTGCAAGATGACGATGAAGAGGTAAGGTTTCAAGCGGCCATAGCACTAGGCAAATATCGCATGCTGCCCGGTCGTGGCATACAAATCTTGCTGAATATGGTAAAAAATAAAACCGGTAGCGTAGCGCATAGAGCTTACGCTGCTTGGACATTGGGTGAACAACCAACCCTATCAAAGGCTGGCTGCTTAGCTCTGCAAACCGCTTTGCAAGATGACGATGAAAGCGTAAGGGTTCAAGCGGACATAGCATTAGGCAGACATAATATGTTGCCCGATGTGGACGGTATAAGCATCTTTTTGGATGGGATAAAACATAAAAACTTTAGAGTAGTGCGTAAGGCTGGCGGTGTTAGGGTATTAGGTGAGCAACTAACCCTATCAAAGACTGGCGGCTTAGCTTTGGAAGCGGCTCTGAGAGATAGGGATGAAGAGGTAAGGCTTGAGGCGGCCATAGCATTAGGCAGACATAACATGCTGCCTAATGCAGTTATACCCATCTTGCTGAATACGCTGAAAAATAAAAACGTTAGCATATTGCGTAACTCTGGCGCTGTTAAGGTATTAGTTGAGCAACCAACCCTATCAAAAGCTATCCGCTCAGTGCTGGAAGCGGCTCTGAAATATAGCGATGAAGAGGCAAGGCGTCAAATTGCTATAGCATTAGGCAGATAAACATGCTGTCCAGTGGTGTCCTAACCAAGGCTTGATCTGACAATGTAAGAGCAAAGTTGTAGTGTCGCATTTGGGTAAACTTGAAATGTCGCATGGCATGCTCCCACTCCTTCATATAGGAGCGCGGCATGGCGGCACCAAATACGATAACAATGACGATGCGAGAACTTGATAAGCTCAAAGTAATCCAGGCTGTGATAGATGGTTTACTCAAGCCAGGTAAGGCAGCCGAACGACTTGAATTAAGCTGACGGCAGATAGAACGTATGGTGGTGCGGTATCGCACTGAAGGTGCGGCAGGATTGATTTCCAAACGGAGTGGACGGCCGAGCAACAACCAGTTACCAGAAGGTGTGATGCACCATGCGCTTGGTTTGATACAAGACCACTACGCTGATTTCGGGCCGACGCTGGCCTGTGAGAAGCTTCGAGAATGCCACGGTGTTATGGTTTCCAAGGAAACCATCCGACGCTTGATGATAGAGGCCGGTTTATGGGTGCCGCGCAGATAGAGGCCGCCCAAAAGTCTATCAGCCGCGCGCGGCGGGCATGCCTGGGCGAGCTTATTCAAATTTTGATGGCGTGACACCATTGGTTTGAGGATCAAGGTCCTAGCTGTACGCTGCTGGTCTATATTGACGATGCCACCAGCCGTATCATGCACTTGCATTTCACCGCCATAGAATCCACTTTTAGCTATTTTGAAGCGACGCGCACCTATCTTGAGCAATATGGCAAGCCCGTTGCGTTCTACAGCGATAAAGCGAGTGTTTTCCGTAGTGTGAACTACGCGACGACCGGCGGCAAAGGCGTGACGCACTTTGGTCGCGCCATGTACGAGCTGAATATCGAAGGCATTTGTGCAAACTCCAGCCAGGCCAAGGGGCGAGTCGAGCGTGCCAACCTTACGCTGCAAGACCGCTTGGTCAAAGAACTTCGACTACGTGGTATCCACACCAAAGAAGCAGCGAATGCTTTTGCACCGCACTTTATTGCCGATTTCAATGCACGTTTCGCCAAGCCGCCTAAGAGCAGTTTCAATGCCCATCGGCCGTTGCGCGAAGATGAGGACCTTGACATCATTTTGACATGGCGCCAGCCCCGCCGTGTAACGCGCTCGCTAACGGTTCAATATGACCGAGTGATCTATCTGCTAGATGACACAGATGCAACCCGCAAACTGATTAACAAATACATCGAAGTTTACGAATATCCTGACGGTCGCATTGAGTTACGGGCTAATGGTGCTTCCCTTCCCTATCAACTCTATGACAGATTATCTGAGATCGATCAAGGGGCAGTGGTTGAGCATAAACGGTTGAGTCATGTTCTGCATGTGGCGCAATGCATGCAAGCCCAACGTGATAATCGGCGTGCTGGCGGTTCTCCATCCAGAACTAATCAAGGCGCTGCACCCCGTCAGAAAGAGCGTAGAGCAGGAACTAAGAAACAACGTGAATTCACAGCTGAGGATTTGACAGCAGCGGTTATACGCGAAGCAGCCCATCGCGGCAGTCAAAATCAGCTACGTTCAACTTAAAAAATGATAAAAATGTGATAAGTTTTTTAGATTTGTAAGAGCATCGAGCGTCAGATGTGGCGGGAAATCCATCACGCATCAAAATGGAGTAATCAATGATAAGAATACAAAATTTTCGAAATGTAGCCGCGTCTTGTATGCAAAATCGAGCAATGGATAGAATAAGAGAGTGCTTGCAAAGAGGAAATGCGGAACTTAAGCTAAGAGAATCAGGAGGAGGGACTTTACAAGCCAGATCTCAAAAAATGGCCGTTCCAGCTATAGAAAGGGAAAGAACGGTGAGCCAGCTTAAAGCTCAAGATGAAGCGCATAAAAAGCTGGCACATGGAATGGCACTCCAAAGATTGACGGCACAGTCTAGCGTAAATGGAAATTCGAACCTAGCGCACAGTGCACCATTGAGATGCATGAGTGGAAATTCGAATCAAGCGCATAAAGTCGATGTAGCATTGAGACAAGAAGTTGAGAAAATAAAAAAAGAAAAGGTTGTTGCAGTAGATGGGGCTAACGTCGCCTGTGCATTGGGTCAACAACCAAAACTAACCGAGGATATCTGCATAGATTTGCAATCGGATTTGCAAGATGAGAATGAACTGGTGAGGATGCAAGCTGTCATAACTTTGGAAACGGCTTTGCGAGATCCTGATGAAGAGGTGAAGGTTACAGCAGCCATAGTTTTGGGACCGGCTTTGCGAGATGCTAATGAACAAGTGAGGATTCGAGCTGACATAGCTTTGGAAGCGGCTTTGCAAGATACTAATGAACAAGTGAGGATTCAAGCTGCCCTAGCGTTAGGCAGCCATCGCGACCTGTCCGAAATGGAGATATGCATCTTGTTTGATGCGCTAGAAAATCAAAGCGATAAGGTTAGCCCCGACGATAGGATTAACGCCGTCTTGGTATTGGGCGCGCAATCAGAATTAACCCAGGATATCTGCGTAGTTTTGGAAGCGGCTTTGGAAGATTATAATAAAAAGGTGAAGTTTTACGCTGAGATGGTTTTGGAAGAAGCTCTGCAAAATGCTGATGAGCAGGAGAGGATTCGAGTTGCCCTAGCATTAGGCCGCCATCGTACGTTGTCCAAGGAGGGGATGCGCATCTTGCTTGCTGCACTGAAAAATCAAAGTGAGAAGGTTAGCGCAGCAGATAGGGTTAACGCCACCGAGATATTGGGAGAGCAACTGGAACTATTTAAGATTTTGGAAGGTGATGAGAAAGAGGAGAGGATTAAGGCTGCCATGGCTTTGGAAGAAGCAGCTCGGCAAGATGCTGATGAGCAGGTTAGGATTAAAGCTGCCACAGCATTAGCTCGCTACGCGGATATCCTCAGTTAATTCTATGCCATGCTTTATTGCTGATTTTAATGCATGTTTTGGAAATCTGATGAAGCAGAGAATATTGACTGCAATTTGATTGCAGTGGCCTAAACAAAAAAATAAGCCTTCCAGATGGAAGGCTTATAAATACTGGCGCGGCTGGCAGGATTCGAACCCACGACCCCCTGGTTCGTAGCCAGGTACTCTATCCAACTGAGCTACAGCCGCTGCGTTATTGGAACGGGGCGAAGTATAGCAATATTTTGTTGAAAGCCAAGACTATTTATAAGAAAAAAGATAAAAAATTCGTGTTTTTTGCTAAAAAAGATGGTGAGAGTGGGGAAATAGCCTAAGGAGTCAGCAAAGTCTTGCGGCATGATGTGGGTACTTTATACTTGCTAGACGCGGTCCCATGGTCTAGAGGTTGCGCATTCCTAACCGATTCTTGATCTATTCATTTATCACTATCCGCTTGCTATATATCCCCATAACTGACTATGTCGATTACCTCTCTTTCTACAATAGTAGCCAAGAACGCTGTAATAGCGGCTCATTCGCAAATAGATATTCAATCACCAAAAAAAGAAAATAAACAATCACCAAAAAAAGATGATGCTGCTTGTTTAAATGCATCTATGGTATCTGGGAGCCCAGTTAACCGGCTGTCTGAAGCTATGGAGGTTCTGGGACAAGATTTATCCAGATTGAACCTAAAGGATGCGAAAAGTACGCCCAAAAATACACCAGAAGACAGCAAACAAAAACAAGATTACCAGGTGGAGTGTGTCGCGGTGAATCGCTGGTTTTATAAAGCTCGACAAGAGCTTGAGACGATGCCGCAGTCTGAGCGTATTCAGTTAGAAGAACAAGAAAGTATAGAATTTGTACAGCAATCTCTTAAAGAGAGAAGGCAGCCCGCTTTCATTGTCAATGTTATTTTGCCTTTTACGGATTTAGAAAATTTTGAAGCTTTTGCTGTATCAATGCTAGAAGGTTTTCGATCTAAAGATTATAAACGTATTGCGATTGTATTAGAGGTGAATGCACCGGCAAGTCAAAAAAAAGCATTTTTAGAGGAATTTGCAGATTCAAAAAAAATTAAAGAAATTGAAAAAATGATCGCAAAATTTGCATTTCCAGTGGCAGTAGTAAGATTCATATATAGGAAAATTAATGGGGGATGTGCTTATGGATCTGCGCGTAATGCTGTTTTGCACAGTGCTGAAACTAAAATGCTGATAGAGTATTTTGCTTTAAAATCATTGCATCCTTATATATCATTTCAAGATTTTGATTTTTGCTCTAGAAGAGTGAATGATAATGATTCAGGAGAACATATATTTTATAGAATACAGCGAATTTTAAAAAGAAAAATAATACCCTATGTATTCGGTATAGGTTATCGACCAGTTCCATTAGAAGAAATGACGAAAAAAGTGCAGGCTGCACTATGTGCAAAAGATATATTCATAGATTATTATTTGATAAAAGAAAAAATTAAAAAATTTTCCAATTTTATTGAAAATGATATGAAGCATCGAGATATGTATTCTAAAATGCATCCATTATTTTCTTATATGTCAGAGCCTGCTTTATTTGTTGATGGAATAGCAGTTTTAAAAGCTAGTGTATTGTCAAAAACGCTGTTAAATTTTAGTAATGGTAGATCGGAATTTGATGGATTTGCCAAAAAGCTGCATCAATATATGGCAGAAGAATTAGAGCACTTTTATCGTAAACGATTAGAGGAAGGTCTGCGAAAAGATCTGAGTGAAAAGCGAAAAAGTCCCATTAATTGGTTTTTCGGTGCTGTGGATTTATTAAACTCTGAAGACGAAAAATATAAAAATCTTTTATCAAGCCAGTTGATTGCAATTTTTTTTGCAAAATTGCGATGTGATAAAGCAAGAAAAATGCATGACGCTCACCACAATAAATGGGAGGAAGATTTTGAAAATCTCCGCAATGCATTTATAAATACAATGATGAAAAAAAATTCTTCGAAGTATGTAAGCGATAAAAGTTTTTTTGAAAGTGCTATGAAAGTATTTTTACAAAAATGTGCATATAGCTATGAGGAAGTATCCGCAGAATTAATGGTTAATGCGCAAAATAATCGGCATCTTATTCGGGGCCAATCATTTTTTACCGATTTTCAAACTACTATAGAAACAGATACTTTCAGGCTGGCTTATGATTATTTTCACAATAAAAAGCCTCAAAATCATATCGATTACCGAATTATTGCCAGTCGAACATTCGATGGAAAAGGGGAGAAGGCAGGGGCGAGCCTGAAAAGTATAGTAAATTATTTTAATGGATTGCCGGATATAAAAAATGTAAAAGAAATAAAAGAGGAAAAAAATGAAATAATAAAAGATAAATTTTTACATTTTGGATTTAATGTATATGATCCAAAAAAAAGTACATTTAACCAAGCTATATTTGATTTTATTAAGGAAAATGAAATAATATTAGGCTCTCAAGAATCTCAGAAATTGGGAAGCCAGCTTTCATTTCCTTTTAGCGAAGAAGGACCATTTTTTGGAGAGTACGCTGGAATTTTTTTAAATGCTCAAAAAACATTTTTTACGCATCAAGTAGCTATTCAAAAAACTTTAGAAGAAATTGATATGGGAAAATTGTCAAAATATATAAAAGAATATCAAGAAAATCATAAAAATGCTATACATACTGCGGAAGCACTGGCGAGTGAGCAAGTTTTAAAAACTTTAGAAAATATCTCTGCGCAAATAGTTAAATTTGTGACCCAATGGAATGTATTTTTAATCAAGCTATATTTGATTTTATTAAGGAAAATGAAATAATATTAGGATACTAAAGAGTATCAGAAATTGGGAAGCCAGCTTTTATTTCCTGCTAGTGAAGAAGGACCATTTTTTGGAGAGTATGCTGGTATTTCTTTAAATGCTCAAAAAACATTTTTTACTACATCAAGTAGCTGTTCGAAAGACTTTAGAGGAGATGGATATGGAAGAATTATTAAAATATATAAAAGAATATGAAGAAAATTGCGAAAATTCTATACGCACTGTAGACGCAGTGGCGAGTGAGCAAAATTTAGAATCTCTAGAAAATATAAACGAACAAATGGCTCAATTAAAAATTGACGAGGTTGTTGAGGGTTTAGATGTATCTCAATCCACTCCCTCAACCGATAATGAATACACCGCTACATAATGTATTTTATGCGCAATCTACTTGCAAATGAAATTGCCCGTCTACTATTGTATGCGATGAAGCAGTTCTTGAGCTTTCTGCGTATGGATAACCATATTGAGAAGTGCGGTGATTGGGGTTTAGGTAGAAGAATTCATTGAGAACAGCCTCTTTTAATGCTAAATCCCCTTGCATAGCTTCTATAATTTGTTCGCTGGAGTAGGCTTTGTCTTTTCCTTTTGATGGTTTATTTTCTATAGCATATTCTTGAGCACTGTTCTGCGTGGTATGTAGCGATTCCAATTGCAGTTTTTCAATCAGATCCTTTAAATCTGTTGAGAGTTCTTCATAAATTGCTAATAATTTACTTAAATCTCCAAATTTTATTTCATGCATTTGGATGCGAATATATTCAATAGTACGCAAAGAAAAAGGGAGAATGCTTATTAGGAAAGGAACGCTAGCATTTGAAAAGGTGACCGTATTTAATGCACCAGAATCTATGAGTGCTTTCCATAGGTTGGTACTCGTTGAAGTCAATGCAACGAGTACATCTTCTAATTTGCCTTGATCTTTATGCTTTTCAATCTCTATTCTTTTAGAATATCTGTTAATTTCTGCGTGAATCTTTTCTAGATTTCTACTTTTTGCATCAAAAGATAGGCTGCGATCGTTTAGAATAATTTTTATTCTTGAAAAGATGTCTTTCAATACATGTTTTTGATCATTTAAACAATTATATTGAGTCTTAAAGAAGCTGCTTTTTATTTTATTTATATATGATTCGCTATTTAATGTTTTTATTAATTTTTCTGATTTAGAGATATTTTCTATTAATAAATTCTCTTGTTCTTTATGTTCTGTATAATATGGATCTTGTTCTATATTTTGAGACTCTATATCTATAATTACAGAATTATCATATTGGGAAATCCTTTTTTTTAATTCTTCTTCTGTTTTTGAAATTCTATGTGCGTGATTGCGTATTGAATTTGAATGGGATATCTGGAAATCGCTCATAAAATTCCTGTGGTTTTTATCAACATAAAATTTGGTTTTTGATAATATATTTTTTTATGATTGAATATTTATTATTATTGTGTAAGTATATTTTTAATATTTAATAAGAAAAATGAGGTAATCTGAATTTTTATATAATTATTAAGATAATGCTTATTAGTATTTTCTAATATGAATCATCGAATGTAAAAATGCGGTAATCTTGCTATTTCCTTTTTTGCTGTAGATATTTCGGACTATGCTTATGCTTACGGTCTTGTATTCCAATAGTTACGACGTACTAGAACATGCATTGCTAGAGCAGCTAGGGGCGCCTGTGGATGCGACGGTATGGCAATGTGATGATGGCGATACGGTAGGGCGGGGATGGGTAAACTGGGCGGAATCCGTTGTGGTGCCGCATAGAGGGTGTCGGCAGCGTCTAGAGCAGGCGATGGCTCTGCGTTATGGAATTTGTGCCAATATCGATTTTCCCTTTTTAACGTCGTGGCTATGGACGCAAATGGCGGGTGTGGTAAAGGGGCTTAGCGCTGAAGTATCGCCGATGTTTTCTTTGGAAAATAGGATTTGGGCGATATATCGGTTTTTAGAGCCTGGGGCTTTAGAGGCAGATCTGGAGGTAAATACAAATACAGAGACAAACGCAGAGGGTAAGCTAGCAGCTAGCGTAGCGCGCTTGCAAGCCTATATTGCTTCAACCGATGAACGCGCTCGTTATACCTTGGCTTGTCGTATTGCTCGGCTTTTTGATCATTATTTGACGGATCGATCAGAGTGGTTAAGCGCATGGCAAATGAAGCAGACAGTGCCTGCGCTCTTATCGCATCCGGATGCCGATTGGCAAGCAGTGTTATGGCGTAAGCTGATAGCGGTCTTTGGGCAGGAGAGTGCCCTTTCTGTGCAAGTACAGCACTTTTTAAAGCAAGTACGTGCAGCGAATTTTGTCCCTCCTTTGTCGGCTTGGCCTGCGCGTGCGAGTATTTTTATATTGTCGGACATAGCGCCTTTGCATTTAACGCTGCTGGGCGAATTGGCGCGTTGGATCGATATTCGTCTTTATGTATTGAATCCATGCAAAGGCTATTGGCATGACTTAGTGCGTCAGACTAATGAGGTGCAAGTAGAAGCGGGGCATCCCTTATTGGCGCAATGGGGCCGTTATACGCAACGCTATTTATGCAAATTGGAAGATTTAACACAGGCGATGGCGGCGACAGATGCCTCTTTTTATATGGAGCATACCGAGCCTACTTGGCTTGCAGCGATTAAAAATGCCATCCTTGACTTGCAGCCCTATCCTCCTTTTTCTCGCACACACGCGTCTCCTGATCATCCCGATGCTTATTCCCAACAGGACACCGCCGATACTGTGCCGGGGATAGAAGTCCATAGTTGCCATAGCTTAGTGCGACAACTAGAGGTATTGCATAACCGATTATTAGCGCAATTTGCTGAAGATGCGAGCCTGCAGCCTGCTGATGTGCTGGTGGTGGTCCCGGATATGGCGAGTGCTACCCCATTGATTGATGCCGTCTTTGGAACGGCGCAAGGGAATAGATATATTCCTTATCGGCATATCGGGGCGTCTTCTTTTTCGACGAATCCGGTTGCGCAGGTTTTTATCCAACTTCTCAGAATGGCTGAGCAGGAGACGACCCTCTCCGATTTGATAGCCTGGTTTGACGTCGATGCTTTTGCTGCGCGCTATGGGATAGAAGCTAGTCAAATAGCGACGCTCGAGCATTGGTTGCATGCGGCAGGAGTGATACGTGGTTTAGGGGATCCTACTTTGGCATCTAATACTGCGCGTCGTGGCGTCACATTCTCTGATGCTTTAATGCGTTTGGCCTTGGGGTATGCCTTGCCGCAAGACGCACCTCCTGTGCAAGGGTGGTTGCCGGTGACTGGCGCAGAAAAAGGCTTTGGATCACGTTCACGTGCGCATTTTTCTCGTCATGCTGGGGAGAGTGTACAAACAGAACCGGAATTGCTGGGTGATTTGATGGCGCTCTGTGATGCATTAAATCATTTTGCAAAAGCGATTGCGATCGCTCACACGCCTTTGGAATGGCGTGTTTTGCTCTTAGAGGCGGTGGAGCGTTTTTTTATTGCGCATACGGCAGAGTCCTCAGATGCCGCACATCTCATTACCCTTCGTCACGCGCTCTATGATTTGACACAAGCGATGGCGCAAGGCGCACCGGATACGCCCGTGGGGGTCGCGGTATTGCGAGAGGCTTTGCAGGCACAGCTGGATGCTAAGGCGCGCACAGAGCCTGCTGGAGGGGGGGTGATGTTTTCAGATCGGACATCGCATTCTCATTTGCCTTATCGGGTGATTGCATTAATGGGAATGGATGCCGGAGTGTGGCCTAGTATTGCATGTGCCGATGAATTTGATTTGATTGCGGCCTTTCCACGTAAGGAAGACCGCCACATGCGCGAGGAGGAACGCGCGCTGTTTTTAGCGTATTTACTCGCCGCACAAGACCTTTTTTGGGTGGCTTATACGGGGCGTAGTCTACGGGATGATTCGGCCTTGCCGCCTGCGGCCCCCGTAGAAACTTTATTAGATTACCTGAGCCGCCTTGCCTGTGGTGAACAAGCCAGTCCTGCCGAGTTAGCATTAGCCCGGCAACGTTTTGTGACCTTACATCCATTACATCCTTTTTCTGCCGCCTATTTTGCAGAGTCTTGGCAGGAGAAGGAACCGGGGGGAGAAGAAAGACTAAATACGTCAGAAGCGTCCGGTGCATATACGCGTGCCTTATATACGTATGATGCCCAGCATGCTGATATCGCCACTATGCTTGGGCAGCCTCTATCAGGAAAAAAACCACTCCCGTTTTTCTCTGCTGGGTCGATAGGCGCATATAGCGCATCGCACACGGTATCCGAATCGGCGCAAGCGCTGCATTTTGATCAAATACTGCGTTTTTGGAGCCATCCCATCCGCGCGTTATTGCAGGATCAATGGGAAATTGTTTTTCCTTTTTCGCGTTTGCGTTTGGATGACAACGCACAGCCTGATAGCGAGTCGGTCGTTGCAGATTGGCGCGCCCGAGAAATACTTGCTGAAAAGATCGTGCCGGTTTTGCTCAAGACCTCCCGTGCCGCAGGATTTGATCAAGCTGACGAGGCTAAAATGGCACTGTACGAAGAGGCGAGAGCTATTGCCCAGGCCTGTCCAGGTTGGCCTAATGGGGTACTCGGAGATTTAGCATGTCAAAAAGAGTGTGCGCTGTTGCAAGCATTTGCAGATCGTGTTTTACGTGCCCAAAGCGGGGAGGGGGTTTTACCTCGACAAACCGCGCAAGAGGAGCAAGCGCCTTTCATGCCAACGTCTTATAGCGCCCCGAAGGTCTTAAATTTTGCCCTGCAGCTTCAGACCGACGCTTTACCACCAGTTTTAATCGATTTTTTGAAGGATTTTTTGTCGGATGATTCGGCGGTATCCCTGTCTTTTCCCGAGATCCTGGGCGCGGTGAATAGCGTGATCGCGCTCAACGGGGTGTTAGACCCTATCACGCCTCATGGCCTTGTACTCTACCGCTATGCCAACGTAACGGCGCGCGATTATCTTTCTGCCTGGTTGCAGCATTTGGTCCTCTGTGTTGTGGCGCCAGAAGGCGTACAGCGTCGTACGGTCTGGTTGGGTAAAACCCCCGGGGAGGATTTTTGTTTGAATCCTGTAGAAGCGGCTTCGGCCTCAGCGCATTTGGTGGCGTTTTTAGTGTTGTATCAGGTAGGGGGCATGAAGCCCTTGCCGTTTTTCCCAAAAAGCGCTTTGGCCGAAGTCACTCAGGGCGGCCATGCCGCAATGCAAGTTTGGCAGGGCAATGGGCGCATTCCTGGAGAATCGGCAGATCCTTATCTGCGCTTAGGTTTACGTGCGCAAGAGGAGGGCGCAAGTTCAGAGTCGTTTACTACGCTAGCGCATGCGCTCTTTACGCCCTTATTGGAGGCATTGTCACACAAGATCCATACTGCGAATGACGAGGCGGACCCGTGCAAGAGTTAGAGGTATTTACCTGCCCTTTAGAAGACGTTATTCACATCGAGGCCTCCGCGGGTACGGGCAAAACGTGGACCATCTGCGCACTGTATATTCGTTTGCTGCTGGAAAAAGGGTTCACAGTCGCACAAATTCTAGTGGTGACGTTTACGCGTGCAGCCACTGCGGAGCTGCAAAGCCGAATCCGCAGCCGCTTAGCCCAAGTATTGTATGTACTAGAGTGTACGCAAGGGGAGCAGTCCGAAATCCCCGCAAGCGAGGATATTTTTATCCATGGTCTGTTGACGCAAGTACTAGGCGTGCGTATCGCGCAAAAAGAAGCACGATTACGTCTAGAGCAGGCGATTCAAGATTTTGATCAGGCCGCTATTTGCACGATTCACAGCTTTTGTCAGCGCGCGTTGCAAGAGGCTCCTTTTGCCGCAGGGCGGCCGTTTGAGTGTACCTTGCAAGAAGACGATACCGCGCTGCGTACGGAAACTGCTTTGGCATTTTGGCGTCAGGTGGTCGAGCCTGCTGCTGCGCGTTATCCCGGTTTTTGCGCATGGTTACTGGCGCAAGGTGCTAGCCCTCAAAGCTTAGACCAGGAACTCCAGCAATGGCAACGAAAACCCTTGGCCATGGTGAAATTTCCTCCAGTGGAAAGGGGATGCACAGCACCAGCCTCTACACAGAGCAGCAAATCCACCCTCTATATGGAGTGGGAGTATTTGCTCGACCATACTCTGGAGCTGCACAGCGCACTGACCGATTCCTTTGCACAAGCACACATGCTCTGGAAACAAGAAGAAACCTTCTTGCTCGACGTGTTGCATGCAGCGCTGCCAAACTTGCATGGTCGGTTTTACACGGTAGAAACGGTGGAGCAAGCGCGTGTAGCCTGGGCCAATTACTTTACACACAACGGCGTAGCGACGCACTCTCCTGCGCCCGAGGCCAAAAGTACCTTGTTTTGTAGTGAGGTATTGGCATCGCGCACTAAAAAAGGAAAAGCGGTACCCGAGCATGCTTTTTTTATGCAGGCAGAGGCATGGTGGTCGCAGTACCGAGCATTGGATGCGGCATATGCACAAGTGTGGCTGGGACTTTTGCGTATATGGCGACAAGAAGGACCCGCCGCATTGGCTGCGCGCAAGCAGACGCAGGGGGTGATGTCGTTTGATGATTTACTCAGCATGGTGCATGAAGCGCTACAGACACAGCCTGCTTTTGTCCAGGCACTCAAAGCCCGTTATCGTGCGGCGCTGATCGATGAGTTTCAAGATACCGATCCCCTGCAATGGTCTATTTTTCAGCAGATTTTTGCTCAGGATAGCGCCCATTCTGCCGTGATTGAGCCTGTATCTACGCCTATCCCTACGCTTATCCCAGCGACTGAGCAATGGGCAATGGGCGATGCCCCGGTTTCTACCGCTTCCATAGAGAACCCTTCTTTATTTTTAATAGGCGATCCTAAGCAAGCCATTTACAGTTTTCGTGCCGCGGATGTGCATACTTATTTAGCCGCGCGTGCACGGGCAAAGGCGCGTTATACGCTGGGAACGAATCAACGTTCGACAGAAGGGTTGGTGGCGGCGTGCAATCGCATTTTTACGGTGCATCCGAAAGCATTTGTGCAAAAGGGCTTGGATTATCAAGCGGTGCAAGCAGGCGCTGCACAGCGTTTGGGGCAAGCGCGCAGTCCAGGCGGGGTAGATGAAGTGAGCGATCCTTCCGAAAAGGGTTTATGGATATGGCATTTGCCTAAAGCCCCGATTCTGTCGAAGCAAAAAGCCTTGCAAGCAGCCGCTAGCGCTTGTGCCGCAGAAATAGCGCGCCTTTTGACTATGGGAGATGCGGCATTACCGTCCCTAGCGCCCAGCGACATCGCCGTGTTGGTCAAAACGCATGCCCAAGGCCACTATATCAAGGAAATATTAGGGCAATGGGGGATCGCTAGTATAGAAATGACCCCAGAGAGTGTCTTGTCTAGCCGTAGCGCGGAAGAATTGGAATATCTTATGCGCGCGCTACATACCCCTCAAAATATAGCGTGTCTGCGTGCAGCGTTGAGCTTAGACTGGTTTGGATTCGATGCAAAAACCTTGGCAGCATGGTCTGACGCAGAAGGCACTCTGTCTGCGCAGGCAGGGAATGGTTCAGTAGACGCAGCAGCGGTATGGGTCGAGCGTTTTTTGCATTACCGAGCGCTGTGGGAAAAAAAAGGGTGGGCATTGATGTGGGAAACGCTCACTAAAGAGCGCGGTATTCTTCCTCGGATTGCAGCTAGCCCAGACGGTGAACGACGTCTCACGGATTTAATGCATATTAATGAATTGATTGTTATGCGCACCGCATCGCATTTAGGTGACCAAAGCACCATGATGTCTGTAATGCGATGGTTTATTCAAGAACGGCATTATCCCCATAGCGATGCGAACCAAACCCAGTTGCGTTTGGAGTCCGATCGGGAGTGTGTGCAGATTTTGACGATCCATCGCGCAAAAGGGCTTGAATACAAGGTGGTATGGTGTCCTTTCCTCTATGAAGGAGGTTTGCGTGGACGCAGTCCTACATCAGGGCGTTTACCGAAGGCACGTGAATATCATGATGCGTCGGGCCAGGCGGTTCTAGATTATGGTTTTATAGGCGATGCGCAGGACGATGCGCTACAGGAAGAAGAGCGGGAAGCCGCTCAATCTGAAGCGATAGGAGCCGAATCGGTCCGTTTAATCTATGTAGCGCTGACTCGGGCGGTATATCGATGCTACCTCGTGGCAGGGTTATATACGCACGCGCAAGGAGCCAGTACCAAAGAAGCGCGCCAGAGCATGTTAAATTGGCTGGTAGCGGCTCCTCATCCTCAGGGGTTACCTCAGGAATTCGCTCGCGATGTGCAGAAAACAGAAAAAAAAGCACAGGATCCAAAGCGCGGAAATGACGCTACGGATCATCTATTAGAAGAGGAAGTTAGCGCATACCGATCGACTTTTCGCGAATGGATAAAAAAGCCTCCTGAAACCGATGCTATTGATGCGGCTTGGCAGGCGCTTTGCAGTGAAGCGATTAGGCACGCGGCGCTGCCACAGCAGGATTCTATAGTAGCTGTCCCAACCGATGTGGCTCGCTTTGCCGCGCAAAGTACACCTACCCGCAATGGCCTCCCTAGAGCGCGGCAAATGCAACGTTCCCTCTATTTTGCGGGGGAAATCGGAAAAATCACCAGTTTTAGTGCGCTTACCCAGCATCTTCCTTCTGTAGAGCCCTTGACCCATAGCCATACGGCATCCCAGCAGGAAGAGGAGGCCCTTTGGGAGATGCATAGCGAAGAAGCGGGATTTGAAGCACACCATGCCGTCCATGCAGACGATGATATGGTGCATTTTCCGCGTGGCGCTGCTGCAGGTGTATGTCTACATCGACTATTTGAACTAGCGGATTTTGCACACCCTGCGAGTTGGCCAGATTGTATTGCGCATACCCTGTCAGATCCTTTTTTTTCTATACAAGGAGCGGGGCCAGCGAATGGACGCTGGACGGCCGTGATGATGCGTTTATTGCATAACGTGGCCCATACTCCACTAGAGCAAGTTGCACCTGGTTTCACATTGGCGCAACTGCCTATTGCGCGACGGCGCATCGAATTTGAATTCCTTTTTCCGGCAACGATCCAGATCACTCAACTCGCGCCGCTTTTTGCTGAATATGGGTACGCGGATTTAGCCATGCTGATAGGCACCCCTTCCCATCTCCTTCCCTTTGAAGCGTACGGCCATAGAGCAGCTGAGCGTTTCGTTCAGCCAGGCTATGTGCGGGGATTTATCGATGTCGTCTTCGAGCATGCAGGGCGATTTTGGATTATCGATTGGAAATCGAATGATCTGGGAGACCAACCTGCCGACTATAGTAGGGATGCGCTACAGCGCGCAATGGGTGCGCATCGTTATCATGTACAAGCATCGCTGTACACCTTAGCGTTGCACCGTTATTTACAGCACTATCTGCCAGGCTATCAGTATGAAACCCATTTTGGTGGCTATGCCTATCTTTTTGTGCGCGGTATGCGCCCTAACTGGCAGTATCACGAGCAAGCCTGCGGCATATATGCGCATAAGCCGGATGTCCGCTTTATTGCATTGCTAGACAGAAAAATAGGGTGCTAGCCTTAGAATTGCAGCGCATTTATACTGTCTCAAGAGCGCAAAGGAAAAGTCTGAAGATTCTGCAGTGGAGCCATTGTTTCCCGCCTCTAGAGAGAGCAATACCTTCACGCTAAGCAGCAAGCTTATGTGATGGCGGATGTTCTTTCTCCTCGGGCCGCTTTGGCTGGGGCAATCAATACATTGCGCATAGAATATGGTGCGGAGCACGCCCAAGCGTAGAGCCCGTTCTTACCGCATTGCGAGCTAGATTATTGCTCTAAAGAAAATAGCTTATTTCAAATCTGCGCCCTTAACTTCAAAGATATAAAGCGAGAAAATTAATGCCAAACATTACCAGTCGCACTTCTCTTAGTATAGGGAGTTTGCCTCCTGAAATTAAGACAATAATCTGTGAAGAATTAAATAAAAATGAAAAAGCCGATGATTTTGAATTAAGCCACTCAGAGGATCAGCGCAATCTAGGCTTGGCATTCCTTCCAGAATTTTTGATGCATCCTGCTGGTTCTAACGAAAATCCTTGGGCTCCAGAGGAAATATACAATATTTTAATTCTCAAATTAGTGAGCAATAAAAATTTTCCTACCGTATTATTTCATGCCGTATTAGATTTTTTTGTTAACGAAAAAGGCTTAGATCTGAACGCAGCGTTAACTTTGCCAACAGCCCTCACAAAATTAGTGAAAAATAAAAATGTCCCTCTGCCTTTACTACCTACCTCTGCATTAAATCGACATATCATTCAACGTACCTACTTAATGGTTCCTGCTTTAAAAAAAAGCAGCAGATTTCGAAAAATTACAGAAAAATATTCAAGATTTTCCTTTGGAATATGGGGAGTTTGGTCAAATATTATGTGAAAATTTCTGGGAGAGTCCTGATCATTTACATGAATCCTTTTTAAAAGAAGGAAATAGGTTAATAGAGCATTTTGAAGGGAATAAATTGCTAGGTGCATCATCTGAGGAAAATGGCGCATCTAAATTAGAAAGAATAATGAGTGCATTGCATGAAAATTATCTGGGTAAGTTTATAAGTGGGCTGATAAAAAAACAACCTGAGGTAGATGGCGTATCTAAATTAGAAAAAATAATCAGCGCATTGCATGAAAATTATCTGAGTAAGATTATACGTGGACTAATAAAAAAACAATCTGAGGTATTAAGTGATCCAGCATATTTTCAGGTATTAATTAGCAGACTGGGAGAGGTTTCAGATACAGATTTACCTTTAATTTTTAAATTAATGGATAAAAGCCTAAGGCAGGAGCACTTAAGAAAAAAGAATCGCAGCCATATTTTTAATATGCTTGCTGAGAAAATTAGTGATTTTCCAGAGAGCAAGAAGCGTGGACTGTTTTTGATTGGGCTTGCTTCAATAATTTGGAATGTAACATGGGAGGACGAGCGGTTTACAAGGGCTCAGTGGCTTGTAGCGCAAATAGGTGTTCCAACTGATGATGCAAACGCGATATCCATCCATGCACAGTGTCTGGAGAAAGTAATTTTACACCACCATTTTTCTCTTTATGGAGAGGAGAAGGACACCGCTTTTCTGGAGTTCATTAAAAGCAATCTGCATCATATTCCTGATAATCAGGTTGGAGAGGTTCTTGGTAGACTGACACGGAACGCTAACGATTTAGAATCAGGGGACCTGCAGTTGCAGGTTTTGGATTTGCTTGAGAGCTACTTGTCTCATATTCCTGATAGTCAAATTAAGCTAATCTTAGAAGGCCTGGCACACAGCAACCATTTCAAATTAAAGACCCAGGAGTCGCGTGCTTTTAATTTGATTAAGGATTACCTGCCTAGTGTCCCTAGCGATCAAGTGGGCATTCTTTATGGGTTAGCACAGAATATTAGGTATTTATCAGAGGACCTGAGGCAGGATGCTTTTTATTTTCTTAAGAGCAATTCGGATTATATTTCTGATAATGAGATTAAGCCAATTTTAGTGGGCCTAACAAAGGGTATGAAAATGTTAGGGCCAGAATCTCTACAGTTGCAATTTTGGAATTTGCTTGAAAGCAAGCTGCATACTATTGATAATAGCCAGATTGGTGAAATTTTGCAGGAAATGTTATCGAGCATAAAGTATTTACCATCAGAAGAAATGTGGCGGAATGCTTTTAATTTTATTGAGAGAAATTTGAAACAGACTTTTGAAAACCAGTTTAAACAAACTCTCTTAACCGAAGAGCAGCTTTTAAGAGTTTTTGAAAATCTTTCATATTTTTCTTTTTTTAGATTTAATAACGATGCTTTTAATAGATTTGTTGAGAAAATAAAACCTAATATTTTCTCCTTGCTCGAGGAAGGTATATCTTGCCTTTCTACAAAAAATATTTCATATATCCTGGACTATTTTTTTAGTCTTAATCTAGGAACTTTGCGGAACAAAGAAGAGCAACTGCCTGTTATTTTTAGCATAATTGAAAAATATATAGACCGATTGCCAGAATCTGAATCTGAACGCGTCTTATTAACGGCTGCTAAATCATTGTGGAAGTCTTCCCCTGCAGGGTTGTCTCCAAAGATTAAATACCATTTCCTTGCGCTGCTTCAGAAACGCTTAGGCGGTGTTTCTGGAGTTTCTTTACAACGGCTTCTAAGCGCATTAGCTAAAAGTTTACGGAACTTAGATGAAGAAACTCGGGCTCACGCCAAGGCAGTACTCATCAGTGATCCTGCGAATATTACGGATCCTAGCGTGTTAAAAAGTAAGTCATATTCTGACTATAAAGCCGCAGTGGATAGTTATTCTTTACATGCCCATCCTTCAACATTTCGTAAAGTGATGGAATTTTTTTTATCTTCTTTCAAAATGGCATGGTCATTTTTTACATCCCTTTTCAGATTTGCATAAAACCGTGATATTTTTATACTCAATCTGAAGAGGCGAGTTGCACTGATCAAAAAGGCTTGGGGAGCGATGCAATACGTCATTGCCGCCTGAAATTACGCTTCTCTTAATGAGAACACGCCCTAGTGGTACTGGCATCAAAAGCATTCCTTGCTTGCGATTTATTCAGCGTCTCCCTAGAAAAAACGGGTTCCTCATAAAGTACATTGGATGGGCATATTGTCTTCATTTCCTCATTCTGCTGACCTTTTATTCGAAGACGATATCGCTTTGCGGGCGATATGCCATACCGAAGAAGAGGAGGCCTTTGATATCGATGCCAATGCAGCGTCTTCCCTTGCCTTTGGGCTCGCGCAGCGCTTGCATGCTTTATCAATGCAATACGGCGCGCCTGCGCAGGCCGCGCGTTTAAGTGCTTGCGTGGTGGCTATGGTGTGCCAGGCCGTTTTACAAGGGCATGTATGCATGCCTTTATCGATTTGTGCATCCCGTCTAGGGGTAGATGGCGAAGTATTACGCGCAGCCCTTTTGCATAGCAAAATCGTAGCTCAGGATGGAGAGGGCTCTAGTGTCTTATTGCCTGTGGTATTAGATGCTGGAGATCGGGTTTATCTAGCCCGTTACTATGATTATGAGCAGCGCCTGGCTCAAGGATTGAGTGCGCTATGCCAGGCTTATCCACTGGAAAAAATCTCCGAGGGGGTTTTGCGCACCGAAGCGGCGTCTGCTGCGCAATCTACTACAGCGCCTACGCAGTCTGTTCTTGCATGGGAAGAACGCATAAACCGCCATAGTGATCTATTGGGACTAGCAGAGCATCAAAGGCTGGCAGTCGCACTGACGGTACTCAATCGCTTCACCATTATTAGCGGAGGGCCTGGCACAGGAAAGACTACAACAACGCTAGGGGTATTGGCCTGTCTAATAGAGGGAAGCCCAAGCTTGCGGATAGCCCTTGCTGCGCCTACAGGACGAGCCGCGCAGCATCTTTTTCATGCGCTAGGTCAGCAGGCATCACGTTTACCTATGGAACTTGCGGTACGTTTGCCTCAAAAAGCATTTACCGTGCATCGCTTATTGGGTGAACGCACGGTGCATGCCACTGCCTACGCGGATACCTATGATGCCCGATCCCAAAATAGCATCGTTGACAAAAATGTCGATCAATTGCCCTATGATCTTATCGTCGTTGATGAAGCCTCGATGCTGGATCTAGCGCTGGCAACACAACTTATAGAAGCCTTACCTGCGCATGCCAAATTGGTATTGCTAGGCGATAAATACCAGTTAGGCGCTATAGAAGGCGGCGCCCTATTTGCCGAGCTTACGGCTACTAGTCGCTTTACAACAGACTACCTGGATATCTTGAAATTGCTGCTGCCCAAGCACGCTACTTTACTCGATGGGCTGGCATCACCTAGTATCGAGTCAGAAAAAGCACCATTATCTCAAGCCACATCGTGCGCATCGCAGCAACTGCATTTCAATTTTGAATCGACCGTAGAGGTTTCCTCTCCTTCCATGCCACCCAAGCAGGAAATACGAATCGCTGAGACAAAACCGGCTGACGCCTTGGTCAATTGTTGTGTAGAACTAGAGCAGAACTACCGTTTTCCAAAAGATTCACCGATAGGGCGTTTGGCTCAAGCCATACGTGAGGCTGACTTTTTGACTGCGCGAAGCGTGCTGAGCAATTCCACGCTGAATGCGCAAGAAGGGGGAAAACCGGCCCAAGAAGAAAAAAAGAAAAGGCAATCTCTATCATGGATTACCACGGACCTACCGCCTGGCGGAGCATCCCCTAAACAGGAGGGAGGCGCGTTAACGCAAGCAACGTTGCAGCGCCTTGCAGAAGGGTTTACGCCTTATTTTAATGCACTACAGAAGGTGCTTTTTCACTCTGCAATATCTCCTAAGCGGGATGCTGTAGATCCTCCATTGGAAGCGCTCCGTGCTGCGCTCAATACCTATAGAGTGCTGTGTCCTGTATATCAAGGGCCTTATGGCGTGCAGGCGCTGAATACGCAATTGAATCGACTGTTTCACACGCAATTGTTCAATGCCTTGCAGGAACAGCTAGCCAGTGACGTAGGGGCATTGGAACTTCAAGAGATAGCCGCCGTGCTGGAAGCAGAAAGACATTCATGGTCTAACGCATTCTCCTACTCTGCGGTCTCCCATCAGCCTATGACGCTTTATCCCGGTTTACCGCTGATGGTGACTCGTAATCACTATGGCCTGGATCTCTTTAATGGCGATATCGGTATCGTTTTGCCCTGTTCGGTTATTCAGCGCATCGTACCTTCGACAGTGGATGTACCGATCAAGGAAGGAGAGGGCGCGCTGGGTGTGCTTTTCTGTAAACCCGATCAGCATGTAAAGGTCGTGCTCCCTGCTTTACTTCCCTCTTGGCGAAGCGCTTTTGCGATGACGGTGCATAAAGCGCAGGGCTCAGAATTTGACCATATGGCGCTTGTACTACCGCATTTAGCAAACCACCGACAAACCTATCCTATGACGCGAGCGATGCTCTATACCGCCATCACACGTGCTCGACAGCAGATTACTTTGGTAGGGTGCGAGCAGGCTTTAGAAGCGGCTATACATACTGATACGCCACTCTATTCTGGACTACAAGCGCGTCTTGCCGCCTTCTCAAAAAGCAGAAAAATGGCGATCTAGAATTCTCTCCTATTTCAATAAAAGGCGGCTTATAGCTTGTAATGCGAGACCGCTTTTTTCGCTATATTGTTAACCCTACTTGATTATTAGAGCAATTTCTTATTAATGAATATTCCACATAGGTTGGGGTGACGAAGGAACCCCAACACCATCCCAGAAAGCATCCCAACACAAGCACCATCTAAACATTATTCCCAATTACCGCCACAAACACGTTGGGGTTCGTATCTCACCCCAACCTACGCGGGCTGGAGCATAAGCAGGCTTGGTACGCGCAAAACCATACTCAAATTTCGGCCTGGGAATTTTTCGAGTTGAGATACAAGGGAGTACACTTTTTATTTCCGGTATCTCCTGTATATAGAAAATGCTGAGGTATTGGTATAAACAAACATGAAGAAGAATCTTAATATGCGAGAAGACAGTTAACACTGCTAAGTGTCTTAAAACATAAGCGGATACTGTGATCCAGTTGTTATGGAGCATCGCCTTATGATGCATATAAACACCGCTGCGCCGCCCCATATTGATACAAAGCCCCTAGGCGTGTCAGCCGAAGCAAATCGGCATATTGGCCCATCCTCCAACGCCGCTCACTATCTGAGTGGCGACACAGTGGTAGAGAGTGAGGCATCCAGTAGTACAGATGCAAACCATGTTGCCAGAAAATATTTGCAAGGCAAAGAATCTATCTCTGACGTAGAAGAAACTTTTTTTCTGAGTAGGGTACAGCAGAGTAACCTGCAAGAGCTATCAGAAGTCGTACATAATATTCATTATATCGAGATGCTCTTTATCACCAGTATTAAGAGGGATGTGCATGAAGCGCTAAGCAAAACGCTTGAAAATGCGTCTAAGAAAGTTAAAGATTATAATAAATCGTCCCATTCATGGAAGCACACGTTTCTCCTCTCTAAGCAACAAAGAGGCGCTCTAAAAAAAGAAGTCGTCTACGCAGGTGAAGTAATTGAGTTTCTTAGTAAAGTTTGCGCTGATGTTCCCGGCATTTGGAGTCAAATCGAATGGCTTCAAAAGCCGCGTGGGCAATTAAAAAATAAAGAAGAATACGAGAAATTGCTGGAATTAGATGAAAGGACGATTAAAGCATCCTTATTCTATACGGAAAAATATATTACTTCGCATTGCGAATACCTGAAAGTATCGCATCAAAAAATTAAAGAGTATATAGCGCAGACCGAGAGCTTTTTAGCTGAGCCTGAAAACTTGCCACCTGAGCCGGATATCATTGATCGCGCGAGCATGTTTTTGACCGCACTTCCGGGTTTGCTGGGTGCTTTGATAACGGGAATGGCTTATCTCTTCGGCGCTGCGAACATAGCCGCTTTTATCCCCTTAGTTATAGGCGTGATAACAACGTGTATTAGCGCTGTGCTCTATATCATAAATGTATTAAAATTCATTCCCGATGAGAAAGTTCGGCAGAACACGCATCAAAGAAGACAACTTTGTACAGTTGTTTTTCCTAAAATATTAAAATTATTGGAAGAGGCCATAAAGATGAACTATGGGGTCGTGAGTGACGCAAGTCCAAGCTATGATAGTAACTATATTGCGGCAGTTACACTTCTTAGACAAGAAGCAAAAAAGAATGCAAGCAAAGAAGATACGGCTACGATAAATGAAAAGCTTGATCAGCTATTAGCCGCCCGCTCTACTTCTGTTAGCCCTGATTCTGAGGCAAAAGATCGAAGGATTGCTGAGCTTGAGAAACAAGTCACTGTCTTAAAAACAGTGCTTCATATAAATGGCATAAAAAACATAGATATGAATGAAATCGTATAAAAGTATTTAACTTACCTTAAGGTATCGAATCGACCCATAAAAAAATCTTTTCATCAAAGGCTTTTTTATGGGTTTATTTTTAATAAAAAACCTATAGCTCACAGAAAAAAAGCCCTCTGAGAGGGCTTTTTTTCTGGGCAACGTCGGGAGGAGCGATGCAGCAAAAATTTTTCATGAAACCATTTGCAGCAGCAGGCGATCGCGCGAGAGTGCCAAACAATATCCAAATCACCGGCGACGTCAGCTATGAACAAGGCTATGGATACGATTATCAACGCGACCAAGCAAACGATCCGCTTGCTAAACCCATAGAGCGCAGCAAGCTTAACGCCATACTCCACGACATTACGGAGGCATTGCAGCAATATCAGGTGCTTGGAACGCCTGAATGGATTACAAAGACCGATAACGGTGGTAAAGCGTATCCCTATGCACGATGCGCACGGGTGCGCTATCGAACCAAGGATACAGACCCTTGGGAGATATACGAATCTTTGATCGATAACAACATGGCTGTACCTACCAATGCGAAGAAATGGGCGCGTATTGTGTCTGAGGTCGCCTCTCAAGAGCAAGCCATTGCAGGAACCGACAACAGCACGATCATGACGCCATTACGTGTAGCGCAGGCTACGGCTAACAAACAACCTCTTATAGGCTATACGCCCATTCAGCAAGGAACAGGCATCGATCAGAAGTCCAATGTCGTCAAAATTGGCTGCTCAGAACAAGGCAGGCTTAAAGCAACGGTAGACCATATCGATCAGGGAAATTTTGTCTTTGAAAATTAGCTGGCCAGCTATGCAACGAAACAGTTTGTAGATTCAAATTATGCGCGCACGGATTATGTGGATACCCACTATCTCAAGCCGGAAGAAGCAGATAAACGCTATCTGAATCCTCAGCAAGGCGATAGCCGGTATTTTCGGCGGGAAGATTTGACTTCCCCCAAGCTCAAGCCAAATTATCAAGTGCTACCAAGTGGCCTGATTTTGCAATGGAGTAATGCGGTAATAGATGCTTATGGTAGTGAAATTTGGTTCCTGCTGAGCTTTCCGAATGCGGTATTCACGGTTCAGCTTAGCCATATTGACACAACGCCTGCGTCTTGCCTTTGTTACAGTATTCGAGATCAAACTAAATTTTTTGCAGCCGCTGTCACTTACGCGGGCAATCACTATCCGGTGAATATCAGCTGGTTTGCGATTGGCCATTAAAAATAAGCAGGAGATCAGACAATGACACTGGGTTCGTGCCTCCCCCCAACCTACGCGGACTGTCGCCTTCAAATCCGTGATTTTGTTAAAAAATTGAGGTAACTGAAGCGAAAAAAATCAGAATTTCAACCTGTTGTTAAATTTCCTCTTAGGGCACAAGCTCACTCCCGCAACTTTTAGCATAAAAATTTAAAAAAGACTGCTTATAGCTTGTAATGCGAGACAGCTTTTTTCGCTGTATTGTCAACCTTACTTGCTTATTAATATA
Source organism: Mycoavidus cysteinexigens (assembly GCA_031963005.1). Lineage (GTDB taxonomy): Bacteria > Pseudomonadota > Gammaproteobacteria > Burkholderiales > Burkholderiaceae > JASSUD01. Next base: position 22,922 of record JASSUL010000014.1, on the reverse strand, counting down.
TGCAGCAAAAATGACTTACAAATACAAATTCCTTTGCTTTAAAGATGCATATATTATTTATTGGTTATTTGCTTATTTCAGCAGGAAAAAATATGCATATTATGTTCCGCGCATTAGCGCACTCCTACTTTACAATTTACTCATTGATTGAAGAAAAAGTTACAGAGGGGCAAATCAAAAATATTCAAAATCACTCAGATTCCGATGAAAGGGCAAGGAGTGAATTTGCCATAGCATTAAGCGAATTTAGTACGCTGCCCAATGTTCGTATACCTATCTTGCTGAATACGCTGAAGAATCAAAGTAGCAAGATGATAGATAAAATTTTAGCTATCAGGGAATTGAGTCGGCAACCAGAACTATCAGAGAATCTCCGCCTAGCTCTGGAAGCCGCTCTGCAAGATGACAATAAAGCCGTCAAGTTTAAAGCTGCTATAGCATTAAGCAGACATAGAGCGCTCCCCGATGCTAATGTACAAATCTTGCTGACGATACTGCAACATAAAATCTTTGATGAGGTGCAGAGAGTTAACGCTGTTTGGGCATTGGGTCATCAACTAACACTATCAAAGGTTATGCGCTCAGCTCTGAAAGCAATTCTGCAAGATGATAATGAAAACGTAAGGTTTCGAGCTGCCGTAGCATTAAACGCACATAATATGTTACCCAATGCGGATATACACATCTTGCTGGATGCGCTGAAAAATAAAAGCGGTACGGCGTATAGGTCTGAAATGGAAATGGTAATAGCTCTACAAGAGGACTGTCAAAACGTAAGGGCTAAAGCTGCCTGGGTATTAGGTAAGCGACCGACACTGTTAAAGGCTAGCCGCTTGGCTCTGGAAGTCGCTCTGCAAGATGATGATAAAAACGTAAGGTTTCAAGCTGCCATAGCATTAGCTGCCTATAACATGCTGCCCGATGCGGATATATATATCCTACTGGATGGGGTGCGGAATGAAAACTTTAGCGTCGTGCGTAAGGTTAGCGCTGTCAGGGTATTGAGTAAGCAACTCACACTATCAAAGGCTGGCCGCTCAGTCTTAGAAGCGGCGCTGCAAGATAGCGTTGAAGAGGTAAGGCTTGAAGCTGCCATAGAATTAGGCAGACGTAAGATACTGCCCGATGATGAGGGTATGCGCATCTTGCTGCATGCGGTGAAAAATAAAAGCTGTAGCAATGAGGCGCGTAGAGCGCATGCTGCCTGGGTATTGAGTGAGCAACCAGAATTATCAGCGGATATCCACCTAGCCCTGCGAGATAAAGATGAAGAGGTACGTGTTCAAGCTGCCATAGCATTAGATCGTAATGTGCCGCCTAATGCGGATTGCAGTAATGAGGCGCGTAGAGCTCACGCTGCCACCCCGTATAATGTGCTGCCGGATGCGGATGTCCAATTAATGCTGGGTGCGATACAAAATAAAATCTATAGCGCAGTGCTTAGAGCTCAGGCTGCCTGGATATTGGGTCAGCTACAAACACTATCAAAGGCTAGCCAGCGAGTTCTGGAAGTGGCTCTGCAAGATGATGATGAAGACATAATGGTAAGGGCTCAAGCTGCTATAGCATTAGACAAATATAGCAAGCTGCCCAATGCTGGTATACCCATCTTGTTGGAGGCGGTGAAAAATAAAAGCTGTGACGCGGTGCTTAGAATTCAGGCTGCCTGGGTATTGGGTAGTCAAGCAACACTATCAGAGGCGATCCACTCAGCTCTGAAAGAGGTTCTGCAAGACGAAGATAATGATGAGGACGTAAGGGTCCAAGCGATCCTATCATTAGACAGATATGGCATGCTGCCCAGTGAGGGCATACCTATCTTGCTGGATGCAGTGAAAAATAAAAGCTGTCGTACTGAGGAGCATAGAGCTTGCGCTGCCAGGGTATTGAGTGAGCTACCAGATCTATCGGAGGATATCCGCTTAGCTCTGCGAGATAAAGATGAAGAGGTACGGGTTCAAGCTGCCATAGAATTAGACCGTAATATGCGTCCCAATGCGAGTATACAAACCTTGGTGGATACACTGCAGAATAAAAGCTGTAGCGCGGCGCATAGAGCTGACGCTGCCTGGACATTAGGTGAGCAACTAAAACTATCCAAGGCTGGCTGCTCAGCTCTGGAAGCCGCTCTGCAAGATGACGATGAAAATGTAAGGATTGAGGCTGTCATAGCATTAGGCAAATATGTCAGGCTGCCCAATGCAGGTATACCCATCTTGCTGGATGCGATGAAAAATAAAAGCTGTAGCGTGGCGCATAGAGCTCACGCTGCCTGGACATTGGGTGAACAACCAATACTATTCAAGGTTTATTGCTTAGCTCTGGAAACCGCTCTGAAAGATGACGATAAAAGTGTAAGGTTTCAAGCTGCTATAGCATTAGGTAGACATGGCCAGCTGTCTGATGCGGATATATTCATCTTGCCAGATGGAGTGAGGAATAAAGACTTTAGCGTAATGCGTAAGGTTGGCGCTATTAGGATATTAGGCGAACAGCCCAGACTATCCAAGGCTGGCCGCTTAGCTCTGGAAGCAGCTCTGCAAGATAACGATAAAGAAATAAGGCTTGAAGCTGCTATGGCATTACGCAGGTGTAAATGACTACTTAAAATGAGAAATGATTGTGTCGCAATGCTAAGTTGAATTCAACCGTAACTTTTAAAAAAACTGAGCACAGCCGCTTCCCATCGCCATTTACCCCTGCGATAGGGAAGAATTCTGAAGCTTAAATGACGCTCTTTGATACCGTAATAAGAGAGTTCCCTAGTGTAAGCCGTTCGCTTCTTTATTTAAAAAAGAAGCTATCTCAATACTTGAAATAATTTCAATTGGTACGGCTACGGACACGGGGGGACACATTGAGCTCCATTTCTCAGAATTTTGAAAAGAAAAGAACAACCAGTATATGGAGGCCTTTACATGAAAGATCGGTCGACATTTTAAAAGATGTTGAATATCAGCAAACTCAATTTAAATTGAGTTTTGTAAAATGGCTCTTCTTATCAAGAAAAGAATATGTAAAAATAGGAAATGATTATAAATATGCTGTCAATGATATAAATAAAATTATAGTATTGGTAGAAGATATTATTCAATCAGGTGATCAGAAGGATATAGAGAAACTTGAGCGATTTATGTTGGGTATCAGATTAAGCTTGTTCCCACAGAGCCGTCCAAAATCTAATCCTGGTCTATTAACTAATATCTTTGAGATATTGCCAATTATTACAATGACCATCGTTCCATCGCTTATTCAAGCGGGATTGTTAGCTTTGAATGTATGCACTATCGCATGTACTATAGTGATCGGTGTTTTATTATTTTTAATAAAAGCAAAAAATGTTACACAAAATATAGCACAAAATATCAAGAAAGAAGATTCATGGTTTTTATATAAATCTTATGACAAATTAATTTATCACTTTAAAGTTCCTTCCGAATTTTCGGAAAAGAAATCAAAGTCTTCGAATGATATTGTAGGAGATAAAGTTAAAGGATTAAAAAGGAAAAAATTATTTTTTTATTCGGCAAAAGGAAGGCGTTACTTTTTATCAAGAAATAAAAAAACTTCTACGCATTCTGATTTTATATTACAGCAGCGTCTTGCTAATAATAAATTACATATATTAAAAGATATTTATGGCATGCAAGTTTATGCTTAAGTTGGATTTATTTTTTTAAAAAATAAAATATAAAAATCAAGGTTTTTCTTACGAGATTTTTGGATAAATCCTAGCGGAAAAATATAAATTCAAGAAAATTCTTATTGATATCTTAAGGCTTAGTTCAGAAAATACACAGCTCTGAGAGCACAAACTAATGAACGTATGGCAAGTGTGCTATGCGGCGATAGTTGTCTAATATTTAATCTATACATATTCTATAATGTTTTTGATATATGAAGAGTTATAAGGTGTTTATGAACGATGCTTCATCAATCCCAGGCATTCATCATACAAAGCCGCTACGGCACTATGGATCGGAAAATAATCTAGATAAATTAAACACATCTAGTTTGTATGCAAGAAGAGCATCTAGCGCAGAAATTTCTCATCCTATTAGAAAAAGAGCGGAAGAAAATATAAAGCGTAAGCTCGAAGAAGAAAAAGTTCAATCTTTTTTGGCAGATTCAGAAAAGTTTGTTAGTGAATATATGAAGGCCATAATAAATTCTGTAAATTTTATAGAAACAGAATTAAAAAACAATAATAAAAAATATTCGCAAAAAAATAATAAAGAACTTTCAAGTGATATAGTTGGTGTTGTCGATTTTATAAAACAAGAATACGAGAAATTAATAGCAGAAAAATTCATGTATTCTAATCTTATAGATAAAAAAATTGACATTGAAAAAGTTGATTTTAAAAATATAAATGAATTATCTAATGAAAATGATAATGAGTTGAGTGAGAAAAGTAGAGTAAAATTAATAAAATCTAGGATTACTCATTTAGACGAAATGTTATTGAAAATACTAGAAAAAATAAAAGAAATGGAAGAAGAGGCAGCAGAAAATCTCTCTGAAAGGCCATCAGTAAATTCTCATATGTTTTTATTGGATGCTTTGTTTAGTCTTTCAGTAATAGTTGCTGCATTTTTTGCTAATTTTAGCTTTTTATTCGCGGGTTTTGGTGCTGCCTTTTCATATATTATACAAGGTTCGATATGTATCGCTAGGTTGATATTTTCATATAATTTATATAAATTTGAGAAAGAAAAAAAAGAAATTGATCTATTGATTTCGGAATTAAAAAAAATTAAGAAATACTTTCATGATGTTGATGAAAAAAACTTTTCTGAAAATAAGGCTTTAAGTAAAGAGAGTATAAAATCGAAATTAGATAAAATATTAAATGAGATTGATAAGGAAAAGAAAAGTTATAGGACGCAAAGATATGAGAGTGATAGAGAAAGACTCGGAGCTACATTAGAGGCTTTGATGAAATCCGTTGAAAATCTTCAAAAATTGAACGAAGCATATTCGGCGAGGAGTTCACCTTCTCCACCTCCATTTATATGTACGCATAGCGGAATGTCTTCTCCTGATTTAGGTCCGGGTCCTTTGAGTATCAATATTCCTCGTAGTTCTTCTTTTTCAGGGCCTTCTTCTTCTTATCCAAATCTCGAAGTGGGAGATCCATCTTATTTCTCAGGAAGGCGGCATCGGCAAAGTTCTTGGGATGCGCCCATCACGCCAATGAGTATTTTTTCGCGGCCCGGCCATCGCTTATATCAGCCGCCGTCTCCATTGGCAGAAAGGTCTTTCTCTGCCCCTTTGGAGAGAAATTAGGCTTATCTTCGCGGGAAGTGGCGTGTATTTCCTCCACATCTATTATTAAATAGTCAGCGTACTATGAAAAATTGGTATTAATAGATACGCTACGTTTGTAATTGGTTTCATTCAAGAAATCTTGAATCATCGTGGAGAGTATTTCCTTATAGCTTATTAAGAGATTCTGAGAATTCGTATTCATCGTTTCAAAGCGTAGCTCGAGATTGTCAGGGAAAACATACATAGTGAGTGTCGTTTCAGGAAAGATTTTTTGATCCAGAGGAATGCGCATTTCAAACGTACCGTTGGATTGGATCGCAGGGTCCGTACAAAATCGTATCGTACTTTTGATAAGGCGATCAAATGCGCCATTTTCTGAGAATAATTTCTTAGCTATATCGGCTTGCTCTTGAAGATCAATGCTATCAATGGGGATAAACCTTCCCTTTTCTGCGTCTTCCTCTATTTCCATTCTTTGATGTTTTGATTGTTGGGAAGCCTCCTTCAAAGAGGGAACCTGATTATTAAAAGTGCTTTGTTGATCTTCTTGATCGGATTGACCGGAATGGCCTCCATCTTGATCTTCCTCGGGGTTTAACTCTAAGGGGGGGAGATGCTTATTCGCACGCGAGTGCGAAGGACCTGCCTCCTTGGATTCACTCTCTTTATTCTCTGGTAGGGAAGAAAGTAGCATGTTTGTCAGATTCAATGACGAAGGCAGGTGGCTGAGATCGGTGTTAGGGGACGTATCCGCTAATGCGATTTTTTTATGTTTTTTTTCTGTGTGTTCATCTTCTTGAGATGTTTCTGGCTCTGGCTCTGTTGAAGTATTTTCTTGAATATCTGGTTCAGCTTGCGTATCGTCGTTTTGCTTATTTTTATCTTCAAGCGTATCTTCAAACATATCTGGCGTTTGATTTACTCCAGACTGTGCGAAGAGAGGAGGCTTTGTAGGGAGCGCAGACGGGGATGGAGCATCCTTTGATGCCTGGTCGGTATACTTCGATTTGGATTGAGGCACTGTGTTAGGGGTAGTAATGACCTGCTTGATCTGTGTATAGCTTGGTGGGGTTTGTATTTTGCTATACACCCTTTCGAATTGCTCGGCACTGCGCGCAGAAGGAATGACCTTAGACTCTGCGGTAGTCTTTGCCCTGTCGATGCTAAGTTGCTGATTGGTCCGTTGTGCATTGGCATCATTCTGTGTTTTCTGCATCCATTTTTCGAAACCGCGTTTCTCTTCTCTTTCACGCGAAGACTCGTCGTCAGAGCGATTATTTCCATAAATGGTGAAATCCGTAAAGTGATTCATCGCGTACTTGAAAGAGGGTAATAGATCAACAAAACTGGGCTAAAAGCAGATTTTAAAAATGGGTTTTAAAAAGAGCTTCTTAGCCCAGCTGCTCCTTTAGCAAAAAAACCGGCGGGTTTCAAAGATTGATACGTCCTAGCGGTTGTAACTCAACATGCTCTCCTAATTCTTGATAGGAATAGACAGGGATCCAGCCAAGGTGGGGCTCGATAAGACGTCGTACATACCGGCGAATATCCATAGAGGTGATCAACGCCATCGTGCTGTCTTGATGCCCTTGCGCCATATGCCCAATACGTTGAATGAGTTCATTCGCTTGCTCTGGCGGCAAAGCCAGGTAATTGCCAGTGGGCGTTTGCCTAATAGATTGACGAATATGCTGCTCGACTTCTAGATCTAAAAGTATCGCTTTAAGATGCCGACCGCCATTGGCCGCCCGATGTGCGATAAAGCGTGAGAGATCTCCTCGTACATATTCGGTGAGCAAGAGCATGTCTTTTTCTTTGGGGCCCCAGTAGATCAGGCTTTCGGTAATATTTCTGATATTGCGCACGGGAACATATTCTTCGAGTAAGCGTCGAAATACTTCGGATATGCGTTGTAATGGAAGGACTTTTTGTACTTCGTTGACGAGTCCAGGATATTCTAGATTGAGCTGATCCAGAATCCACTGTGTTTCCTGAATACCGATAAATAAGCTCGCATGCTTGCGTAGCAAACCGACAATGTGTCGCGCCATGACCTGTTCAATAGACCAGGTTTTAAAGGTGTGTGCACTGGCTTCTTTTTTGGTGATCCAATAACTTTTTTCTTGTCCGCCCGCGTTATGCACTAGCTCGCAATGGACTTGTATATCGCTGTTCGTATGGGCTTCTGGCACCATCACTTTGTCTTCTGGCAGCATGCTTTTAGCTTGCGGGACATCGTGCAGTAGCACTTCATAAGTATTCGTAGGCATGCCTTCGGCTTTCCAGAGCGTGATACCTGGAAAGGGGAGTCCGAGCTCTTCTTGTAATGCGTTGCGTTCTACTTCAAAAGCCGCATTTAACGCATTGGTTCTAAGCCGCTCAATAATTTCAGCCGACAAGCGTACGCCAACTGCACAGGTAAAGGCCGGGGGGGAGGATAAAATAGGCGAGGCCGCGTTTTTTGAGCCCGCGCGCTGTAGGGCCGGCACTGGATTATCATTGGTAGGCCCTTTTTTGCCAGAGGGGTTGCGTTTGCCAAGCCTATACCCTGCGATAGATAAAATGATGGCAAATGCCAAAAATAACTCCCAGGGAAAGCCAGGTACTAGAGCAAAACCTATTAGCAAAATACTAGTGAGATACAGTGCGCGCGAACTGGTCGAGAGTTGTCGACCAATTTCATCTCCCAGCGATTCGGCTTGCGGATTCACTTCATCGGCCACTCGCGTGATGATGACCCCTGCTGCAACAGAAATCAGCAAAGAGGGAATCTGAGATACCATCGCATCGCCAATCGAGAGCACCGAGAAGTGATTTGCCGCTTGTCCGCTAGTCATTCCGTGATACATGACTCCCACCGCGATGCCGGCAATAATATTAATCATCGTAATAATCAAAGCCGCAATCGCATCGCCTTTCACAAATTTCATGGCACCATCCATCCCTCCATGCAATTTGCTTTCCATCGCAAGCGCACCACGACGCTGACGCGCATCATCTGCTGTGATGATATTAGCGCGTAAGTCTGCATCGATACTCATTTGCTTACCAGGCATGGCATCTAGCGTAAATCGAGCTCCTACCTCGGCCACGCGTTCAGAACCTTTTGCAATCACAATAAATTGCACGGTGGAAATAATAATGAAGACCACCAGCCCCACGACTAAATTTCCCCCGACTACAAGCTCTCCAAAGCTTTGAATAATGTGGCCTGCTTCCGCATGAAGCAGAATAGATTTTGTCGAAGCGATATTGAGCGAGAGTCGATAGAGTGTGGTGAAAAGCAATAAAGCGGGAAACGAGGAGAGCGAAATAATATTGGGGATATACATCGTGATCATGAGCAAAGCCAGACTGATGGTCAAATTCAATGCCAACAGCCCGTCGATCAGCCAGGGAGGCAGGGGCAAAATCATCAGCGAGATGATGGCAATAATCAGTACGGCTATCCCTAACTCCCCCACGGCAGGGAGCTTAAATTTCTTAATCATGAAGACCCTCTCTTTGCTGCGCTTGGTATTCCCCAACTTCTTCTACCCAACGTAGGATAGCGGCGATGATGGAAAAAAGTGATTCCGGAACATTTTTACGTACTGGGATGGTGAATAAAGCGCGCGCCACGGGGGGATTAGCCACAATGGGTATCCCTAAACTTTTTGCGAGCAAGCGCAAATCGGCTGCGGCGCCATCTCTGCCCTTGGCCACTACATAAGGAGGACGACGCTCTTTGCGTCGGTAGCGTAGTGCTACCGCATAGTGCGTAGGATTCGTGACGACCACATTAGCCGTCTTAATCGCTTCTTTTAAACTAGGTGAAAACGCAATCTCACGCGCTAATTCCTTCCGCGCGCTTTTGACATGAGGATCGCCTTCCGATTCTTTATATTCTTGCTTGATTTCGTTATGGCTCATACGGTGCTGGCGTATGAATACCCAGGACTGAAACTTGTAATCAACAATTCCAATCAGAAAAAATAAAGCGGCAGCAATAACAAAAAGCTTGAGTAGCAAAGACCATGCCACCTGAATGATGGAGGGCAAAGGATGGTAAATAGCCGAGCCGATAAGCGGAAGTAAAGATTCGATCGTTTTCCACATCACAACGCCGATCAGTGCCGCTTTAATAATCGTGCGTATCAAATCGGAGAGGGATTTGATAGAAAAAATGCGCTTCAAACCATTGGCAGGATTGATTGCATCCATCTTTGGAAGCACTGGGGTCAGCGTAAATCCAAAGCCTACTTGGGGTAGGAGCGAGACGATGCCTGCTAGGCAAGCACAGCCGGCAAACAGAAAAATAACGCGTAACCCTATTAGTCCGAGCGAATACGTAGCTATTGTCAAATCATTGAAAGCACGTTCACTAGAAAAAAAAGAAAAAAGAATGTGTGCTATTTCACGGAAATTTGTTTCTAGAAATTGTTGTCCAACAAAGAGTACGCCCACTATGCTGATCAATACGATAGCGCTCGTTAAATCAACGCTTTTAGAGACCTCTCCACGTTCACGTGCATCACGTAATCGCTTCTCGGTCGGTTCTTCGGTTTTTTCTTCACTCATAGTCCATCAATCGGCGATGCCAGTATTTACAAAAGAGCTCTGTGATGTATCTAAGCTCTAAACCTTTGTAGATAGATGATCATAGCTTGGAGTGAATAAATGGCTATGACAGGAATACGAAGTACGGCGTTCAAAAGTGAACGAGCTCGAGTCAGGGTTTTCCCAAATAGTGCTAGCCATATGCCAATGGTTCGCTTTGATCAGAAATAAAAAGGTTTTGTTTCGTTTGCAGCTGCAATGCTTCGTAGTTGAGCATGCCTGGGGGATGGGAGAGATTTATGCTTTTACCAAAAGGTTGTTATAGGTAATTAAGGAAACGCGATACATGCATTGTAAAAAGCATGTGGTCACCCAGCGCATAGGCATCACATCATAAGGATGAGGAATAAGATGAATTATTTAGGGTGTAGCGTACAGGTTCTTAATGGGCTGGTTTCTTTTTTGGGATATGCCCTGATGAAGCGTAGAAGTATTCCAGCATTAGATTTGGATGACATTGAATCCGTGCGCGAAATGCTGCGTGTATTTCGACCAGGAAAAGTGGAGTACGAATACTTTGATGCATTGATTCAGGAATATCGCGGCCATCTGCCTCAGGCTGTTAATACGCTGCGGCATTTATTAGAGGTCAGACCCAACTACGCGAGCGCTAAATCATTTTTGGCCTATGCCTTACATACCCAAGGCGATGCAGCCTGGGAGACCGTCGCTGCGGAAGTGCTAGAGAATCCTGCTTCCTTGAAAGAAGAAGTGATGCTCATGCATACCTTGCGTAAACAGGATGAATTTCAAAAAGGCAGATTGAATCCAGACGAATTGGTCAAATATTTACAAAATTTACAGCAACCGAAGGAAGAGGGACATGCTTTAGAGGCCCAGATTTCCTATCCGGCAAGCCAGCAAGGCATTGTGCCGAACTATGCGGTACGCATGTAAATAAAGAGGAAATAAGGAATCCATATTTTTAAAAAATAGAGCGTAGTTCAAAAATTTTTCAGGTTTTTTAGATCTATTTTTGAGAGGTGCATGATGGATCCAGGTGTTATACAGATGCTCTCCAAAGTGGATGGGGCATCAAAGACTGAAAAAAAAGGCCCTGTTGATTTGCAAGAGTTTTATGCAAAGATGCAAGGGCAATTGGATGTAAACCTTGATCCACAAACAAATCCTCAGCTGCACAGTGAACAGCAGATGCTGGGAGATCGGTTTGATGTATTAATGAATGCAGACCAAACGGGAGCGATGCAACCCCTAGCGCCTAATGGGGTTTCTGATAATCCATCTGCTATTAGAATGGTAATTACTGAGCAAGATCATGTTTTGCAAAATACGCTCAGTGATATAAAGACTTTCGAAACGGACTTGACGTCAGGTCAACTGAATATGGCTGGAATGGTTAATGGTTTTTCTACTGTGATGACTGGTTTGGGAACCGTTGCTCTGAATTCAGGGGCGCATGTGGGTTTTGAAAAGGGTGCGCAGCGTGCTTTTGATACCTTGTACAAAAATCAGTAATAGGTGATTGATAGTGAAGATATGCTGTGTAGCAAAATAGGACATGTAATAAGAGGAATCTCAAATTACCAAGAAGACAAAAAATAGTGTTGAGTGGTTTGCATATTAAGGTGAAATATTTAGATTAAATAAATATCCTTAATATGCATCCGCGTAACTGCATTGTGCCATTAATCTGATAGCTAAAAAATGAGTCTAAATACACACTCTCATTTTAAATTGATTTTTGAAATATATTCCAGAGTATATTGATTATGACTATTTTTCGTACTCCTTGGCAGCGTTGTATACGCTCGGTAGGGCTCACCTTGCTGATGGTGGGTGTTTTGTCTGCATGCCAGAAAGAGTTATACCGTGATTTAGAAGAACAAGACGCTAACCAGATGGTGTTTGTGCTGCTGCAAGCGGGAGTTGACGCTGAAAAGGTGACGCCCGATAACGGCAAAACATGGTCCATTAAAGCGAATGGCGATCAAGTCGTTCAGGCAATGGAAGTGCTGCGCGCGCACGGCTTGCCGCAGCAGAAATTTTCTAATTTAGGCGACATCTTCAAAAAAGATGGATTGGTTTCTACACCGACCCAAGAGCGAGTACGTTTTATTTATGGAATCTCGCAAGAGATTTCCCAGACACTCTCGGAGATTGATGGTGTGGTGAACGCGCGCGTACATATTGTTTTACCTAATAATGATCCACTAGCGCAGCGTGCAGAACCTTCTTCCGCTTCCGTGTTTATTAAGTATCGTCCCGATGCCAATATCGCTTCTCTGATTCCGCAAATTAAAAATCTGGTCTCGCATAGCGTGGAAGGTTTAGCGTATGAGCAAGTGAGCGTAACCACGGTCCCAGCAGATCCAGTCAGTGTTGCTGCAGTGAAAAAAACAAAATCCTCTAATGTGGCCATTGCATTGATTTCCGCCGCTAGTATCGTGCTTTTGAGTTTAGTGGGCTTAGGCGTATGGTTGTGGCGTAGTGTGTCTAAATCGGAGGGGAAAGTCGATCTGCAGTCGCTAATGGGCTTTATTACCAGTCGTTTTAAAAAAGCCCCTGTTATAGAAAAAAAAGAAACAGATGCGCTGTGAGAGGCTAAATTATGCACCATGCCCGTGTTGTCTCTGAGAGTGATCAGGAAGATCAAGAGGATGTAGAGGGTTTAGACGAGGAGGAAGAGGATTCAGAAGAATTCGATGATTCGGAGGATTTTGATGATTTGGATGATACGGATGATTTAGATGACTTTGAGGATTCAGATGATCTCGACGAGTCAGACGAATCAGATGAACGGACTTACGCTCCAGACAATAATCAAAAAGCGCCCTCTACCTCCTTCTCTGCACAAAATTTCTTGCCTGAAAATGCGCTTGATTCCATTCAAGCTGCATCGCTAACACCCATGCACACAGCGAATCCGCCCCGAGATCCATCGGTAGAACGGGTAGCCCAGCGCATGCATGCTTACTTAGATCATCAAGTGTACGGTTTAACGCAAGTACACCCCTCTTGGTGGGGATCCTTCAATGCCTTACTACACGCAGTAGGACAGAGTGCTTTTTCTTCTGATCCCCTGTCTAAGCAATCGATCAGAGGGAATCAAGAACCCCCTCTAAACACTATCAGATCCACTCCCACGCATTCCCACGTACACTTTTCTGCAGATACGCAACAAGGGCATGCCATTCCCATGCGCGATATTCGTGCTGCAGCGCAATCAGCAGGCATACCTGATGCAGAACCGCTTAATTACTCTGCGCAAGCACGGGCACTTAGGCAGCGCTGTATGCAGGTGTTGTTTTTGCAAGCAGGAATACCCCTGCCGAGTGCCGTCGATTTTGAAGGCGAAGCAGGGCATATCGGCGCACTGTCATGGTCTGATGCTAGACGTTTGTGCCGCATGCGCGCGTTGATTTTTCGGCGCGCAGCACTGCGTCGTCGCATTGATAAAGCCAGCCGCATGCATATGCAGCAATGGCTAGAAAGTAAGGTGTTAGACCAATTGATGCAATTTCCAGGGAGTCCGCAGTTGGAGGTCTTAACCCATGCATTTGATATGCCGGATTTGCAAGCGCTTTCTACTGCCGATCTCGAGTGGGAGGGGCTGCATTTGCTAGGTCGGGATGGGGTATGGGATGTTCAGGGACCTTTTGCCCATTTGCGTTTATGTTTTGCGCAGGGCCAAGTACCCCCTATGTGGATTCGGGCCACACTCAATGAGACGGGTCAAATCGATGTGCGATTTGACCCAGAAGGAAGCATGCAGGCTTTAGCATTGCTGCAAGCGTAGTCTACAACGGTGCAGGAGAGCATATTGTGATTTGGCTTCGTTATGTAAAACGCATTCCCACGCTTGCGGACGGAATCATAGACGCAATAGGGGTGGAGGATGGGGTTATTGAGCGCGAAGCGCTAGGAAATCTCATTGAGCTGGATGCGGGTTTCACCACACTCAGCAAAGAGCGAAAAGCATGGAGTAAAGAGCTTAAAACCTTACGCCAGCAAGCCCAAGAAGAGGCTAAGGCCATTTTTGAGCAGGCACAACAGCAAGGGTATATGCAAGGTCAGGAGCAAGCGGTACAGGAATGGCAACACCATACGATAGAAATGCTTAGTAATGCTCGTCGTATTCAATCGCGTATGCACGTGAGGCTGAGTGAGTTAGTGGCTAGCGCTGTGGAGCATATTGTGCGTATTACCGATCGTCGCGCTTTATTTGAACGCGCGATAAATACGCTAGAGCATATCAGCGAAGGCGCTTCTTTATTAAATGTGCGTGTGCATCCTGATGAGGTCGATGCGGCACAAGAGGCTTTTGACGCATTTTCTAAAGAGTGGAGCGCGCGTGGCCAGGCGATTAAAGTGGTAGTGCATGCCGATGCGCAGCTCCCTTTAGGCAGCTGCATCTGTGAAACCGAATTCGGCATGATTGATGCTAGTTTAGAAGTGCAACTTCAAGCCATGCGTTCCGCATTAGGGCGTGCAATCGAACAAGGCCAAGACGAAGTCGTAGAAAATTTGTTAGCCCAGGCCCAAGCCGAAGTGGATGCCCAGGCTTCAGAAGCGATGTTTCTGGATGCGGGCGAAGCGCCGCAAGCCCACTCTACGCCCTCTAAACGGCAACCTCGCAGGCGACGTTCTGCCGAGGCGTCTGGCAAAGTGTCCGGGAAGGCTAAAACCCTGCGTGTAGAGGAGCATCCTTTAGAAGCATCTACCGTAGACCCATTGCCTAAAAAAGCGCGCAGTAAACGCAGTAAAAAAGATCAAGCGCCTCTATCCGTAGAAGCCTCGATGCCAGACCCCGCAAAACGTAAACGGAAGAGTGCCAGAACCGCTTTACCTGATGAAAAGATAGCGTCATGAAGGAATTCGATGCTTTTAAAGGACTCACTGCGTCTATTGAGCGTGAGCTGAAGCAGCCCTCCATACAGCAGGCCGGCAAGCTTATGGAAGTGGTCGGCACATTGATTCGGGCAACGGGCATAGAGGCACGTTTAGGAGAGCTCTGCGAGCTGCAAGATACCGCCGGTCAGCACTTGCAATATGCCGAGGTGATCGGGTTTGCGCAAAACGTGGCGATTCTCTCTGCGTTTGGTTCGCTCAATAATTTGTCTAGATCAACGCGTGTCGTGAGTCTGGGGCGTCCCTTGAGCGTGAAAGTAGGGCCTGAAATATTAGGAAGAGTCATCGATGCGATGGGGGAGCCTATAGACGGTCAAGGCCCGATTACTTGCACCACCTTGCGCCCTATTAATGTACCGCCTCCCGATCCTATGAAGCGCCGTTTAATTGAAACGCCGTTTTATACGGGGGTGAAGGCGATCGATGCCCTAGTGACACTGGGCGAAGGTCAGCGTATGGGGATTTTTGCGCCGGCTGGGGTCGGTAAAAGTACGTTAATGGGGATGTTTGCCCGCGGTGCCGCCTGTGAAGTAAATGTGATTGCACTCATTGGGGAACGCGGACGTGAAGTGCGTGAATTTATCGAGCAAAGTTTAGGGCCAGAAACGTTAAAACGCTCTGTTGTCGTGTGTTCTACATCAGACCGTTCTTCTATTGAACGCTCTAAAGCGGGCCATACTGCCACTACGATCGCGGAATATTTTCGTGATCAAGGTATGCGTGTGCTGTTAATGATGGATTCATTAACGCGGTTTGCACGCGCACAGCGGGAAATCGGATTGGCCGCTGGAGAACCTCCCACTCGACGAGGTTATCCCCCTTCCTTATTTGCAGAGTTACCTCGGTTGTTAGAGCGTACAGGGATGTCGGATAAAGGTTCGATTACCGCACTCTATACCGTGCTGATGGAAGATGGGGAAGGCGGAAGCGATCCTGTCGCAGAAGAGGTGCGTAGTATTTTGGATGGCCATATTACGCTCTCGCGCGAGATTGCTGCGCGTAATCGTTACCCCGCGATTGATGTGCTCGATAGCCTCTCGCGGGTTATGCATCAGGTGGTGCCTTCTGGGCATACGCAAGCCGCTGCGCATATCCGAAGTTTGATGGCGAAACATCGAGAGATAGAAACGCTGTTGCAATTGGGGGAATACAGCGCAGGGAACGATGCCATGGCCGATGAAGCCATTGCCAAAATAGAACATATTTACGGCCTGCTTACGCAACGCACCGATCAACTGGCCGACTACAAACAGACACTGACCAGTTTGCAAGAGATTGCATCCTAAAAGCCTAGCAAAAGAGACGTTATGAAAGATCGTCGTGTCATGACATTTCAGATTTTGGTCGCTGCCCGTGAGAGGCAAATTAAAGCGCTAGAGACGCAACTGGCGAGTTTGCGTGCGCAATATGCGCAACTTGAGCAAGCTACTCAAGAAGCGCAAGCGGCATTAACGCGTCAAATACAAGAAGAAGACGAGCGCAATACGCGCATGCAGTCTTTGATGAGTGGTACGGCGAGTATTAAAGTGGCAGAACTGTACGATTTGCGCCAGTATCAGGGCATAGTAAGTGAACGTCGGGTACAGCTTGAAGCAGAAGTCGCCAAGGCGCAGAAAGTACAAAATGCAAAGCACGAGGAAATACGCGGCGTGCAGCGTCAGATTGCTAAAAATCAAGGGCAGATCGATGAATATAAGAAACTGCTAGGCAAGATGAAGCAAAAAGCGTTTAAAGCAGCGCAAGACGCGCTGGATGAATCTGCAGAAGAATCCTTATTAGCGCAGCGCCGGTTTCGAGCGTAATTACTACATGTAAGGCCTGGCTTGTGCCACCCCAATCTAAATAGACATCATAAAAAAGAGAGCATAGCGCAGTGGACAATATCACTCTTCTATCAAAATTATACGACGCTTTTGGCAGTTTGGTCGTCGTGATGCTTTTATGCAGTTTGCGTATCACGATTACCCTCATCATTATTCCGATCATGAGCGATCAAATCGTTCAAGGCGTCCATCGCATGGCGATTTCTCTGTTAATGGGGGCTTTTGTTGCCTATGGCCAACCTATCGTATTGCAGAACTTGGCAGTGTGGACACTGGCATCGATTGCTTTAAAAGAAGTCCTCTTAGGGATGATCTTAGGATTTGCTGCATCGACCGTGTTTTGGGTAGCAGGGAATGTAGGGTATTTGATAGATGACTTGGCAGGCTTTAATAATGTGCAGGTTAGCAATCCCATGCGCAGTGATACGAGTACCCCGATCTCCGCTATGTTATCCCAATTGACGATTACGGCATTTTGGGCTTTAGGGGGAATCCTATTTTTGCTGGGTGCGCTATACCAATCCTTTGAATGGTGGCCCATTCTGGATATAAAACCAGAAGGCATGCCTATGCTGGAATATTTTGCGATCACGCAGACCGACACCTTAATGGAATTAACTGCGAAGTTAGCGATACCGATGATGTTGATTTTAGTGATGATCGATCTCGCATTTGGCTTTATTGCAAAGGGGGCCGACAAACTGGAAGTCATAGGCCTTAGCATGCCTGTAAAAGGCGCAGTCACGCTTTTGATGCTAGCGATTTTTATTAGCCTATTCATTGAGCAGGTCCGCTCGCAGCTTTCTTTGCGTGAAATTGCCGAAAAAATACATTCCTTTCAGGTAGAGAAGCCTAAAAAATAGTTCTCCCTGTAGCGCCGTTCTCAAGAAAAGTAAAAAAACCTTTCTCAAACATCTTCCCCATTTTTGAATTGTGCTAGCAGCAAAATGAGATTTATTGAAAGCATCGCCCAGATTTTTTGAGTGCGCGTGCATACAGCATGCGTCCTACTATTGCGTCGGCGTAAATCGTTCATCACATACTAACAAGAGGGCGTCCAAGCTTCTTATCCAACAGGAGCAGGATGACCATTTATTTAATAAGAATGGTTTAATAAAAATGAAATTACAAGGCACCATCAGATCTATAGTGCGTTTGGGTCTATTTTTCTGTTTAATCGGAGCGTTTTCTGTACAGGCAGCGCCTATTCATTGGAAAAAAGAACGTATTCACTATTCTGTTGAAAGTAAGCCACTCAAAGATGTGCTCAGGGACTTTGCAGCAAGCCAAGGCATCCCTGCATCGATAGCACCCAATGTAGATGGCATGGTCAGCGGTAAATTTAATATGTCGCCCCAAAAGTTCTTAAATACCTTGTCGTCTACCTTCGGGTTTGCTTGGTTTTACGATGGTGCCCTATTAGATATTTCCGCCTCTAGTGATGTGAAAAGTGTATTAATTTCATTGCGCTATGGCAGCATGGATGATTTGCGTAATGCGCTCGAGCGCCTCGGTCTTTCCGATGCACGCTATCCTATTGTGTATGATGATGTTCAAAATACGGCCATGGTGAGCGGCCCTCCGCGCTATCTACAAATGATTTCTAGTGTGGTGGAGAGTGTCGATGGCAATGCGGGTAAAGGGTTGGGTACTGAAATCCGTATTTTCAAACTAAAACATGCCTCGGCGACAGACCGCATTGTGAATGCAGGAGGCAATCAAATTGCCATTCCAGGCGTCGCTAGTGTGCTGCAAAGCTTGTTTACAGGGATACGTGGAAATACTTCGCAGGCAGTGCTGGCTCCCGGTGTGGCAAGATCTAGTGCCGTGCAGGATGTGAATGGCCAAATACCCAATGGTTCGGTCAATATCGGCTCGCCTCCGCCATTGCCTCCCGGTTTTGGAATGGGAAGCAATTTAGGCGCTCTGCCGGTGAATGAACAGATCAGCCAATTATTTCCAGGTACGCCTTCACTGCCTGGCGTAGGAGATAAAGGAGGCGCAAATGCCGTAGCAGCAAGTCCCACTTTTGCTCCTGCAGGCCGTTTAGTCGCCAATCCTAATGAGATGGGGCTGCCTGTCATTAAAGCGGATGTACGGACGAACTCCATTTTGATACGCGATTTGCCAGGGCGCATGAGTCAATATCAACCGTTGATTGACGAGTTGGATGTCAAACCGCATTTAATAGAAATCCAGGCCACGATGATTGAAATCGATGGGGACGCCTTGGATCAAATCGGTATTGACTGGCGCGCCCATAATAGCCATGGAGATATTCAAACCGGCACGGGGAATAATCCACAAACTGGATACAATGGGGTCATTAATCCCCAATTTGGTAATATTCCTAACACGAATTTATTAGCGACTCCAGCAGGTATTTCCATCACCGCTGTGCTGGGAGATGCAGGCCGTTATCTGTTAGCACGCGTAAATGCATTGACGCAAACCAATCAAGCGCGCATTGAAGCAAGCCCTAAAGTCACGACATTAGATAATATCGAAGCGGTTATGGATAATAGCCAGCAAATCTTTGTACCCGTTACCGGTTATGCAGGTGGGAATCTATACAATCTGACCACCGGCGTTTCATTACGTGTGCTGCCCATGGTGGTTGAAACCGCAGATACCACGCAAATTAAGTTAGAAGTCAGTATTGAGAATGGTCAATTTTCAGCTTCACCCAACCAGGCACCTACTCCATCAGGCATCATCCCCATGGTCAGCAGCACCCAGATTAAAACGCAAGCCTTTATTACCCAAGGCCAGAGTTTATTGATCGCGGGATATCAGAAAAAACAAGATTCAAAAGGCGTTTCAGGAGTTCCACTTCTTTCCAAAATCCCCTTCTTGGGCGCGTTATTTCGCTATAGTAATAACACGCAATCTCGCAAGGAACAGCTCTTCCTGCTCTCTCCGCGGGTGATTGATCTGTAATCAAAAAGGACATGCGTAAATGGGAATTTCTTTAAGGCATTTCTCCCATTTACGCATGTTCCATAGTGGTCAGCGATTTTAGGGTAGGGAGGTGCTTTCTTTATAAAGGGAGTAGTTACGGGATAGGTTGGTTATGAAGCGCTTTATGAACGTTCGCTGTCAATCACTTTTTTAAGCGCAATGCAAGCGATAGGAATTTGAAATGCCAAACCGATGTATTCCATGGTGCGTCCCTTATCTGCATCCACAAAGATCTGTATCAAATGCGTAGTGATAGTCCATAACACCGAGAAGGTAACGGCAATAGTATATCGCTCGTCATATACGGCTTGAGCGTATGTCCGAGATAGGCTAGTACCTGTTGGTGATGCGCTAGCCTGTGGCGTTTGAACCGGATCCGGTATATCAAAGTATACTTCTGTAGGTCTAGCAACGTGAGGTCTAGAACCTTGAAGAAGAGGGATAATTTCCTCTCTAGTATAAATATAAGGATGCGGAGGCGCTGTAACAGGGTAACTCAATCTATACTCTCTCATGCAAAGCGCCAAAGCGAGTCTCAGCGCATACGGTTATCAAAAACAATGTGTAGCGTGATCAGCGCAAACATGGATTAAATAGTCGGAAAAGTAGAGGCAATAATGCTATGATATCCACCGGTCTTTGAAGTAGGTAGATATTCGTTCAAAGGCTGGATGAGTGCTTTCCTAATTTGCGAATGAACCCATGTTTCGCATAGGCATGCAATGAACACGTTCTTTATGCATTATAAGAATACTGCTTATAAGAAACGAGGTTTTGAGAGGATAGAAATTCTTAAAAACGACGTACAACTGTCCTAAAATAGTGAAATGCAAATTGCAGTAATGCATGACTTTCGTCATCATTCACTATACGTCTTGTCCGTGAAGTGGCATCAATAGTCCAATACAGCCCGCTACATCGGAAAGATTACAGACTTCTTCTGCCCATAGCTCAGTTGGATAGAGCATTGGCCTTCTAAGCCAAGGGTCGGGGGTTCGAATCCCTCTGGGCAGGCCAACAAAATCAAGGTTTTTAGTTAGCAAACCTATTTTTTGATTAGGTTATTGCAGTCTGTAGCATTTTCGGTAGTTTCAAAATTTTGGCACATTCCAGAAAAAGTGCGCGATTGCGCCCACTGTGTTAAATGCGAGGCAGCAAGATGCGCATACCGCAACACCATCTCTATACTTTCCCATCCTCCTAGCACTTTGAGTACATGCAAAGGCGTTCCTCTCTGAACATGCCAACTGACCCAGGTGTGACGCAAATCATGCCACCGGAAATC
Organism: Mycoavidus cysteinexigens; assembly: GCA_031963005.1. Taxonomy (GTDB): domain Bacteria; phylum Pseudomonadota; class Gammaproteobacteria; order Burkholderiales; family Burkholderiaceae; genus JASSUD01. Next base: position 2,114 of record JASSUL010000014.1, on the reverse strand, counting down.
CTTAATGCCAGAGTCTCTCATGGCTTTATACCAAGCTTTCGTGAATGTCTGTTTGACGCTCTTGCTCTCGTACACAAAAACATAGGTCTTATATCCAACCTCCAGATATTTTTGTTCTTCGAGAGCCTGCTTTATTGCCTGTCGACGCTCTAAAACCCCAATAGCAGTATCAGAAAGAGAAATTGGAATAGCTTTACGGGATTTGGTTAGAAACTTCGTTTATGAAAAAAAGGGGCAGAAATTCTGTTAAATTGGGCCTTTAACAAACGTGAGGTTTAACGATGTCAACACCGCCAATTCGTGAGAGTGGATCAACCTTCCTTATCAATTAGCGTTGGAGAGTGAGCATGAAAACAATACCATCAACCTCCAAACTTACCGTATGTATGCGGACGGGTTGCTTTTGATTCACGCTGACCTGCCGGTATCGGCTCCCAATAGATAGATAACCGAAAACGCCAGACCACGTCATTTGGCAGTCTATTTGATGGATGCGATCGCTGAGATTCGCCGGGACATGCCGCTTGATCAAGCCCGTCAGATATACGCTATTAGACACCAAGATGATCGGGCTGAATTGGAGGCAGCGGCCTCTTTTCGCTAAAATTTATAAATTCATTTGTGACGAAATGCGACTCAGCAGTCTTATGCGACTGTCGCCCGACGTACAAGGGTACGATACATAGTTGGACAAAAAATGAAAAAATTGGGCAGCTTCTCTGCAATATGAAGCAGCTTAATTCTGGAGTAATGGGGTGCATTTAATAAGGGCAAGCTCACAGACAGAGCAAAAGTCAAATTTCTAGATGGACGGTATCGGAATGTAGGGCCGCAGTTACAGCATCTCTAATACAGTCTCGTTCAGTCCTAAAAGCTGTCGCACCGGATAGCGATATGGCGTTCCTCCTACCGTAACCCGATCCCAAAGCTATCCGCATCACTATGGAATTTCAACCAACGCGCTCGGCTTAATTTGATAAACATTGCGCATTGCTTAATCTGGCCTGTTTGAGGTCGGAGGCTTTGCGTATGTAGATGGAATCCGCAGAGCCAGCATAATCGTCAATATAAGTCGCAACGTATAGTGATATTCAAAGGAAAGCGAAGGCCCATTTGCGGCCACGACCTGTCCTTCTTCAATAATACATTCTAAAGTCTATGGAGTAGTGACCTTCCCCCAGGGTGATCGCGCCAGTGTGCCACAGAGACACAAATCACAAGTCAAAAATCAGATGAAATGAGGAGTGCGATAAGGAAGGGTTGATTCTATATCTATGGTAAGATAAATCACATCATCCTTTGTTATAAGCAGATAAAATGCAGGTCTCTTCTATCTCCTCTCCTCTTAGCTCAAACGCTAGTACATTAGAAAAAATAGAGGATCGTCAATTATCTCCCCGAACTGAAAATCTACTACAAAAATTAAAAGACGTATTAAGAGTATTAGTAAAAAGTCTTCATTATCTTACTCTTGTAAAAGAAGCAATAATACGCATTTTTAATGCTATCTTAAATAGCGTTTTTGGTAAGTTTGCAACCAAAAATTCATCGCGAGATGCAACAGAAATAATAAAAGATACACCAGAGTTATTAGTAAAAATTCCAGATGCAACAGAAATAATAAAAGATACACCAGAGTTATTAGTAAAAATTCCAGATGCAATAGAAAGAATAAAAGATACACCAGAGTTATTAGTAAAGATTCCAGATGCAATAGAAAGAATAAAAGATATACCAGAGTTATTAATAAAAATTTGTAAAAATCTTCCTCTTAAAGTTTTAACACAACAGGTACGAGTCGCAGGCCGAGTACTCGAGGCAGCAGCGAATGTTGTCATTAAAAGCGTAGAAGTCAGAGACATCAAGGGATTGAAGGGCGCTATACATAAATTTGGACTGGGAAGAGGGCTGCATATCACATTCGCATCAGACTTTAACTTCCCAGAAAATTCGGCAGATTTGGCAGCGCTATTGTCAGATACGCGGGTGACTAGTCTAAGATTTGATAAATGTTCCGGTCTCACTGACACGTCTCTTGTAGCAGCGCTCCAACAATGTCAAAGCTTGGAAGAATTAGTCGTTGTCGACTGCGAAAAACTCAAAGACGGTTTTTT
>JASSUL010000024.1:0-7986 GCA_031963005.1 Mycoavidus cysteinexigens | reverse complement strand
ATGGTTTACTTCGCCAATTTTTACCTAAAGGCATCGATCTCTCTGGGCTCAGTCAAACCTACCTTAACGATATCGCCTGATTGCTCAATGGGAGACCGCGACAAACTCTAGGGTGGCTCTCCCCTGAACAAGCTTTAGCTCAAGAATTACAGATAGTTCATTTGGTTAAACCTGTTGCACTTGATTCTTGAGACCGCCGTTATCAGCCACTTCATCAATAATTGCTTAAGTTTATGTTGGAAAACTTTCACAAAATGACTGTTTAATTATTTTATCTTTAGTCGCATTATGACCAACGGCCGTAAAGCCTAAGATAAAAACAACTATACAAATAAAAGGAATAGAAAGATAGAAATCATACAGATAAGAAAAATAAAAAAGTAGATTGGAGCATATTTATCCGCTTTATCTACCTTTGAAACTTCGATAGTATTTAAAGCAGAGCCCAGGAAAGAAGTCGCGCATTCCAGTGGGTATACAGCCTTGTACTTAGGAGGAGATATTACAAATGGTGCATTTGAAAACTCGAAGTCTCTAAAGATATTTTCTGCTAGAGATATATTTAAAACATCAGTTTTTGAGGAGTATTGACGATCTATAAAAGAAGGACTTCCTTCTTGAACAAGACGAGCATAGTCAGCAGAAATTGAAAAATCGATTGACGATAATATTGGTGAAGAGGCAAAAAGCGTAGTTTCGACATCTATAATAGATTTATTATTTTTTAACAACGCCAATGTAGATTTAATATCTTTATCAGTAGAAATATTTTTGAGAGCCTGCGAAGAAAAACTTCCCTCTTGAGCGAAACGAACATAGGCAGTGGGAGTCGAAAGATAACTTGACGATAATTTTTGTGAAGATGCCAAAGGCGTAGTTTCGTTCATATCAATTTCCTTTCTTTTGCTTTTTAAAAGAATAAAATCCTCCGTATCCGGAGCAGTGAAAATAGCTGCCGCAATTTCTATTAATGCTTTTCTAATAGCGATTCTATTTTCCAGTTCCAGCTCTTGAGCTAGCTTGTGTAGATCATAACAAACGTATTTTATCGCACCGCCTGCAAAAGGCAGGAATGGAATAAAGCCTAGGAGGCTATCGAAGCCATTCAGAATAGTCAAGCAGCCCGCGTCTGTCTCTTGATCACAAGTCAGCGTACAGTTGTTGGCTAACTTGGTAACCATGGAGACGCTCTTGCAAACGAAACCAGCCATGCCACATAGTGCTCCAGCCTGGCCGGCCAGTATACTTGGTATCGGTAAATCCTCCCAATTTGGCTAAAGCCAAATAAGCCCAGCGAGCGGGAGGAGGAGAGGTTGGCGGTGGGCTACGCTCAGTAGATACCCACAGGATTTTCCATTCGTCTTCACTGAGTACTTCGTCGCACTTCCTGGCTGGCTGGTTATCTGGCACATTCTGGATTTCATGTAATTGCAATAACCGCACAGCGAGAAACGCGGTGATCACCAGCATCCGTTCCAGATTTTCCGAACTTTGAAAGCGCTGCCGTTCAACACCTACACCGCTTTTTCCATGTTTTGTAATAATCCTCGATATGCCAACGGCATTCGTAATATCGCACAACCGTCAATGCTTGAGCAGCACTAGCAACGGGTTCTGTTGTCAACAATACCCATTGCAGTGGTTCTGCCTGCAAGGGCGCATTCATCTCTTCGGCCAAAATAGCATTGGCGCCAAGTGGGCCGCCCCCTGACGTGCTACGCGCAGGAGCCATGATGCTCAATGACATACTACGCAACGATAATTCGGCTCTGCGAGCCGACCTGCCTCCGCGCTGTGGCACTTGCACGGTGTAGCAAACAAGGGCGTCCCTTCTTGATTCAACGTCTCAAACAGGCTCAGCTCGCTTTCTTGCACACTCCGTCGGCCAGTTTTGGCTCGCACCACAAAGCGCTGCTCATGCTGTTGTTTGTAGTTCAGATTAGTCATACATATCGGCTTCCCGATCACACACCGAGATCGTCTGCGCCATCGTGTCACCCAAACGGGCTGCCGGCTGGATCGCTGCTTGTTCCCACTTATAACTTTCCTTGTCCTTATAGGCGCGTGTCCAGCGCTGATACTTCTTGCCGTGACAGCTTGCTTCTCGGCACCAGTGCGTCTGCTCAATCAGTCCCACCGTTTGCTAGCTTGTCGCATCCAACAGCAGCACAGAATGGACTTGATATCCTCTTCGATTCGTATGGACGTTGTTGCTAGTCATCCCCAGCTGGCTGGCAACCGCATGCTTATAGCGTAATGTGACCTTGCCGATAGAGACAGAGCTGTTCGACCGGAAACGCTTCAAATATGTTGTTTTCCGTAGAGCGAGCGATGCGTATTTTGCGCCGCAGATGCGCGCTCGGGCAGCTTGAGAAAACTGGGCCTTCTGCTGCAAAAGGAGTGGCTATGAAGTACGAACAATTGCAGACACTGGTGCCTGCACCGGGTCAATCGCCGGATTTCCAGGCGTGCCTGGAGGTATTTCCCGCGCTGTCGTTCGCGAAAACAACGCCTCAGGAGCCAAAGCATCACGGCGAGGGCGATGTATGGACGCACACGATGATGGTCGTGGAAGAACTGCTGGCAATGGCCGAGTACCAGGCTGCGCCGAGGGCTGACCAGGAGGTGGTCTTCTTCGCAGCGCTGTTGCACGACATCGCCAAGTACAGCACCACAGTCATCGACCCCGTAACGGGAACGATTAGCCAGCCTGGACATTCCCGAAAAGGCTCCATCGATGCGCGCATTGCCCTGTGGGATATCGGCGTCCCGTTCGATGTCCGCGAAGCTATCTGCCGCCTTATCAGCGTTCACCAGGTGCCGTTCTTTGCGATGGACGGTTCGCGTCGGGGATCCCCCGAGTTCATCGTTCGCGAACTCTCGTGGCAACTGGATATCCGGTTACTCGCCATGCTGGCAGAAGCCGACATGCGTGGCCGGCTCTGTCAGGACATGCAGCGGGTGCTCGACAATATCGAACTGTTCAGGGAGCTTGCGCGAGAGGAAAACTGCTACGGACGGCCACGCGACTTCGCGGACACGCATACGGCGGTCAACTACTTTCGCGGCGCAGACGTTCATCCTGAATACAGGCTGTTTCAGGAGCCGGGCGCGAAAGTGATCGTGATGTCCGGGCTGCCAGCTTCTGGCAAGAACACATGGATTAACCAGCACCATCCCGACCTACCTGTCGTTTCATTTGACAATACCCGGGAGGAGCTGGGATTACGCTATGGAAAGAATGAGGGACTGGTGGCGCATCTCGCAATCGACAAGGCAAAAGATTTGCTGCGGCGGAAAACGGCGTTCGTCTGGAATGCCACGAACCTCTCTGCATTGATGCGCAAGAAAACGCTGGACCTACTGTTCGCATACCACGCCGAGGTAACGCTGGTTTATCTGGAGAAACCCCGCGCAGAGCTTCTTCGTCGAAACAGTCGGCGTGACACTTCATTATCAAACAGGACTCTCGAGGGAATGCTCGTGCGATGGGATCTCCCGCTACCGACCGAAGCACACATTGTCATTTACTGACGCTGAGGTTTCCAGATAGGCATCTGGTCCAACTCAGCGCAAATCGAGTAACCAAAAGCTGGCCTGCAGCCGGTCTGGTCACCCTAAATGATGTGCTTTACGTAAATGTTCGATGGCTTGACTTCTGACCTCTTTTATTGCTGGTGCCATCTTGCTCTCCTGTTCTGCGTGAGTTGGGGCTATACAGCGGTGAGCATTAGTAAGCGCGCGTCGTCCGCTTACCAACAATCTGCTGGGACTCCATCTAGATAAACTGTGGTTCCTGCTAGTACCTTAACCGTTATATGATTTTAGAAACCTTCATAAATCCGCACTAACCCGCATTACTCCATGAGACAAGTTTGTTTTTAACTGGAACTGCACCACCAATTTAAAGCCGCATCTTTGGATGCGGCTTTAAATTGGTGCAAACCCATGGCAGGACGGGGGTTGCGCAGTTTTACGATGATGATTTCAGCCTGACAGAATCCAAAAATAAACGAATTTGTTCCTTATTTCGCACTCTGCTCTCAAAAAAGTTCTCGAACCAGGTTTATTTTAGTCACTGCACAAGCCAATGGTAAATTTGCTATCGATAAAATAAAAGACAGCTGGGGTTTAGAAGCCCCGACACTTAAGTTTGGTTTTGCTCCTATGGCAGAGCCTTGCAGGGAAGCCTTTGGACTTGCTATTTCCTAAGTGACGGCCTTCTAATCCTGCTTGGTCCTGCCACCCTTGTTTAGAAGCGGAGGCAGTAGGGAACAGACCCATTTAAGGAACAAGCTATGTTTCACGCTCATTCGTATCCAGATCCCCCAATATTTCCTTCACCACCCTTATCTCAAAGCGCGTAAGCACTCTGCCTTTGCAAGCCTCACTCTGCATAACCTGCTATTCCTCTCTCTGTTGGTATATCCAATCTAAGGAGGGCGCTATATCTACCATACATGCCGTGGTGCATCCACAGGATGATCCGTATTCCGTCAGTACGTTGCGCCTCACGGGCTGTTTATCTGAGGAAGCATCGGCATCTCGTCCCCCTTCTTTATTAGAGTTTTTTCATGAATGCGATCTATGAATGGTCTAACGCTTTATATTTTATTTTTGATACCTTAAGCTACGATGCTTATATATAGATAAAGCCCTATTTCAATTATATATTTTTTTCCCTGATCTATAACTTGTAGACTGCCTCACAGTAAATTGAAAGCAAATCTAATGCAGTTATATAAGTTTTATCAGGAGAGAAGAAATGAAATCATGCTTAGTAATTTTACCTTCACCTTCTCATTCTGCGCCAGCCAATATTCGCTGCTCCCCCCTTCCAGCACATCGATTCCTGCCCCAAACAAGCGGTCATAATCTAAAAAGCTATTCACCGCGCACCGCCATGGAAACTATATTTTTTCGGTCGTATGGTGCTTATTAAATTCCACAGTGGTTTTGCCATAGGCCCAGGTGAAGTGACTGCCGTAGTCTTTGCGTACGTTCTCCGCAATATGTTGCCGTGCACCAAAAAACAGTTTGTGTTTGGCTAAGCAGCGTTTGAGTAAGGGATGCTCTACACCGATTTTATCAATCGGAATATTGCGGAGATAGTTATCAAGCAAGACTTTAGTCAGTTCGCGCAGATCGTCGGAAGTAATGGGCATAGTTCGGAGGAAATGAACAGCAAACCAGTAAACTATGTCCCCCAAGGCGTTAAGAACGCAGCCTGAGAAGGGAAAAGGAGAGCACCCTGCTTTATGAAATGTAGTGTGCTCCGAATAGATATTACTGTGGTATTTTTATAGGTCATATGACCTTCCCCTATATATAGAGCTTTAGTAACGATATTACTCATTTTAAAAAATACTTTGTTTCCCTTATATTGAAATAAAAAACCTTAAAATAATATATATAATTTTGTTATCTTAATTAAGAAGAATAACTTATTATGTATGCAACCACTTCCATTCCTAATCAAACTAACGCGCCTTTATTGCCCGCATCAAGAGCGCCATCAACTTCGTATCAGGCTGTTAACATGCCTGAAACAGGCTCCTCTTCGCAAGCACCCCAAAATCCGTCTAGCGATTTTGAAAATTTACTTATTCATTTATTAAATAATGATAATGATTTAAATAATTTATCTCAAGAAAATTTAGATAAATTGTTAAATAATTTGCCTATTGAATCTGGATTGAAATTAAAGAGCGCTGATAAAGTTCTTAAAGATGGTGGTAAAACCATTAAGATAGCACCTGTAGTATCTTGCATTGCTATTTTGCATATAGCCTATTTGCTTAAGGCTGATACTAAAAAAGCAGGAACATTAATAATAGATTATTTTGTATTGGCAGTTAGCTTGATGTCCTGGATTGGAGGGTATTTTATGATTAAATCAGGAAAATCCATACTACATCAAATAGTTTTAAATGAGTTTCATAGAAGATCATCTCCTCGCCCAGAAATTAATATTGATTTATTAATATCTAAATTAATATGGAATCCATCTTATTACGATGAATTATCAGAAGATATTTATGAAGTGTTATTGGAAAATTTACCTGAATCATAAAAAAATATATTAGAAAGAGGTAAAAATTCTAAAGTATCATCTGAGAACTATGCAGCAATATAAAAATTATTTATTATTCCTCTTATTTTCAGTGTAGTAGGCATGATTAATGCGCAATCTAAGTACGATTGGAGAAATCCTCAAAAAACTGATTCTGAATTCATCGTATGTTGGACTTTGGGTATCATTTCTATGCTGGCTTGTGGCTTCTCAAAATCACAAGAAATCAATGCAAAAAAGAGATCAAGTGATCTATATAAGCAAGCGTTTTTTGAGTTATCTTTACAAATACCAACAGCTTAAAGATTGGCAATCTTGATAAAAGAAATGTTGAAGAATAATCTGAAGTGACCCCAAAAAGTGAGACACGAATCTGACTCTTGGGGTTTTTTCATGAGTAAGCACAGTAGGGAATTGAAGCTAAAAGCGGTCACGACTTATTTGTCTGGTCAAGCTGGTTACAGGGAAGTGGGTCAGCAATATGGCATTGACTATGGAACGGTACAAGAGTGGGTGGTTACTTACCAAATCCATGGACAGGAAAGTTTTAAAAAGAAATATAGTTCATATAGCCTGCAATTTAAGCTATTAGTACTGAAGCACATGCGAGAGCGTTCATGGTCGTATCGAGAAACGGCAGCCTATTTTGATATTCGTAATAAGGGCACCGTATCGTCCTGGGAGCGCTTGTATGATGCTAGAGGTATACAAGCCCTTTATCCGCGCCGACCAGCCCCCCCCCGAAAAAGATGCCAGATACACCTCCCCCATTATCTCCATCATCAAAGGAGGAGATTTCCACGCGAGAGCAGTTGATCAAGGAGCTGGATTATTTACGCATGGAGAATGCGTATCTAAAAAAGCTCAGGGCCTTGATTCAAGTAAACCAGAAAGCAACGCAAAACAAAAAGCGCAAATAGTGCTTGAATTAAGGCAACAGTACCCTATTTCTGGTGTGCTCAAGGTCGCAGGTCTGGCACGCAGCACCTTTGACTATCACAAAAAGGTATTACAGGCGGTGGATAAGCACGCCATGCTTAAAACGAAGATTCTCACTATTTTTGCACACCATAAAGGGCGATATGGATATCGTCGTATTACGGGTACTCTTTGACAGATGGGGCTTCAGGTTAATCACAAGACTGTCCAACACCTTATGGGGCAACTCCAACTCAAGTCCCTTGTGCGCGTAAAGAAATACCGATCTTATAGGGGGCTGGTAGGACGCATTGCACCGAACGCCTTGCGACGACAGTCTGGGGCCGAGCGCCATAATCAGAAATGGGTGACCGATGTAACTGAGTTCAACGTGGCCGGCCAGAAGTTGTATCTCTCGCCAGTGATGGACTTATACAATGCGGAGATTATTGCCTATGAGATTGCGCAACGTCCACTATTTGGGATGGTAGATAGCATGCTCAAAAAAGCATTCACTTGCTTAAAGCCCAATGATCCACTCCTCCTGCATTCAGACCAAGGATGGCATTATCAAATGCCTGCCTATCGGCGCTTACTTGTGCAAAAAGGCATCACACAAAGTATGTCATGCAAGGGGAACTGCCTCGATAATGCAGCAATGGAAAGCTTTTTTGGCACCTTAAAATCTGAATTCTTTTATTTAAATAAATTTAGTAATATCAAGCAGTTGCAAGAGGGCTTGGAAAGCTATATCCATTACTACAACCACGAACGCATCAAGCTAAAATTAAAAGGACTGAATTCGGTATTGCACCGGACTCAGTCCTCTCATTGCTAGATACTTTTCCATCTAACTTTATGGGGTCACCTCAGTTTCTTAGCAGGTTTTTTCTTACTTAAAAGACAGCAAGTCACAATAATCAGGGGATTGATGTATGTTTTGCTGTTGGGTATTTCTTTATAAAGATGCTGATTAGACATCAGAGAAATCTCAA
>JASSUL010000020.1:0-23552 GCA_031963005.1 Mycoavidus cysteinexigens | reverse complement strand
TAGGCAGTAAGATGGAAAATACGTGGGAACGCGAGATAAAAGTACACTATTTCCGTAGTTTCTGTATTTATCTAGATAGACTGTGGAAGCGGTTTCAGGTTTGGCGACTCGGTGAGATGTGAGCGGATTGTCCCATCTATACTGCAAGCTTAAGGCCCCATTTTTCTATTTTTTGGGGAGCTATTTAAAATAAGCAGATTAATGCGAAGCGCACGATAGACTCCCTGAGATACATGGTCCTCCCCCGCATGGTGGATGGTGGTGAGGGGAATAAAAGAAAGAAGAAAAAACGTAGTGTATTGGAGCTGTTCATATAAATAGGTCATAGTCGAGAAAGTATTCTTTTTTGGTGATAAGATTTATCTTATCTCGTAAAAAACCACTCCATTTTCTATCATGAACAATGCAATATCCAGGAATAACAGTAGGCCTAACACGTCTATAGTAGGCGATTTTTCAGGTTATACGCTATCTAATAAAAATACTATAAGCGGGGAGACTGTCTCCGCAAAAGCGATCGATAGCGGATCAATATTGCCTATTGAGATACTGGTAAAAATCTTCATACATTGCTCACTGCAAGATATGGGAAGTCTTGCACAAGTCAATCGCCTTTACCGCTCAGCTGTTTATGATGCGTTGTTGGGTACCTTATTCCTAGGTAAGGTCAGGAATGAAGTTAAAACTAAGATTCGGGCTATAAACGAGATGGATGAGGCTGGGGTTGAGACCGCAAACGAGATAGATAAGGTTGAAGTTAGGATTCAGACCAAAAAAGTGATGGATGAAGCTAGGATTCTGTCCAAAAAGAAGATAATCAATGTTTTCAATTCTAAGGAATTCAAAGACGCCTACGCTGATAATTCAGGGTTTTTGAAAAGGAATCCCATTGCGTATAGAGTTTTCCAAGCATTATTCAAAAATTCCTGCTTAGATCGGTTTTGCGAAGGAGATCTGCTGCGTGCTGGAAAATTACTGTTGAATTTTGACGGCCAATATATAAAAAGAATGCCCAGTAGTTTGATAGATATTGGGATTTGTACGCAGTCTCAAATAACATTTTCCTCTGCGCAATTTGATCAGGATCAATGGAATTTTATTGTTAATGAAATACCCATGTTTCTCAGTCATCCTCAAAAACTGAATATAGAAGAATTTCGTAAAATTCCTTCTCACATACTGAAAGAGGGGATGTTTAAGCAGGCTATTGATCAGAAAAGTCAGTGGTTAGAAGCATTTCTCAATGCTGGTATAAAGATTAAGCATTCTGATTTACAAAAATATGAAGAATTGATGCTTAAAATTATAGAAGGTGGCCTTGTAAATACATTCAACCTTTTAATTGAACTTGGAGTAGATAAAAACTTATTTATTCCAATTTACGGTAGCTTTTTAAATTATGCGATTCAGGATGGCTCTATTTTAATAGCAGAATCATTGATTAAAATGGGCGCTGATTTGAATGTGTTAGATGAAGAGGGAAATGCCACTCTACAGATTGCATTTCATAAAGGATATTTTATTGATATTGGAGTTGTTGCTAATTCAAATATATTCAATGAATTGCTTGCTCATTCAGATGTGCAAAATGAAACCGTCCACATTTTTAATAGTTTAAATGAAGCTGTTGCTAATTTGAATTTATCATATCAAAATCTTGCTAATTTAAATATATTGAATGAAATTTCTGTCAATTTAAATATATTAAATGGAATTCCAATCAATTTTGATTTATCGAATAATATTTTTGATATATCAAATGAAATTGGTGAATCTTTAAAGAAGTTAAATAAATGGCTTGCCAAGTTCAATTTATTGAATGAATATATCAATATTGCTCCTATTAGTATTTATAATTTAGGGTGTCCCCCTTATATAATAAAACTCCTGGTGCAAAACGGTGCGCGTGTAAACGCGCAGAATGCACGAGAAGATATGCTATTACAGAGTTTGATAGAGATGGGTAGTAGTGCTGTGGCTAAGCATTGGTCTGGTATTTGTTGTTCTGACAGCATTTTTGTGACTAGTAGCAAAGCTCAGTATCTTGCAGAAGCTCTTCGTATGGATTTACTGAAGTGTTTACTGGAAAAGCCAATCAATCTGGAAGAGACGAATACGAAAGGCGAAACAGCTCTACAAGCGGCCTTCAACGCAAGACGTTCTCCGGATGTGATAAAGCTTTTGGTAGAAAAGGGCGCCAATGTCAACGCGCGGAAAGCGCAAGAAGAAACGCTGTTAGAGCGTTTAGTAAGCATGACGAGCTTTGATGTGGCCCGGCATTGGTCCACTACTTGTTGTCCTAACAATATTTCGGCAGCTAGTAGCGAAGCTGCGGATCGCGCAGAAGCCCTTCGTATGGATTTACTAAAGTGCTTACTGGAGAAGTCAATCAATCTGGAAGAGACGAATACGAATGGCGAAACAGCTCTACAAGCGGCCTTCAAAGCAAGACGTTCTCCGGCTGTAATAAAGCTTTTGGTAGAAAAGGGCGCCAATGTCAACGCGCGGAAAGCTAAAGAAGAAACGCTATTACAGAGTTTAGTAGACATGCCGAGCCATCGTATAGCTCTGCATTGGGACGCTATTTGTTGTCCTAACGGTATTTCGATAACCAGTAACGAAGCTGAGGATCGTGCAGAAGCCTTTCGTATGGATTTACTGAAGTGCTTCCTGAAAAAACCAATCAATCTGGAAGAGCTGAATACGGAGGGCGAAACAGTTCTGCAAATGGCCTTTAGAGTAGGATCTTCCCCTGGTGTAATAAAGCTTTTGGTCGAAAAAGGCGCCAATGTCAACGCGCGGAAAGCGCAAGAAGAAACGTTGTTAGAGCGTTTAGTAAGCATGACAAGCACTGGTGTGGCTCTGCATTGGCCCGCTATTTGTTGTCCTAACAATATTTTGGTAACCAGTAGCGAGGCTGCGGATCGTGCAGAAGCCCTTCGTATGGATTTACTAAAGTGCTTCCTGAAAAAAATAATCAATCTGGAAAAGCTGAATACGGAGGGCGAAACAATTCTGCAAATGGCCTTTAGAGTAGGATCTTTCCCTGATGTAATAAAGCTTTTGGTAGAAAAGGGCGCCAATGTCAACACGCGGGATGCGCAAGAAAAAACGTTGTTAGAGCGTTTAGTAAGCATGACGAGCTATGATGTGGCCATGAATTGGCGTGCTATTTGTTGTCCTAACAATATTTTGGCAACCAGTAGCAAAGCTGCGGATCGTGCAGAAGCCCTTCGTATGGATTTACTAAAGTGCTTTCTGAAATATGGGGCGGAGATAAAAGAAAACCTTGTCTTACCTCCTGCATTGTGCACAGAACTATCTCTCGATATATTGTGCTGTTTACTGCAAAGCGATGCGAATTCGTATGTGCGAGGGGTAGAGAAGATACTGTTATCGGTGCTGATGAGAATGGATAATGGTCAAATAGTTTCGCACTGGGGTGGTAGCAATCAATCAGAAGACCCTTTAGCAGCAGTGCAAGCATTGCGCATATATTTGATGGAAAATTTGCTTCCAAAAAACTTTAATCCCTTGCATAACGCGGAAGATCTCAAGCTACTCAAGCTAGCAAAAAATCATAAAAATAAAGAGTCGATCGTTTTTCTAGGCAGTAAGATGGAAAATACGTGGGAACGCGAGATAAAAGTACACTATTTCCGTAGTTTCTGTATTTATCTAGATAGACTGTGGAAGCGGTTTCAGGTTTGGCGACTGGGTGGACTGTAAGCAAATTAAAATGCGAAGCGCACGATAGACTCCCTGAGACACAGGGTCCTTCCCGCATGGTGGATCGTGGTGGGGGAGATTTTGGAGCGAATGCGCAAAAGGCTGAAAGGGTTTGTAGAAAGCGCGTATAACCTAGTGCAGGCCAAGTTCATTCAATGGTGCTAAAAAGCCGTTATAGTATGAGGTTTGATTTTTCTCTATTTTCTGCCTAAATTCGCTCTTCAATTATGATGGATGTTATCCGCGTTCGCGGGGCTAGAACCCACAATCTTAAAAATATTAATCTCGATTTGCCGCGGCATTGTTTGGTCGTGGTGACGGGCCTATCGGGTTCGGGTAAATCGTCGTTGGCTTTTGATACCTTATATGCAGAAGGTCAACGTCTTTATGTCCAGAGTCTCTCCGCCTATGCTCGGCAGTTTTTGCAGTTAGTGGAAAAACCGGATGTAGATTTAATTGAAGGGTTATCGCCCGCTATTGCCATCGAGCAAAAAGCCAGTTCCCATAATCCCCGCTCTACCGTGGGCACGGTGACAGAAATTCACGATTATTTGCGTTTACTGTATGCCAGAGTGGGGACGCCGTATTGCCCTGAGCACGATGAACCGCTTGTGGCGCAGAGTGTGTCGCAAATGGTGGATACAGCGCTTGCCTTGCCTGAAGATACCCGCCTAATGATTTTGGCTCCGGTCGTGGCCAATCGTAAAGGGGAACATGCCGAGCTTTTTGAGATGATGCAGGCGCAGGGTTTTGTGCGTTTTCGGATTGTTTCAGGGGGCAAGACGGCGCAAGAAGGTCACAAGGGGGAGAGTGGCGCTGAATCTGCTTCCATTTATGAAGTCCATGCGCTTCCCAAACTCAAGAAAAACGAAAAGCATACGATCGATGTGGTGGTAGATCGCCTCAAAGTGCGCGCAGAAAGTCGGCAGCGTTTGGCCGAATCGTTCGAAATGGCGTTGAAATTGGCGCAGGGTCGGGCCATTGCTTTAGAAATGGACACCGGCAAAGAGCATTTGTTTAGCGCAAAGCTCAGCTGCCCGCATTGCACTTATGTGTTATCCGAGTTAGAGCCGCGCTTATTTTCCTTTAATAATCCGATTGGGGCTTGTCCGCAGTGTGATGGTTTGGGCCAAGTCGTTGTTTTTGATCCTGAGCGCATTGTCGCGTATCCCTCGCTCTCCCTAAAATCGGGGGCGGTAAAAGGTTGGGATGCGCGCAATCCCTTTTGTTTTCAAATGCTCAAAGATTTAAGCGCGCACTACGGATTTGATTTAGATACGGCGTTTGAAGATCTGCCCCAGGCGATTCAGGAAATCATTCTTTTTGGCTCAGGCAAGGAAGAGATTGCTTTTTCTCAACGCACTGCAGCAGGAAAGGAAACCATTCGTAAGGCGCCCTTTGAGGGTGTAGTTCCGCATTTTGAGCGGCGTTATTCGGAGACACGTGAACAGAACGTGCGAGAGGAGTTAGCGAGCTATCAAAGTCAGAAAACGTGCTCAGAATGTGCGGGAACGCGCTTGCGCCGTGAAGCACGTTATGTGAAGGTCGGAGAGGGGCAGAAAGCGCGTCCGATCTTTGAGATTAGCCATGAACCGCTACGTGATGCCTTACAGCATTTTTCTACTTTAAAACTCAGTGGAGCGAAGCAAGAAATCGCCGAACGCGTTATTCGTGAAATTACAGCACGCTTGACCTTCCTCAATGATGTGGGTTTAGGATATTTATCTTTAGAGCGTAGTGCAGACACGCTCTCCGGTGGCGAAGCACAGCGTATACGCCTTGCCTCTCAGATTGGCTCTGGGCTTACGGGAGTGATGTATGTGCTTGATGAGCCGTCGATTGGTTTGCATCAGCGTGACAATGACCGCTTAATCAAAACGCTCAAGCATCTTCGTGACCTAGGTAATTCGGTCATTGTGGTCGAGCATGATGAGGATATGATGCGCGCGTCTGATTATCTTATCGACATGGGCCCTGGTGCTGGAGAGCATGGAGGGCAGGTGATTGCGCAGGGTACTCCTTTGGAGATTCAAGAGAATCCTGCTTCGTTGACGGGGGCCTATTTGGCAGGCCGGCAAAGTATTGCTGTCCCTACTACAAGACGTGCTCCAGGCAAAAATTTCATACAGATCACCAAAGCTTGTGGCAATAATCTCAAGGATGTCACGCTGCGTCTTCCATTAGGGGTGATGACCTGCGTGACTGGAGTATCCGGCTCGGGGAAATCAACGCTCATTAACGACACCCTCTATCGTGCATTGGCGCAAAGTGTATATGGTTCCTCAACGCATCCTGCGCCTTATGAAAGCCTCACTGGCATTGAGCATATCGATAAAATTATCAATGTGGATCAGTCTCCGATTGGCCGCACGCCCCGTTCTAACCCTGCGACGTATACCGGGCTTTTCACACCGATTCGTGAATTGTTTGCCGGAGTGCCCGCTTCCAAAGAGCGCGGGTATGACATTGGCCGCTTTTCGTTTAATGTGAAGGGAGGACGCTGTGAAACCTGCCAGGGAGATGGCGTACTGAAAGTCGAAATGCATTTCTTGCCCGATGTGTATGTCCCTTGTGATGTATGCCAGGGAAAGCGCTATAACCGTGAGACGCTCGATATTCAATACAAGGGCAAAAATATTAACGATATTCTCGATTTGACGATTGAGCAAGCCCATACGTTTTTCCAAGCTGTGCCCGTCATTGCCAGAAAGCTGAAAACATTGCTGAGTGTGGGATTAGGGTATGTGCGTTTAGGTCAATCTGCCACTACGCTCTCAGGCGGAGAGGCGCAGCGTGTCAAACTGTCGTTGGAGCTTTCCAAACGGGATACGGGGCGCACGATCTATATTCTTGACGAACCTACAACCGGCTTGCATTTTCAGGATATTGCCCTTTTACTGGATGTGATGGCCCAATTGCGTGATCAAGGTAATACCGTTGTTGTGATAGAGCACAATTTGGATGTCATTAAAACCGCGGATTGGATTATTGATCTAGGTCCAGAAGGAGGCGCCGGCGGGGGAGAAATCATCGCGCAAGGCACGCCTGAAGACATACAAAAAGTAGAGAGGAGTTTTACCGCGAAATATTTGAAGCTCGGGTAGAAGAGGGGCAAAAAGCATCTATTGGGGGGATTTTTGAGCGCGCGCTATGGCATACGGTTCAGAATTTTCTCCCTATTTTCGAGCAGGATGCTAGTGTTGGCCTTTTGCTGTATTCGCGACAATCCCTCTCTGTTTGGCCTACCGGAATAGGCTAGAGATTCTGAAAATAAAAAGAGATAAAGTGAAGCAGCCTAAGCAAGATGAAAATGGATCACACGGGTATGGGGACAGCATGAAGGAGCAAAGCAGAGCATTGATCTATGATGAAGTGATGAAAAAAACACCGCATAGATCACGGCGCACGCAAACAAAAAAGGATTGCCCCTATGCTGGACGGAGTTTGGAAATTGATAAAGTGGGGTTAGCCAGTTTTGCATTAGTCGCGTTGTTCTTGGCGCTGGCATTGCCTTTCAAATTATTAGGGAGCCTTCTATCTGGCTTGCTAGTGTTTCAACTTATCCAAAAGCTCGCTCCCGCTCTGGAAAAAAGGATGCCTGGGCCGCGTGCACGTTGGGTCGCAGTGGTATTTTTAGCTGTCATTATTACAGGAACCGTCGCAGTCGCAGTCGTAGCAGGAATTTCCCAGTTTCAGCACAATACGGTGAGTGTGCAAAAGATTCTGGAGCAGCTCATGCAGCTTATTGATAAAGCACGAGCGCAGGTTCCCAATTGGGTGATGGACTATTTACCTGATGGAGAGGCGGAATTGCGTGATCATGGGCTGGTCTGGATGAAAGCGCATGTTTCTGAGTTGCAACAAGGCGGAAAAAGTGTCATTCGTGGGATTGTGCGCGCTGCATTAGGGATGATTATTGGTGCGTTAATCGCCATTAGCTTGACGCGCCATACGCGGCATCGTCCATTAGCGGCAGCGTTGATTACCCGTATTCAGGGGCTGAGTGAGACTTTTGAGCGCATTGTCTTTGCGCAGCTCAAGATTTCCCTGATTAATGCCGCTTGCACTGGCGCGTATTTATTATTTTTATTGCCACTCTTCAGTGAACGCTTGCCATTGAGCAAAACGCTGGTGGTGGTCACGCTTATTTGTGGTTTGCTTCCCGTGGTAGGGAATTTAATTTCCAATACGCTCATTGTCGTTGTTTCTCTAGCCAATAGCGTGCCGGTGGCCGTGTACTCGCTGATTTTTTTGGTGGTGATTCACAAGCTGGAATATTTTCTTAATGCGCGCATCATCGGCGGGCAGATTGCTGCCCGCGCTTGGGAATTATTATTGGCCATGTTAGTGATGGAATCGATTTTTGGCCTGTCTGGCGTGATCGCTGCGCCCATTTACTATGCTTATCTTAAACGTGAATTAATACGTGTAAAGCTGGTATAAGGATATCTTCTGCTGTGCCGTACCCGTTTTCTGTTTTTTCCTATTATGCCTCAAAATCTTCTGACACTATCTAATCTTACCGTTGACTTTGGCGCTGCTCGTGCGGTAGCCGGAGTAGATCTCCATGTTGCGCCTGGCGAAGTAGTGGGCATGGTTGGAGAATCCGGCTCAGGGAAGAGTGTGACGATGTTAGCCGTTATGGGACTCATCGACGCCCCGGGCCGCGTGCAGGCGGATGAGATGACATTTGCTGGGCATGATTTATTAACACTATCCCCTCGTGCCCGACGCGCATTAATGGGGAAAGAAATGGCGATGGTGTTTCAAGACGCTACGACTAGCCTGAATCCTGCTTATACCGTTGGCATGCAAATTGAAGAAACCTTGTGTGTGCATGAAGGTTTGCGCGGTGCACGCTGTAAGGCGCGCGCACTGGAATTGCTAGATCAAGTGGGTATTGCGGATGCCAAGAATCGTTTTCATGCTTACCCCCATCAACTGTCTGGGGGGATGAATCAGCGCATTATGATTGCAATGGCTATTGCTTCTAAGCCGCAATTATTGATTGCCGATGAACCTACAACCGCATTGGACGTGACCATTCAAGCGCAGATCATGGCGCTGTTATTGGATCTGCAAAAAGAGCATGGGATGGCTTTAGTATTGATTTCGCATGATTTAGCTGTAGTTGCCGAAGTAGCACGGCGGGTTGTGGTGATGTATGCAGGCGAAATTATTGAAAGTAATCGTGCTCCAGCGATTTTTGAAACACCGCATCATCCGTATACCGCAGCGTTGTTGGCTGCCATTCCAGAACACAACCGCAACGCCCAGCGCTTGGCGGCATTGCCTGGAAGAGTGCCTAGCCCTGCTGAACTACGCTCGGAAGCATTGAAAGGGTGTTGGTTTGCGCCTCGTTGTACTTATGTAGAGCCGGCTTGCCGACAAGCGCACCCTGCACTAGACCCTGTCTCATTGGCTTATGAAGAGGCTGATCTGCCTAATCAACAAATGGCAAAGGCGCGTTGCATTAAACCTTTGCATACCACGGAGGGGCCTGCGCCATGCGATGGCGTAGGAGATGCGCAGCGGCAAAATGCCACTACGTTGTCCACGTCCTTTCCCCCTTCTTTTGCTCCTGTCGCAGAAGATACGCTAGGAGTGCGGTTATGACCCAAGCCTCTCAAGCGCATGTCGTAGAATCCCCTCTGCAGGGCGCACATCCTCATTCTCCAGCTGCTTTCCCGTCAGTGAGTCCGATTAAGCTAGAAGACCATGTACTGGCGGTAGAAAATATTAGTAAACGGTATCCCATCGCGCAAAATGTGTGGAGCACTATGCGAGGTTGGGTAAGACGGCGAATTCGGAAAACCCCGCAGCAAAAAAATGATCCATCGATAGCGCACACGCCCTATCCCGCATCTCAAAATAGCGAGGATCCCAGTATTCCAGTAATACACGCCTTAAATGGCGTATCACTGGTCGTGAAACGCGGTAGAACGCTAGCGGTAGTAGGAGAATCCGGTTGTGGAAAATCTACGTTAGCGCGACAACTGACGATGATTGAAACCCCCGATTCCGGCACGATCTGGATCAATGATCGCCAACTGGTCCCTGGCGATCAGGCACTGTATAAAAGTCTGCGCCGGCATGTACAGATGGTATTTCAAAATCCGTACGCGTCGTTGAATCCACGCAAAACAATAGGGGCGACCCTTTCTGAACCGTTAGAAATCAATGAACCTTTAAACGCGCAGCAGCGTGCCTGGCGCGTTGCCGAAATCCTGCAAACCGTGGGTTTATTGCCCGAGCATGCAAAGCGCTATCCGCATATGTTTTCCGGAGGGCAAAGACAGCGTATCGCGATTGCGCGTGCGATGATTTTAGGGCCCGATTTACTTGTCGCTGATGAGCCTGTTTCGGCATTAGATGTCTCGATTCAAGCGCAAATTCTTAATTTACTCATGGATTTGCAAGCGCAGTTTCTCACCAGCATGGTGTTTATTTCGCATAACCTCTCTGTCGTAGAGCATATCGCTGATGATGTGATGGTGATGTATTTAGGCCGTGTAGTAGAAATAGGCGATAAAACGACGATTTTTAGCCAACCTTTACATCCCTATACCCGAATGCTGATTGCAGCAACCCCTGCGCTGCATGCAGAAAACCGCCGCATACGTATCCCGATTCAAGGCGAATTACCTTCACCGCTCACTCCCCCATCGGGATGCGCCTTTCATCCTCGCTGTCCCTATGCCACGGAGCTTTGCCGGCAGGAGACCCCGCAACTGCGTTCCGTCGAAAGTCGGGAGGTGGCGTGCCACTGGGCAGAGACGATCGGCTAATTTGGCTGCTTCGGCTCATAAAAGAGGGGGGAGGTGGAG
The DNA here is from genome assembly GCA_031963005.1 of Mycoavidus cysteinexigens. Taxonomy (GTDB): domain Bacteria; phylum Pseudomonadota; class Gammaproteobacteria; order Burkholderiales; family Burkholderiaceae; genus JASSUD01. Next base: position 12,996 of record JASSUL010000020.1, on the reverse strand, counting down.
AATAGGCGGGTAAGGAGCCAGATACAGTGCTTTTTATACTTGGCGAATATGGAGCTTCTACGCTTTGATGTCCATTAACGTTTTCCGCCCTTCTCAAAGAAGGGGAAGCCTTAGGCAAGTGAACCTTGTCATACTCAATAGCACAGCCGAGTGGTACGTTCGCAGGGTTAACAGGGCGCATTTCGTCGCTATATATAATCTTCTGTATACCTGCAAAGGCAGAGAGATTCGGAGTATTTGATTTTGGAAATGGTGTGAGGTCAAGCACAACATCCTTTTCCCTTGGTTCATTTCTTGGTTTCTTTGATTTATTCCTTAGACTTTTTAATTCATTTTTTAGATATTCAAAACAATTTCTTGATTCTTCATTGTTGCCTAGTTGTTTGCGCAGGTTATTTAATTTTTGTATATGTAAATACAGCTCAACGTTCTTGCTATCTATCTTTGGAAAACGAGAGAGATCGAGGCTAGGATTATTTTTTTTAATTTCACTTATTTTAAGATGAAAATAGCCTTCTGCTATCCTGTTTCCTTGTGATTCTAAATATAATTTCTTTAAATTTTGTACAATTTTAGAATTTATATAATCAGAATCTATATTCTTTTTTAGTGGAATTTTTTTAGATTCAGTATTTTCAATATTATTCAAGTCTTCCTTTGGGTTCAATTCTTTTTCATTTATTTTAAATGCATAGTTTATAAAAGATTCGAGACTAATGTTGCTTGGATCATATTCTGTGTTTTTAGATGCTGCTTCATTTTCTTTTTCAAAGTTTTCGAAATCTTCGAAGTGTTTTATAAAAATAGGTGTCGAAGTTGGAATATTTTCTGATTTTTCTTTTTCAAGGTCTTTGAAATCTTCAAGACATTTTGTAAAAAGAGGCATTGAATATTCATCTTCTGAAGAAGAGGTGATTGGGGCGGTTGAAAAATCTTTAGGCAATTTACCTTTTAAAATTTTCTTATCGCCGATATTCATTGTACTAAGAGGGGAAGATATTTTAGAAGAGGGAGTGAAATAATTATTTTGTGGTCTAATTATTGGTTTTTCTTCTTCTTCTTCCTCTTCTTCAATATCTTTGAATTTACTGTTCAAAGAGGTTTTTGCTCTACTGAAGGAACGCTTTAGAGTCGCTGGGAAGGACAGAATTTTATCTGGTATGCTTTTTATTTTTTGTAACATGCTCTTTCTTCCCGCTTCGAATTTTATATAATATTTATTTCAATACTATATAAAAATAGTATTGAAATAACGAATAAAGTGGCTCACAGAAAAGATAAATTACACATAGATAATTTTAGTTATATATTTTATTTTAATTATCAAGATGCGAAAAAATGTTACGTAATCGGATACGGAGTGTGTATGCAAAGCGCTCGGGAAACCGAAGTGTCGCTTATGCGTAACAGGCGTTTTCACTCAAAATGTAATCTAACGGGATATCATGCGCTTCGCGAGGAAGCATAGGGAGGCGGGCGTATTCGTAGCTTAACCCTATTGTGATAGGGCGGGGAGATAATGCCGCTAGGGTGCGGTCATAGTAACCGCCGCCATACCCTAGCCGTAAACGGGCATGGTCAAATCCTAGGCAGGGGATTAAGAGCAGATCAGGGTGAAGCGGTGTTTTTTGGCGGGGAATAGGGATGCCAAATTTGCCTAGCGTCATAGCGCTCTGAGGAGTCCATTGCCAAAACTCTAAAGGGCTGTTTTTATGGGAAATAACGGGGAACGCCGCAGAGTGTGATGCCGATTGCGCTAACCATTGCGCAATGACTGCGCGCGTATCAAATTCCCCTTTTAATGGCCAGTATAGACCGACGCAGCGACAGGGATTTTCAGTTAGCCAGGTCTGTAAGCGCGCGGCTAGTGCTGCATCATCCTGATCAGAGGGGATGTATTCTTGGCGTGCGACTAAAAGTTGGGTTCTATAAGCTGATTTGGCCTTCGGTATGTCAATAGAGAGAGGGTCGCGTGCTATGCTGGAATCCATTTCATTTTGCCTAAGCTATCGATGGAAGACCTGAAGTGATAATCTAGCCCATCCGCTGTGATGGATAGGTTTGCTGTGTTGTAAGTATGGATTCTTCTTTTCATTTCTTTTCTTCGCTGCGCTATTTATGCCCTTTCTCTCCTTTTGCCGCAGAACAGTCCCTGCAATGCGCCTTGTCTATGCAAGTATATTGAGCCTGTCCATACTGGCTTTAATGCGACCTATTGACGGGTATGCGGGTACACCACCTGATATTAAGGTGCAGAGTGCGCAAAATACGCAAAATCTAGCGCAGGCAGAGAATACAGCTTCTCCTCAGCGTGTCGCTGTACCCTCTAGCACGCTGCAGGCAGAGAATTTCACGATCACTTCTGCCACGCAACCTCCCTCTTTTACCCCTTCTCCAAGCAATGCTCCTGTAAAGATGGAGCCTACTGCATCGGGGGGCGGACAAGAAAAATATGTAGGCGCATTACAACAGACCGTCCAAGACTTTGATTCTACCTTACTAGCCTTGCGTGAAGCATCAAACCGCAATGATGCGGCGAAGGCCGTTGAGCTATCGAGTCGCCTGTTAACGCTTTCTGCATTCCCAGGCACTTCGGAGCCAATCACTCCCTTTTTGCGCGCTTATATTGAATATTTTGGAATCAAACCTTTATTGTTTGAGACACGGGGAAGCGTGCGCGCCGATATTGCAGAAACCACGCTGGAGAGCGTGCGCGCTTTTTTGAAACGGTATGCCGGCAGTGCGCTCGCAGATAGGATGCGCAATGATTATCTGCTAGTACTCGGTGCGCAGAAAAATTGGCCTGAATTTGAAACCCAATATCGTCTTTTTGTACTCAACGATGATATCCGTGTGAAAGCTTATGCACTGGCTGCACGGGCACAGAAAGGTGAGAATGTCGCCGCAGCGGCCCGCGATTTGCTTAAAGATCCACGTCAATATGGCGATGCGGGCATCGCCTTGATTCATGTCCTAACAGAACGTAAACAATGGAATGCGCAGGATATCTGGAATCAATTGCGATTAACCTATCAGGTCAATCGCCAGAGTATGGCAAAAGATATCGCCCCTGCGCTCGGTGCTGATGCGCCAGCAAGCGCCCTACTTGATGAGGCCGCTTTACGTCCTTTAGCGCTACTGACCGTGAATGCAGCGAATGTGCCGCGCACTGCCATGGGAGCGCAATTGACGCTGCTCGCGTTGACCAAAATGGCGCGCTCGGATCCAAAGGGTGCTGCCGCGACATTTACGCCCATAGCGTCTCGGCTCACGGCCCAGCAACAAACTATCGCTTGGGCAACCATTGCGTATTGGGGAGCCATAGATCATTGCCCAGAGGCGCTGAGTTGGTACCAACGGGCCGCTGGTGCGCCGATGTCGGATAGCGCCCTGGAGTGGCGTGTTCGTGCGGCGTTATTTTCTGGTTCCTGGAAAGAAGTGCGTCGAGCGATTGAAACAATGCCCGCAGCACTGCAAGCTCGGCCAGCATGGGTGTATTGGTTAGCGCGCGCTTTAGAAGAGCAAAGTAGCCCTGTGAGTACGCAGAAGACATCATCATCTTCTGCGGCGTTGAGCCAAGGGGCAGTCCTTGCACAGAACCAAACGCGTGCCAAGGCGCTTTTCGTCAAAATTGCTTCTCGTTTTGATTTTTATGGTCTGTTAGCGAGAGAAGCGCTCGGGCTGCCATTAGTATTACCTGCACGTATGGAAGTCAACGCAGAGCAGATCGCTGCCATGCAGCAGGTGAAAGGCTTTGCGCTCACTCAGCGTTTATACGTAGCAGGCTTATATTTTGAAGGTAGCCGCGAGTGGAATTGGATGCTCCGGGGTATGAATGATCGTCAATTATTGGCTGCAGCAAATTATGCGCAGCAGATAGGATTGTATGATCGTGCGGTGAATACTGCAGACCGTACCCGCCGAGAATATGATGTTGCATTGAGCTACCCTTTACCTTCTAAAGAGATTATCGAGCACAATGCGCAGTTGGCAAATTTGGATACGCGCTGGGTGTATGGATTAATACGGCAAGAATCCCGCTTTTTAAGCAAAGCGCAATCCGGTGTGGGTGCGGTAGGGTATATGCAAGTGATGCCGCGAACAGCCCAATTGGTCGCTCGCAAAATAGGGTTAGAGAATTTCGATGTTAAACAGCTTGCCGATATTCAAACCAATACCCTGATAGGTACGCGTTATCTTGCCATGTTGTATGATCGATTTGATCACTCGGCGGTGCTAGCCACGGCGAGTTATAATGCAGGGCCACGTCGTGCGCAGCAATGGCAAGCCGCATTACCGCGTCGTGTAGAAGGTGCGACATTTGTTGAAATGATTCCTTTCGATGAAACGCGCACTTATGTCAAAAATGTCCTGTCGAACGCGGTATATTACAGCACCCTATTAAAAGGAACGCAGAAAGCCCCTTCTTTAAAGGCGAGTTTGGGCCAAATTGCCCCTCAAGTGCCGGATACGCAGCAAAAGGATGCCAATAACGCCATCCCCTAAAGCGACCGTATTGCAACCGTATTAAAACTACCTTGAACCGCATTCAACAATACCGCGATGACATACTGCCTGAGGGTGGTATGTCATCGCGGTATGGCATCATGGTATGGCATTTGATTTTGCGCGTTATTTTTCCCAATATCAGGGCACTTTGTGTAAGATTTGGAACGGATTTTCAAAGTCCGTTTAAAATGCGCATTGTTCTAAGTATGCGCATCGCAAATATCCAACAAGCCCGAAATCCATTTAGGGTGGATTTCGGGCTGATGCTGTTTTATTCTCAGATATTTCTGAGTGATGCGATGGTATCTATTAGGGCATGTCTACAATTGCCCAAAAGGGCCCATCTTTGCGTATTGGATAAACATGGGGTGCGGTGCTCGGGATCCTCACTGTACTTAAGTACAAGTTCCGGTCTCTGCGCTCCTGCTCCCCCAAATAGGGCCCTTTTGAACCATTGTAGACACGCCCTAGATTCATATCATTTTGCAAGGATGTAGACGGCCATGTCTGTAAACGAGCGAGTTGTACAAAGCATTAATAGCACACAGGAAGGAGTATCTGCCGTGTCGGGGGATTCCGCTAAAAATAGCGTATTACATGCGCTTTCTCCGCTGGATGGTCGGTATGCTAGTAAAGTGGATATATTACGACCCTGGTTGTCCGAAAAAGCGCTGATGCATTATCGTGTAGAAGTGGAGGTGCGTTGGTTGATGGCGTTGTCTTGTGCGGAGATAGAGGGCATTTCTCCTTTTTCTGATGCAGAAAAAGCCTACTTGATTACGCTCTATGAACAATTTGACGACGCAGCAGCTTTGCGTATTAAAGCGCTAGAAAAAGAAACGAATCATGATGTGAAAGCGGTCGAGTATTGGCTTAAGGAAAAGATCGCTCCTTATGCGCAGTTGCAAGCGATGAGCGAGTATATTCATTTCGCCTGTACGTCCGAAGATATTAATAACACCGCTTATGCGCTGATGGTCAAAGGCGCACGTACGCACGCGTTATTACCTAAATTAGAGACGATCTATCATCGTCTGATTGCACTCAGCCATCAGTATGCTGATTGTGCGATGCTTTCGCGTACCCATGGTCAAAGCGCTACACCGACTACGCTAGGCAAAGAATTAATGAATAGTGCAGTGCGCCTTGAGTCTGCTATAAAACGCATTGCACAGGTGGAAATATTGGGCAAAATGAATGGCGCGGTGGGAAATTACAACGCCCATCATGTGGCCTATCCGGATGTAGATTGGCGTGCTTTCTCAAAACGCTTTATCGAAGAAGATTTAGGTTTACACTTTAATGCGCATACTACCCAGATTGAGCCGCATGATTGGATGGCCGAGCTTTTTGATGCGATTGCTCGTGCTAATACCGTGCTGATTGATCTCAATCGGGATTTGTGGGGATATATCTCGCTGGGCTATTTTAAGCAAAAAGTGCTGGCGAACGAAGTAGGATCTTCGACCATGCCGCATAAAGTCAATCCGATTGATTTTGAGAATGCGGAAGGAAATTTAGGAATGGCTAATGCTTTATTGAATCATCTTTCTAGTAAGCTGCCGATTTCCCGTTGGCAACGCGATCTCACGGATTCTACGGTATTGCGTAATATAGGGGTGGCATGGGGATACGCACTGTTAGCCTATGAAAGTGGCATGCGTGGTCTCAATAAACTGGAAGTCAATATCTCCCGTTTGGACGAAGATTTGCAAGCATGTTGGGAAGTACTTGCAGAGCCCATACAAACGGTGATGCGTCGTTATCATATCCAAGGCGCGTATGAGCAACTCAAAGCGCTAACACGGGGGAAAGAAGGGATGACCCGTGAGCGTCTGCATGCGTTTATTCATACTTTGGCGCTTCCGGACGAGGCAAAAGAACGTTTGCTAGCGTTGACTCCAAGCACTTATACGGGTTATGCAGCGCAATTGGCGAGCACCTCGGAAACAGGATTGGGAAATACCACTGAGGTATAGACGAGCACGTTGCATCATATCCCCGACCTCCATCGCCGCGTGTGCGGGGCAACTACTTAAAAAGTACAAAGATTATGGATGTGTGTAGTGATCGGGCTGCAATAGGGCAAGCACGCTTCAATGCCCATGTGGGCTCTGCTGGCCCCAGCCCTCAAAAGTATGCAAAGATCGCTTTGTGGAAAAGCATACGATGCTTCTTGCATGGTGTATTGCTGAGCACAGTCTTAGGCTGGGCGCTTTGGCCGCTGTCTAATGCGGTCGCGGATCCTAATGTGGCGGTTTCTGTGACGGCCCCTTCGGCAAGCGCTATGGCATCCATCGACGGGCTTATTTTAAATTGGATGCCAGATAATGTCTCAGAGAAACTCAACCTGAGTTTTTATCTGCCTTCTGATGTGGATGAAGCCGATTTAGAAGCGCTGACTTTGCCTTTATTAGCAGAGGAAATACCGATAGTAAGCTCGGCGATTCAGCCTGGCGCTAAAGCGGGAGCCGTCAATGTGGCATGGATTGTGCGCGAGCAACTGGCTATTGCGCAGCAGTCGATAAGCTTAATATGGCAAAAGGCTAGGCACCGTATCCAACCCGGGGTGCACTATGTTGCACAGTTCAGTGCAAGCGCAGTGGAGAAAACGAGCAATACTGCAAATGCAGCAGCGCAGTTTGCAAAACAAACGACGCAGCGCTTCACCCAGCAAGCTAACGCAGCCTTTGTGAGCGCCACAAACAGTCTAAGCACGCGATTGACACAGCGGACCACGCTTGCGCAAGAGGCGAGTGATCTGCATCAATTTATTGCGCATATCGGGCAAAGTGCAGACCAAGCCTATGACGACATAGTGCTCTACTTACAATACCAATGGACTTTCTATACCGCACAATTACGGCAAATAAGTCTACAGAGTCCACTGCCGTTATGGATCTGGGGAGCCGGTGGAGCTGCGGGTTTCATCCTCATAGGAGGGAGTTTATTCGGGTATAGACGACGCGCAAAACGCCAGCAAAAAGAGGCTTCTTCGGACGCTGAGATACCTCAGAGAGAAAAGAATATAGAAGCACAAACCGCAGCAGAAACCGCGGTAGAAACAGAAACACCGAGAATAGCGGAGAACGCCCTAGAGCCCACTTTGGCTATTGCCAAGGAGCCTGATAATGCAGAACAATCCGACCAAGAAAGCGTATTACAGGCCCCTGCCGCGGTACATGATGTCGATAAATTGGCTGAAGATTTAGCCTCTTGGTTAGAAAAACATCCTGCTATTTCTGCATCTATAGAAGCAGCGGCATCTCCAGCAAAACGTGCGCGTAGCAAAAAGAAAGCGCCATCAGAGAAAAATACGGCGCAAACCGTCTCTGCGCCGCAGGACGAAGATGCTGAATTGCTACCCGAATCGCTGGTGACAAAGCAAAAAGAATCTCCAGACACGGTGACATCCTCCTCTACGCCAGTTAAAAAACTGCCTACAAAAACACCCGCTTCAGCGAGAAGCATACGGCGTAAGCAGACTGTGGCCAAAGAGAAACAAGAGATAGAAGAGGCTATACAAGAGGAGTTTGTTGCTGCTGAATCCGCCAGTCCAGCAGTGCAAGAGGCTTCTGAGAAGTCATTTCACTATGATGCAGAGCAGGAGTTGCCTGAAGTCCAGCAAGACCATGTATTGGCACAGGACACGGTAAAAATACAGGAAGCCAATGAGGCAGTGCCTAAAGCCTCTGAGACGCCAATGACCGATGAAGTGGGGCAAGAGGTTGAGGTTGACTATGCACCGTTCTCTGAAGAGAAGGTGCAAATGGAGGAGAAAGAGAATCAGACGATGATATCGAAGCATAATGTGGACGATAATCATCAGTCAGAGCCTTCGTTGTCGCATGCATCTTTGCAGGTGCCGCAGGATGCTGTTGATCAAAGCGCCAGGTTGACGGTAGTACAAGCGCAGCAATCTCCTGGTCCGTTAAAGGTGATTCGTGCTTTTGGATCCGCAGCCGCTCCTGCTATAGAAGCGGAGTTGGGGATAATCCGTACACCGGCAATACAAACTGCTCATAAAGTGCGTGCCCAGATCGATAAGTTAACCACGGCATCTATTGCAGCGTCTGTTACGCTAGATGCTAGTAATCCCCTTGCTTCAGAAGAGAATAGCGCGGATAGAGAGGTAGGCCAGGAGCATGGGATTCCATCTGAGCCGGAAAGCGATACGCTGAGTCATTTTAAATTGGAGTTGGCAAAAGCCTATAGCGCGCTTGGAGAAGTGGAAAGCGCCAAAGCCTTGTTAGAAGAAGCGAGTCAATCGACTAATGACGAGGTGGCGCAAGCTGCGTCTGAGCAGCTAGCAGAATTGCCCGGTGCGCCAAAGCCAAAGCGCCGACGCGCTGTAAATAGGTAATCTGGAGCGATAGTGACGCGTATAGCTCTTGGCATTCAATATGATGGCGCTGCATTCTCGGGGTGGCAAACGCAGCCTCACGGGCATACGGTGCAAGATATCCTGGAAAAAGCCATAGTTGCTTTCTCCGGATGTAAGGTGGATAAATCGACCTTACATTTGCACCATAGTGCATCAGCCCCTATATCCGCCGCATCCTCTTATCAACGCGCTCCAGGAGGAGTCGTGGCAGCGGGGCGGACCGATGCGGGGGTGCATGCATTAGGCCAAGTGGTCCATTTTGATACGGATTTAACGCGTCGGCCATTTTCTTGGGTGCGCGGTGTCAATGCTTTTTTGCCGTCATCAATTTCGGTACAGTGGGCACAGCCCGTCAGTGAGACTTTCCATGCACGGTTTAGCGCGGTTAAACGCACTTATTACTATGCGCTCTATGTACAACCGATGCGTTCTCCGTTTTTAGTAGGACGCGCAGGGTGGGTACCTCAACCCTTGGAGCTGGAACCGATGCGTGAGGCTGCTGCCTATTTAATCGGCGAGCATGATTTCTCCGCCTTTCGCGCTGCTCAGTGTCAAGCACATTCGCCGTGTAAACATTTATATGCACTGGACATTACACAGCGCGGCGCTTTTATTTTTTTTCGATTTGAGGCGACCGCGTTTCTCTATCATATGGTGCGTAATTTACTGGGCAGTCTTCTCATGGTGGGCCGGCAACAAAAGCCTGCACATTGGGTGCAAGATATTTTGGAAACACGTGATCGACAACGCGCAGCGCCTACTTTTATGCCTGATGGTCTGTATTTGGCGCACATTCATTATCCCGAAATATTTGATCTCCCCAAGCCCGTTATGACAGGCTGGTTAGGTGAAGCGGTATGGCCGCTTTGAATATGGGCAAGTTGGCACAATACTTGCTTCAATAGCCCTTTTTTGCAACTCTGTAGCGGTGTCATTCCTCGCTTTTTTTTACGTTAAGTACTCGTAGCAAAGGAATTTCTTGCTACGACGTTGTGAAAAAGGTTTAATTGTCGTAGTGATTAACTGATGTTACGCAGGTATTGAAAAAGACCGTGGTCATCATGTTGGGGTTCCGTATTTGATTCAATTCGTCACCATCAACCTACCAAAATGGGTAGATGAAAGGGATTCATCGAACTCCACCCACCATCAGAAAAGACCAAGGACCGTAGGTTGGTGGTGACGAAGGAACCCCAATATGCATACCCCCTACTTTTAATCTTTGCGCTCTACTGATCAATAACTCGCTTTTCTACAATTTGCGTAACTTCAGTGAGTAAACTCTTAGGAGACGGCATGATTTTCTTCTCAGTATTGATAGCGTTGATTACTGAACAAATGCGTGCGTTGCCGCTCAATAATCCGGTAACCCTGCTGTTGCAGCGCCATATTGCTGCTGTGGAGCGCTTCTTCACTTCGACAGTTTCTGTCGATATCCATGCAGATGGCTCCGCAAAATGGACATGGCAAAGTGTGCTAGCTTGGTTGGCTATAGTCCTGCCTTGGGTTGTGGGAGTCAGTTTTCTCTACATGGTCCTGCACCATAGTCATTTTATTTTGGCCTTTGCCTGGAGTACGGCCGTAGTGTATTTCACACTAGGGTTTAGGCAATTTAGTCATCCATTTACGGCTATTCGTTTAGCACTGCGACAAGAAGACCTGACTCAGGCGCAGATACTGCTGCAAGAGTGGACGGGTTTGAACACGACCGATATGTCCTTAGAGGAAGTGCTGCGCCATACGATGGTGCAGGGCGTTCTTGCGGTGCAGCGCCGCGTATTTGGTGTCTTTTTTTGGTTGATTATTCCCGTATTTATCCCCTTCGGTCCGATAGGCGCTGTTCTGTATCGTATTGCAGACCATTTGGCGTATTCTAGGAACGGAACATCCCCTATGCTGCTGCGCAATCCGGCTTTTGAAGCCTTTTGCCGTCAGGTCTTTTTTGTTCTCAATTGGATCCCTGCGCGTTTAACAGCCTTTGGCTTTGGGATTGTGGGGAATTTTGAAGAAGCTATGCATGCCTGGCGTAATGAAGGAAGACTTTGGCCCGACTCTAATGAAGGCAGTGTGCTCGCTGCCGCAGGCGGGGCAATTGGCATACGCTTGCTGCCCGCGGTGATGGCAGAAGCAAAAGAGTCGGATGAAAGCGTTAATACACCAGATATTGCCTTTGCTCCTCAGATCTTAGATGTAGCAACCGGCCTAGTATGGCGTGCTACGGTGCTGTGGATGGCGCTATTGTTGATGCTAACGTTTACGGCTTGGGTGGGATAGTGACGCCCGGTATTTGTGCACCATAAACGGTTCTAAGATGCGGTGGAGTGCATCGACCTGTTCCGGCTCCAGTGTACGCATAAGTCGACCGATATATTGGCTCTGACGCCGTTTTGCCTCTCGCTCTTTTATAGAGCGCGCGAGTTGCAAGGCATCGAGCAGCTCTTCGGGTATCGGTAATTTAGCGAGCCTACGGGGTGGAAGGTACTTTAAGATATTATCCCCTAAGGCTTGTAATGCATGCTGCGCTTTTTTGCGCTGTGTTTTACTGGGTGATCGAAAAGCAGGGGTATCATCGGGCGACGTCGTTGCATCATCATGTGCATTGAGATCATATAGAGGCGATATAACAGTCATAGTATGGTCTTATCATAAGCTTCAGCGCCATATACAGAGCGTAAATACACAGAGCAAATACGCAGCAAATATACGGTACGCTGTAAAGGCAGAAGTGTACGGCTTGTGTAGCAGATCTAGTTAAAAAATACAGAGAGAATTTTTGCATGGTTTCAAAAGCACTTGGCTTTGCCCACACCCCCGATCAACTCAAAGCGCTTGCACAGGATACATTGCGCCACGCTAAAAAACTGGGCGCGTCTCAGGCAAGCGTTGAGATATCTGAAGGGGGAGGATTGTCTGTAGCCGTGCGTCGAGGGGAGTTAGAAACCATTGAACAAAATCTCGGAAAGTCGATTAGCGTGACCGTCTACCTAGATGCAGCATCCAATAAAAAACGCTGCAAAAAACAAGGCATTCGCCAAGGTAGCGCGAGTACCTCTGATTTTTCTTCCCCTGCCATCCAAAGTACTGTCGCTGCAGCCTATGATCTTGCGCGTTTTATTGCAGAAGACCCTTGTGCCGGTTTGGCCGACGCGCATTTACTCGAGCATACGCCGCGCGACTTCGATCTTTACCATCCTTGGGCACTAGAGCCTGATCAAGCCGCAGAGATTGCTAAGCGCGCTGAACAAGCCGCTTTTGAAGTAGATCAACGCATTGTGCAGTCGGAAGGCGCAACAGTGGCAACCGATTATTCGCAATTTGTGTTAGCGACCAGCCAGGGTTTTGTCGGAGGTTATCCCTCCTCTAATCATATAATTTCATGCGCCCCTATTGCTGGAGAGGGGCGATCTATGCAGCGTGATTATTGGTATACCTCAAAATGCTGTGCGGCGGATCTCGCCACACCAGAATCGATAGGCACTTATGCCGCGCATCGTGCGCTGGCGCGTTTAGGCGCGCGTTCTTTAAGTACGCGTAAATGTCCAGTATTGTTTGAAGCACCGCTCGCGATAGATTTAATACGGGCTTTTGTGCGGGCTGTGAGTGGTGGTGCGCTCTATCGGAATATGAGTTTCTTAAAAGACAGTTTGGGCCAGTCCATTTTTGCTTCGCATATTGGATTGACGGAAGACCCCCATATTCCCAAAGCAGCGGCTAGTGGCGCATTTGATGGTGAAGGTGTGCGTACTAAAAAACGGGAAGTAATCGAAAATGGAGTGATTCAAGGCTATTTTCTCTCTTCATGGTCCGCGCGCAAATTAGGTTTGCAAACCACAGGCAATGCAGGAGGTGCCCATAATCTTATCCTGCATAGCACACAAACTCGTCCTTCCGATGACTTTCAAGCGATGCTTAAAAAGTTGCATACCGGCCTGTTATTGACCGAAGTCATTGGACAAGGCGTGAATTATGTAACGGGGGACTATTCCCGTGGCGCTGCAGGATTTTGGGTAGAGAATGGCGAAATTCAATATCCTGTTGAAGGTATAACCATAGCCAGTACTTTACAGAATATGTTCAAAAATATCGTAGCAGTAGGTTCCGAT
>JASSUL010000019.1:0-23677 GCA_031963005.1 Mycoavidus cysteinexigens | reverse complement strand
AACTCGGAAGTGCGATGGTCTTTCAAAAAAGAGCTCCATACTAAAAACCACTGTCTAAAAAAGAGGGTGGTTGTTTAATGAATCAGGTCATTACGCTTCCCTTTGAGCATCTCCCCAAACCAAAACAATGCCAAATATTTCTCCAGCATATGCCAGTGCCTTTGACGCTTTTCCCACGGCACCTGCGTTTTAGCGGCATCGCGCTCATACCCTACGGAGATAAAGCGCAAACATGCGATAAAACACGCGCATAATCCGAACATCACGCCCCATTCTCTAAAAATGCCCTACCCACTTCATTTTCAGCACCCTGCATAGAGTGAGCGCGGAGAAGCAGGACCGGTCTCAGGTGAAGAGCCATCACTCTGCCCGCCTCGCATCCCACTCGATTGCATCGCCATATAAGCCCAAGCCAGATTACTAAACAGATCGCCAATCGTGGCGCCAGCGCGTTGTGCTGCCGCATTCTTTGCATTGCTTTCTATCCCCGATAAAGCGAGTTGAGCTACTTGGCCCGTATCCATGACGGTCTTGGCCATCGAGGTGAGATTTTGGCGTGTGCGTTCATCGGCATTGCGCAAATCTGCTCCCGCGCCTTCGCCTAAACCGGCGGAGCGTTGCAATCCTTTATTATTGCGGCGGATAAGTTCGGATTGACTATCGATATCTGCAGAGCCGCCCATTAAACCCGCCCGCGCTAGCCCAAAACGATTGGTACGAGACGCTTGATCAAATTGCCGATGGACTTCCTGGGTATTTAAATCCGTCACGGCTTTTTTTGCTCATCGTAGATGGCTTAGCGGCCGGTGTGCTGTTCTTCGCCGAAGACGTCATTAATTTTAGAAATAGCTTCTTTAACCATACGTTGGCGTTCGGCTTCAATTTGATAAGCAGCGCCTGCGCCGCCGCCTTTATGGGGCATTAGGCGTCCGCTGCGCTGCATTGGTCAAGCGAGAAGATACGGGCCGCCGTATTCTAGTGCTGCCTGTGTAGCCAACTGCTCTAATGCATCTTCAGACTTCTCTTAAATGCTTACTTTTCTCCTTATAATGCGCATGCATAGTTTGATAGGTAGGAGTAAACCCGTAACGCCGTAACAGGCGTGCCATCGATGGCCGGCAAAAGGCCTGAATTTTGTGCGCCAGTTCCTTTGCGCCAGGCTTTGAAGGCGGCACCAAATGCGCTTAATGCCTCTTTAAGGCCATGCCAAGCAAGTGCAAAGATATTGACAGCGGTCCAGCGCGGATACGCAATAAATTCAAAAGCGATCGTTAATTGCACGTTTCCCTCGTTTTCCAGCATACCAACAGTGACATGTCCTTATTGCGCTAATCGATATACATCCTCGACATCAAACTCTCCGTATGTCGCTTTACAGGCTACTCAATTAAATAACGGTGCTAGGCTCGTAAAATACTTATTTAATGCGAAAGAATCTATTAAAAAGCGTAGCTGCATGGAGCATTACTATTTTAAAGAGTTTAATATTTAATTATTAGATTATATTTTTATAAAATAAGGAATCATTATGGATCGCATAGGAAAAGTTGGTATAACTTCAGAAAATTTTTTCTAAAAAGACCTCTTCAAGCAGTGGTGCGAGATACAATAATGCAGCCTTTATACAGGTCTTCCATAGATAATAAAATTTCTACCAAGCATTTTAATATTCCATTAACAAACCACACCACGGAAAAAAAGGTATTACTTTAAATAACAAAATAGAAAATTCTAAGTCTAAATTACCAACTGAATTGCTGGATATTATTTTCAATTACATTGCAAATCCATATTTATCCATAGAATCTGCACTGCAATTAGTCGCACTTATGGAAGTTAATCACGATTTCAATAATAGAGTTAACAAATTGCTAGAGATTGAGGATATAAGTTCGGCATTGAATGAAGATAAAGTATTTATAAATGAATTATTAGAAAATAGTAACCTTATAGCATCTCAAAGCAGTGATGAGCAAATGCATTGGTGCAATGAAAAAATTCATATAATTGCAAGAAAAAGCAATTATACAGATGAAGCAATTCATTTTTTAATGAAAATAATTTGTAAAAATTTACAGCATATAAAATTTGACATCATAGAAAATACATCTAACCTCAGATACTTGGAGCCTGACGAGCAATACAAAATATTTAATATTATTTTTAATATTTTGTTAGAAAAAACAAATATAGAGTCATTATATTTAATAGTAATATGATGAAATTATTTCACAGCCATTATACTCAGAAAATATAGAGAAAAATAATGAAGAGATAGACTATAAAAAAGACTTTATGGAGAAACTTTTATTCTTATTAAAGAATAATAAAGGATTAAATTATATTCCAAAATTGGAATTTAGTATAAACTCGCTTAGCACAGAACATATTGAGCCGTTGATGCAAGCATTGTTAGGTAAAAAAATTGGCACTTTGAGTTTTTATAAGAATAAAATTGATGCGGAAAAAATAAAAATTTTATCCAAATATTTAAAAAATATAGACATCAAATTTTTATCAATAGATTCTGCTCAACTTGGCGACAAAGGCGCATCGGATTTGACTAAAAACTTATCTAGCGAATTAGAAAAATTATCATTGCAAGGAAATGATATTAGCAAAATTGGTGCAATCGATATTTTTAAAAATTTAACCGAAACAAAAGTCCAAGAGGTACATTTAAATCTTAATGAATTATGTGGCAATAGGCTTGCTGACGATGTAATTGAATTTTTACAATCTTCAGAATATGATATTGATCGCTTGATAAGCATATTAAATTCCGCTTCTGTAAATATTTACGATTTTATGGCGGCATTAAATTCTCCAGGAAAAAGTGAGCATCAATTAAAAATAAAATTAGAGCCATTATTTTCAATAAAACCTGATGATTTTAAAGAAATATTAGCATCTTCATCAATAAAAAAAATAGATTTACAGTTTTGTGGTTTAGATGATAAAAAATCTTCTTTTGAAGGTATTGAAAATCAAGCTAATAAAAAGATTAAGATCGATATTTAGTAGTGATCACTATGAAAGATAAATATACTTTTCATGTTTTCAGAAACATGCTTTTATATTCCTATATAGTTCATAAAATAATGTCACAGCATCCAGCCTAAAAGGTTGGCCATCTCGGTTCTGAAATCGCAACGCAAAGGCGCGGCCTGTACAACTCAGTGATAATCGTCCGGTACTGCGCGTGCGTGGAAACACACGTAGTACCGGCGTGATGGCATTGGGAATACTGCTCATCAAAGGCTACGGAGAAGGCACAGATACCTTGTGCAATAATCTCGGCCCCAACTAGACGCTTTAACTGTCCTGGAGCTTTCAAATCCAACTACGGGGTTTCTATCTTCACTTCAAATGGGGCGCCATTGTCGGCATGTGCTTCCTCTGAAAATTGCCAGATCGTGTCTCCCTGATGGAAATATAGAATGTCTGCCATTTCTGCCATTGCGGACACTTCAAACGGCAAGGTATACCGTGACCAAGCCGCAATACGTGCAGTTCTCGATACCAAATACTTTGCTATATATCCAGAGTGCCTTCGCCATCCGATCTCCCTGAAAGTTCAACCCGGTCAGTAAAAACCCTGCATCCTTTTCCAAAGTCCAATTGCGGTGATTGCCCGTTGCGCAATAGCGCACCACATCATGTTTGAGGCTTTCCATTTGCTCATCGAGCAGATTCAGCAATTGCACTTTCTCATTCTGAGCCAGTCGATATTCTCCGCGTGCGCCTTCTCGTACATCGATCCCTGCGCCAAATAAGCTGTCATAGTCTAAATACAAGCCATCGACCGCACGCCGCCAGGGAAACTGCACTTGTTCGGTGGTATGGCGCTTATTAAATTCCACCGGAGTTTCGCCATAGGCCCAGGTAAAGTGGCTGCCATAATCTTTATGCACGTTCTCGACAATATGTTGCTGTGCCCCAAAAAACAGTTTACGCTTGGCTAAACAGCGTTTGAGCAAAGGCCGCTCTACGCCGATTTTATCAATCGGGATATTGCGTAGATAGTCATCGAGCGAGACTTTAGTCAGTTTGCGTAAATCGTCATGGGTAATAGGCATAGTGAAGAGAAAAAAGCACAACCTATAAACGGTGCCTCCCTAATGTGCTGAGAACGTGGTCTCAGTAAAGGAAAAAGGAGCACACCCTGCTTTAATAAAATAGAGTGTGCTCTTAATACATATTACGGTGGTATTTTTTTATATTTATTTTTATTTTTTATAAATTAGGTATTGAAGATTAAAGTGAATGATCTCTATGTATCCATCGATTCATACTCGTAGCTCATTATTGCTGGTATATTTTGCATAAAAATAATCTTCATCACAGCTATCGGCATCTATTACGCTTTATATAGATTCTTACGCAAATAAATTACCCAAAACGAAAAAAATTCCTTTTGAAGGAAATTTTATATCTTCTAAACTTCGGAAATAATAATTATATTTCTTTAGAATAGATATATCTCTATATCGCGCATTTGAACACATAAACATCATAGTACACTCTTCTCCACTTTCCATATATCTCAGATCTACGATTTCAGAATATTGCTGTTTATTAATAAATTTTACTCTCGCAAGCTCTGAAAGAAATAGTATAGGGCATGTTAAAAGAACCCAACTCATCAAATCTGGTTGTTTTTTTTGGAGAAGGATATGGAGATGCTCTCGAAAGAAAAGCCCTAGCTCTTTAGGTAGAGGAGTACATGGATCTACTTCTCTATCAAGCACTATCGGTAGCAGATCATCCTTTGCTCTAAATTCTATGTCTTTTGTCATATTGATCCATGTATCTTTATACTTAGAAACAGGATTAATGAATTGCCTTCCACTAGGAAATGTAAATGATAATTGACAATTTGAGCCATCACGAGTAATAGATGTATGAAAATTATCCAGCTCCATATCTCGTAAATCTTGCAAGGTGATATTAGGATTATGAGCACTTCCAGATAAAATGATTTCTGTTGCTTTACTGACTTTCTCTCCCTCAATTTCTCGGTAGAGCACTTCTAGAATAAATTTCTCCGCTGCAGGGTCTTGTTCTAGTACTCTTCTCCCTTCTTGGCTTAACAGATAATATCGAAGTGTGTTTTCATTTTTTTGAGAAAGCGGTTTAAATAAATCAATGATTGCTGGCTTTCCAATAGGATGAATAGTCGGTTGTGGCTGTTGTGGCGCTTGAAAAAATGATAAAGCCATATTCGATATTGCCTGAAACATACCCACCTCGAAAAATAAGTAAATATTTTATATAGACAAAAAACCGTATTAAATAAATACAGAAAAGTACTTATTTTTCGAGGTGGGTATATATAGAGAGATTTAATAAAATGTAGTAATCATGATTTAGTAGGGCAATCCACCGAATTTGAAGAATAGAAATTTTTTATCTCTGGCGTTATTTATATAATTGACTAAGGTTAAAGCCTTAATTCATTAGGAATCCATTAAAAGGCGGATTATTTTTTGTATCTTATTTTTATATAAGGCCGGATACCTATTTAATCACTGTAGAGAAATGATTAGCCCATAAAAAAATCTTTACCACTTTTTATAGGGTGAATAGTGGAATGGATGACGTTATCTGGTGAAGTAGATAACACATTGAGATACGTTTCTCTCCAAGGTGCAGGAGGCTGCAGCGCCTCGCGGGCTTCTTGATACGCTTGCAGTAACTCGGCCAGTTGTGCTTTTTGGCTTGCCTTGAATCCTTCATTTTGATAGCTAGCATCTTGCAGATCTTCAAAGACGAGATGCCATTGGTCTCGCAATTTTTCGACCAAAGGTCGCTTTAATCATGTTGGTACAGCGAGATTTTGTTCTTTTCCTTCTTCTATAGGCGATGGCATCGCGCTAGAAGACGTGCCCGTTGATGGGGTAAATCACCCCATCAGCCCCCTATGAAATGATGCTAACGCAGATAATCGACAGTACGACATAAGACATCCGTAAAGAGCGCCTTCAGTGGATAAAAAGGTTCTCCCTTGAAATTTTTTAGTACCTTTTTTTATAGTTTTTTCACGATACGCTTTTTCTGCCTTTTCCTGTTCTCTAATAGCTTGTTCTTTTTCTTTTTGTGCTTAGAGATAGCGGTAATCAATAGGTTTGGTAATCAATGCTCTTAAATAAGCATAAAGTACTCGCCCCGTGTGAACTTGGATGGCAGCTTTACATCGTTCCACGATATCGGAAAGAAAATGACCTGCTTGGCGAGCAAGGCTCATCAAGCTTAAAAGTCCTGAGAGCGATAAATCGTTTTGCTCCACCAGCCAAGCAAGTTCATGTAGAATTTTTCGGTTAGCGATTTCTATAAAAAATTTCTCAGGCTGGCCGGGCTGTTTTTTTAAAAATTGTTCCTTTTGGTTTGCTAAAAGCAAGGTATTATTATGGCCACCTTTTAAATTGATAGACGGATATTTAAAAGTAGATTTTTTCGTAGTGTTTTTATCATTATCTTTTGATATATTGCTAGCTAATTTAACCGTCCAAATTTCTAGGATCACTGAAGTGACCCCAATTTAATGGAGGACTTTGTATAAATATAGTCTTTATAGGACGTCATATATATAGTCTGCACGCCTATATTTTTTATATGAACAGGATCAGAATACGAAGTTGACTGGCTAAAGTTCCATGCTTTCATTTTTAATTAATATGAGGCTTTGTAGATGATACGAGCCATGTGTTTTTTTAGTTTAAAAATAAACCATCCCTGTAAGCATTACCAGGGAGAATATATCTAAATCAACCGTGCTTATGGTCTGCTGTGTCGGCCACCATCTATGGCCCGTGCCTATTATAAGACATAGCGTCGCCTTTAAAAGAAGCCGCAATAGAGGGTATCCAATTATAGAAAATCCAATACAAAGATAAAGGAATAAAAGTCAATATAGAAAATAAGCACGTATACAGATAGTGAAAAGCTTGCTTCAAAAGTACTAGCTTATCCATTTTTTTTTGTGTTGCCGTATTTTCTATTAGGTTATGAGTTGAATAGTCACCAGTAAGAATAGGAGTATCGATAATAGATGATGCTACAGGCGCACGCCTTTCTAGTGGATTTTCATTTAATATTTTTTGCGTTTTAAAAAAGCCTACGCCGGAAGTCCATTTTTTAAAAGTAGCAGCATAAAAACGATTCCACTTATTTAGCTTTGTACGATGTCCAAGTAAAAAATTTATCATTTCTTGATTTTTTACTTCTCTAGCTATATCTAAAGGTATTTTTTTACGAAAATCTTCTGAAAGAACAAGATTAGCATTTTTTTCCACTAAAAATGCTGCTAATAGCACACTTTCATCAAAGGGCTGCATGTAACAAGCTATATGTAAAAGCGTAGTCTTTTTAGGCATCCAGCCTATATCAAAATCCACACCTTTTCCCCACCCTTGCTGTATCAAATAATAAGCAACTTTCAGTAAGCTGATCCCTTTTTGATAATTCTTCTCCTTACGCTCTGAGCGTGCTCCTATTGAAGGCAAAAACCATAGGCCCGAAATAGCACAGACAGCCGCTTCAGCGGCAGTTTTCCCTTGGGCTTTTATATAAAGCTTTGCACCTTTTTGAACCCATAGCTTGGTCATTTCAAGGCTGCCCGTTTCGGCTACTTGATGGAAGGTTTCATTACATAGGTTAATACATGCATTGGCTTCAATTTGATCGAATATATCTTTAACTTCTGCTATATCTCTATTCTGGATGGCTTGTTTGAGTGCTTCTTTTTGAGTAATATAAGCAGCTACGGACACAAAATTTTCTCGTAGTTTTTCTTCTAATATTTCTAGTGCTTCAGCATCACCAATATCATGCGCCAACTGTATGGCAGTCTTGGAATTAAAGCCATTTTCTGCATCTGCCTTTGCACCCTTCCCTAGCAGAAATTTTATCATTTTGTGGTTTTTTTCTTCCACGGCCACATATAAAGGCGTATTCCCATCCATATCCTGGCTATGAACAAGATCTGGATTCTGCTTCACTAAAAAAGCTGCTAATAGCATCCCGTCAGGAGGCTGTGCGTAACAAGCTGCATGCAAAAGAGTAGTATCTTCGGGCGCGCAGCTTATATCAAAATGCACTTCTCTTTCGTGCTCTTGCTGTATTAAATAGCAGGCAATCTTTAGCAGGTTAATATCTCTTTGATATTCCTCATTCCGATCTAGTCGTCTTAAAGACGAAAACCAGCGACCTGAAATAGCAGAGACTGCTATTTCAGCAGCCGTTCTTCCTTCGATTTTAGATCTATCGAGACTGGCACCTATCTTCACTAACCATCTGACTTTATCTAGATCCGCATTCTTCACTGCTTGTTCTAGTGTTTTTCTAAGGAGGGAAGGTTGCCCTTGTAATAATATTTCTAGCGTTTGAAGGTCCCCTACCTTATTAGCCAATTCTATAACAGTAAGATGGGAATTATTTTTTACGTCTATTTTGGCGTTTTGATTGAGTAAAAACCGCATCATTTCGTGATTTTTTGCTTCCACGGCCACATGCAAAGGCGTATTCCCATCCATATCCTGGCTATGAACAAGATCTGGATTCTGCTTCACTAAAAAAGCTGCTAATAGCATCCCGTCAGGAGGCTGTGCGTAACAAGCTGCATGCAAAAGAGTAGTATCTTCGGGCGCGCAGCTTATATCAAAATGCACTTCTCTTTCGTGCTCTTGCTGTATTAAATAGCAGGCAATCTTTAGCAGGTTAATATCTCTTTGATATTCCTCATTCCGATCTAGTCGTCTTAAAGACGAAAACCAGCGACCTGAAATAGCAGAGACTGCTATTTCAGCAGCCGTTCTTCCTTCGATTTTAGATCTATCGAGACTGGCACCTATCTTCACTAACCATCTGACTTTATCTAGATCCGCATTCTTCACTGCTTGTTCTAGTGTTTTTCTAAGGAGGGAAGGTTGCCCTTGTAATAATATTTCTAGCGTTTGAAGGTCCCCTACCTTATTAGCCAATTCTATAACAGTAAGATGGGAATTATTTTTTACGTCTATTTTGGCGTTTTGATTGAGTAAAAACCGCATCATTTCGTGATTTTTTGCTTCCACGGCCACATGCAAAGGCGTATTCCCATCATCATCCTGTGCATGAAGAAGATTTACATTTTGTGTCACTAATAAGGCAGCTAATTGCTCCAACCCGTCAAGAGACTGAGCATAACAGAGTGCATGTAAAAGTGTAGTATTAGTATCTTTAAGCTTCCAGTTTATATAAAAATCAACCTCTCCTTTTTTTCCTTCCTGTATTAAACAACAGACAATCTTCAGCAGGTTAATCTGTTTTTTATAATGATCTTCATTACTCTTTCGCATTGAAGACTGCAAATAAAATTTAGAAATAGCATAGACAGCGGCTTCTGCTGCAGTTTGTCCATGCTCATTTAATGCATCCAACTTTACTTTTTTCTGAATAAATAGCTGAACCATATCAAGCCAACCATTTTTGGCTATTTTATGGAGGCTATCCTCACATAGCTCAAGACGTATATTGTTACCGAGTCGATTGACTATATATCGAATTGCGTCTACATCCTCATAAACAGCAGCAATTTTTAATGCTTCTTTATAAAAAGGCGGCTCCTGATTGATTTCTTGAGTCATCGCCCGAGATAAAGAAAATTCAAATATACCTTTAAAAAGATTTAAATTTCTCGATTCTACAGCTTCGATTAATAAAATTGAGATACGATTTTGTGAGAAGCTTTCAGAAAACAAATGCAAGCAATCAAACGTGCGCTGTGGATTTTCTTTTAATGATGTAAAGTCAATATATTTACTAGCTTCTGTCAATAAATCCACGGTACTATTTTGTGCAGGAAACCATCGTAAAATAGTAAGTATTTTCCTAGGGTTTTCTTGAAGTGACTTTAGGAGTTGATTGCGTAAAATAAGTTCGCAATTATGTATATCCAGCTCTGGAGCCGCGTTTATAATGCCTGCATTTTGATAATTTCCCAGTTTATTCTCTAATGATGCACTCAGATTTTTAAATAAAGCGAATCCTTCAAAAATTTGTTCATAGGTTTTACCACCATATTCCCGTGCATCCCTAATAAATGCTTCTAATTCCTTATCTGCAGAAAGCCACTTTGGAAAGAGACAATGCAATTCCTTGCGTATGTACAACCAAGCATATTCCCATAACTCCCATTTTTTTTCTTCTCCTATTTTGGCTATTTCTGCCACCTTATACAAAGGAAAGGATGAAAAAATTTCAGTGAAAATTAAAGAGGCGAGCTCTATAGGGAGTTTTTTTATAAAAGGTATTTCATTTACAGAGTCGCCTAACTTCTCCAACAATAAGGAAAATGTATTGCTTTCTGCGCTATCTTGAGCCAATGCTGTGTTTGCTGCTGGCACTTGATCCCCTAAAATAATTGGGGTAGTGCTTCTTGGAAGATTAGAGGAAATCGCAGACATGGCATGTACACGTATCGAAAAAGGGCTTACCTATTGGATGCAACCTTCGACTTCGGTTTCAATCCAAGTTCTAGACTACTTTATGCCTTGTATAAAAAGTAAGAATATTAAAATATAATTATTATATACATGATTAGGTAACAATAGAACGAATATAGGTTATTCACCCTAATATTTAGTAAAATCTTCTTTAGTTAGCATGATATATAATAATTATTGGAGCAGGGAGCATTATTATTTATACCTCGTTCTATAAGCCAAAAAACTAAGTGAAAAATAGTATATTTACATTAAAAATATTCATAATTTGATATATCATTTGGAGAAAAATATGCCACTTCCTTTAGCAGTTGCCGCCGCAGTCCCGTATGTTGCTTCCTTTCTTGTTACCGCTGTCGGCATTGGTGGACCAGCAGTCGCTATCACCTGTCATTTGCATTCAAAAAATGAAGAAAAAAATGGTGAAGTAAAAAAATTAAAAGAATTAGTTTCTGATTTGGAATCCAAAAAACATACTGAGAAAGTTAAGGTAGCAGGATTAAAGGAAATAAATTCTAGAAAAAATGACATCATAAAAAAGATGGGTGTTGAGAATAAAAATATTCAGGATGAATTAACTTCCAATAAGCAAATATTAGCTCCTACTAAGGAGAAATTAACTTCTACCGAGAAAGAATTAACTTCTACTAAGGAGAAATTAACTTCTACCGATAAAGAATTAACTTCTACTAAGGAGAAATTAACTTCTACTAAGGAAAAATTAGCGTCTAAAGAGGAAAAATTAAAAGATTTATTAAAACAATATAATAAGGACAAAAAAGAATTAACTGACAATTTTAATGCACAATTAGCTTCTTTAACAAAGAATTATCTCAAGATATCAGAGAGTGCTCAGAAAAAGCATGAAGAAGTGTTAGCTACTCTAAAAGCAAATCATCAGCGAGAAATAACCGCTATCCAAGAAGAAGTTACTAGACTGACTGCTCAGCTAGAAGATAGCGGAAAAGCAATAGCAGGATTAACTGCACAAGCACAACGGAGCGAAGCAGCAATAGCAAGATTGACTGAGCAGGCAATTAACCATGAGGCAACGATGGTAGCAACCAATTTACTTATAGAGGAATTCAAAGACATGTTAAAGACTATGAAAACCGCTGCTATAGCAAATAGCAATCCAGGTACGATAGAGGAATCCCTTTCTCCTGCTGCGCAAACACTAGCTACTGGTGACACATCTAGTACTTCTCTTAATGATCCACAATTTGCCGTTACCACCATCGTGTAAGAGCTTGTTTATAATCTCAAAATCACCCTTGAGGTGGTTGTGTTGGGGTGACGAAGTAACCCCAACACAACCCGCTTTGGAAGATTATGAACAGGTTCTAAGAGCTTGTTTGCAAATTTTATCTCTACATAATGAAAATGGCGACTAGCTAAAGAGCATGAATCAATGCTTTTTAGCTAGTCGCCATTTTTAGTTCAATCAAGCAAAAGTATGCTGAAAGATTTTTCATTAGTAGGAGTAGAGAAAGGTTTATGGATCATTACTTTGCAAGCGCACCTATAACACGAAGAAAATGCATAAATCTGCTGGTAAATACATCTACTGAACAATAAGGTGAAGCAAAGAGCATTTGTTAAAGTAGCAACAAATAGTGAAAAAGCATCACGCTTCCATTACCAGTATCACGGTGAGCATGCCTCAAAAATTGAAGATAATAAGCGCATTAAAAATAACAGCCTAACCCAAAAACTGGGCTTACCTAAGCGAATTGCCTCGGTACACCCACGGCTCCGCGCTGCTGTAAGAGTTTTTTATTCAACTGACTTAAGCCTTGCGCATCTTGAATAGTGGTCTCTGCCAAAACCAGTCTGTCATGCGTAGAACTCCAAGAGAGTCGTACTTGATAGCGCCCCTCGTTTTCGATGACCTGCCAGACACGAACTGATTTATCGTCAGAGCCGATAACCAAATAGGTGCTATTTAATATCTCTTTCCAGGCAAGGCTATTAATGCTTCCTTGAAAACCTTGCACCACTGCTAAACACTGACCCGAGCTCGCATCCCACAGCCGTACCGTCTCGTCCCAGCTACTCGAGGCGATCTGCAGACCGTTCGGTGAATACACCACGCTACTAACAGGCCCTTTTAAGATATGGCCAGCCTCACCGCTGTGCGTACCCCAAAGCCGCACCGTCTTGTCCAAACTGCCCGAAGCAATTTGATCACCGCTCGGCGAATACACCACACTATTAACCGAGTCGGTATGTCCTTTTAAGATGTGGCCAACCTCCCCGCTGTGCACGTCCCACAGACATACCGTCTTGTCGCGACTAGCAGAAACGATCTGATCACCGCTCGGCGAATACACCACGCTCGCAACATTGTTGGCATGCCCTTGTAGGATGCAGATTTTTTCCCAGCTCGAGGTTTTATAGATGTTGATCGTTCCGTATTCGAGGCCTACTGCACATGCCTTCCCATCCGGCGAATACGTGCAGGAATTGATTGAACTCTTTTCTTGGAGATAAGGCCATTCGCCAAACCGTACCCCTTCCATTTTGGCTGCGCTTAAATTCGCATGAAGCAGCCAGCTTCCACTAAAATTGACTCAGCTCAAATCTGATTCCTGTAATTGAGCTGAATCAAATACCCCATAACTTAAATTTGCGCCAGGTACTCGGATTCTTTTGAGGTCTTTATTATTGAATTGCACGCCTGCTTTAACCAGCAACGTCAGTGCATTAGCCGCTATCGCCTGCACCTCCTCTGCTTTAGATCGCTCTACCCAGTGCAATAATTTTTCTTTTAGCTGGACATCTTGCTGAACGCTTTCTCGTAAAAGCGCAAATATTTTTGGGTTGTTAACAACGCATACCAACTCAAAAAGTCTAAATTTCTCTACTATCTTATCGAGTTGCGCTGAGTCAGAAAGCTTTTGCAATTGAACTAATGCAAATGGTTTTAATCCTTCGTCTGGGCGGATTAAAGAGTATTGATATTCAGTTTGAATTCTCTCTTTGATTAAGTGTAATTTCAGTGCGGGGGAATCTATCAGCTCACCATCACGAGTCACTGTCGTTAAGGCTTTAAACAAATTCTGCCGGTTCGAAAAATCCAGATGGTTTTCTATTTGTTCTCGAACCTCCAGCGGAAGCGAGAGAAAACCAGATTCGGTAGATTTTTGTGCTGCCGGATAATGCGGATTGATCAAACTCGAAATTGGGCTAAACATAAATCTTGTTTCATTAAAAATAAAGGATGCCTACTGTCTCACGTTGCTCCAAGAGTTGCCTATTGGCCGGGCTTAAGCCTTACGCTTCTTGGATAGAGACATCTGTCACGTTAAGTGCAGCGTGTGTTGAACTCAAGCACAAGCGCATCTGATAGCGGCCGTCTGCTTCTATCAATTTCCACATACGAACCGATTTATCTCGACTACCCGTCACTAAGTACTGGCCGTCGAGGGTAACCTTCCAGGCGAGACTATCTACATTTCCATCAAAACCTCGAATCACAGCCAAACATCGTCCTGATGCTGCATCCCACAGCTGTATTGATTTATCTGGAACATCACCGCTATAGCGTGCCGGCGCAATTGTCCAATCAGCAGGTATGCGTTCGCCTCTATGCTCATCGAATTGTCATTTTGGCTCAAAGGCAGATCATCGCTGAGCGTACTCTAGTGATAGATCGTTCTGACCGAGCTGGCCAAATGCGCTCAAACCCCGTTCTTCCTAGGCTCAGTTGCTTCATCATTCTGTTTACTCTGATGCAAAATTTTAATCACTCATTGTATTCAGGTTATGCAGATGTTCCTTAATATTTCATAAGATATGCGCATAAAAACGTATAACTTATTGCAAATAAATTTGATAAAAAGCTTCTGCATTAAAAAAATAGATTTTTTATTACTAGTTAGCGCTATATCCTATCAAACTTCTCAATTAAGTTAAGGAGATCATATGTCTTCTATCCCTAGCATGTAGTCGAGGAATTATGTGCCATCAAATCTAATTCCACAAACATTTCATGAATCAGAAGACGAGGATTTAGAAAGTGTTAATAAAGGAAAAGGTAGGGCAATAGAAGTTGAAATTGACACAAATTGTGAGCAATCGTCATAGGATATCGATGGAGTTAGAGAAACAGATTCTCAAAAAGCAATACGAAGATCGCAGTCATGTAATCTGTCGCAACAAAATAGAGTTTTAAATCTACGGATCGCAGAATTGGAGAGAGCTCTTGCGATTAATGATCTGCGTAATCCTAATAGTCCCCTACGGCTTGTAAGTGCTTATTTTAAGGAGTCATCTAGACAAAATCGCGTTAGGCAAACCATACTTCAGCTATTAATGGGCATGGCGTTTTATAAAAAGAAAGTAGGCGAAAAGTTAACTAATGAATCTCTTGAAGTTGTTGCAAGACTTTCTAATAAAGTAGGAGATATTATTCACAAGCAGCACGCCGGGCGTCTTGGTGGAGGATGGCATTACTCGGGAGCAATTAGAAGCGAAGTAAATGGCCTCTTTGTGTTTAGTGAAGATTATCAAAAGATTACAAGGTGCCTGGAAAAAATTGAACCAAGGTCAGACACCAGAGAAATCGAGAAAAAAATCAACCAAGAAATAAACAATAAATTTGCTTTAGATCGAAATTCTTCCCTTATTGAAGTAACCGGCGATTTATGGGAAGGAATAGCAGGGCTCATTGATGAGAAGTACGTCGCAGAAATGCAAGATGATAATCTTTGTCAAGACGCATGCATTGGCGCTATCGCTGTGTGCTTCTTTACGAAAAACGCACCTGAAGCTTACCAAGATATGAATAAATCTGCGATTGAAAAACGTCGTAGGAAAAGGATAGAAAATCTATCAGCACAATTGTCAAATTTATATTTAACTTATTCTGAAATTCAACAAATAGAACGGCAGCGCTCTCAGGAAGTAATTAACCGCATGCAGATGAATCAAGGAGAAGCAGCTGCTTCAGAAAGCACTCCATTACTTAAGGAACATCTGCATAACCTGAATACAATGAGTGATTAAAATTTTGCATCAGAGTAAACAGGATGATGAAGCAACTGAGCCTAGGAAAAACGGGGTTTGAGCGCAAAGTGAAGCAGACGTTTAAGCAAGTATTTCTGGCAGAAATGGACTAAGTGGTGCCGTGGTCAGAGCTCGAAGCGCTGATTGAGCCATATGCCCCTAAAGTCAAGCCCAAAGGCGGACGTCTGCGTATATTCAATAGGCACGATGCTGCGCACTCACTTTTTGCAGCAGTAGTTCGGTCTACCGGATCCAACCATGGAAGAAGCGCTGCACGATGTGCCGCTGTATCGCGATTTCGCAGGCCTGGATGGAGGCATAAATCTGTTACCCGATGAGAGTACGATCCTGCGTTTTCGATATTTTTTGCAAGCTCGTGACCTAGCAGCGCAGATACTGGCATGCGTCAATGCCTTGCTCAGTGAGAGAGGATTAATGCTCAAAAGCGGCACCGTAATCGACGCCACGCTCATTGCTGTGCCAGCTCTACCAAGAATAAAGAAGGCCAACGTGATCTGGAAATGCACCATACCAAAAAAGGTCAACAGTGGCATATGTGGTATTGCACAAAAAAACAATTTGCATTTGGCTAAACAGCGTTTGAGCAAGGGTCGCTCTACGCCGATTTGATCGATCGGAATATTGCGGAGATAGTCATCGAGCAAAACTTTAATCAGTTCGCGCAGATCGTCGGAGGTAATGGGCATAGTGTGGGGGAAATGAACAGCAAACCAGTAAACAGTGTCGCCCAATGCGTTAAGAACGCGGCTTGGATAAGAAAAAAGGAGCACACCCTGTTTTATGAAATAGAGTGTGCTCCGAATAGATATTACGGTGGTATTTTTATATCCACCTGTACCGACATAATATGTATAACCATTATACATATATCACACAAATCTTGCGAAGTGATATTAGGATTATTAGCATCTCCAGATAAAATGATTGCTGTTGCTTTACCAGCTTTCTCTCCTTCAATTTTTCATGAGAGAACATTTTGAATGAATTTCTCCGCATCATGATATTTTTGCAATACTTTTCTCCCTTCTTGGTTTAACAAATAGTATCGGAGTGTGTTTTCATTTTTTTAGAAAGCAGTTTAAATAAAGCGATACTTTCTTCGTTTTCAATAGGAGGTGGTGTAGTTGACTTAAATGGTTGAAATTTATATTTTTTAATAAAGAGCAACCATGCTTAAAAATCAAGTTTGAACTCAAACAAAAACAGAAATCATCTCAAACAATTCTATTATTTTGACTGTTAAATGGAAATTACGTTAATTATATTTTTTAAATTAATAATTAATTTTATAAAAAAATGCTGAATTTTTAAATTCCATTAGTAGATGCTGGGACATTTGGTAGGCGCGCTAATGTATTATTTTCTAATTCAGATATTTTTTCATTAAATTGGACTATAAGATTCAGAATATCTTCTTTTTGCCTTCTGTATATCTCAGCAATTTCTTTTATATGCTCCTCATCTCTTTTAGCAATCTTTTTAATATTTTCAATATTTTCAATATTTTCATAAATTATTTTATTGAAATTTTCAACATTTTTATTGAAATTTTCAATATATTCATCAATCTTTTTATTTAAATTTTCATTACTCTCATTAATCTTTTTATTTAAATTAAAATCCATATTAGCAATATGGTTATCAACTTTATTAAGGATTGCCTCCATAATATCTATCCTTTGATGTAGATTATGCATCAACGTGGAGGAATATATCGCATCCCTCACAGTTTGAATGTCTTCAGTCATGTACTGCTGTTTTAATTCAAGTATAGGTATCAAAAATGCATTAATGGCCCATGTTGCTAAAGTTGTTGTTGCAGCGACAACTCCGGTTTTAATTTTAATTATTTCTCGATAAACCATAACCCCTGTAGTTGCAGCTCCTATTGCTGTAATCGCGGTTGCCATTCATTTTATTTTTTTTGAAGTTAGTTAGAGGGTTTTTCGCGAGAAATTTGTCAATATTCTGGACCAAATTCAAGATATCTTTATTGAAAAATTTTAATTTCTCTAGAACAGTGCGCTCTTCTTCATCCACATTATTTAATGAGATTGCCTTTTCTTTCCCCTTATGTATTTTCAGTCGATTTAAAAGCAAAGCTTTTAGGGGACGTTCGATCCCTTTTACAAATTCTATAATACCTTTATTAAAAGCCTTTGATTCTTCAAAAAATCTACTATGCACTTTCTCTTGTACAGTACATTCTTTTTATTCTTACAAGATTGCCTGCTCTGCTCTATTCTGTTTTGAGGAATGTATTTTAAGGCCGTGCTCAATTAAATTGTTTGCATCCCTCTTCGTCTAGCCTCTTCTCAGCATCATCAATCGAAGTGGTTAATTTATCCGATAGACTACCTTGTGCCGAGGCCTTGCCTCAATTATCTGGGAAGAGCCACTGATCATATTGGGAAAGGGTTTTAAATGAATGTTGCTAGCTTCTTCTTCGTGTAACGTTTCTTTAATTTTATTTTCTTTTCGACTACTGTAAACAGAATGCCCCTGCGTTGTATTAGAGGAAAAACCTGAAATATAGGTAGCATTGGCAATGGGTGCCACAGGCTGCATACATGCTCCATGGACAGATAGGATCAGACCTTTTTATCCTCAAAGGGGCACAATATTGCTGCCACCGCAGGTCAAAATATGCATACCATGATAAAAATTACTTATTTTTCCTATTCCTGAAATCTAAATAAATTGCTCGCGACTTACGTCACTCGGGTACGTTTTCCTCACTCTCTTTACTCACACTTCCTTTTTTATCTAATTGAGCATCTTAAATAATCAATAAATATTAAAAATATACAGAAAAATGCTTATATTTTAAATATTTAGTAATTTATAGGCTTATTTAAAAAATAATTTTATTCAACCAGGTAGTTACGCTTTTCTTTAACCATCTCTCCCCACCAAAACAACGTCAAATATTTCTCCAACGTATGTCATTGCCTTTGCCGTTTTTTCCACTGCGCCAGAGTTTGGACGGCATTGCGCTCAGACCATACACGGATGAAACACAAACACGCTATAAAGCACGCAGATAGAATTGATATTAGTCCCACGGCGAACCCTGTCACTTCGGCCGCTTGCACCATCAGGACGCTCAACACCCCCACTACAATCATCGCTACGGGCCAATAGAACGTGGATGATTTAGTTTGCGCAATCAGCTCAACCTCTTCTAAAAACGTGTCTATTTCTTGCGTGACATCGTGTAAATAGACGAGCGCTTCTTCAATAACTTCCCAGGCTTTCAACAGATACATGGTGGATATGGGAAGGGAGGTAAGCATTACCAAAGCAACAAATGGCGCCTAACAAAATAGCAATCGTGATGGGTTTTATTGATTTAAAGATCATATTGGTGTAATGAGATAATTGATATTTAAATATATTTTTAGCTTTATCTGCACAGATAATTTTGAACTCGTCAAAAGTTATTTCTCCACCATCCCTTTTTGCTTCGGTGAGAATATTTTTACTTTTCTTATCACTTCTTGCAATGGACACTCAAATGGCAGCTGATGACTATATTGATAGTTATAGATTTTAATACACGTTATTGCTGACCCACTTCTCTGTAACCAGCTTGACCAGACAAATAAGTCGTGACCAACTTTTAGCTTCAATTCCCTACTGTGCTTACTCATGAAAAAAAACCAAAAAGTTAGATTAGATATCCAACTTTTGGGGGCCACTTCACCGTGAACAGTACGGATATAAGGCAGGCAAATACTAACAACACAGGAAGGGGTAAACGCAAAGGCAATACGCTATCCCATGTCTGTGTAACTTCTGATTCAATGATCGTGCTTTGTTTCATGGGTTGTGCCTATCTCAGATAAAGGCTGCAGTGCCACCGCTTGTAGCGGCCTAAGTACCGGCTCATGGTTGAACATACGGTTTGCGATTCCCCACCGCCGAGGCTCGATCTCGGTGTAGATATAACCAGAAACCATTAAATCCCCCTGTTTGTCTTCCAACGGTGCAATCCAAATGCGCATCACTTGTGCAGGAGCACGCATAGAAAGGGGTTGAGTGGAAAATTGGGTTGTGCGCGCTCCAGCCTCAAAGACTTCGGCTACCATACTGGTAGAACCTAGATTATTGCTATTGCTGCCTGTAGTCGTTTTTGAGGTGTTATATTTTTGTGGAGGAGACGTCACCCTCTCTGGAAAGGTGCCTTGCTGTGTGCTGGCGACATACATCTCCCGTGCTGATTGGCATCACACACCTTTAGGCATGTCAGAGCAACCATATTCACTACCACAATGTTGAGTGCATTACGGCAGATCTGGTTGGAACTACTACACCTCCTCCTCACTCAAAAAAGCCTGGCACTTCTCTTTTTATTCCATCATGCTACATGAGAGGGTCTACCCACTATCCCGCGTTGCTCCAAGAGTTGCTTATTGACCGGGTTTAAGCCTTGCACTTCTTGGATAGAGGCATCTGTTACAGTAAGTACTTCGTGCGTTGAACTCCAGCACAAGCGCGCCTGATAGTGACCTTTTGCTTCTATCACTTGCCACATACGAACTGATTTATCTTCACTACCAGCCACTAAGTACTGGTTGTCTGAGGCGACCTTCCAAGCGAGACTGTTGACATATCCATTGAAACCTCGAATCACTGCCAAACACCGCCCTGATGCTGCATCCCACAGCCGCACCGTATTATCCCTACTCCCTGAGGCGATTTGCTGACCATTTGGCGAATACACCACGCTATGAACCTCCTTAGTATGGCCGGTTAAAGTGGCGGTAAGCTCCCCAGATGCTGCATCCCACAACCGCACCGTATGATCCTGGCTCCCCGAAGCGATCTGCTCACCGTTCGGCGAATACACTACGCTACTAACCCAGCCAGTATGGCCTATTAAAATGGCGGTAAGCGCCCCAGAGTCTGCATCCCATAGTCGCACCGTATGATCCTGGCTCCCCGAGGCAATCTGCTCACCATTCGGCGAATACACTACGCTACTAACCCAGCTAGTATGGCCTATTAAAATGGCGGTAAGCGCCCCAGAGTCTGCATCCCACAGCTGCACCGTATTATCCTCACTCCCCGAGGCGATCTGCTCACCGCTCGGCGAATACACCACGCCACTAACCACGCCAGTATGGTCCGTTAAAGTGGCGATAAGGGCCCCAGAGTCTGCATCCCACAGCCGCACTGTATTATCCCAACTCCCTGAGGCGATTTGCTGACCATTTGGCGAATACACCACGCTAGTAACATAGTTAATATGGCCAGCTAAAGTGGCGGTAAGCGCCCCAGAGGCTGCATCCCACACTCGCACCATATTATCCTCACTCCCCGAGGCGATCTGCCGACCGTTCGGTGAATACACCACGCTAGTAACAATGTCAGTATGGCCCCTTAAAGTGGCGGTAAGCGCCCCAGAGGCTGCATTCCACAGCCGCACCGTATGATCATCACTCCCCGAGGCGATCTGCTCACCGTTCGGCGAATACACCACGCTAGTAACCTTTTTAGTATGGCCGATTACATTGCGGCTAAACTGAGCAAAGCGCGCATCCCACAGCCGCACCGTATTATCCCAACTCCCTGAGGCGATTTGCTGACCATTCGGCGAATACACCACGCTACTAACCCTGTTAGTATGGCTCGTTGAAGCGCGGATACGCGCCCCAGAGCGCGCATCCCACAGCCGCACCGTATTATCCCAACTCCCCGAGGCGATCTGCTCACCGCTCGGCGAATACACCACGCTAGTAACAATGTCAGTATGGCCCCTTAAAGTGGCGGTAAGCGCCCCTGATGCTGCATCCCACAGCTGCACCTTATTATCCTTACCCCCCGAGGCGATCTGCTGACCGCTCGGCGAATACACCACGCTAGTAACCACATCAGTATGGCTTGTTAAAGTGGCAGTGAGCGCGCCAGAGGCTGTATCCCACAGCCGCACCGTATGATCATGACTCGCCGATGCGATCTGCTGACCGTTCGGTGAATACACCACACTATTAACATAGTTAGTATGGCCCGTTAAAATGGCGGTAAGCGCCCCAGAGGCTGTATCCCACAGCCGCACCGTATGATCATCGCTCCCCGAGGCGATCTGCTGACCGTTCGGTGAATACGCCACGCTACTCACAATGCTAGTATGGCCCTTTAAAGTAGCGATAAGCGCCCCAGAGTCCGCATCCCACACTCGCACCGTATTATCCCAACTCCCCGAGGCAATCTGCTTACCATTCGGCGAATACACCACGCTACTAACCCAGTCAGTATGGCCCGTTAACGTGCCGATTTTCTCCCAGCTCTGCGTGTTATAGAGATGGATGTTGCCGTTATACAGTCCTACTGCACAGGTTCTTCCATCTGGAGAGTAGGCGCAGGCACCGACCTCTCTCTCTTCCTGGATCAAAGGCAAGTCACCAAACTGCACCCCCTCCATCTTGGCACCCCGTAAATCGGCCTGACGGAGCCAAATAGCACGAAGAGAAGTATTGCGTAGATCCGCACCTTGTAACTGTGCATAATCAAATACCCCAAAACTCAAATCCGCGCCGGGAACGCGTATCCCTCGTAAATCCGCCCCATTAAATTGGACACCAGCTCGCACTAAGATGGTGATGGCATTGGCCGCGCCTGTCGTTACCGGTGCATTTATGGCTTTTGAAGCTTCTATCCACTGATGTAGGTGTGCTGCAAAGGTAGGATACTGCTTTACCCGTTTAGCTAAAAAGTCCAGCGCAGCCAGATCATTCACCAAATCCCGTGTATTGAGTAATGCTGTTTCTTTCACCTCCGGCTCCTGCTGACTCTGCTCCCACAACGCACGCGCTATTTGAGCAATACCAGAGCTGCCTGGCAAAAGAATCAATCTTCTTTGCACTTCGACTTTGCGCGTCAAACTGACCGAATCCGTACAATTGGCAAAATATTCCAATGCGCGCGTATAGCGCTCACGCACAACATCCACATCAAAGCCTTCTTGATGTTGCAAAAGTTCGGCTTGTTTCTGGTAGACCTGCGCCAGTAGTGGTCGGATTTCCGCTTCTTCTTCAGTAGGCATTGCATGCTTTAAAGCGGCTTTGGCGGTATAGAGGCAGCTTTGTGCTTGCTCAAATTCTCGATTGTTTTGATGATCCTCCGCTTGCTGTAATGCGGCTTCACCACGTTTAAGCGCCGTAGCAGAGGAGTGCATGAATTCAGTTACTCGAGCAGAAAAGCGTGCAAGCATAGGAAGTTCTTTTTGTGATGGTGGGAAATAAGACGGAGTATTAGAAGAATCGATACCTTTGGCGATAAGGCGGTGTACTTATTTCAAAGTGTGTTTTTATAATTTTTAGAGCGTGCTGCACCAGCATATAAAGCACTGAAACAGGCTGCTTTGCTTGTAGGGTATATGCCCTATGGAATTGACTTCTTTTGGCGGACAGTTAAGGGCTTCCATTTTTTGGAAATGAAGCGGATGTAAATTGCACAAATTAAAGATGTTTTTTTGAGAAGTTCTTTAAATCAATTTTCCCCTAGGCTCAGTTGCTTCATAATATGTCTATTCGGATAATTTTATAATGAGATAATTGATATTTAAATATATTTTTAGCTTTATCTGCACAGATAATTTTGAACTCGTCAAAAGTTATTTCTCCACCATCCCTTTTTGCTTCAGTGAGAATATTTTTTATTTTTCTTATCACTTCTTGCAATGGACACTCAAATGGCCGCTGATGACCATTATTGATCATCTATGAAGCTTCTTCTAATTAATTAAACCAGCCGCGCATTGCAAATTCTAATTTTCGTATTTCTTCTGAATGTAATATATTCATGCTGATCTCTTTATGAAAATATTTTTCATTTCAAGGAGTGCAGCATATTAAATTTGAAGCATCCAACACAGTCAGTTTTATGGCATAAAGCTTTTACATTAGGTTTATTGATAGTTATAGATTTCAACACACGTAAAGAAGCCCTTTCTGATGAAAGGGCTAATATGAGAATAGGGATTTTTTTATGAGTTTCTAGATGCTGAAATTAAAAAAACTGCTTTTATGCTAATTTATCTAATATTAATTTTTCTATTAATGCATCTTTTTTAGCTAACTGTTTTTCAAGCTCCGCAATTCTTCGATCTTTTTCATCTTGCTGCGCTTTGGCGAGTTGCTCGAGTTTTTGATCGATAT
>JASSUL010000013.1:0-62381 GCA_031963005.1 Mycoavidus cysteinexigens | reverse complement strand
GACGTGCTAAAACCGCTCGAGGGTCATTGAAAGGCGGATATATAGGAGTATGAAGCGGCACCTGCATAGACAGAGGGAGCCTCGCCACAAAAGGAGACAACCCTCCTAGATGAGGAGCACTAAGTGTTTTATTCTGAACAACAGGATGACTGGATATAGCTCCAGAGGCAGAACCTAAAGCGGCGAGATGGCTTCCCTCAGGAAAAGCGCTATTTACTTTATTAGACATGATGTGCGCTCGCTGTTTGAGTTCAATTTTTAGATGACTTGCCCGCCGACCTTTCTAAATCGCGTTTTCTTTTCTCCTATTACATACGATAAGTGCACACACCCTCTCCACACATCGCGAAATACCTTACTCTCAAACGAAGCACAACTTTAAAGCTTCTGTTGACATCCTCACCAGATTGACTAATACACCACAGATAGCCTAGCAGCATGGAAGCCTGCCTGGTATCGACCACTACTCCTGCGCCCCTATTTTTAGGTTCTGGCAAAGCAGTCTGCTCCCCACACTTAAAAATACCTTACGGCCAAAGACAGTAAGGTATTTCGTTGCTTGAT
Source organism: Mycoavidus cysteinexigens (assembly GCA_031963005.1). Taxonomy (GTDB): domain Bacteria; phylum Pseudomonadota; class Gammaproteobacteria; order Burkholderiales; family Burkholderiaceae; genus JASSUD01. The sequence goes on along the minus strand of JASSUL010000013.1, from coordinate 61,817 downwards.
GAGCAATATATATGTTAATATTTGCCGCCTATTAGGTTCCTACGAGGAGCATTAATCAGCGGGCCTCTGGTTTAAAACCGTTATTCGTAACGGGTTTGAGCGATTTTGGTACTCCGCTAAACATATGAAGAAAACGGGAATCGTTTCTCGTTTCAATCCTTCCATCACATATGGATATGCCGGTTTAGCTCATCAGGTAGAGCAGTTGATTTGTAATCATCAGGTAGTGGGTTCGAGTCCTGCAACCGGCACCATCATTATCAATACATTGCCAACGCACCACCCAATACGCCACTTATAAGCCTTTGATTGACAAAGGCTTTTTTAATTTTGTGTAATTGCTTAAAGTTATCCATGCTTTTCTTTGCGCACAGACCGTTGCGTCACGAGAACATACATCCCATCTAAGGTATTTACCGCAAAATAGTCCTAAATATCGATGCGGTCTTGCTGCACTTCTGATGTCCTGATGCCTATCCCGTTTGATCCACTACACGGGCGCGGCGCATTCAGCCTCGACTGACTCTATCCCCAAAAACTAGATCACTCCACTCTGCATCCATTTTTCATCGCTATGGATATTATTTTTCATTCATAGCGTCTACTAAAACGATACTCCCTCGAGTCCGCGCAAGCCTTATAATCGCCCCTTTTCGATAAAAAATGTCATAGTGTGTGCAGAATGCGGTTTTCGTTCCAAAGCCCCACTTCAAACTTTAAAAGTACACGTTGTCCATCTTCACTCATTAAAAAGCAGGTTCATCCCGCAAGTGTTTTCGTGTGAAAATTTTCCATAGGCTTCCAAGCCCTTCTCATCGTGTGCCGTGTGCACTTACCATCGGTAATTTTGATGGCATGCATCGGGGTCATCAGGCCTTGATTGCTTTTGCTCGTGAGGCGGCGGTGGCTCGCGGAATTCCTTTATGCGTGATGACCTTTGAGCCGTATCCTAGTGAATTTTTTCAGCTTACTCGGGGTAATGCGCGGGGTAATGCGCGTATTGGGCTATTACGTGACAAAATGGACCAACTCCGCAGATGCCAAGTGGATCGCGTAGTCATACTCCCTTTTAATACGCAGTTTGCGGCACAAATGCCTGAGCATTTTATTGAGCAGGTGATTGTCCATAGTATGCAAGCAGTTTGGGTTGGTGTAGGCGATGACTTTAGATATGGCGCACATCGGCGTGGCGATTTTGCGTTATTACAGTCTTATGGCGAGCGATATGGTTTTGAAGCCGTCTCAATCCCTACGATTCATAGTGCTAACGCAGAGCGCATCTCTAGTTCAGCGATTCGTTGCGCATTACAGAGCGGGCAGTTAGAGACGGCGCGCGAGTTATTAGGACATGCGTGTACGCTCAGTGGCCATGTGATTCATGGCCAAAAATTGGGTCGGCAACTGGGTTTTCCAACGTTAAATATCCGTTTGGCTTCACCCAGATATGCCACGCCTAAATTTGTACTCGCAGGTATTTTTGTCGTACTGGTGCATGGGCTAGGCGATACGCCCAAGAAAGCAGTAGCCAGCCTGGGCACACGGCCTACCGTAACATCCTCCGCATCGGCGCTCCTAGAAGTGCATATCCTTGATTGGGAAAGCGATGCTTACGGCAAATGCATACGCGTCGAATTTCTCAAAAAATTACGGGATGAGCAACACTATGCATCTCTCGATATGCTCACCCAGGCGATAGCACAAGACGTGCAAGACGCCCGACAATATTTTGATTTACTACAAGAGCGCCCCCTTGGTCCTCTTCCGTACTCTCTTCTTGCAAGTCATTAAGGTCATTATGAGCGACGCTCCTTCTTCTGAAAAATACCCCGTCAATCTCCTAGATACCCCGTTTCCTATGCGCGGCAATCTGCCCAAACGCGAGCCGCAATGGATTAAAGAATGGCAAGAAAAACAGGTATATGAAACGATCCGAGCAGCTTGTAAAGGACGCCCTACTTTTATATTGCACGATGGCCCTCCTTATGCAAATGGCGATATTCACTTAGGCCATGCGATCAATAAAATCTTAAAAGATATGATTATCAAATCTCGCACGCTTGCCGGATTTGATGCCCCCTATGTACCGGGTTGGGACTGCCATGGCATGCCTATCGAAGTGCAAATTGAAAAGAAGTATGGTCGAGGATTAGCCACTGCAGAAGTACAACGCCGTGCCCGCGCTTATGCCGCTGAACAAATTGAGCGACAAAAAGTAGAGTTTCAGCGACTGGGTATCCTGGCCGACTGGAATGATCCTTATCAAACCATGGCCCACGCAAACGAAGCGGGCGAGATTCGCGCGTTAGCCGCCATACTGCAGAAAGGCTACGTGTTTCGAGGGCTCAAACCAGTCAATTGGTGCTTTGATTGTGGCTCTGCACTGGCAGAGGCCGAAGTCGAATACCAAGATAAAGTCGACTGGGCCATCGATGTAGCATTTGAATTTGCCGAACCGGAAAAAGTCAGCCAGGCTTTTGGTTTAGAACTCGCAGACCATACAACAGGTCATCTCATCATCTGGACGACAACTCCCTGGACGCTTCCGGCAAACCAAGCTCTCACAGTGCACCCTGAGGTGAATTACAGTTTAGTCGATACCCCGCGAGGGCGCCTTTTGCTGGCGACCGAACGGGTTGACGCTTGCCTGCAAGCCTACGAATTAACAGGAAAAACTATTGCTCATGCGCCTGGGCATGCTTTAAAAGATTTACGTTTTCATCATCCGCTCTCCAAAGCACATGCGGGCTATCAACGCACTAGCCCTATTCAGCTTGCAGACTATGTCACGCTAGATACGGGAACCGGCATCGTACACAGTGCACCGGCTTATGGATTAGAAGATTTTCAAACCCATAAAGCGCATGGCTTTCAAGATGCAGACATCCTTAATCCGGTCTTAGGTAACGGATGCTATGTCGATAGTCTTCCGCTCTTTGGAGGACAATTCATCTGGAAAGCCAATCCTCAGATTATTGATGCGCTTAAAGAAGTAGGCACCCTTTTTAAAGCAGAAAAGCGCCCGCACAGCACGATGCATTGCTGGCGGCATAAATCACCGCTCATTTACCGAGCCACCTCGCAATGGTTTGCAGGAATAGATCGCATCGCGCAGGGTGAAACAAAAAGCCTACGCACTCTTGCCTTAGAGGGTGCGGCAGCGACTCAGTTCTTTCCCAGCTGGGGACGTCAGCGCCTGACTAGCATGCTAGCGCACCGTCCTGATTGGACACTCTCGCGCCAGCGTCAGTGGGGCGTTCCCATGCCCTTTTGGATCCATAAAGAAACAGGAGCATTGCATCCGCAAACCCAGGCAGGCTTAGAGCGTGTAGCGCAACAAGTGGAACAACACGGCATTGAAATTTGGCAAACACTCACCGCGCAAGACGTGCTCGGTGACGATGCCAAAGACTATGAAAAAAGCCGCGACACCCTTGATGTATGGTTTGACTCCGGCACGACGCACTGGCATGTTCTGCGGGGTTCGCACGCAAGCAAACTGCGCTTTCCTGCGGATCTCTATCTCGAAGGCTCGGATCAACATCGTGGCTGGTTCCATTCTTCCTTACTTACTGCTTCGATGCTCGATGGCCACGCGCCTTATCGAGCGCTCCTCACGCACGGTTTTTGTGTCGATGGGCAAGGCAAAAAAATGTCCAAATCCCTGGGCAATATCATTGCTCCCCAAACGATTGTGCAGCAATCTGGAGCTGAAATTATCCGGCTATGGGTTGCTTCTACCGACTATTCCGGCGAATTATCGATCTCTGATGAAATTTTAAAACGGGTCACAGAAAGCTATCGACGTATACGCAATACGCTGCGCTTTTTGTTTGCCAACCTCTCGGATTTTGACTTCGCAACCCAAGCGCTTCCTCCTGCAGAGTGGCTAGATATAGACCGCTATGCGGTCGCACTCACCGCGTCACTACAAAAAAATGTATTAGCGCATTACGAGCGCTATGAATTCCATCCCATAGTCACGTTATTGCAAAATTTTTGCTCAGAAGATCTGGGGGGATTTTATTTAGATATCCTTAAAGACCGTCTCTACACGCATGCTCCAGATGATCCACAGCGCCGCGCAGCACAGACCGCGCTCTATCACATCACACAAGGTTTGCTTAGGATCATGGCGCCCATCTTGTCATTCACGGCAGAAGAAGCTTGGAAAGTCCTGAATCCCGATGCGATTACCCTTTTCACGGAAACCCACTACCTCTATCCAGAAATTCCCGATACTCCTGCACTTTTAGCAAAATGGACCCATATTCGGGAAGCACGCAGCGCAGTGACGAAAGCGCTTGAAGATGCACGCACAAGCGCCTCTAGCGTGAACCAGATAGGATCCTCCTTACAGGCTCATGTTGAAATTCATGCCAGTGGTGAACGCTATGAGGCCCTGGCCAGCTTGCAAGGAGATCTCAAATTTGTATTGATTACGTCAGAAGCCACGCTCACACGCGTACTCAGCGCCAGCGAAGAAGCGATTCATGTTCGCGCCTCCCCTTATCAAAAATGTGAGCGCTGCTGGCACTATCAACACGACGTGGGCGAAGATATACAACACCCTACTTTATGCGCACGCTGCAATACCCATCTATTTGGCAGCTCGGAAGCAAAAAAAGCCTTGCAAAGGCAGGCGGCATAAACACTAGACCTCTTTAGCAACCGGGTAGGCGGTATGGTAGGTTGGTGGTGACGAATTGAATCAAATACGGAACCCCAACATGCGTACCGCTGACTTTTAATGGTTGCTTTTAGATAATCGTAAGCGGATCATCCAGGACGCCATGGCGTGCATGTTGGAGTTCCTTCGTCACCACCAACCTACCGCTGGCTGAGAGGAATGACACCGCTACGGAGCTGCGAAAGAGGTCTAATGCGGTCATGCTATTGAGCGCACTTTAATTTATTATGGAAAAACCATGGGGAAAATCGTCAAGACCTCCAAAGAATCTGGTCGGAACAAGCCGGCACAAGCAAGTGCCCTCCCGCGTACGAGTCATAGTGGAAACGTGTGGCAATGGCTATGTGTAGCCATCGTAGTGATCATCTTCGATCAACTCAGTAAGATCACCGTATCGCAGTTACACCGCTACGCCTCTGCGCAAGAAATTACCTCTTTCTTCAACTTGTTTTTACTGCATAACCAAGGCGCTGCATTTAGCTTTCTGGCTAATGCGGGAGGATGGCAACGTTGGGGACTCAGTGCTTTTGGCCTTATTGCCGCGCTTTTCATCGTGTACTTACTCAAACGATATGCCCATCAACGCCTCTTTTGTACAGCCCTTTCTTTAATTCTGGGCGGGGCATTGGGCAATGTCATCGATCGGATACGCTATGGCTATGTGATCGATTTTCTAGATTTTCATGCGGGTCATTGGCATTGGCCTGCTTTTAATTTGGCGGATACTGCTATTACCTGCGGGGCCTTTTTATTGATTATCGATGAATTACGTCGCGTGCGGCGTGCACAATAGTTTTTTGACAAAGACCGCAGCGGTATTGGCGTTGTAGAATTTTGCTCACGGTGTCTTCAAAGCATTGTGTCCTTCTTTCCTGCATAGCGATCACTGGCGGATCGCTCCTTGCTTTTGGAAATTTCTCTGTACACTATGGAACTTCTTAACAAACGCATCGTACTGGGTTTAACAGGCGGCATTGCCTGTTATAAATCGGCTGAACTCACACGCCTTTTAAAACAGGCAGGTGCGCAAGTGCAAGTGGTCATGACGCAAGCAGCCACGCGCTTTATCACCCCCACGACGATGCAGGCTCTGTCTGGTCAACCCGTATTTACTGACCATAGCGATATGACCGATATGGGCGATGCCATGCCCCATATCCATCTAGCGCGATCGAGCGATGCCATCCTCATTGCTCCTGCCACGGCAAACTGCTTAGCCAAACTCGCGCAGGGCATAGCCGATGATTTACTGTCCACGCTCTGCTTAGCGCGCACCACGCCTCATCCTCTCTTGCTCGTAGCCCCTGCAATGAATCGGCAAATGTGGTCGCACCCGGCTACCCAACGCAATATTGCCCAGCTTCGAAGCGATGGCGTCCTTTTTTTAGGTCCAGATACCGGCTCTCAAGCCTGTGGAGAAACGGGAGAAGGGCGATTACTGGAACCAGAAATCCTTTACGAAGCTCTAGTCGCACATCTCCACTCAAAACGGTTAGCGCGTCGCCGCGTCCTCATCACGGCTGGACCGACATTCGAACCCATTGACCCTGTACGAGGTCTCATGAACCGCTCCAGCGGAAAAATGGGATTTGCCATTGCCCGTGCAGCCATAGCGAGCGGCGCCAAAGTCAAACTGATTGCAGGCCCCACTACGCTCCCCACACCCTGGGGCGTTGAGCGCGAAGACGTAGTGACTGCCCAACAAATGCTCGATGCTGTGCTTGCCAGCGTAGATGATGCCGACCTTTTTATCTCAGTAGCTGCCGTGGCAGACTGGCGCATCCAAAATGTCCAAACAGCAAAAATCAAAAAAAAGCCGCATACTCCACCAGCCTCTTTATTGTTAGTCGAAAATCCAGACATCCTCGCGCAAGTTGCCCGCCTACCCAAGCCTCCGTTTTGCGTAGGGTTTGCAGCAGAAAGCGAAGCCCTCGAAGCACATAGCCAAGCTAAACGGCTCCACAAAAATATTCCTCTTTTAGTAGGCAATTTATGTCCTGCTGCCTTTGGAGCGGATGATAATGAATTAGTCCTCTTTGATCATGAAGGCGCAACCGTTTTACCTCGTGCCAGCAAACATGTTCTAGCACACCAATTGATCGAGGAAATTGCGCTCAGGATGCAAAAAAATCCTCCTGTTGCCCTCCCTGTGGGTCGAGCCCAACAACCCTCCTCCAACACCGAGAAAATCAGCGAAGAACGCTTGCTGCAATAAAGGCCTTATCAATTTGCATCGTTATAGCCCATCGGATTCGCTTTCCTTTTACCTTACTACCCCTGCCATGAAAATCGATCTACGCATATTAGATGAACGCCTGCGCGACCAACTCCCCCACTACGCCACAACCGGCAGTGCTGGGCTAGATTTACGCGCCTGCCTCGATGCACCGCTTACCTTAGCACCAGGCGAAGCGATCGCTATTCCTACAGGGCTAGCCATCCATGTCGCCGATCCAGGCTATGCCGCCTTGATTCTGCCTCGTTCAGGGCTGGGACATAAACATGGGATTGTATTAGGCAATTTAGTCGGCCTCATCGATTCCGATTACCAAGGCCAACTGCTTATTTCTACCTGGAATCGCAAATCAGAAGCCTTCACGATACAACCTTTTGAACGCATCGCCCAACTGGTCATCGTCCCAGTCATGCAGGCAGAATTTCGTATAGTGGATGAATTTACAGACAGTGAGCGTGGTGCTGGCGGATTTGGAAGTACTGGGCAACATTAAAGGCTCGGCACTATATATTGTTTATCAAACCACATCATGCAAGTGTAATTGCGCCAAGCTCTGTTTTAAAACCCATATCGCGGTAGGGTTGATATCGAATATTTCACTCAGGCACATCTCTACTGCCTTTTGGTTTCGATGCACATTATTTAATATCGTATTAAAAAATGTCCATATTCTTTCTTTATGCAATAAATCTGAGCCTAAAAAGCACTCAAAAACGTCCATATATCTTTCATCGAAAATGGCATTTTCTAAATCATCATACAAATCTTCAAAATCTGCATAATCACAATTTACAATATTTATAATATTAGTTTCCAATTCATATAATAATATTTGTTCATTATATGAATATAATAAATCCATTTTAGATTTTAATTTAGATACTCCGCTATTGTGAATATCTGGCAGCGACAGTATTTTTTCTTGCAGCAAGTAAGTATTTTCTTCGTCACTTAACTCTTCGCTTGTACAATATTCTTCAGCACAAAAAGTATCGATATTTTTATAAAATTCTGAAAACTTAGGTGCGCAGCAAAAGCTTGAGTAATTAGTATATATATCCACAAATCCCTCTGAAAATTTTAAAAAATAAATATAATTCATCTATTAAATAATAATTTTCTCTCACGAACGATGAGATACATCTTCATTCAGGATTGCTGCAATCTCAAACCATATTTAGCATAGCATTGCAAAAGTGGTCTATTTATATATACATTACCTTTTAAAAAATGATTACTGACATTTCTTAATATATTTATAGAATCACTATTCTATGAATTATTTTTAATAACTGAAGTTACGCAAATTGTAGAAAATGGAGTTATGGATCGGTATAGCGCAATGGCTGTACTCTCACTTTCCTCGTCAAAGCACATTCAGCCAAATGGCCAAGTGTAACTATTTACTATTCCATGCCTCTCGCTACATGCTACATTGCAGGCTGTTTCTGATCTCTCTTAACGATTTTACCCATTCTGCTGATACATCATGGATCCCAAAACATTGTTCGAAGATATTCAACTCAAAATTACCGACCTCCTGCGCAGCGTTCCTGTACAAGATATTAAACAGCAAGTAGATGGAGTGTTTAAGCAAGGCCTTGCCAAATTAGATATCGTCACACGCGAGGAATTTGATCTCCAAAAACACGTCCTGGAGCGCACGCGGGCTAAGTTGGAAGCGCTGGAAATACGCGTCAATCAATTAGAAAGCTTGTTGAAGAAATAACGGCTCTCCCTACGCGTTGGTAAGTAGAACCTGTTTAGTATCTTAGGAGAAGCAGCATGCCACTTGCCGTAGTACAGAGCCGTGCCTTAGCAGCTGCTAGTACTCCAGAGGTCACGGTGGAAGTGCATTTGGCCAATGGCTTACCTGCATTTTCTATTGTTGGACTGCCGGATCTTGAGGTGCGAGAAAGTCGTGAGCGTGTACGTGCAGCATTACAAAATTGTCAATTTGAATTCCCTGTGCGCCGCATCACCGTCAACCTGGCTCCTGCTGATTTACCTAAAGAATCCGGCCATTTTGACTTACCGATTGCCTTAGGTATTCTAGCGGCTAGCGGACAATTGCCCCTCACTGCCTTAGAAGGCCGCGAATTTGCCGGCGAGCTTTCTCTCACAGGTGCACTGCGGCCTATACGTGGCGCGTTTGCCATAGCGTGTGGGCTGGCATATTCGCATCAGCGCGTCCATTGCACTTCACACACCCGGCCTCCAAATCCCGCCGTAGTACAAGCCCACGGTGCGAATGCCTCTATACATAATGCGCTTCCCCCGCTTTCTGTACGCAGCTGCCCAGAAATCTATCTGCCGCAAGCCAGCGCTATGCAAGCGGCTTTCATTCCTGGCATCCGCGTTTTTGGCGCTACCACGCTCTTAGAGTTATGTGCGCATCTATCCGATCAAGCGGATGCAAAGCTACTTCCTTTAGAATCCGACAATATCAACTCCTGCACACCAGAAAATACACTCCTCGATTTAGCAGACGTCATTGGACATATCACGGCTAAACGCGCATTAGAAATAGCTGCAGCAGGGGGGCATCATCTGCTGATGATTGGCCCACCTGGCTCCGGAAAATCGATGTTAGCCGCGCGTTTGCCCAGCATCTTACCGCCTCTCTCCGATACAGAAGCGCTCGACTGCGCTGCATTACTCAGCCGTCAGGCTAGCGGCTTTAGCACAGCGCAATGGCGACAGCGTCCTTTTCGCGCCCCACACCATTCTTCTAGCGCTGCAGCACTCGTAGGCGGAGGAAATCCTCCACAACCAGGTGAAATCACGCTAGCGCATCACGGCGTGCTTTTTTTAGATGAACTTCCTGAATTTGGCCGACATGTCCTGGACATGCTCCGTGAGCCACTTGAATCGGCGTGTATCACGATCTCCCGCGCCGGCGCGCAAACGCAATTTCCTGCTGCCTGTCAACTTATTGCGGCTATGAATCCCTGCCCTTGCGGATGGTTGGGGGACCCTAGTGGGCGATGCCGCTGCACACCAGACCTAGCCAAACGCTACCAGCAGCGCCTCTCCGGCCCACTACTAGATCGAATAGATTTACAAATTGACGTTCCCGCGCTCACTCCTTTGGAACTTACGCATCGCCATTCTATTCAAGCCGAAACCAGTGCGATGATTGCCCAACGTGTAGCCGCCGCGCGCAATGGGCAAATAGTGCGCCAAAAACGACTCAATGCCACATTAAGCAGCCAGGATATCGATCAATACTGTCAACCCGATACATCCGGCTGTACACTCTTACACAATACAGCAACAAAATTCGGCTGGTCTGCCAGACGCTACCATCGCATCCTAAAAATTGCCCGTACTATTGCCGATTTATGCAACGCTCCACAGCCTAGCTCCCCCCATATTGCGGAAGCGATTCAGTATCAGCGGGCATTGAATATTTAAATAGCCTGGCTATTTAAATATTCAATGCCCTCCTAATGCCTGAGCAATAAGCTGACGCTTTAAAAAAGAGGAGCGATTCAAGCACACCATCCCTGCTTTACGTATTCCTTTCGCCCATGGTCCTGATAATGAAAACAAGCGATATAAACCTTCGGTAGCCCACAGTAATTTGGATATCTCCTCTCGCCGTGCACGTTCATAGCGACGTAGCACACTCCATTCCCCTAATGGTTGAAAGGCCGTGGCCTGCCACGGGGCTAGGGTTTCTAATAAGGTAGATACATCGCCTAATCCCAAATTGAGACCTTGCCCGGCTAAGGGATGCATTCCGTGAGCGGCATCCCCTACCAAAGCCATAAAGGGGGCAATCAAACGATCTACGCTATAACGCGAGAGGGGAAACCCGCGTGATGGAGACGTGTCTTTCACCCAGCCAGGAGTCACGCATTCAAGCCGACCAAATCGCTCCCCGACCTTTGCCTGCACTGCAGCAGCAAGCTGAGCCCCATTTAAGGCTAGCAATGCCTTTGCATGTTCCTTCTTCGCAGACCATACCATCGATACGTGATTGCCTGTGAGCGGCAATAAAGCCAGAATTTCGCCCTGGTCAAACCATTGGTAGGCCGTTTCATCATGCGGTTTTTGGGTTTGAAATGTCGCGATCACGCCCATTTGGGGATAATCACGCCGCACCAGCCCTACCCCCATTTGACTGCGCACAAAAGACTGCGCGCCATCGGCCCCAAGCAATAACTCGGCATTCAGCACACGCTGATCTTCCAGTGTGATCGTGACGCCACGTTGCGTGGTTTGCAGTGCACAAACCTGCGTAGGACATTGTAAAAGCTGCGGTTGAAATGAGAGTGCCGCATCCAGTGCGGATTCCAGCAACGGCTCCTCCACAATCCAGGCCAATACAGGCACCCTCGCCTCAAAAGCAGAAAAATGCAGGTCAGCCGTATCCTCATCGTGTTGTCGATTAGGGGACGGGAATATCGCGTTTTGATCCTTATGCGTACCAGATGAGGATGCAGACGTACACTGCCCATAAATACGCATGTCATAGACAGGACTTAAAAGCGAAGGATCCAACGCCTGCCAAACGCGCAAACGCTCAAATAAGGCTTGTGAACCTGGCGATAACGCATAGGCTCTAGGAAACCGTGGTGATGCCAACGCACCTCCACGAGGACCCTTCATTTTAGGATCGATCAACGCCACACTCAGCCCAAGCTGCAGCAGGCCTAATGCCACCGCCTTTCCGACTATGCCGCCTCCCGCGACGGCAACCTGAACCGAATATTGCGCATTTGAAGAGGTCATCATCCCAACGATTATAAAAATAGGCTCTTGAAAATGAGCACCCTAGGGTGTGCCCGAATATATTGCATTATGCGGTATGGCCATACTATCTTCATGCTGCACCCGTCTATGGGTTTGGGATAGGACGGCAATGGGACACACCCTTTCTTTTGTCTACCGCCTTCATGGCCAAAATATACAAAAACCATGCGCTATTACTGTTCTTCAGCCTGCTGAGATCGGATGCTGCGCACGGTCTGCATATCTTTGTCTCCCCGCCCAGATAAATTGACCAATATCACCTGTTCAGCGGGCATCGTTGCAGCCAATTCCATTGCATAGGCTAGGGCATGGCTCGATTCGAGGGCAGGGATGATCCCTTCCATCCGGCAGCAAACATGAAAAGCCTTTAATGCTTGCTCATCGGTCACGCTCACATAGTCCGCGCGCGCTGTCTCTTTCAGCCACACATGCTCTGGACCCACGCCAGGGTAATCTAAGCCCGCTGAAATCGAATGTGTTGGGAGAATCTGCCCGTCATTATCTTGTAAAACATAGGTACGATTGCCATGCAATATGCCTGGGGAGCCTGCGCTTAAAGAGGCTGCATGTTGTCCCGTGGCTATGCCGCTTCCCGCTGCTTCTACGCCGATCAAACGTACCGCGTGCTCTTCTAGATAAGGATAAAAAATGCCCATGGCATTTGACCCTCCTCCAATACAGGCGACGATGGCATCAGGTTGTCGTCCAATGGCTTTGGGCATTTGTACTTTGCATTCATCCCCAATGACACGCTGAAAGTCGCGCACCATCATCGGGTAAGGATGGGGACCCGCGACGGTGCCAATGATATAAAACGTATTATCTACATGAGTTACCCAATCGCGCATCGCTTCATTTAACGCATCTTTGAGCGTTTTAGAACCCGATTCCACCGATACCACTTGAGCACCTAAAAGCTCCATACGTTCGACATTGGGTGCTTGCCTGCGCCGATCTTCTGCCCCCATATACACCACACATTCCAAACCAAATCGTGCGGCAATGGTCGCCGTAGCGACACCATGCTGGCCAGCGCCTGTCTCTGCGATCACGCGCGTTTTACCCATGCGTTTTGCAAGGAGCGCTTGCCCAATCACATTATTAATTTTGTGCGCGCCGGTATGGTTTAAATCTTCTCGCTTTAAATAGATGCGCGCACCACCAGCGATGTCGGTTAAACGTCGAGCAAAATAGACGGGGGAGGGTCTGCCGACAAATTCGGCTAACTCCTGATGATACGTCGCTATAAATTCAGGATCTGCTTGATAATGTTCGTACGCTTTCTTGAGCGCTTCTAGCGGCTCTATAAGCGTTTCTGCCACAAACACGCCGCCATAGGGCCCAAAATGCCCATGCGCATCCGGCGAGGTATAAGGAGTCTGCGCACTCGCCTTGTGCTGCGCTTGCGTGCTGATTGCCATGCTGTACGTCCTTTCTCTCTACAAAAAACGAATTGACTGCTGAATGGATTAGACTTCTTTCAAAACCCTGTAGCAGCGTCATTCCTAGCATACTAGCTACTTGGTTTTGAAAGAAGTCTATTGCCGAATTGGCAATCCTTAATGGCATCATTTTAAAGGGGTTTTTAGCAATCTATAGCGTAGATTGTAGGCGAAAGTCGACAAAATCGAGATTTAGGCGTTTTTAAGCAAGCGCTCTGTTTCTATTTTGATAAGTGCATCTTGCGCAATTTCTAGGTAATGCACACGCTCGAGTGCTAGTGCAATTTGTGCCGTAAAGGCATCGAGTAAATGCCCTTGCTCGGGTAAAGCAAGCAGGCTAGGGTTGGACATCAACAACGCGAGTACGCCCCGTGTGCGCATAGGCGCGCGTAACGGCAGATAACGTGCTGATGCTGCCAGAAGCGTCTGCGTACCTGCGCCAGCAGGTTTTTGCTGATCATAGACCCATTGTGCAATGCCTAAATCCAGCAGCGCATCTGATAATAAAAAATCAGGACGTGGATCCATCATTTTCTGCTGAATATGATCGGCACTATCCGGCAATAAAATGGCCACCTGCGCACGAAAAATTTCATGCACGTGACGGCTTCCGATTTCTACAATCTGCTCGACGGTTAATGCAGACCCTAATTCCCCCGCCATCGCATACATGGCGCTCATGCGGCGCGCGCGATACGTGGCATGCAACGCTTGCTGACGCAAGCTTGCGGTGAGTTGGCTAATGACTAAGGAAGTCACCAACATGCCCACGAAGGTGAGGATATATTGTGTTCCAGCAGCAGACCAAGAACCGTGAGGCGGAATAAAAAAGAAATCCAAGGCCGCTATACTCATCAATGAAGCCATCACTCCAAGCCAACGCCCTAGACGCGTTGCCACCCAGACCACGCCAAGCAGATACACCATGATGACGTTAGCGAGATCAGAAGGCTGAAAAAACACACTATTCAATAACGTAGTAAAACCACATACCGCCAGTGCGGTTATAAAGTGATAGACCTTGCGCTTTGTAGAGGCGATTTTTGAAAAAATAAGATGGGGTGCGCGTTGCTGCGCAGCCGTATTAGCTTTGCTTGCTGTGCTAGAGGGGGAAACGGATGATTGAGCGGCAAGAGGAGCGGAACTAGCTTGATCTTCCTCCTGCTCCGTCGGAGTAGCGTACTCAGAAGCTAAATCGCGCGCCGTATCCATCCCTGCATCATTGGGCATACCTCCCTGCAGGGAATCGGCAGCAATCAGCACGATGTCGATCAAACCCGCACGCGCCATCAGTGCCCGTGCAACAGAATGCCAAAGTTTGTACCATCGGTTTTGACTAGAAGACGCGCCGACAATCAATTTCGTCGCATTGCGCATTTGCGCGTATTGCATCAGCAAGGTGGCGACTTCGGCGGGTCGTTGCGCCTCTTCCAGGATCAATGTCTCTGCGCCCAGCTCTTGCGCCATTTTTAACGCGGCAAGCGTACGTGCGCGTTGCGCTGTGGAGCGCCGCTGCAATGCGGGGGTTTCCACATGGATCGCCACCCAATCCGCTTTTAAACTCTGTGCTAGACGGCCTGCTGCGCGCACCAAAGCTAGCGCTTCGGGCCCAGGCCCTACGCATACTAAAAGCCGCTCGTGCGCCTGCCATACTGGCTGTATGGCCCGATCTGCACGATAGGCGCGCATTTGTTCATCGACACGATCGGCCGTGCGCCTTAATGCCAACTCGCGCAGCGCAATCAGATTCCCTTTTCTAAAAAAATGATGTGCAGCATGCTCGGCTTGTTGCGGCATATAGACTTTACCGGCTCGCAACCGATCCAGCAGCTCATCTACGGGCAAGTCGACTAAAACCGTTTCCTCTGCTCCGGTAAATACATGGTCCGGCACTCTTTCACGTACTTCAATTCCCGTGATCTGCCCGACAATATCGTTGAGGCTCTCTAGATGCTGCACATTGAGCGTGGAATACACATCTATCCCCGCCTCTAGAATATCCTCGACATCTTGCCAACGCTTCTGATGTCGAGCGCCAGGCATATTCGTATGCGCCAACTCGTCGATGAGTATCACGCCAGGTCGACGCGCCAGTGCGGCATCCAGATCAAATTCTTCCAGCACATGCCCACGATACTCAATGCGCTGAGGAGGAAGTACTTCAAGCTGACCTAGCAATGCTAAGGTTTCTTTGCGACCATGCGTGACCACGACGCCGATTAAAACATCGACCCCTTCACGCGCACGCGCATGGGCCGCTTGCAGCATGGCATAAGTTTTTCCCACCCCTGCGCAAGCGCCGAAGAAAATTTTCAGTTTTCCGCGCTTTTGCTTTGCTTCTTCACGCTGCAATTGATCGAGCAGCGTATCCGGGTTGGGACGTTCAAAAGGAGTAGATAAGGGGTGCATGAACTACTTTAGGGTTACTTTTTTCTTCAGCTTATCCAATGCCACATTCAATTCCAATACATTGACACGAGGCTCGCCTAAAAAGCCGAACTGACGCGCTTGGATATGTGCTGCCACGAGGGTTTTAACCTGCGCCTGGGGTATAGCGCGCGCTTTTGCTACGCGTGCAACTTGATAGTAGGCTGCAGCGGGGCTGATCTCTGGATCTAGACCACTGGCTGAAGCGGTGACTAAATCTACAGGGATTGACGTACTTTCTGGCTGCTGCGAAGCCATCGAGGACCCCTCCGCAAGCTTTTTAAGCTGTTTTTTATCCGCCGTATATTTGCTTTCTGCTGCGCGTAAAGCCTCTACTCGAGCCTGAATTGCTTCTTTAAGTGCCGGATTATTCGGCCCCATATTAGATCCGCCGGAAGCCGACGCATTATAAGGTCCTGGTGTCGTCGCAGAAGGGCGCCCCCAAAAGTAATGGGGCGCATCAAAGGCCTGGCCGATCAGTTTGGAGCCTATCGATTTTCCGTCTTGTAGCAGCACACTGCCTTCTACTTTTTCAGGGAAAGCCAGCTGCCCCACACCGCGCATCAATAACGGGTATACCAAGCCTGTCAGTCCGCCTAATAAGGCTAGTAATACGATGGCCGGACGCAATCCTGCGAATGCTTTGGTAGCGATGGTCTCGTTCTGTTTCATATTTATACCCATCCTAATACAGTAAGTACCACATCTATGGCTTTAATTCCGATAAACGGTACGATAATGCCCCCTAAGCCATAGACCAAAAGATTCCATCGCAACAGTGCTGCTGCACCTAGTGCGCGATATCGTACCCCTCTTAAAGCCAGGGGAATCAGCGCCACCATCGACAAGGCATTAAAAACGACAGCCGATAAAATAGCCGAAGAAGGGCTGGCCAAATGCATGACATTTAATATATTCAACTGCGGATAAGTGGTCGCAAAAGCCGCGGGAATAATTGCAAAATATTTGGCTACGTCATTGGCAATGGAAAATGTGGTCAACGAGCCGCGTGTCATCAGCATTTGCTTGCCGATCTCGACAATTTCAATCAGCTTGGTCGGATTTGAATCTAAATCGACCATATTTCCCGCTTCTTTGGCCGCTTGCGTGCCGGTATTCATTGCTACCGCCACATCGGCTTGCGCCAATGCAGGCGCGTCATTTGTCCCATCTCCGGTCATAGCGACCAACTTGCCCTCGGCTTGATAACTCCGAATAGTCACCAGCTTCGCTTCAGGGGTCGCTTCGGCTAAAAAGTCATCCACGCCGGCTTCTGCTGCGATCGCTGCAGCGGTTAATCGGTTATCCCCTGTCACCATGACTGTTTTAATTCCCATTTTGCGCAACTGGGCGAAGCGCTCTTTTATTCCGCCTTTGACCACATCTTTGAGCTCAACGACTCCCAATACGCTGATCGTCGTGTACTCTGCTTCGGCTTGTCCTTCACTGCTTGCAGTAGGCTCGGTATTGGCTTCTAGATCACTTTTCTTTTTACGCCCGCGTTTTTTAACCGGCGCGGCTTCTGAAATCATTATTTGCTCCGCCACGACCAAAGGCGTACTGCCTCTGCGAGAGACCTCCTCGATGACGGCGATTAAGGCCTCCGGAAATATTCCTCCTGCCTCCTCCACATAAGCACGGATCGCCGGTGCAGCCCCTTTGCGGATCTGCCGTCCTACCAAATCGACTCCACTCATACGCGTTTGCGCCGTAAAAGGCACAAAACTAGCCCCAAGCGCACCTATTTCTCGCTCACGCACATTAAAGCGCTGCTTGGCCAGTACCACAATACTGCGACCTTCAGGGGTTTCATCGGCCAGTGACGCAAACTGTGCTGCATTAGCCAAGGTTTCTTCCGTCACACCTGGAGCTGGAATAAACGCGCAGGCTTGGCGATTGCCTAAGGTAATCGTCCCTGTTTTATCCAATAACAATACATCCACATCTCCCGCCGCTTCCACAGCCCGCCCAGAGGTAGCAATGACATTGGCTTTGAGCATTCGACTCATTCCGGCCACGCCAATAGCAGAGAGCAAGCCGCCAATTGTCGTTGGGATAAGACAGACTAATAAGGCCACTAAGGCCGTAATAGACACCACTTGCCCCGACTGCATGACATCTACGGCAAACTTCGAAAAGGGAAAGAGCGTCGCCGTCGCGATCAACAATACCGTAGTCAATGCGACCAACAAAATGGTCAGCGCAATTTCATTCGGCGTTTTTTTGCGTTTGGCACCTTCGACCATCGCAATCATGCGATCCAAAAACGCCTCTCCAGGATTTGCCGTCACGCGCACCACTAACCAATCTGACAGTACGCGTGTTCCTCCCGTCACCGCAGAAAAGTCGCCTCCGGCTTCTCGAATCACCGGCGCGGACTCCCCGGTAATCGCCGACTCATCGACCGACGCCACACCTTCAATCACCTCTCCGTCTGCAGGTATGCTATCCCCTGCTTCGACCAAGACTAAATCCCCTTTACGCAAACTGCTGCCGGACACAGTTTGGTACGCCGCCCCCTGATACGTGCCTTCTTTAGCCGTCAACTTTTTAGCACTCACCTCTCGCTTGGCATCACGCAGCGATGCCGCTTGCGCTTTGCTACGCCCCTCCGCCAAAGATTCTGCAAAATTCGCAAACAGCACCGTTGCCCACAGCCAGGCGGCAATTGAAAAAATAAAACCCTGCGGCGCTTCTGCTTGTCCTAGTAATGCAGCGACCCACAATAACGTGGTCAACCAGCTCCCGAGATACACGCAAAACATCACGGGATTACGCAATTGCGTGCGTGGGGAGAGTTTTTGAAACGCCCCTAACACCGCAGGTTTTAGTAAAGCAGAATCGAAAAAGCCCGAGGATGGTGTGGAATGGGTCATAGCAATGGAGTTCCTAGGGCAGGAAAGCTGCCGCTTCGGCGTGGTTTGAGTAGAAAATGGCTTTTACGGAATATTTTTAAAATAGCGTTTAAAGTACAAAAAAAGAAGGATGGATTCAATGAGAATGGGGATGATTAATAGATCAGATCAAAATGAAGTGGACAATTTACTATATAGGAAAATAATAAAAGAGCACATATGTGCTCAATAATAGATATTCACATTATAATGAATATCTATTTTTTAAATATTCATGCCTGAATAGGATTTATATACTTTACTTTTTTGAGTAGCATTAGCAAGGCATTCCATTATTTATGGATTAGCTAGCATTTTCATCATTTTTTTTGCATCTTCTTGATCAGCATTAGCAAGACATCTCATGATTTCTAGATTGGATAGTATTTTCGTAATTTCCACTGCCTCTTTTGGAGTAGCATTAGCAAGGAATTCCATGAATTCTGGATTCCTTAGTGTTTCCATACTTAAATTATGCTGCAATGTAGAAGTATTACTCGGGTGTTCAATAATATATGGGGAAACAATAATGTGTTTATGAGGAGCACTATTATTTATGACACCATTACCATTTATTTTATTATTATGAGCACCGTTATTTACGGCATTATCTTCCTCAAATGGAGATAGAATATTCACTATAGGATTTAATACTTCATTAAAATTTCCATTATTAACATCACTTTTACTATAATAAGTATTATTACTTACTACAGCACCGCTCCCAAAGGAATATTGATTTCGCACTGGAATATTTTTCTTTCCAATAGGATTTCTATTATTACCATTGATTTTACCTATACACGAATTTTTTATATTTCCAAACGAATCACCAAGGTTATTCAGTTTTTTCGAAAATTCTCTCTTTTTTTCTGTCAAAAAATCAGATGATCTTTTTTCAAATCCTTTGAGATTTCTCAAAGCTGAGTCGATTATTTTTGGCATCTTTCTCTCCAAATATACAAAAAATCGCAAATATAATAACCATATTTAAAAAATAATATACACAATAGCATTCATATATTTTTTAATATTGCGAAATTTTGTATAAAAATGAGAAATTTATATAAAAATAAAACTATCTATTCATAAATATGATTAAAAAACGATCGCCATACTTCCTTCTCATAAGGATACTTCGAATTAGAGATATTTTCAGTTAATTTTCTAAGAAAACTAGGGACACTATTATTTAATTTTTTTAAATTAATTTCTGAGTATTTAGAAAAATAACTGATGAAGTCGACATCCCCCAATTTTACCGCATGCCTTAAAAGATCCAGAACATTTTTCTCGGAATCATATCCTTCAAATAGCAGCGCATTATTATTTTCTACTTTATTAAATACTTTTTCGAAGAATTCTCTCGCTTCGACTTCATTAAATGATAAGTTATCAATTAAAAACTTCAAAAATTGCTGTCCATACTCAGCAGCTAGATTAGAGCTGACATTTACATCATCCAGAAGATGACTTGCTTTTTCAAATTTGGTCTCTAAATATTTTCTCAATAAACTCCATTGACCTTTTGAAGGAATGATCGTTTCCCCAGAGACGTGCAGCACTTCCACTATGAGATGATGGAATATTTTATAAAAACCTTCTTCATTATTATCATTTTTATGAACAGGCATAGATTCACTAGCCTGAGATAAAGATTTCGCCCCCAAATTATATAACTCTACAAATTCTGATATCTCTGGACTTGGAAGCGTGTTTATTTTATCAAACTCTCTGTATTTAGATAGAGAGGACCAATTAAAGAAATAAGGCATTGCATTATTTTCAAGACTCGGAGACGAGTTTGAGCTCTCTGTTGACGCACAGAAAATCACAGAACCTTCTTGTTCGGATGTCCGTGGCTTAGTTTCAATATTCAGATCTCGATTCACCGTAAATTTAGTCGTCTCTACCAAAGGTTTTGCTTTAATATTTCCAAATAAAGAAATTTCCAACATCCATATCTCCAGAAATGCGAATTTATTAACCTGCGTTACGAAACTCATAAAAAAATTTAAAGATTAAATTTACAGTAACGTAGGCCTTATTGCATTTCTGAACCGAAATTATGTACAGTTAATAGAAAAATTCTTCCATTAATAATATATATTCAATTTACTTCATCATAAATATAATTAATAAACTTCTTTCGAAAATACGTATGGTAGGTTGGTGGTGAGGAATTGAATCAAATACAGAACCCTAACATGCACGCCATGGCGTCCTTGATGATCTGCTTACGATTATCTAAATGCAACAATGAAAAGTCAGCGGTATGTATATTAGTGTTCCTTCATCACCACCAACCTACCTACTGGGAGGAATGACACCGATACAGACTTTCGAAAGAATTCTAATGAATATAATAAAAATACAAAAACCCCCATAATCTGAAAAAGATATAGCAGATTATGGGGGTTTTATAATAAATATTAAAAGCAGTAATAATCTATTTCACTGCAGCGACCTGTATCACAGTCTCTGCTATAGGTCCTAACGCTAGCGATGGCAAATAGGTTAGCGCTCCCACCAATAACACAGTTCCCAATAGCAACAGCACAAACAGGGGGCCATGTGTAGGCATACTTCCCACACTCGCCGATAGTCGTTTTTTTGCAGCGAGTGAACCCGCTATTGCCAGAATGGGAATAATCGTACCAAAACGCCCCAGCCACATAGCAAACGCTAACAGGCTATTGTAGAAGGGCGTATTCACCGATAATCCAGCAAAAGCACTGCCATTATTATTTGCTGTAGAGGTCAATGCATAGAGAATTTCAGAAAATCCATGCGGCCCCGGATTGGCTACTCCGGCTGCCCCTGCTGCCGTCAATACCGCTATGCTGCTGCCTACTAACACCAAAAAAGGCGTGAGCAAAATCACCAAAGAGAGCATCTTTATTTCAAAAGCTTCTATCTTTTTGCCTACATATTCGGGCGTGCGGCCAATCATTAAGCCCGCGACAAATACGGCTAATAATGCAAACACTAGCATGCCGTATAAACCCGACCCCGTCCCTCCAAAAATCACCTCTCCCAATTGCATCAGGAGTAAAGGCACCATTCCGCCTAGAGGAGTGAGCGAATCGTGCATGGTATTCACCGCGCCGCAAGACGCCGATGTCGTTGCTATGCTAAAGAGAGCGGACTGTACGATACCAAAGCGCGTTTCTTTCCCTTCCATATTGCCGCCCGCTTGCCAAACAGAGTCTGCTTGCGCAGTACGGGTATGGGCATCGATTGGGGCTTCTGTTGCCTGTGCACGTTGATCAATACCTAAATGTGCGAAGTTCGGGTTACCGGATTGTTCTAATCGAATCTGGGCTAGGCATGCTACGCTAAATGCGATCCCCATAGCGGCAAACACGGCCCAACCTTGGCGCTTATCCCCCACCATACGCCCAAATACAAAGCATAAGGCCGCAGGAATCAACAGCATCGCCAGGATCTGGACTAGATTAGACAGGGGCGTGGGATTTTCAAACGGATGCGCCGAATTTGCATTAAAAAACCCTCCGCCGTTCGTACCCAGCATTTTGATCGCTTCTTGCGAAGCCACTGGGCCCATGGGGACGGTTTGGGTCTGTACCGACACGGTTTCCTGTACCGCTTTGCCTTTTTTATCGAGTACAGCTTGACCATTCGCCTGCATGCGTGGCTGCTCATAAGTCGTAGACTGCAAAACGGGCATTGTTTTATAAGCAGAAAAGTTTTGAATCACGCCCTGACTCATCAAAATCACGCTAACGATCATCGACAAGGGCAATAAGATGTAGAGCGTGATACGAGTCAGGTCGACCCAAAAATGGCCAATAGCACCGCTACTATGACGTGCCAAACCGCGTATTAGCGCTATTGCTACGGCAATGCCAGTTGCTGCAGATAGAAAGTTTTGCACAGTTAATCCGAGCATCTGCAGCGCATAGCTTAATGTGCTTTCTCCCGAGTACGCCTGCCAGTTTGTATTCGTTACAAAACTCACAGCGGTATTCAGCGCGGTATCTGCACGCATGCCGGCAAACTGCTGAGGATTGAGCGCGTTTTGCCAAGGTAAATAAGCTTGCAAACGCAGCAAGCTGTATAACACCACCACCCCTAGCACATTAAAGAGCAGTACAGCGAATGCATAGTGCTTTGCCCCCATTTCTCGTTCAGGGTCTACGCCGGCTAGCCAGTACACTCCCCGCTCTAAAGGCGCTCCAACCCTTACCACCCAAGCAGAACCATTCATTACGCCGGTGATATAACGTCCTAAAGGCCAAGCCAGCCCTAGAAGTAGGGCAATTAGCGCGATACCCTGTCCCACTGCATTTGCACTCATTCCATCTCCTCAGCACGCAATAGCGCATATATCAGATACGCGAGTAATCCCACTGCGCACCCAGCGGCTAACCCCATTATCCAGGTCATTGTGGCACTCCAAAGGTAAAAGGGGTTGTGATTTTCCCCTACTTGAAAATGTAGGATTGGGGTGAGTAGCATCGAACTGCATGCCAAAACACCCTTTTCAGGCTTACCTTACAGGTTGCCGGATAGGGGGATTTAACGCTAGCTCAAGATTCTGATTTTTCGATGGTAGAGCATGCGCTAAATTAGTAGTTTCTTTTCTGATATTTTTTATAGTATATGTATGTCTTTATTTTTAACATTTCTTCTTTTATATTTTTGATATATTATTATTTAATATTATTATACATTTTGTAATAAAAGAAAGGATCTTCATCTGAATTACTTTCTTTATGCGATGTTTCCTTTATATCGACCACTTTTATTTCAGGACTTAACCCTGAATCATTTTTTTTATTTTTTGATTCTTCTATCTCCTCACTTATGCCTTTAACACTTATGTAATCAGAAACGGTATGTCCCTTTTTACGATTTAATACCAATTTATTCTCTACTGAAAGTTTTTTAATATACTCATCTTCTTTTTCAGCATTTTTAAAATCCTTAACCAAATTTTTAAATACATGCAATTTTTCAACAACTTCTTCTATTTTTATTGATTTATCTTCTCCCTCTAGCAGTTTTTTCAGTAAACTCTCAGAAGAAAGATGATTCAAACTTATTTTCGTTACATCTTCAGAAATCAACCCTGCTGCTTTTTCTTGAAGTTCCTTCAACTTTTTTTGTTTTACAGAGCCATCAACTTGCATTTTTTTAAAACTGTCTATGGCCGGACTCCATGCTCTAAAAGCATTATCGCCTTTTGCAAGTTCATATAATCTACTGCCATCTAAATTACCTTCTGAAACCGCTCTAAGCAATATTATTGTTTTATCAATTTCAGATTCATCTATGCTAGAAAATGCATAGCTTACCGCACCAACAAGTATACCCGTCACCTCTGATGAAATCATAGCATTAGCAGGCATCCTTTCTGCAGAAGGTTTCTTTGAAAATCCAAAATTATTACCTTTATTAAAGGACTTCGATCTCAATTTAGAAAAAAAAGTCGATCCGTTATTTAATGAAGCAGAGGGTTTCGAATAACCTAATTCATTATTTTTTAATTCTTCCTTACCTTTAAAATTGGAACTTATTCTATTTTTGATGGAGTTGAAATCCATTACATCCTCCATATTGAATATACTATATAGAATTTATCATAAAAATATAAGAATATTCATTACACATCACAAAAATGCTTATTGCAAGCAGATTTAAATTGAAATTCCATAAAAAATTACAAATTTTATAATTAATAAAAATCTTATATTTTTCTAATAATTCTAATGCATTTATAGTGCATGCTAGTATTACAATACGAAGGATGTATATATAAACGAACTGTCTTGCATTCAGGCTTTGCTTGCTACTGCTGCGTCCGCTTCTCGAACTGCCTGCACAAAAGCGGCCATACGGCTGTGATCTTTACAACCTGGCGCAACCGCTTCAATGCCGCTAGAAACATCCACTGCATAAGGGTGAATACAGGTAATGGCTTTATGAATATTATCTATGCTTAGTCCCCCGCTAAGAATAATTTGTGCAGCGAGTTCTTCAGGGATACGAGACCAATCGAAGACTTTGCCGGAACCGCCATGATTCGACGTAAAGGTATCGAGCAAGAATGCCCGTGCCCCTTCATAGGCGTGCACGGATGCGCGTACGGCATCAGGCCCTTTTCCGGTTTTTATAGACGACTCGGAGGAGTGCACATCCGCTATTTCAGCATCTGCCCTCTGCGCCCCTAAAGGCGTCGTCACTGCACCGGCTGCGGCGAAAACGGAGGTTGGAACGAGGGGATTATTGGGAGTGGAGGTTTGCGTGGGTGGGGCGGAATGGTGACTAGTTTGCGCTTCTCGGGTTATACGCAATGCGCGTATCCAAGGTAAACCCGTTGCACGTCCCAGCGCCATGCATTCGGCAGGAGTTTCATCGCCGTGCAATTGCAAAATGCTTAGCGGAACGGTTTGCGCTATCTGCTGCACCACACTGGGTGCGGCATCGACAAATACCCCGACAATGGAAATAAAAGGAGGGATTTCTTTAGCCAGTTCTACTGCCTGAGGCAATGACACAGCACGTGCGCTCATAGGGTGAAATACAAAGCCAATGGCATCGACACCGAGCGCTACAGCACATTGCACATCTTCTATTCGGGTCAGTCCGCAAAATTTAATTCGGGTACGCCGTATAGACCTCGTCGGGAGGGCCAGAGAATTTTCCAATATTCACCTCGCGATAGCGGCAAAAATGCACTGATTCTAATAAAGAAAGCAATAGCGAAAAAAAAGGATGCTAAACGCATCCTTCATACATCCATGATGCAATGAGAGAGACTCTAACAGTAAACGGGCTTAGATGATCTTCTACCCTGTTTACCGCCCCTCTCTCATTCATCCTTTCAACATACAAGCATTAAGCTGTCGCTGCTTGATTATCAACCGATACACGAGGTGCACGTACTTCGTGTTTTTCTTTAATACGTGCTGCTTTACCAGAACGTTTACGTTGATAGTACAACTTCGCACGACGCACTGCTCCGCGGCGTTTTACGACGATATCTGCAATCAATGGCGAATACAGTTGGAAAGTACGCTCTACCCCTTCTCCAGAAGAAATTTTGCGAACGATAAAAGCAGAATGCAAACCGCGGTTGCGCCTTGCAATAACGACGCCTTCAAAAGCCTGAACGCGTTTACGAGTACCTTCCACTACATTTACATTTACCACGACAGTGTCGCCAGGGGCAAATACGGGAAGCATTTTTCCGCTCGTTAACTGCTCTATTTGCTCTTGATCAATGCGCTGCAATAAGTTCATTACTTACTCCTCAAAATATGTCTTAATCTTTGATAGACCTCTTTCGCAGCCCTGTAGCGGCGTCATTCCTCCTCGCCGTACGAAATTGTACTGTCTTCGTCGGGATTCCTTGCTACAGGGCTGCGAAAGAGGTCTAATATCTAAAAACGTTGATCTATCTGCGCAGCAAAGAGATTCTTCTAGCGAGATATCCCGCTTTAGCAAAAAATGTATTGCAGCTGCGCCAGTCCTATTCTAAAAATGGGTTTAATGCTCAGGGGCACATCGCTTCTCAGCTAAATAAAAGCCCTTTAAAAGTCGGCTTACGGAAACTTAAAAAACCGATCAAAAGCCCAACACGGCACAACTTAATCTTGCTGTTTGAGTTCCTTTAACCATGCTTCATCTTCTAGGCTCAATTTTCCCTGCAAGCGCGCAATTTCAATTAAATCTGGGCGCTTTATATAGGTTTGCGTCAGCGATTGCTGACGGCGCCACGCCTGGATAAGCGCATGATTCCCTCCTAAAAGCACCGGTGGAACCGCCATTCCAGCATGTTCCGGAGGACGGGTATAGTGCGGACAATCTAAAAGCCCATCGACAAAACTATCTTGGCTAGCGGATTGCGCATCCCCCAATACTCCTGGCCATTGGCGTATCACCGCATCCATCAGCGCCATGGCGGCTAATTCTCCGCCAGAGAGTACAAAATCTCCCAAACTGATTTCTTCATCTACACAGCAGTCTATAAATCGCTGATCCAGTGCTTCATAGCGCCCACAGATAATAATCAGAGCGGGTTCTGCAGACAAACGCATCACTTTTGTATGGCTTAGCGGTGTCCCCTGAGGCGACATTAACACTACGCGTGACTTCGGTATGGAGGGCGTTGTCACCGAATCCGTTACGCCCTCTACTTTAATCTGGATCTGCTGCGCCGCTTTTGCAGCTGCAATAGCCCGCTCTAATGGAGGGGCCATCATCACCATACCCGGACCACCGCCATATGGCCGATCATCTACGGTACGGTGCGCATTCATCGCAAAATCACGCGGATTCCAGGTTCGCAGCTGATATAAGCCTTGCTTTGCAGCCCGCCCGGTCACTCCACACTGGGTGAGCGCCGAAAACATCTCTGGAAAAAGCGTAATCACATCCAATTGAGGGCTGTACGGCATTACCGATGCCTCTTCGTTCACGCTTCTCCTCCCAAAAGGGTTCCTTTTTGGAAGATACTAAACAGATTCTAAGTCCCAATCGATTTCAATCGTGCGTGTCTTCCAGCAAATATCGCCTACAAATGCGTTAACAAATGGAATCAGTATTTCAGGTTGCGCGCGCTTCGGTGCTTTATGGGATTTCGAGGACTTTTTACCGCTGGGTATCATCTGTGTTGCAGTTTGTGTTGTGGTCTGCGGAGCGCTTTTTGGCACACCGTTTTCCTCTTTCTCAGCAGCAGGCGTAGCAGGTGCAATACGCAATACGGCATGCGCGCTATTTTCAAGCAAACCTACGACCGTGCCTAGCGGAACACCTTGCGGAGTCACCGCATCGAGGCCAATCAAGTCAACCCAGTAGTACTCTCCTTGCTCCAGCTTCGGAAACTGAGAACGGTAGAGCTGAACTGCCCACCCTCTGAGCGCTTGGGCCTCTTCACGCTGCGTACATCCTGGTATTTTAGCGACCAAGGTATCTTGATTATGCGCACGCACCTGCAACACTTCTATCGTGCGCATTTGCCCATCACGAACAATCTGCCAGCGGTCTGCATGCAAAAGCGCGCTCTGCCCGTGTTTTTGCTGAACATAAGGAAGCACTTTAATCTGGCCTACCACCCCATAAGACCCCAATATCTCGCCGACGGTAATTAATGTATCGGCCAATATATCAGGCGAGGATGATTCTAATAGGGACTGATCAGAAGACGCTGGCGGATTCTCTAAAGAAAGCGCAGAAGCAGGGCTTTGCGGTAATTTTTGTGCAAAACCCGATAATGCCTGCTGGGGAATCACTTTTTTGGGTCTGTCCGCCTTATAGCGAAAACCACCCAATGAAGGACCGCAAGGGGCATCATCTTGCTGATTAGGTTCACCAGATTGCATTTTTTTGAAAGACATTGAGGCACCGCGCAAAAAAAGCCCGCATGCACTGTCCTAATTACCAACAAAATACACTAGGGCAGCAAGCACTAATGCCCTGCCCAGAGCGGCTGTTACCAATCATCGCACATTGCTTTAGGCAAAACACCCTGCTTTCAGAGCTAAGTTCTAAAAAGGCTTCACGGTCTCTAGACTGAGAAGCCTTGAAAGAGCACTTTAAGCAACAGGAGCAGCAGCAGGTTGTAAAACAACTTGAGGCTGTATACCACCGCCTTTTTCCGCCATTTTAACGAGTTGCTCTACTTTATCGGAAAGCTGTGCACCTACGCCACGCCAGTATTGCAAGCGTTCAGCAGCAATGCGCAGAGGAACATCAGCACCAGCAGCAAACGGGTTGTAAAAGCCAAGACGCTCGATAAAACGACCATCGCGACGGCAACGAGAGTCAGCCACAACGATATAGTAGAAGGGGCGTTTTTTAGCGCCTCCACGAGCTAAACGAACAACAACCATGTGTTAATCCTAAAAAATAAGTCAAGCGATGCAGTTAGCACGCTATAGCTACTTCGGCAGTCGCAATTTTAGAGGCTACTGCCGCATACAAAAGCAAATACAAGCAAGGCCATATCGAATGAATAACCACTCAAGACCAAGCTGTACGAAAAAACCCGCGATTATAGCTAAAAAACTTCTTTTCCAGGAAAATTTTCATCAAAATCTGTATGAAAAGAAGCAAGCCGTCTTTTAAGACAACATCATCTTGTCAAAAACGGCTGGAATATCCTTTTACAGCGCTGCTTCCAACGCGGGAACGACTTCAAACAAATCCCCTACGATCCCGTAATCTGCAACGCTAAATATCGGCGCGTCGGGATCTTTATTAATCGCAACGATCACTTTTGCGCCTTTCATTCCGGCTAAATGTTGAATCGCACCAGAAATACCCACTGCAACATATAAATCTGGGGCGACAATTTTTCCGGTCTGACCTACTTGAGAATCATTCGGGGCGAATCCTGCATCTACCGCTGCGCGCGAGGCGCCTAATGCGGCTCCTAATTTTCCTGCTAGGGGGGCTAAAAGCGCATCGTATTGGGCTTTAGATCCTAAACCCCGTCCTCCTGAGACAACCACACGGGCAGCGCCTAATTCAGGACGATCCGACACCGTGAGCTCACGTTTGACAAACTGCGTCAAATTCGTATCCGGTGCAGCGTCTATAGGGTGAATCGGCACCGCAGTATCCTTACGGCTTCCCTTCACCGCTTCAAAGCTCGATGCGCGTACTGTAATCACTTTAATCGGATCACGTGATTGGACGGTCGCTATCGCATTGCCTGCATAAATGGGGCGCTCAAAAGTTGCGCTATCGATTACAGCGGTGATATCGGAAATCTGCGCTACCTGTAACAGCGCGGCCAAACGAGGCGCTATATTTTTTCCATAAGAAGATGCAGCGACAACAATATGGGAATAGCGCGTAGCCAGGCTATGTGCCGTAGCACATACGTTTTCTGCAAGCCCTGCTTCGAGATGCACCGCATCCGCGACATAAACAGCAGAGACGCTCTCTAAGCATGCTGCAGCTTGCGCTACCTCTTGGACCTGATAGCCCGTTACTAAAAGATGGATCTCCGAACCCAATGCCTGCGCTGCGCGCAACGCGCTTAACGTAGCACGGCTAATTTGATGACCCTGATGTTCCACTAAAATAAGCGTTGTCATAGTGCTGACTCAAAAATAAAAATGGCTTAACACTGCTCTGCCGCACGCGACAAACCCTAATTTCCCTCTGATGTATTCGTGCTAAAGCACACTGTCGTGCTTGAGCCTCTCAATGAGTGTATTCACGTCCTGGACCTTAATACCTCCTGGGCGCTTCGCAGGTTCTTTCACTTTCAATATCTGCAAGCGTGGCGTGATATCGACACCCAGCTCGGTGGCATTCAGTGTCTCTAGCGGTTTTTTCTTTGCCTTAATGATATTGGGCAAGGTGACATACCTAGGCTCATTCAAACGCAAATCGGCAGTAATAACCGCAGGCAAAGTCAGTGCTACGGTTTCTAAACCGCCGTCCACTTCTCGCGTCACTTCTATGCGCGCAGCGTCGGAAGCGGCATTGATCACCTGCACACGGAATGCACAGCTTGCTTGCGCACACCCTAGCAAGCCTGCGAGCATCTGCCCGGTTTGGTTTGCATCGTCGTCAATCGCCTGCTTGCCGAGTATAAAAAGCGCCGGCTTTTCACGGTCTGCCAAGGCTTTCAAGAGCGAAGCCACGGCTAAAGGCTGCACGTCTACCTCCCCTGTATTCACCCAGATTGCACGGTCTGCGCCTAAAGCCAAGGCATGACGCAGCACTTCTTGCACGGGGGTTGCACCGCATGACACCGCCACAATCTCATTCACATGGCCAGCTTCTTTAAGACGAACCGCTTCTTCCACGGCGATTTCATCGAAGGGATTCATCGACATTTTCACATGCGCGATATCTACGCCGGTCTCGTCTGCCTTAACCCGCACCTTCACATTAAAATCGACAACCCGTTTAACGGGCACTATTACTTTCATACTGTATCCTCATACTGTACTTCATGCTGTCATGGATATACGAGGGATAGACCAAATGGCTAGTCGCTGTATTTTCCACATAGCCAAGCTCGTTATCGCTCAGGCAAGGCTGCTCCTGACCGTTTCCAGTCATTTTCCGCCCTCTCTATATCATGTTCAGCCAGCGTGTTTTTAAAAAGGCATAGGCAATTTCGCATTTAGCGATCAGCCCATTGCACGTCGTATAGGGCTACACCTTACTTACCAATACAAAACTGGCTAAAAATTTCACCCAGCAAATCATCGCTGGTGAAGGCCCCTGTAATCGTATTGAGTTGCTCTTGCGCTAATCGCAGTTCCTCTGCGAGTAAATCAAGAGAGCAAGCACGCACTTTGGCATGTTCGATTGCACACGCGATATGCTCCTGCGCGGCCTCCAGTGCTTCAAGATGGCGCGCACGTGCGAGAAAAGTGGTCTCTCCCGATTGCCAACCCGCTAATGCCAGTAATTGGGCACGGAGCTGACCAATCCCCTCTCCGGTTTGCGCGCAAAGATAAACCCCCTTGAGACTCGAATCGGTCTTGGAAGATTCTGCAGCATCCTCTATGCCTGTACCAGCGGATCCCAGCGCTTGCGATTCCTGTAGTCGTTGACGTTGCGCCGCATCTAATAAATCGATTTTATTGAAAACTTGCACTACCGGCAGATGAGGAGGAAATTGCAGTGCAATCTGCTGGACAAACGACGCCGCATGCACATCATGCGAGGCGGTATTTTTCGTTGTATTTTTTATCGTATTTTCTACATTAGGTAGCCCACCCGCATTTTCACACTGAGCAGCCCAAACCTGATCTCTATCGCGCACGTCAAACATATGCAGCACCACATCGGCTTTTTGAATGGCCTCCCAGGTGCGCTCCATCCCAATGCGTTCAATAGGATCGTCCGATTCTCGCAATCCTGCTGTATCGACGAGATGCAGAGGAATCCCTTCTATTTGAATCGTTTGGGTAATCTTATCGCGCGTAGTGCCCGCAAACGGCGTCACAATCGCTAGCTCTGCGCCCGCTAATGCATTTAATAGGGAAGATTTTCCTACATTGGGCGATCCGGCTAAAACCACCGATAACCCTGAGCGTAGCAACGCGCCTTGCTGCGCTTGCGCTCGAATATCGCATAATGCCTGGTCAATACGTTTCAACTGCCCTTTTGCATCGGCAGCCTCTAAAAAATCGACCTCTTCTTCCGGAAAATCTAGGGTTGCTTCGATAAGCATCCTCAAGTGAATCAGCTGCTTGACCAACGCATTCACGGCCTTAGAAAATACACCGCTCAAAGATCGTCCTGCAGAGCGCACCGCTGCTTCCGTGCTGGCCGCAATTAAATCTGCCACGGCCTCCGCTTGCGCTAAATCTAGTTTGTCATTCAAAAAAGCACGTCGCGTAAACTCTCCTGGCTCCGCTAAACGTATCCCTATTCCTACAGCGCGTCCGGCTTCTAAACACCGATTTAATAACAGCTGTAAAACTACCGGGCCTCCGTGGCCTTGCAATTCCAGTACCGACTCACCTGTATACGAATACGGGCCCGCGAAATAGAGACCGATTCCCTCATCGAGCTTTTCGCCCTGCTCATCGAAAAAAGCGGTATGCGTGGCATGGCGCGCCACCAATGCTTTTCGACACAGCGCTTGAATAAATGCCTGCACCGCAGGCTCATTCACACGCCCAAACGACACCCGCACCACGCCAACGCCACCCTGCCCTGGTGCTGTCGCAATCGCGACTATGGGCTCTAAATGGTTTTCCATTGACTCATATCATCAAAAAAAATCGAAAAAAACATTTATTACATCCCGTATTTAACATACTATTAAGAGAATTCTTACAATATTTCCCTATTCCATACCGCCTTATCGATGACTTTTCAACGTAAAAAGAGCTTCGATAAGGCGGTATGCTCAATCAAAATGAATATCTAGATATGCCGTGTGCATCGTCAAATAAGAAAGGAGAATGCAGTGTTTTGTTCAGTTGCTCAATGTCCCCCTAATACTATCTCTATTGGGCAACATAGTACTCAGACACTCAATATAGATATAAATCCTCCATTTGAGCAATGCAATTTGGAGATTGCAAAGTCCAAATTAAGTATGGAATCTAGCATTCGCGCAGCAGCAGTCACAACGCTTGGCCTGGCAACTGCAGCAATATGGCATTTTTCTAACTTATTGCGCAAAGTGCCAGGAATTCAACAAGCCAATCTGCAAGAGTGGGCAAGCCAACTACAAAAACAGGAAAGCGAACTCCAGGAGCGAGAACTCGAACTGCAAGAGCAGAAAATCAAACTCCAGGAGTCGAAGGATCAACTCCATGCGTCACAAGTAAAGTTAGCTTTAGAGCGGGAACAGATCGATCTACAGCTATGCGAAATACAAAATACACAAGAAGCATTCGAAGGACTATCGATAGAGTTAGAAGAACTATCGATAGAGTTAGAAAGAAGATCGATAGCGTTAGCCAACAAGCAAGATAGGATACAAAAATCTCCGCAAACCAAGCACGAAGGTACATGGTCTATGGGGTATGACTTCAATAAAACGTCCCCTTCATCTTTACATAAGACTGATCGATTTATCTATTTACCTCACTATCCGCCTCAGTTTTGTAGATCCAATACTCAGTAAAACCATTGCCAACAGAGACTATGGCTGCATAGGTAAGTCACCGCAATAGTCGACTCGATCGCCGCACATAACGGGCAAAAACCACTTTAGCGCTTAACGCATTGTGGTTTTTGCAGACCCCGTGAACATTTAGCGTCAAAACGCGGTCTCAATTGTATTAGAATAGGCCCTTCTAAACATCAAACCTGCTTCTCTAAATTGATATCTATCTCAGTATCTATCTCATTGAGGGAGCCCTGAAAATGGGAAATTTGCATGCCTCATAAGGTTGACCAGAACCCGAGCTATTCTGATCCAGGCAGAGCTGTAACATTTGGAAACAGTCTATTTACGCTACCGGCACAGGTTAAAGATCTTGGAGCCTTAGAAGAAATCAATAAAGCGGTAGATGCTAAAATTACCAAGGCAGCCTTGTCAGAAAAGCTTCGTCAACGCATGCATAATTGCTTAAACGCTGCCGCAGCGTTTGCTGTCTTGGGTGCCTGGGGCTATCCATTAATACAGTGTTTTGTCACAGTACCTTTCTTCCAACTACAAGTGGTCTGTTGCATTGTTATTTCTATAGCGTGCTTTATTACTGCACTCGTTACGTTTTATCAAAAACAGCAAAAAGACGCTTTACCCTTAGCCAGCTACGAAAGCTTCCCACCTGAAAAATTACAAAAACAACATCCACAGAAAGAGGAAATCGCTAAGTCAGGGCGAGCTATACAAATCATTAAATTTGCTGATGCTAGTAAAGCATGGAAACAAAAAGCTGCTTTAGCTTCACCCGTAATAAATAACGACAACCCACAACCTCAATTCATTGCACGAACTTTGGCTTAATAAGAGTAGGCCAACTTCCCTGTATGGTCTTGCACATTAAAGCTAGCCCCGTTATCCATTAAACATTGGATAACCCTTCTTTCCCCGAAAGAGACGGCGCAATGCAAAGCAGTTTCGCCCTTTTCATCCTGAATATCCGGGTGTGCTCCTAGCTTTAACAGATATTTTGAAAGTACTATTTCTTTATCATCAACCATCCCTCGTTGCCCACCCATAGCATGGCTTACTAAATAATGTAGAAATGTTTTGCCTTTGCTATCTTGAATATTAATAGATATTCCTTCGTCTAATTTTTCACGAATATAATCCAGTAGACTTTGGGCGTTACTTAACTGTAATAGGGCTTTAAATTTTTGCATTACGATATTTGCATGAAAACGGTATAGTATTTTTTTATAGTCCCCAGAGAGCGTATGTAGGCCCACAGGCCCTCCATATAAATATAGAGCATCTATTTTGCAAAAGCCATCAAAATCAAATGGTTGTTTTCTGCATAATTCTGCTATTGCAAGATGCGAGGTCATGAAATCCGCATGCCATTTTTGATTTTTTAATTTTTCAAAAAAATGGGGCTCTATGAGTTTTAAATCCCTCATAGTATATAAATAGCCTTGGGGATTTGCCGTATCACTTTTTATAGAGCGGGATATGGAACGAGATACAGGGTTATATCTTTTCACCAAAAAATTTAACAGCTGAGGCAAATCAATATTGTCCCTAAACTCGAATGTGCATATTAAGCCACGTATTTTTACTAATATATCTGCTAGCGGATTATAATTTTGTGGATAAAATGCATTCCCATTTCCTTTATGCAAGACTTTGGCAATCTCTCTAGAGACTAAGCTGTACTTTTCAAGGCGTAATGAAACTATTTCACACAGATTTTTAGAGACCAAGCACATACTCAATAGATCACTCATAGGCATATACCGGACAATATGCATCCAAATCTCTATAGAGAAGCATTCCCAAAGACCTGTAGCGGTAACCGACGCTCCTTGATATTTGCTATTGATCATTGCCTGCTTTTCTATAGCATACCCTTTCTCAAATTGACCCTTTTTCTTAATAGATAGGGGAAAATCCTTATTTTTTATAGCATGTACTAAACGCCCTATCATATTATTTGAATGTCGATGATGCGTAGCGTTCCCGCCGGCAGAAAATGGTTGCATATTTAAATGATTATTATTTATTTATATAAAAAATAGCAAAAATCTGATTTTTAATTCATAGATATAAAAAAATCAGATAAAATGCAGAACACATTCATTTTTTTATTAAAAAATGTGTTTAAGAATTATGCATAAAAAATACATTTTAATAAAGATTTTTTATAATATTAATATCAAAAAATAAAGAAAGATTTTTCTGGAAATACAGACTCTCTCGCAATATATAAAAAGCAGGCATTAAAAAGGCCTACGCGTCACTCTGTACGCATAGGCCTTTCTTTAGATTGGAACTTGTAAAACAGGCAAACTATAAAAATAAACGAAGGCAAAACTTCCAAAAGAAACGCAAACATATGCGCGCTATCCTTGGTTTTTGCACTGCGAATTCATCCCTTATTTGCCGATTCCGTGTTTAGCTGGTGGCTTGCAAAAGTTCCACCAGCTTTCCTTCCCGATCCAATTTAGCCAGATCATCATATCCGCCCACATGCACTCCGCCTATAAAAATTTGCGGTACTGTGCGACGGCCTGTTCTTTCCGTCATTTCAGCATGTTTTGCGGGATCCACATCTACGGCAATTTTCTCAATGTGTGTCACTCCACGACGCTCTAGCAATTTCATTGCCATCTCGCAATAGGGGCATACGCGTGTTGCATACATGATTACCGAAGGCGCTTTTTCCTCTCCTAGAGGGTTTTCCTTTACATCAGCGTGCATTGTGCTTTCCATTTTTTCTCTTCCTTTTTCAACAGGAATGACGTTGGTTTTAAAATCCGTCCCGTTCCTTCAGTAAATCGGCCACCCACACTTGTTTATACCCTGCTTCTTCTAGCATTGTCTTTGCTTTTCGGCCCTGAGAGTTGTTTTGCGCAACCACAAGCACCGGAGTCCTTTTGTTACGACCCACACGCGACACCTGTTTATGCAAAGTATCGAATGGAATATGACGCGATTGAGGTACATGCCTTGCCTCAAAGGCTTGCGCACTACGCACATCTATCACAAGGGCATTATGTCGGTTGATTAATTCTATCGCTTGCCAGCCAGATAGCGTTCCTGCTTTTGCCAGTACAGGCCAAGCCAGCATGCCTGCGCAAACGGCAGCTACTGCCATCAACAGGAGATTGAGGTAATCACTTAAAAATGAGGCCACTGCTTTTATCCTTGTATTGTCTTTATCTAACGCTTCGCGGTAATAGGGGTTCTACACCAAGCTGCGCATTATAGAATGTGTAGCGTGCGTTGGTTTATATGCTTTAATACATACTTTGCCATGCATTCTTTGAACGGGTTCTTAGAATACACCGGATTTTTCACGTTTTTTGCCATACTGATTCATGAGCACTTCTTCTCCTTTGCCACATCCGCTTATTCTCATTCGCCACGGTGAATCCACTTGGAATCAAGAAAATCGCTTCACGGGTTGGGTAGATGTAGACCTGACGGAGAAAGGCATCGCGCAGGCCCGCCAAGCAGGACGCCTGTTGAAGCAAGCAGGCTATGGCTTTGATATTGCTTACACTTCGATGCTCAAACGTGCCATTCGTACTTTATGGCAAGTCCAAGATGAAATGGATTTAATGTATACCCCAACGATCCATTCATGGCGGCTCAATGAACGCCATTATGGCGCGCTGACAGGCTTAAACAAAGCACAAACGGCGCAACAATACGGTGAAGACCAAGTGCTGCAATGGCGTCGCAGCTATGATATCTGCCCACCGGCGCTTCCAGAAGATCATCCCTTCAGTGCTCAGCAAGACCCGCGCTACGCCCAAATACCCGCTCCACAGACGGAGTGCTTGCGCGATACTATCGCCCGTGTTTTGCCGCTCTGGGAAGAATCCATTGCGCCTGCGCTTAAAAAAGGCAAGCGCATCATTATTGCGGCGCACGGCAACTCTTTACGGGCGCTTATTAAACATATCGCAAAGGTTTCTGAGCAGGATATCGTTAACCTCGAACTTCCCAATGGGGTGCCATTGCTCTATACATTAGATACTCAGCTTAATGTACTTGATAGCAAAAAACTCCTGGAAGCCGCTTAAAAGGCATTCCCATACTGCACGCGCGCTTTAGCCCTTTTGCCTTTCATAACGCCATCACTCTGCCCATTAGCTAGTTGCAGGTAGATTACTTTGGATTGATCCGGATATTTTATAGCCATGCATCACTTTGTTTCTTTTGCGCGTCGCCTCACCATCAGCCTACTCTTTGCCGTGTTATGCGCGCCGTTATCGCTCGTTCATGCGCAAAATACCCCTACATCGATGCCGGCCATTCCCAGCAAAAGCACGCAGGATGAAAAGCCCGTTGCTCCCTTGCCGCTTGAGCAACTGCGATTATTTGCTGAGGTCTTAGATCAAGTAGAACACAGCTATGTACAGCATGTAGACGATAAAAAACTGCTGATTGCCGCAATCAAAGGCATGGTATCGAGTCTAGATCCGCATTCGTCTTATTTAGATGAAAACGATTTTCGAGAACTCCAAGAACAAACACGCGGGCGATTTGCTGGCTTGGGTTTGGAAATTACGCAAGAAGACGGATTAGTCAAAATTATTGCGCCAATTGAAGAAACTCCCGCTGCACGAGCCGATTTAAGAGCAGGAGACCTCATTGTACGCATCGACGGTTCCCCCGTACGCGGGATGACTTTAGACAAAGCCGCTCGGCAAATGCGTGGTCCAGCCGGTACGCAAGTCACCCTTACCTTATATCGTAAAACAGACAATCGCACTTTTCCAGCCATACTCACGCGTGCAGAAATCCGCGTTAAAAGCGTCAAGCAAAAAACCTTAGAACCTGGGTATGTGTGGCTACGCATTACCAGCTTTCAAGAAAATACGCTCATCGAACTCGCTGAACAACTCAAGCGCATCGCCACGAATAACACTACGCCCTCGTCTAAAAAATCTACAGCCTCCCCCGCACTAAAAGGGCTGATCATAGATTTACGCAATAACGGTGGAGGCTTACTGCAAAGTGCGGTCGGAGTAGCTGGTGCTTTCTTACCGCCTCATGCTGTAGTGGTCTCCACGCACGGGCAAGAATCGGATTCTCAGCAAATCTATCGCAATACGCTAGAAGATTACCGTTTGCCCAGTTTCAAAAAAGACCCTCTGAAGGGAATACCAGAGATCTTTAAAAACGTGCCACTTATTGTGCTCACGAATGCTTACTCAGCATCTGCCTCGGAAATTGTCGCAGGAGCGCTACAGGATCAAAAGCGCGCAACCTTACTGGGTAAAACAACTTTCGGTAAAGGATCGGTTCAAACCGTACGTCCCCTAACCACTACCACAGGCTTAAGGCTCACCACCGCTTACTATTACACGCCTAGTGGCCGGTCCATTCAAAATAAAGGTATTCGACCTGATTATTTGATAGACCAAAATCCCGAAGGGGATTTAGATGACGCACTCATCACGCGCGAAGCAGACTATTCTAACCATTTGGCCAATACCCAAAATCCAGATGAAACGAAAGAACAAACTGCCCGAGAAGCCGAACAAATGGAGCAGCTTCGTCTACTAGAAGAAGCCAATGCGAAAAAAACCCCAGCGCAACGTGAAGCAGAGCGTAAACGACTTCCCATTGAACTGGGGAGCGCCAATGATTTTATGCTGCAACAAGCATTGCATTATCTGAAGGGAGAACCCGTACAGTATTCGGTATCCTCCAAGTCGGACCAAAAGCATAAAAAATCCACGCTACACCGCCATGAATGATGCGCAGCTGCTGCGCTACGCACGCCATTTGCTTCTCGAAGAATTTGGCGTTCAAGCGCAAGAACGCTTACTCCAAGCCCATATTCTCGTCATTGGGCTAGGAGGATTGGGTTGCGCAGCAGCGCTGTATCTTGCTTCGTCAGGGGTGGGCACGCTCACGCTCTGTGATGGAGATACCGTTGATTTAACAAATTTACAACGGCAAATTGCCCATACCACCCACACCATTGGTCAGCTCAAAACTCATTCCGCAAAAGCAACGCTCACTACGCTGAACCCAGAAATAACTATCCGCACCCTAGATCAAAAAGCAGACGAGGCTCTATTACAAGAATGGGTCCCTCGCGTAGATCTGGTGCTAGATTGTAGTGATAACTTTGCTACACGCTATGCGATCAACCAAGCTTGCGTGCGCTACAACAGGCCCTTTATCAGTGCCGCAGCGGAGCGCTTCGAAGGGCAATTAAGCACCTTTGACTTCCGCACTCCTCAATCCCCTTGTTATGCCTGTCTGTTTCCTGCAGAGTTAGCACCGCACTCTCAAGAAGCAGAGGAACCCTCCACAACGTCGATCCCCGCTGCTACGCCCTGCGCAACACTCGGTGTCCTCGCTCCATTAGTCGGCGTCATCGGAACGATGCAAGCCACTGAGGCGCTACGCCTCCTCGCAGGTATAGGCCATCCCCTCTCAGGCCGCCTTTTACGTTTTGATGCAATGACGATGACTTGGAGTACTTTGTCTTTTCATCGACAAAGAGCGTGTCCAGTTTGTGGACAGGGTGCTAAGGAATTGTCGCCATCGATAAGGTGAATTAACGCCTTCCTAATTCAATGTTCCCTGCTAGCGCCAAGATAGATAACGCACCTTGTATATCCTCTTCCTCATAGGCCCCCAATAAAGCCCGCATTGGTGCTTTTAGCGCCCCTAAAGATGCGCTCAAGATTTCTTGCTTCACATGCAATAGCTGGCTAGATTCCATAGAAAATTCGGTCAGCCCCATGCCTAGTAATAAGCGGGTGTACACCGGATCCCCGGCCATTTCTCCACAAACAGATATGGGTACCCCTGCCTGCTTTGCTTGGCGCAATATATGGCTGATTAAATGCAGCACACTTGGGTTGAGGGGATCATAAAGATGCGCGACCGCGTTATCGGTACGATCAATCGCTAAGGTATATTGAATTAAATCATTGGTGCCAATCGATAAAAAATCCAAACGATCCAGAAAAACAGGGAGCGCCAGTGCAGCGGCAGGCGTTTCAATCATGGCGCCAAGTTTGATTTTGGGGTCGTAAGGCAAGCCTGCATCCGCGCACTGTTGTTTTGCCTGTTCAACACGCTCGAGCGTTTGCGTGATTTCTCGTGCAGATCCCAACATCGGAAAGAGGAGCTTGACCGGTCCATCTGCAGAGGCACGCAAGATGGCTCTGAGTTGCGTGAGGAAAATCCCAGGTTCCGTTAAACTCCACCGAATTCCCCGCAAGCCTAAGGCCGGATTTTCGGCACCACTCAAGGTTTCGCTTTCCACCATAGCGCTTTCAAACGCCTTATCCGCTCCGATATCTGCCGTACGAATCGTGACAGGCCGCCCTTGCATGATGTGTACCACACGTCGATAGACATCCAGCTGCTCTTCTTCGTCGGGCAAAGTATGCCGACGATTCATAAACAAAAATTCGGTCCGGAAAAGCCCTATCCCTACCGCACCACGTTGCAAAGCCAGGGGGACATCTTCGGGGAGCTCAATATTGGCATAGAGCGCAATAGGCGTTCCGTCTTCCGTGTGTGCAGGAGCAAAGGCCAAGCGTTGCAGGGTTTGATGCGCCCGCGCTTTTTCATTTTGGCGAGTACGATAGGCCTCTAATATGCGTGGATCTGGATTGACGATGACAACTCCTTCCTCGCCATCGACAATCAATATATCGTTTTCCCGAATAAGGGTGCTCGCTTGGTGCGCCCCTACGATGGCGGGAATACCCAGGCTACGCGCCGCAATCGCGGTATGGGATGTGCGTCCTCCGTACTCGGTGATAAACCCTCCAAAGGCTTGCGTTTTAAAATGCAGCATGCCGGCCGGCGAGATATCGTGCGCTACCACGATCATCCGCTCGCTTTCATAGCTTGCCGCAGAAGGGCCCTGTTCACCCATCCCCGCATCCACAGCGGCGACTAAGGATTTATTCATCATCGGCGCGATGACGGCAGACGTGCCTGCTAAAACTCGGAGCACACGCTCTATCACATGCTGTACATCCGCCTTACGCTCACGTAAATACTCATCTTCCACCTCATCGAAATAGCTCAGAAGATGTTCTAATTGCTGCGCAAGCGCCCACTCTGCATTCACACGTTGAGAGCGAATGCGCTCTGCAGTAGCGCCTGTGAGCAAAGAGTCACGCAAAATCAGGCTATGCACATTCAAAAAAGCATCGATCTCTGCAGGCATATCCTCTGGCAGCTCTGCACGTAAGGTATCCAGCTCTTGCTGCACGGTGCGTTGAGCCGCAAAAAACCGGTCGACTTCGGCCTCGATATGTTCAGGCTCGATAACATAATGGTCGACATCTAACGAAGCAGGGCTCATTAAACAAGCCTGCCCAATCACAATGCCTTTTGAAACGGGAATTCCATGTAACGTAAATGACACGGATATCTCCTAATAGATGACAAGCCGTTATGGATATGGGGTGGCCATGCTTCTCCCATGGGATCACCCTCCATTTTGCGCTCGGCATAATGCATGGGAATGCCTGCACCATGCTCGTATAGTTTCTTTTATTGCCCTGCCGCTAACGCGCCTTCATGCCTGAGTAACCAACGTTTAATCGCTTGCCAATCGGCATCAACCCGTTTGGCAAATCCTCCGATGCCGCCAGAAGATAGCACGACGCGATGGCAGGGAATCAAGAGCGGGAACGGATTTGTACCGCAAGCTTGCCCGATGGCGCGTGGCCCCGTCTGAAGCTGCCGTGCAAGCTGAGCATACGTCGATACGTTTCCTAAAGGAATCGCGGCAATCGCTTGCCATACGCCTTTTTGAAAAGGAGTTCCCCGCTCTTCCAATGGCAAGTCAAATCGATAAGCCGGATTATCAAAATACGCCTCTATTTGCGCGACGACGCGCTCTGCAAGCGCGCTTTGCGCAGAGATCTCAGGAGTATCGGGACTCAAATAGGTTAACCCGCATACCGTAGTCTGCGTAGTTTCTATCCCTATTTTTCCAAAAGGGGCTGGGATAACGGTCTGCCACACTGCCGTGCGTTGCATATTCAAAGTAGGGAAAACCGGATCAGAGCGAGTATGGATTTTACGCAGCATAGCTATCGAATTTTTAAAAAGTGGATTTTCCCAAACCTACATTCTTCGCCCGCAGTTAAGCCGCTTCCAATGCCCACTGGATATGCTCTAACACGAGTGCGCTGGGGTGTGTGAGTCGTTCTCGTAAGCTAGCAATAATAGCCTCTCGCTGTGCGGCAGAGAGTACGCTATGAGCCTGGCGCAGGGCATTACCCATAGCGACCGCAATATTACGCAGCCAACGTTCATGCCCAATACGCAATATCGCGCTATGCGCAAGGCGTTCTTTAAACTCGGCCTCGGTCCAAGCAAAAAGCGTGATCAATGACGCGCGATCTAAGCCATTACGCACATCAAAAGCATCGATAGCCCGCTTTGCAAATTTATTCCACGGACAAACTAACTGACAATCATCACAGCCATAGATGCGATTCCCAATCAAAGGACGCAAATCTACAGGGATGCTCTCTTTTAACTCAATCGTTAAATACGAAATGCACAGCCGCGCATCTAAACGATAAGGAGCAACAATCGCCCCTGTTGGGCACGCGTCTATACAGCGTGTACAGTGACCACACTGTGTTTTAGGTGGAGTCGGCACCGCTTCTTTGTGTTCTTGAAGCGAGAGGGTGGGTCGAACGCGCGGCTCTTTCT
This sequence comes from Mycoavidus cysteinexigens, assembly GCA_031963005.1. Taxonomy (GTDB): domain Bacteria; phylum Pseudomonadota; class Gammaproteobacteria; order Burkholderiales; family Burkholderiaceae; genus JASSUD01. Next base: position 19,096 of record JASSUL010000013.1, on the reverse strand, counting down.
CTTCTTTTACTGGCGTGCTAGGCCCTATGGCATCGATTGGCAGCGGTATATCCACATAAATCTCTCCTAAAAAAAAGAAAGACCCTGCTTCGCGATGCAATAGCAAGGTGTGTTTACCTCTCCATCCAAGATGCGCTTTTTGCGCTAACTCCACTTCAAGTACCGGCGCGGAATCTGCAAATACCCGGTATCCAAAAGGACCTATAGCCTGCTCAATACGCTGCGCCAACTGACGAAGCCGATCGCGCATAATAAGATGATAATCGTCCCCTCGCGCATAGACTGATACGACGGCCGCGTTAGGATCTTCTAGTCGTGCAAATTCTGCATCGCGCTGCTGTGAAAACGGATAGGGAGCCGAAGCCACTTCAGATTCAGACGGCGTAGGCAAAGTGTTGGGCAAATACGCCATCCGCGCACAAATAACACGCACGGTGCCAGGCACCAGTTCATCGGGACGCGAACGTTTGGTCCCATGCTTACTCATATAGTGCATAGTCCCGTTCCACCCTGCGTCTAACCAAGCCTGTAAACCGGGTTCAGCAGCGGATAAATCAATATCTGCGATACCAATGTCATCAAATCCTAGCGCACGTCCCCATGTACGAATATCACGCGCTAATTGATATAAATCAGCATTAGCATGATGTACAGCAGGCATAGTGGCAGATGGGGTGATTTTACGCATGGGGGAACAGAGGTACTAACTCCAGCATTTTAGTAGCATTACAGAAAGGGCATGCAAGCAGCATGCTTTTAAATGAATTTTCTGAGAACCTGTTGAGAGTATCTTCCTAAAGGATTTCTATTTGGGGCAGCAGAAGCGCAAAGACCGGAAAGATACTTAAATAACACTGAATATCTTACGCAGCACCCCATTATCCATACACAAAGAGTAGCCCTTATGTAAGATTTATGTAAGATAATAAGCAGGTAAGCCCGTTTATCACACGTCACCCCCCAATCTATGCAGCTCCTCTACGGGGCTGCTTTTTTTTAAAAAACAAAAACATTATGACTAATCCAATTACTCCATCTACTCTACAAAAGCAACCGCAAACAATATCTGTGGCAAATGCCTTAGAGGAGATACGCACCTCTCTGATCAAAGATCAAAAAGTCATGCAAGATTGTATCGAGCTTGCTAAACGAGAGTTGTCTTTTGAGCAATTTCTTCTTGGCTTAATACCTCTATCAATAACGTATGAACGTCGCCGTATCGACGCTGCCAATGCCATCACCATCCTGATTAGAGCAGGCGTGCAGTTTATTGGAAAGGATTTACGCGGCATTCGAATACCTGGTGCAGATTTGAGCTATGGCGTATTCGATTCTGCAAATTTGGAAAATGCTGATTTAAATGGAACCACCCTTACAAATGTCTGGTTACGCAAGAGTAATTTAAAGGGTGCTCAAATGGAGAATGTGAAGTTTGGTGAACGATCTTACTCTCAGCAAGAGAACCCTGTGGAGCATAGCCTCTATTCACCAGACGGAGAAACCTATGCGATGGTTTTTAAGGATGGCACTATCAATGTATATGCAACGTCTGATTGGACAAACAAGTGCTCTTTAATGGGGGAACCGCTTTATGGCGAGGTTAGGGCTTTTATTTATTCGAACGATGGCAAAAAGCTCATTTCCGTAAACAATAACGGTATGCGAATATGGGATATCGTCACCAATCACTGCTCCTTCATCTCAACGGAAAGGACGGATGACAAGATATGGGGATGTCGGAGTTTGCGCAGTGGAGCGCAAAATATCCTTTTTGCCAATGAGATCTGCATCACGCTATGGAACCTACAAACCAATGAAAAAATCCGCACCTTCGGAGAGGGTCCAGATCCTATTGAGTTCTTCATAGAGTCACGCATGGGCGATCAGTTCGCCACGCTAGATAGTAAGCAGAATTTGAAAATATGGAAGGTTAACGACAATACATGTCTCATCTTAGAGAGAGACAAAGAGAATATTCTTGAGCTAAATTATTCGCCAGACGGCAGTCGGCTCGCTACCGTAACTGAGAACGGAAGCCTACAGATATGGGACACAACAGAGGGCAAATGCATCGCTAAAACGGAGATGAGGAGAGACGTAAGCAACTGGCAACATAGTAGCATCGAGTTTTTGCCTAACAATCGGCAGATCGCTTTTACACTTACTTCTTCCATCACGTGGCTGTGGGACTGGAACAGCAGCAGTCCTTTTATCAAGTTAAAAGGACACGTGCATTACATTAAAAGCATAGCCTGTTCCCCTAACGGCCAACAAATTGCTACCGGAAGTTATGACCATACCGTGCGGATATGGGACGTAACAACGGGGCAATGCATCCGCACCCTTAGCGGACATCAGAGTCCCGTCTCACAACTGATGTATTCGCCTAAAGGCCAGCAACTTGTTTCCAGAGATGATGATAAGAGGGTGCGGGTATGGGATTTGGACAAGTATCTACCTCAACGCACTGTCAACGGACATACGGGTGGTATTGTGAAAATCGCGTGTTCGCCTAACGGCAAGCTCTTCGCTTCAGCATCTCATGACTGGAGCGTGCGGATATGGGATGCGAACGACGGTGAATGCGTCCACATTTTACAGGGAGGCAATGGTTTTTATGATATTAAGTTTGCGCCCAACGGCCAACAAGTTGCTACCGGAGATAGTGACGGAACCATACAGGTATGGAATACAAGCGACGGTAAATATGAGCACACTTTCACGGGAAATACAAAAGGGGAAATTACCTATTTATCCGACAGCCTCATTGCTTCTGTAGACGATAAAGGAATGCTGATATGGAGTACGGAAAAGAAAGATTATATTTTTCCTTCTATCGAAAGTAATTCCCATCTCATCGAGAAGGAAACTATCAAGGAGAGCCTCAAAAAGGTTAGAATCCTCGCGCGTTCGCCCAATAACCCCAATAACCAGCTCGCTACCGTCGATCATAAGAGTTCTACTGTACAACTGTGGGACATAGCAACCCAAGCTGATCAACTTTCAGTTTCATACACCTTAGAACATTCGTACTATGTTAAACAGGTCGTGTATTTATCCGACAATCACATCGCCTCTGTAGGGGGGTCTGCCGTGCGACTGTGGAGCACAAAGACTGGTAAATCCACCCATACCCTAGAACATCCTGATAAGAATGTTTTTAAAATCGTGCACTCACCCAACGGCGAGCATATTATTTCTATAGATAGTGATAAAGTCACACGGCTATGGAACGTAGGCACTGGTGAATGCTCTCATATCCGACAAGATACGGTTACTTGGAGTGCTGCCGCGTTTTCGCTTGACAGCCAGCTCATCGCTACCGCAGCTAGCGGACTGAAGATATGGGACGTAGCGTCGGGAGAGTGTCTGGCTACCGTCGAAGCTTTGGGTGGAAGAGTTTATAGTCTTGCCTGGCTAGCCGATGCAGATAAAGAGCGTGGCGACCATAATCATTACTTGGTCATTGGCCATAGTGATGGTTCCATCACTACCTGGAAAGTGCACCACACAAACAGTCAAATTCAAATGAACTTACACTTTAATTCGATGCATACCATATCGACATTTGAGGAAGCCGATATCAGTTCCGTAAAAATAAGCCCCGAGAATCTTCGTTTCTTGGAGCAACATGGAGCTATAAAATCGCTTATAGCTCCTAACACTCTCCCCCTCGCTTAAAAGTATCAAGTTAGGCAGCCAACGAAAGGCTGCCTAACCCCTGAGGTAGGGAGTGTTGTGGCTCTACTTACAACTCACACAAAGAACGCATCCGTTATAACAACTGGAAGGTTGAGTTAGCTATCGCTGCTACGCATTTTCGACAGTCCTACTGAGCTAATCATCTCACTCATTTTTACGCTAAAAAACGTTAAAAACGGTTTGCAAAAAAGTGAAATGATGCGTGTAAATGGCACATCTGAGTAGATATTAAGATATAGCTTGCTCGAAAGAGTAGCTTATCCACCCTCTATAGGGTATGAAAGCAATATCCAATAGGCCTCGTGCAGAAACCATTCTGGATTTCTCTCGTGGGCCTCTTACTGAGCCTTCTATGCCACCACAGACACTGTCTTCTCACCCGCTTTTTCTACCTGATGAAACGGCTACTGTTGCGCTAGGGCAGCGTTTAGCAACTGGCCTGCAGTCTTTAGCCTTTTCAGGGGGATGCACGAGCACATCGCAGCAAGACACGACTCCTTCACCTTCAGCCTCCTCTTTTTTTCCAGGATTGCGCATTCATTTAAGCGGCCCCCTTGGTGCGGGAAAAACCGCTTTAGTACGTGCCATCTTGCGCGGCTTAGGATACGAAGGACGAGTTCGCAGCCCCACTTATACCTTGCTCGAACCTTACACACTAGCGATACGCAATGGCATGCTCACGGTTTATCATTTTGATCTGTATCGCTTGAGTCATCCTTTGGAATGGGAGGAACTGGGATTTCGCGATCACCTACACAGTGGCGCACTCTGCCTTATCGAATGGCCAGAACAAGCTGAGCCTGTACTCGCTGCTCCAGATTGCCTATTTACGTTCAAGCTCGATGAAGCGCATTCTGTGCACACTATAGACGATACGCCTGCTCTACAGGGCGCTACACCATCGCCTCATCCCTCTTCTATCGCATCGCCTGGTAGATGGATTATCTTCGAAGCGTTCAGTGAAGTCGGCCAGCAATATCTCGATCTTTGCGCATAATTTTGAAACGGTATTTTTAAAACACGTTTTTAAAACGGTCTTAACCCCTAGCCTATATCAGTATCCCCAACGCCAGCATGAAAATCTCGCATCTACGTTCATCTTGGATATCTGCCTTATGGGCTTATCACAAGCGCATCCTCCGATTAAAGCGTCGACACTCTGCACTAAAGGGTATATCCCTCTCCAAAACCGCTGCTAAGCGTGAGCAAACTCGCTCGTCGGTAGAAGAATTGGCCCCTAATTCGCGGCGTCAATTCCTCTGCACAGGACTCTCTTTCATTTTATTAGGCGTACTGATTCCTAAGCAAGCTTATGCCAAATCCATTCTCGCAGTGCGGGTTTGGCCTGCAGAAGATTACACGCGTGTGGCGATTGAATCCGATCAACCCCTGCACTATACCTCTCACACCTTGCACCATCCTGAGCGTATCGTTATCGATTTAGACGCCATCACACTAGATCCCACGCTCAAAGCCTTAGTCGCAAAAATCAAGCCTAATGATCCGCAAATCGAACGTGTACGCGTAGGGCAATTTACTCCCACGGTAGTACGCCTGGTCTTTGATCTCAAAGGCACGGTACATCCTCAAATTTTCACGCTTCGCCCGATTGGCCATTATCGCCATCGCCTGGTTTTTGATCTCTACCCTGAGGTCGCTCCGGATCCTCTACTAGAGCTGATAGAAAAAACGAAACACAAAGAGGCCCAATGGGATAGCGCCAAAAATACCCTTTCCGCCCATCCCGCTGATCGCAAACTACGTGCTTCAGAAGACAGTGAAGCGTTTTTCGCACGATATACAGACTCCTCACCCACGGCTCCTCATACGCGCTCTACGGACTCCAAAGAAGATTCGATAGCTTCAAATAGCCTATCTGCTTCTGACAAGGCCGCTGCGTTGCTAGGAGAGCGCTCTCCTGCTACCAAGGAGACGTCTGCACCCTCCTTCGCTATCGCAACGAAAGAAAAAAAAGGAGCTGGACTCAAGGCTCCCCGCTCCAATACTCCCCGCATCTTGCGTTTGGTCACGATTGCCATCGATCCTGGACACGGTGGCGAAGATCCAGGCGCTATTGGTGCGCACGGTACCCAGGAAAAAGACGTCGTACTAGACATCGCACGACGTCTACGTGCCAAAATTGATGCGCAAGTCCATATGCGCTCGATAATGACACGAGACGGCGATTATTTCGTGCCCCTCCATTTACGGGTACAAAAAGCACGACGCGTGGGTGCAGATCTTCTGGTTTCTATTCATGCCGACGCCTTTATCACGCCCACTGCCCGAGGTTCTTCCGTATTTGCCCTCTCTAGACACGGCGCATCAAGTGCCGCCGCTAAATGGATGGCCAACCGAGAAAACGCATCGGATTTAATCGGCGGCATCAATATCAAAACGAAAGACGCAGAAATCTCTCGTGCTTTATTGGACATGTCCACCACGGCGCAAATTAATGACAGCTTGCGATACGGCACTTACGTCCTGAAAGAAATTGGCGAAATTAATACTTTACATAAGGGCGCTGTAGAGCAAGCCGCTTTTGCAGTTTTAAAAGCACCGGATATTCCATCGGTACTCGTTGAAACCGCTTTTATCAGCAATCCAGAAGAAGAGGCGAAGCTACGCACCCCGGCTTACCGAGAGCGTATGGCGGAAGCCATTTTTCGAGGCATTCAGCTCTATTTTTCGAAGAACCCGCCTTTAGCTAAAAGCCGGATGTTATAGATATATTAACGATGCTACGCCGGTGACTTTAACAAGCGATATCTCGGTTTTAATGTAAACAGGGAGGGAATATCTTCTACTCCCTTCCAATAGACTTCCAAGGCAATATCTCTCAACTGGTCTCTCGCCTTATCCCAAGATAACTATCTGGGGAATTACTAAATTTCTTTCGAAACCCTGTATCGGCGTCATGCCTCCCAGCCGGAGGTGGGTTGGTGGTGACGAAGGAACCCCAACATACGTACCGCTGACTTTTCATTGTTGCATTTAGATAATCGTAAGCCGATCACCTTGGTTATAGTCACTAGATTTGATGGAGAAGGGATCTGGAATGATTTGCCTCCTTATAATTTTGGGCCCTGTGCGGCTCCCAGGATGGGTTATATCTATCTGGGTTAAAGCTATTTGATGCGCCGAAGCCTATTTATTCGAACTTGCTATGCCTACAGTTTGCGTATTCTCTTTTATGCGCTGGCTTATAGCTTCGACTATATCTGACCAGCCCCTGTTGCTTATCTCATCTTGTAGTTCTTTCAAGACACGCTGATTTTTAACATCTAGCTCTATACCGCCATCTAACAGTGCTTTGACTTCTTCTTTTTTCTCTGCTTTAACCATTGTGAGTAATAGTTGTGCCTGTTCAGCAGTAGTAAATTGTAGCTCTTCCAAAACATGCTTACTTTTAACATCCAATTCTATACCTTCATCTAACAGCGCCTTGACTGCTTCTTCTTTCTTTGCTTTAACCATTGTAAATAATAGTTGTGTCTGTTCAGCCGTAGTAAATATATGTATATCTGCCTGCTCCTCTATTAAAGAAGAAAGTGTATCTACCTCTTTTTTATCGAAGGCGCTTCTCAAGTTAATTAAATGAGACATTCCTTTTGCCTCTGGAATCATTTCTGCGCCATTTTCAAGCAATATATTAATTATTTTAAATTTATTAATAATTTCATCTGAATTTTCTTCTTTCAATTTAACTGCATGATGTAGTGCATTTTTCTTAAATCTATCATCTGATATTATTTCTGCTTTGTTATCAAGTAGATATTTAACTTCCTCAAAGTGCCCACCTAGAACGGCGCTATCAAGTGGAGTCTTTCTACCTCTTCGTATATTTAAATCTGCGCCACTTTCATGTAGATGTTTTACTATATCAAGATGTCCGTTTCCAGCCGCCAAGTGAAGTAGACTAGGGTTTTTCTCCCCTTCATTTTTTATGGATTTTAGCAAGTCTTCTTTAGGCATCAGTTTTATTATCCCAATCTGGCCCTCCTGAGCTGCAATACGCAAAAGATCATTTTTTTCTTCAGCAGTTAGTTCATTTATATTTATATTTTTTGTTAGCAGTTGGTTGATCTTATCATTTCGATTTTTTTTAAGATTTTGTAAAATTTCATCTCGATCCTCTTCGGCTTTCTTTCGAAGCATAGAATTTTTCGGATCTGGCAATGGATCTATATTTATACCTTCGTTTTGTAAATTCTTTATTTTCTCATTTCGCTCCTCTATTGCAACACTCATTCCTTTTTTAAGTTTATCTAGTCCTTCTTCAATATCTTTTAAGTCTTTTTCAATATTTTCTAAGAATTTTTTATTTTTCTCTAAGTCTTTTTCATTTCCCTCTAAGTCTTTCATTTTTTCTATGATTTTTGTTTTTGTTTCTTCTTTCTCTTCTTTTCTTTTTATTTCATGATTTATATCTCCGCTTATATTTTTGATACTTCTTTCAGTATTAATTAGTCTTTCCAGACCCTTAACTTCTTTTGCTTCAAATGCTATTTTGTGCAACTCTTTTGCTGCGTTTGGAGTAGAAGCGGGAGATGAGGGAAGTTGAGAAGCTACGGTCTTCTTTTTGGATATCCTTAGGGGGCTTACATCGACCATTATTGGAGATGATAAAGGCGGTGACGCCCATGCCACTGATCGATTAGCTGGACCAGAATCATTGTTATGCAACTCTTTTGTGGCGTTTGGAGCCGAGGGATGCTGTTGAATCCATGACGGAACAGGTTTGGGAGCTCGAGCGGAGGCATCACCCTTTATTGGAGATGATGGAGGCGGTGAAGCCCATGTCGCTGAGCGGCGAGCTGGAGCAGAGTCGTTGTTGTGCAACTCTTTCGCTGCGTTTGAAGCCGAGGTAGGAGAGGAAGTAGGCTGTTGAATCCATGACGGAGCAGCTTTTGGAACTCTAGCAGAGGCATTGCCCCTTATTGGAGATGATGAAAGCGGCGAAGCCCATGTCGCTGAGCGGCGAGTTGGACCAGATGGAGTACTGTGAGCAGAGGGCTGAGAAGCATTAGATGCAGCACCCTCAATAGGTCTATGAGAGTTAATGCGTTCCATGTCTAGCCCCTCTATTGCAAAAATTATTGCTCCTTACTCATAAACAACCCCACTATATGGAAAAATGGTTTTTCTTTTGCCAGCCAAACGCAAAATAGGACTATTTTACGAAATAGCCCTTCTCCTTTTTAAAGTAGGCAAACGCCTTTCCATTGTTTGCTTGGGGATATCCTCCACTCCCTTCTAAGAGCGTGTTCATAATCTCAAAAAATCACCCTTGAGGTGATAATGTTGGGGTTCCTTCGTCACCCCAACCTACGAAAAATGCCAAAAAATGGTAGGTTGGGGTGCGTTTTTGGGTGATTTTGGAAGCACAACACAACCCATTTTTGATGATTATTAACAGGTTCTAATAGTCTTCCAGGGTAATACCTCTCAATTTGTCTCCAACCTTATCCTAGGAGTTACTGTTTTTTGCTAGGGTTATATTGTGTTTTTGGAGCATATGCTGGTGTTTGCCCTTGGTTATAGGGCCTAGGTGGGATAGGCGGAGCATATGATTGAGATCCGACAGAATTTGGATTAAAAGATGGCTGATATCTATTGGGATATGCTTGCTGCGGTATTGGCCCTTGGTTGTAGGAGGCTGTTTGGGGAAACGAACGACTATCAACGCCATTAAACTGCATCTGTGGTTGATGCTCTATAGGCGGAGCATATACCTCCGATCTATTGCGATTTCTTCGCGGCTGCCGTATTGGCACTTCGTTGTAGGAAGCAGTTTGGGGAAATGAACGACTATCAACGCCATTAAACTGCATCTGTGGTTGATGCTCTATAGGCGGAGCATATACCTCCGATCTATTGAGATATCTTCGCGGCTGCCGTATTGGCACTTCGTTGTAAGAAGCAGTTTGGGGAAATGAACGACTATCAACACCATTGAACTGCGTCTGTGGTTGATGCTCTATAGGCGGAGCATATACCTCCGGTCTATTGCGATTTCTTCGCGGCTGTTGCGCTGTATACATATTTGAGGAGCTAGTTGCATAAGAATAAGGCGCAGCTGTACGTTCTACTAAGGGTGGTACCGAGGCCTGCCCCGTTATGATTTCGGGCCTTGTGTGACCCCCAGGATCCATTATATTGCTCTGGGTTGAAGCTATTTGATGCGTCGAAGCCGATTTATTCGGGCTTGCATTCATTAAATAGGATAATCCTTTTGTTTCTGCAATATCTATCGGAGTTCTTCCGTCAATATCCTTCGCATTCATATCTGCGTTATTTTGAAGCAACATATTAATTATATTAATTCTATTTTCATTTATACTTTCCATATCAATGTTAACTGCATGATGTAGTGCATTTCTCTTCAAGATATTATTTGATGTTATTTCTACTTTTTTATCAAGTAGATATTTAACTATCTCAGAGTGTCCGGCTAGAACTGCGCTATCGAGTGGGGTCTGTTTACGTCTTTGTATATTTAAATCTACGCCACTTTTATCTAGATATTCTACTATATCAAGATGTCCATTTCCGGCTGCAAAGTGAAGTGGACTAAATACTTTCGCCTCTCCATTGCTTGTGGATTTTAGAAATTCCTGAGGCATAAGTTTTACTATCCCAATCTGTCCTTCCTTAGCCGCAGTATGCAAAAGAGCAGTTTTTTCTTCAAGAGTTAGTTTATTTATATCTATATTTTTTTTTAGAATCTGCGTGATTGCATCATTTCGAGCATTTTTAAATTCTTTTAAAAAGTCAGCCTGATCCTTTTCAGCTTCCTCCCGAAGCATGGTATTTTTTGAATATGACAATGCATCTATTTTTATACCTTTTCCTTTTAAACTCTGTATTTGCTCATCTCGCTCTTTTATTAATTCATCATCAACCCCGTCTGACTTTTTTTCACTTTGCTTTTTGATCATTTCTTCAATGTTAATCAGCTCTTCCAGCTGCTTAATTGTTTCTGCTTTCACTACTACTATTTCGTGCAACTCTTTTGCTGCCTTTGCTGCCCCTGGAGTTGAGGAGGGAAGATGAGAAGCTGCGGTACTATTTTTGGATATCCTTGGGGAGCCTGCACGGACATTTATTCGAGATGATGGAGGCTGTTGAATCCATGACGGAGCGGGGGCATTGCCAATTATTGGAGATAATGGAGGCGGTGAAGCCCATGTCGCAAATCGGCGCGTTGGAGCAGATCCGCGAGTTGGAGCCGAGGGAGTACTGCTAGCAGGGTGTTGAGAAGCAGTATGTGCAGCACCCCCAGTAGATGTACGAGAGTTAATGCCTTCCATGTCTAGCTCCTCTATTGCAAAAATTATTGCCCCTTGCTCATATACAACCTGACTGTATGGAAAAATAGTTTTTCTTTTACAGGCCAAACGAAAAATAGGGCTATTTTACGAAATAGACCCTCTCCTTTTTAAAGTAGGCAAACGCCTTCTCATTGTTCGCTTCGCATTATTTTTCTCCGTAACAATAATGCCTACAAGGCAGTGGGAAGAGGCCTTTCCGTCATTTCAATGGCCTCTTCTCGCTCTGCTAATTTCTCTTTCTGACGACGGTTAGGTTTCAAGGAACTCAATACCGCATGCACATACTTGCCAAACTGATCCGTTGTTTTGCGAGTAGAAATAGGCGCATTTAAGGCACGCATCAAACCCTCCTCCGAGTCACTAGATACCAAGGGAAGCGATACCAAATCTACCTGTCGATTGAGCTGTGCATGCGTAAAACGATTAAATGGTCGAATACGGGAGGTGGATTGCGTATATGGCGTTTGCCCCTTTGAGGATTGCCAAAATCGAGGCGGCGTGCTTATAGGCTGTACACGCCTCAATGTATTGCGGCCATACGCACGTATAGAGGTTTGTGTACGCACACGCTCATAGTCTTGTTGAGGGGTATTCCTTTGTATATAGACATGCAAATCCTCTAACTGCAAAAGAAGATCTTCCATTTCAGAGATTATCTGCCTAAGGTCTGCCCCATTTTTCCCCTCATATTGCGACAAAAGACATATCATCTCTTCATACATGCCGAATACATTCAAACAAAAAGAAAGGGCAGACAGCGTAGATAGAAAAATATGAATCGAGGCAACTACTCCCAACCCTAAACAAACCGAAGCACACGCGCTTGCAATCGTAATAAATGAACGTATGCTAAACACGGCCGCAAGTGCCCAGAACGGCTTTCTGTGCTCTTTTGGGATAGCATGCAAACCCCTTAAACTGAGCTTTAAATCGACGATCTTTAATGCAAGCCCTTCGAATGGATCTTTTACCAGTATGGGATTGGGGCTAAAAAAATTCACCTCGAATCGCGCGCTCCCCAATAGCGATTTAGAACCGCTAAAAGAGCTAGTGATCGCCTCTTTTAATTGCGCAGAGAGCTTCTCATTTTGAAGGTAATGCGCAAAGACTTGCATCAAGTCTTCCATTTTGCGCATATTTGCTTCGTAGGATGCCTGTTTCTCTGTAAAACTAGGGTTTGCATGCCATCCCCCTAACTTATTTTTATCCGCGCCATCCTCATATTTCTGCTTTAACTTCAACCATTGCCTATGCAAAATGTCAATTTGGCATTCGATCTGCAATGCCGATAAAGAAGACCGCATAGGCATAGAAGGCATGCGAGCAATATGGACATGCTGCGGCATCGATGTAGGCAAGGAACAAGAAAATAGAAGGTTGCACATCACACAGTCTCCTGAAATGGCTTTATTCGGCACAAATAGCGGAACGACCTGAACAAAGTCGCTCTAATCTGACGCAGAATGCATGGCTTTTCAGTTTGAGCAAGGGAGCGATCGGGCTCATGCCATAACCCCCCATACCCCCCCATAACCATATATACCGAGAACAGAGAGAAGCACTGTGCGCGCATTGCACGCTTTTTTCACCTCGACCAAATAGCTAGGGGTTCCCATTTTTGAGAACCCCTAGCCGATTTTGTATATGCGATAAGCATCTGCTATATAATTGACCCGCACCTCCGCAATATTTCATAGCATTTGATATCGTAACATTTCGTAACACATTACATTTTATGTGCTATATTCGCGTGCTTTTGTAAAACGAGACGCAGGCACTCACTAGCGTACAAACTACTTATTTTGAGCTCATGACTACTGTTCACGCCAAGGAAAACGAACCTTTTGAAGTAATGATGCGGCGCTTCAAGCGCACAGTTGAAAAAGGCCGACGCCTGCAGAAACTGCGTGAACTGGAGTCTCGCGAGAAGCCCACGACAAAGCGCAAGCGTAAAAAGGCGGCAGCTGTTAAACGCCACTTCAAACGCCTTCGCAGTCAAATGCTTCCAGAGAGAATGTATTAAGATTTCAATGAAGCTGCACCGCTTTTGCGTGCGCAGCTTCTTGCGTATCTTTTGCATTTACTTCTTTATGCGCTTCCTACGCATATAACTCTCTGATTGCCCTCCTTCCCCGCCAGACATACTTCTGCTGCGGGGTTTTGTGTTTTTTGGCCCGCGGATGATTCCTCCTTCCTTTTTGCAGGATTTGCTCAGCCGAATCGAGATTCTCGAAGTCGTAGGTCGGTATGTGCAACTTAAAAAAAGCGGCTCCAACTTTATGGGGCTCTGCCCTTTTCATGCAGAAAAAAGCCCTTCATTTACCGTCAGCCCACAAAAGCAGTTTTACCACTGCTTTGGCTGTGGAGCGCATGGCACCGCTATTCGCTTTTTAATGGAGCATACCGGCCTGACCTTCCCAGAATCTGTGGAAGAGTTAGCACAATCCGTCGGATTGACGGTCCCTAAAGAAGCCGCCCCTCACAAATACAAACACGCCGCTTCTTCACATGCTCGGTCGCACCATGCCGCTGAATCTTCTTTGATTACGGTTTTACAACAAGCCAGTGATTATTACCGCGCACAACTGCGCACCCATCAAAATGCAATTGATTATTTAAAAAATCGGGGCATACAAGGCAAAACTGCCGCACGCTTTAGCCTAGGCTATGCGCCGCCAGGCATGCATCATTTGCGCAGCATTTTTTCCGAGAAAGACAACGCCGCACTCGTAGAGGCGGGATTACGCATTGCTAACTCAGCCAAAGAAGGGCAACGGCAGGTTGCCTGGTCAAATACTTATGACCGTTTTCGAGACCGCATCCTCTTTCCCATTCGCAACACCCGAGGCCAGATCATCGGCTTTGGAGGACGCATTCTGGAGCAGGGAGAACCCAAATATTTAAATTCCCCAGAAACTCCATTGTTTGATAAAGGCAGTGAGTTATATGGGCTTTTTGAAGCCAAGCAAGCTATTCGAGAGCAAGGATATGCTTTAGTGGTCGAGGGATATATCGATGTCTTGGCGCTAGCGCAACAAGGATTTGCGAATACGGTCGCAACGCTAGGTACCGCATGCACCAGCACCCATATTCGCATTTTGTTGCGTTATACCGACACGGTTATTTTTAGTTTTGATGGAGACACAGCAGGCCGCCGTGCTGCGCGGCGCGCACTCACCGCCTGTTTGCCTTATGCCACCGATAATCGCAGCCTGCGCTTTTTATTTTTGCCCTCTGAGCACGACCCCGACACATATATCCGCACCTTTGGCACACAGGCATTTGCAAACGAAGTCGAGCAAGCATGGCCGCTCTCTCAATTTTTGCTCCATGAAGTATGTACAGACAAGCGCCTAGATCAACCCGAAGGCCGCGCAAAAGCGCTATTTGACGCCAAGCCTTGGCTACAAGCGCTCCCTGATAACGCGCTACGCCTCCAGATCATTCAAAGTTTAAGCGAGCGGCTACGCACTCCTCTGGAAGATGTACGCGCTTTAACCAGCCTCCATGAAACGTCTTTGCAGCGGCGCGTTATTCCCGCCTATTCTAAGAAAGCCCATACCGTTCAAGGCAATGAACGGCGCGTTTTACGCCATTTGATGGCCTACCCGCATTTGACCGAGGCACTCAGCGCGGAAGAAATCGCGTTCCTCACTCACTCTACAGAATGCAACACGCACGCACTTTTTGAGGAAGTCATCCATCATGCACGCGCTTTGGGCAAACAAGCTAATTTCCAAATGCTTGGAGAAATCCTCAAAGACACACCCAATGCCGCAATCTATGAAACCCTCTCACGTGAAATCCTGGCATACGATGAAAATGTGCGCGACTTACTCCTACCCTCCTCCGACCCTAGCATCGAGAATCAAAAACAACAACATCAAGAAGCAGCCAGCACAGAAATGCACGACGCTATTTTAAAAATGCAATATAAAGCATGGAGCGCACAGTGCGATGTTTTATCCCGCAAGGCCCAACTCACGCCAGAAGAGTACGCTGAACTCAGTGCGCTGCTCAAAAAAACAGCACAAGCAAAAATGTAGATTACCCCTTGAAAATGCTACAGATAATCCCAATCTTATAAGCTCCTTCGAATAGAAGTTACGCAATATGCTGGTCTATTGTTATAATGGCCGGTTTCTTCGACGGCTCATTGCCGTCTAATGGGATTTGTGCGCCTTGGGAAGCGCACGAGGCGCAGGCTAGTTCTGCGTAAATACCTTGCGTCAAAAAGAAAGCCAAACAATAACGACTTTGGCACACCACGTTTTCTGCGTTTGACATGTATTAGATACGTATTTGGCATTGCATATACATATCCAATACGCATCCAATACACATCCAGCAGCTTAGCGAATAGCGTGGTAATTTAACCTGGTGAAAAGTAGTTCAAGCGAGAGGGTAGAGGGTAATGGCAAAAGCGACGGGCAAAAAAACAGCAGCAACGGGTTCTGACGTACAAGAAAAAAATAAGAGCGTCAGCAAAGCGGCTGCTGGTAAGGCAACAACAGCAGCAACAGCGGCGGCGGCAGCGACTAAAACCGCAGGAAAAGCGGATAGCGCTAGCGTAAAAGCATCGACTAGCAAAGCAAAAGCACGCGACGAGGCTTCTGCAAAAGCACCTGAAGCGACTGCAAGTGCAACGTCTACCGCACCTCGAAAAAAATCTTCTGCGGTAGCCTCAAAACCCGCGGAAAATAAGGAAAGCTCCACCAAAAAACCCGCTGCCCAACCTAAACCCAAAGCACGTGATCGTCGCGCAAAAGAAAAAGCGCTGATCAATGACGCCTTTTCCTCTGAACAACCTGGCACCGTTGAAGAGCTCGCAGAACGCCGTGAAAAATTGCGCGGGCTGATCAAAATGGGGAAAGAGCGCGGGTTTCTCACTTATTCTGAAATTAACGATCAGCTACCCGATGATCTCGTTGAAACCGATGCGTTAGAAAATATCATCAGCACGTTCAGCGATATGGGAATTTCCGTTTATGAGCGCGCCCCTGATGCAGAAACCTTACTGCTCAGCGATAACACACCAGCCGTTTCCAGCGACGATGAAGTCGAGGAAGAAGCCGAAGTCGCACTTTCTAGCGTAGATTCTGAATTTGGCCGGACAACAGACCCCGTACGCATGTATATGCGTGAAATGGGCACTATCGAGCTGCTCACACGCGAAGGCGAAATCGAAATCGCCAAACGCATCGAAAGCGGCCTAAAAAGCATGATCGAGGCTATTTCAGCCTGCCCAATGACCATTGCAGAAATTCTCGCCGATGCCAAACGCGTTGAAGAAGGCAACGCGTCTATTGACGAATTTGTAGATGGACTCATCGTGGTTGAAGAAGAGGAAGAAGAGGCACTTTTAGCCGCTGAATCCTCAGGTGATGATGCCGACAACGCCGAGGATGAAGACGAAGAAGATGAAGAAAGCAGCGAAGGCGAAGACAGCGATGAAGACGAAGAGGAAGATGCTGCCCGTAACGAACGCGAAAGCGCCGCGCAGCTAGAAGCCCTCAAACAGACCTGCCTAGAAAAGTTTGCGAACATCGCCAACGCCTTTGCAGAAATGCGCAAAGCGTATGAAAGTCAAGCTTATGGTTCTGAAGCCTATAAAAAGGCACAAGAAATTGTCCGCACAGAACTCATGTCTATTCGCTTTACAGCAAAGACAGTAGAGCGTCTATGCGATGCATTGCGTGAGCAAATTGAAGCCGTACGCTCCGTCGAGCGGCAATTGCTGAGCATTGCTGTCGATAAATGCGGAATGCCTCGCGAAGAATTTATTCGCCGCTTCCCTGGCCACGAAACCAATTTGGAATGGGTCTCCTCACTCCTAAAAGAAAACCTTCGCTACGGCCCCACACTGGAACGTAGCCTCCCTGCTATTCGGGAATTGCAAGAAAAACTCATCGCCGTTCAAGCACGTGTGGTCTTGCCTTTAAAAGACCTCAAAGAAATCAATCGGCAGATGATTACCGGCGAAATGCGTACACGCAAAGCCAAGCGCGAAATGATCGAAGCCAATTTACGGCTGGTTATTTCCATCGCTAAAAAATATACCAACCGTGGCCTGCAATTTTTAGACCTGATCCAAGAAGGCAATATCGGCCTAATGAAGGCGGTCGATAAATTTGAATATCGTCGCGGCTATAAGTTTTCTACTTATGCCACATGGTGGATCCGCCAAGCGATCACCCGCTCGATAGCCGATCAGGCACGTTGTATCCGTATTCCGGTTCATATGATCGAAACGATCAACAAAATGAACCGAATTTCACGTCAAATCTTGCAAGCTACCGGCTTTGAGCCCGATGCAGCGACGTTGGCGGAAAAAATGGAAATGCCGGAAGAGAAAATACGGAAAATCCTCAAAATCGCCAAAGAACCCATTTCGATGGAAACCCCCATCGGCGACGATGATGATTCCCATCTAGGCGACTTTATCGAGGACAGCAACACCCTCTCCCCTGATGAAGCAGCCTTCCATTCCAGCATGCGCGAAGCTGTCAAAGACATGCTCGATTCCCTCATCTGGCGCAAAGCAAAAGTATTACGCATGCGCTTCGGAATCGACATGAAATCAGACCGCACCCTGCAACAAGTCGGCGAAGACATGGGCGTCACCAGAGAACGGGTAAGACAAATCGAAGCCAAAGTCATGCGAGAACTGCAAAACCCAAGCCGTTCCGCAAAATTGGCTCCATTCTTGGAATAATCACATCGTAGAAGTAGGCTGGAAAACAAAACACTTTCCAACCTACTTCTACCACCCTCCGCATTATTCAAAATCCCCTTCAGCAAACTCTGAAACCCTACAAATTCCTCACATTTCAAAACCCTAGCAAATAAATTTCTGATACACTCCCGCCTTCTTATTCCGTAGGGATACGGGCTGTTAGCTCAGTTGGTTAGAGCAGAGGACTCATAATCCTTTGGTCGTAGGTTCGAGTCCTACACGGCCCACCAAAAATTTCAAAAGGCTTACAGCGATGTAAGCCTTTTTTATTTTGCACCGCAATTATGAGGAGGCTACTCCGCAATCCCTATCCTTGTGAATACATTCAACCGCTCTTTAGCATACAGCCCCAGTATGTACCCTGCCCTGGTTTTGAAGTTGACCATACCCAAAAAAATTAGATCGGATGCCTAACTTCTTGAGATACGGTCACTATAAAACTGGACAACTCCATTTGCTCCTGACGCCAATGCACATTAGTTCTTGTCTCTAGATGATACAAAAGGCAAAATCGAGGCTTTGCGGCGCTACATAATGTAGCGCCGCACTCTCTGCATATGACTAGATGACACCTGCTCAATTCACCTGATAGTGCTCAAACCTACCCATTTAATACTATGGGCAAAAGCCAAATTTTTTGCTTTTAAATGGCCTGAATATTGGAATACGGTTAATCTACAGGACCTTCAGTAAAATTCATCTATCTCATTTGAGGAGCTATGAATAAGCTCTGAAGATTACATGCATGTAACGCATAAGAGAGGCGAACTGTATAGAAAGCACCGTTTATTAATGAGGAAAGTATGTATATAGGAGCATTGTCAACAGAAGCCATAACGAAAGTTTGTTATGTTGAGCCGTATGTTTTCTGCCGAACCTATTCAAATACTGACACACCAGCCTTGGCACCCATTGAAAACCCTCTTTTTGGGAATTCGCCTGGGTCTAAAGCCTATTCATTGATTGACGCATCTGATGTTCTGCCTGAGAAGACGCGCTTGCAAGTATTAGCAGAATTAATAAAATCTTTCTTTAACATTATCATAGATTTCTTTCAGTTAATCATTTCATATATTCCATTCCTGCGCTGGCTAAATTCAAGCAAGGATAATACAGCTACAAAGTCGACTTCACCTGTATTAGAGCTAAGTAAAACACAAAGAATCTCTCTGGAATCTAGTGCCACTGCTTCAATGCCAAAAATCCAGGGTGAACTAAGCCAGTCTCTTATCACCTTACCTCCAAACACAGAATCCACTTCTCCTATACTAGACTTACCGATAAAACCAAATCAATCTGATGCTAAAGAGCAGCCGCAAGAAAA
>JASSUL010000018.1:0-24061 GCA_031963005.1 Mycoavidus cysteinexigens | reverse complement strand
GCTTAGGTGGAAATAGCTTTTCTTCATCGCAATACTTTAATAACAATTAAGTGTTGCACTTGGAACTAGAGATTAAGGAATGTGCATTGCAATCTGGTGCTGGAAAAATAATAGAACTTATAACTTCCTCAGAAAAAGAAGTGTTAGCAGCAATATATTTTGATAATACTCATAAAAACCCAAATTATTATTTTTATCTCTGGAAGGCGGTGGATGTAATAAAGGAATCAGGGGATCCATTTATTCATTTTAATTTAGATATGGCAGAAATTAACGCTACTGCTTTATCGAAAAACGGTCAGTGGTTGGCCTGTGCAGATAATACGAACTGGAAAATTCATATTTGGTCTTTGGATTATGACACAAGATCAACTGTCAAATATGAAATAGATTTTGAGTCTATTTCAGAAGATATGAGTCAACTAGAAGCTATGGCTTGGCAGCAGACGGCCGGTAATTTAACGCTCATTGTACAAAGCACGGATTATAAATTCTGGAGCGCTTCTCTTCCTTCTCTACTCGAACAATGCTCTCAATATCCAGCTAATCCGCAAAATGCGCTTACTTTGCAGATATCTATATAAAGATTACCTACCGTGCTCAACAGCGGTTAAACGTATTTGGAGGAGTATTATAGGTTCTTCAAATTTTTCAAATCGCCTCTCTGCTATTGTGTAATACTCTGCAGACAATTCAATACCAATAAGGCGACGCAAAGAAGTCACTCTATACTTCTCTTGAAACCCAGCGCCAGGCGTGGTGCCTGATGATGAAGAGTTATTTATGCGCACGGACTTAAAATCACCTCGTTATACACAACTCTGAGCGAGTCCTGCTTTTTGAAGGTGTTGCAGGGCGATGACGGCCTGAACTCAAAGGCGGCACCTGCCCCCAAAATCAGCCCACTGCTGCCCTGGGTGCAGGCTATCCGATCTATAGGTGCTCGCGCATTTTCCTTTCTGATTACGATCCCTCGCACTTTTTTCACAATGTGTCGTAGCCTACTACCGACTTTTTATTAAACTATTCCTATCTAACCTTACTCAATCCAAATGCACATTTTCAATGTATATCATTGTTGCGTCATGCTAAGTGATTGCTCTTTTTTCTAAAAAATAGTAAGCCATGGTTATAATTCGCTGCGATTACAGCAACGGCCATCCGTGATATTTTCTATTCCTTGTGCTATGTAATGCACTGGTGCAGTTGCTATGGTTAAAATGCCTACCACAACTGGAGCAATAATCTCAAGAGTGCCGGTACCTACTGCACAGCAACACTGCCCAGTAAATTTTGCTCCCTTTTCAATTTTTTCTAAGATAGGGGGATTAGAGGACTGATTTTGAGATATAGAACTACTAGGAAGATGTTCTAACACAATGCTCTTTCGCTTCATATATGCAGGCTGAGGTTGTTGTGTTACCGGTGAATTCTCTGTGGCATCCATCTGAATTTTATTATGTTGATTGCTTATAGGTTTCATATATTTCTCCAGCACAAAGTAATTTTAATAAAAATATTTCACATTTATATTTAAAAAATATAAATATATTTTTGTGTATTTTTATTCATATTAATTATTATTAACTATGTGCGAATAATCGAAAAATAGAGAAAAAATGTATTAAAATACGAAGTTACCTAAGATAATGTCTTCATCACTCTATAGCTAGGGATGCTAAGGCAAGGTAGTACACTTTTTTTAAGATAAAGCGAAAGGTTAAAAATGCGTGTGATAGTCTTCAACCACGGAGTTGGGATTGGCCTCGTCCTTGCGCAAATATTGCATCACTCCTAATTTAAAGCCACACTGCGGATATCCGCCCCATAAAGAACCACACCGCCATGCTTTTTACCCCCGCATTCAAAAAATATCTCCTCGTCATCAGTACCGTGCTTTTAGGAAATGTTGCGCCTGTACAAGCTGCTTTGGAGACACTGCCCTGTGGTGTTACGGTAGAGCCCTGTTTTTCTTATACGCATACATGCAGTGCGATGGTGGTGCAATTTATTCAAAGTGCAAAACGCCGCATTTTCCTAGCCGGCTATGCATTTACCTCTAGAGAAATTACGCGGGCACTCGAGGATGCGCATTTGCGTGGCGTGCAAGTGCATTTGGTCTTGGATAAATCTAATGAATTGAGTCGGGTCAGTACAGCACCGCAGCTCATCGCGCATGGGATAGATGTGCGCATTAACCATCGCTATGCCATCATGCATCATAAATTTATCGTAGCCGACGATGCGGTAGGCTTTGGCTCAATGAATTTTACTTATGCCGGCAATCAAAGAAATGCAGAAAACTTTACCATTTTCCGCCATGCGCCTAGCCTAACTACGCACTATGCGACGGAGTTTGTACGGCTGTATCAAGAAGCCTTACCGTATGTCTCTCGCATAGAGCCACATAAAAAGCGTTCTAGTTTTTTACCCTAGGGTGTGTCTACAATTGCCCAAAAATCAGCCAGTCCCTTCCTAACTATTTTATTATTCGACTTTTTGGTGAAGCTTTGCGCTTCACGGGTCTTTTTGTATCGTTATCCATAGGCAGCATGGGCATGATTACTCATCCAGGGAAAATCATCTCTTCCCGAATGAGAGCACCGCTTGCACTCCATCTTGGGCCTATTTGCTGGCTACGCGCTGGATACGTTTTTCTCTTTCAAGGTAGGTATGAGTCTTAAATGTGGAATCGTGGGATTACCGAATGTGGGGAAATCCACTCTTTTCAACGCACTCACGAAAGGGGAGATTGCTGCTGAAAATTATCCATTTTGTACCATTCTCCCTAATATCGGCATTGTGGCCGTGCCAGATGATCGATTGAATGAACTAGCGGACATTGCCCAACCGCAAAGAATTGTTCCTGCTGTGGTCGAATTTGTGGATATTGCCGGTTTAGTCGCAGGAGCATCCAAAGGAGAAGGGCTTGGCAACCAATTTTTAGAAAATATCCGCAGTACTGATGCGATTGCCCATGTTGTGCGTTGCTTCGAGGATCCTGACGTAGTGCATGTCGCAGGTACCGTGGACCCGCTTTCTGATATTGATGTAATCCATACCGAACTGGCGCTCGCAGATTTAAATACGGTCGATAAAGCGATTATTCGTTATACGAAAGCCGCAAAATCGGGGAACGATAAAGAAGCGACGCAGTGGCTAGCATTATTAAACCGAGTCCATGCCGCACTCAATGAAGGACGGCGCATACGTACATTAGGGTTGGCAGAGGAAGAAATAGCACGCCTGACTTCTTTACAATTACTCACCATCAAGCCCATGATGTATATCGCGAATGTCAGCGAGCAAGGTTTTCAAAACAATCCTCTTCTCGAAGCATTAGAGCGTCACGCAGCGGCTGAAAACACTCCGGTCGCGGTCATATGTGCTGCTATGGAGGCTGAAATTGCGGGTTTGGAGAAAGAAGATAAAGCGATTTTTCTACAAGATATGGGATTAGAAGAGCCCGGGTTGGATCGTGTTGCCAAAACCGCATTTCACTTACTAGGCCTACATACTTTTTTTACCGTCGGGGAAATGGAAGTACGCGCTTGGACTATTCATCTAGGCGACACGGCACCCCAAGCCGCTGGTGCAATACATAGCGATTTTGAAAAGGGATTTATCCGTGCACAGACCATCGCGTATGAAGATTTTCTGGCATACAAAGGGGAAAAAGGGGCCAAGGAAGCCGGCAAAATGCGCGCAGAAGGGAAGGAGTATGTCGTGCGCGATGGAGATATTCTGAATTTCCTCTTTCAGCAGAAATCCCACCTGTAGGCTCATGGATTTAGATCCGATATTTTTTATTTTAGTTTTTCTCATCTTTGAAAAGGCTCTTAGAATCTGTTTAGTATCTTCCAAAAGGGTTCCTATTTGGGGGAGCAGGAGCGCAGGGACCGGAACTGTACTTGAGTACAGTGAGGATCCCGAGCACCGCACCCCATGGTTATCAAATACGCAAAGAGGGGCCCTTTTGGGAAATAATAAACAGATTCTTAGTGATTTAGCCTCAAGGAACAAGGTATTTCATGCAACGTATTTTACTTAAATCTAAAATCCACCGCGCCACAGTGACGCACTGTGAGCTACATTATGAAGGTTCTTGCGCCATTGACGAAGACCTACTCGATGCAGCCAATATCATCGAAAATGAAAAAATCGATATTTGGAATATTGCTAACGGAGAAAGGCTCTCAACCTATGCCATACGCGCAGAGCGAGGGAGTGGCATCATCTCGCTGAATGGATCTGCAGCTCGGCGCGCGCAATGTGGGGATTTGATTATCATTGCTTCTTTTGCGCTCTTTGAAGAAGAGCGTATCCGTTCGGGCCAAGCAAAGCCGCAGCTAGTGTTTGTCGATGAAAATAATCGTATTCGCGAGCAACGCAACTATGTGCCGCTTCAAACCTCTTGAATACGCAATCGCGCAAACGTATTACTAACCCAAATATGGGCAAGAGAATGGGGGATCTAGGGCGTTGTATCCTGTTTTTAGGGTTTGCATGGGTATTTGGATCCTCCGCTACGCATGCGAATCCAGCGCGGCCCTATGCTCCGGGCCCTATCAGCGTCATCGATGACACAGGACGGCACGTCACCCTAAGTCATCCCGCACAACGCGTCATTAGCCTTGCGCCCCATACCACGGAGCTACTCTATGCGGCTGGCGGTCATAAAGCGCTGATAGGCGCTGTCGCTTACAGCGATTATCCTGTCGAAGCCCAAGCACTCCCGCGGGTAGGCAATTATCGCGCACTAGATATAGAGCGCATTGTGTCGCTAAAACCCGATCTCATAGTCGCTTGGAAACAACCTGGTGCCCAGCGCGTTTTGGACAGGCTACACGCACTGCATATCCCCATATTTTACAGCGACCCCCACACATTACGAGATATTGCTACTACCCTCAAACGCCTAGGGACACTGCTAGGCACTAGCGCCACTGCATATGCAGCCGCGACCCAATTTGAAAAGGATATCAACGCATTGCGTCAACGCTATGCACACCATGTGCCGGTACGGGTGTTTTATCAAGTTGCTGACAGACCATTGATCACTCTCAACGGGCAAGCACTGATCAATGATCTCCTGAAAAACTGTGCAGGTATCAATGTATTCGCAACGCAGCTCTCCTCCGCGCCCATTGTCTCCACAGAAGCCATGTTGGCCACAAAACCCGACGTCATCATTATCAGCCAGCCCACTACTACACAGTCTGCTTCGGCGCGTCAAAATCAAGACGCACAAACAGATCCACTGCCTGCAAACCCATTACCTGCTGAGCTTCAGGCCAAGATCTCTAAAAAACCCGCTTCGACTCTTTTTTACCCACAGACTTTCTCCATTCAGAGTGCCCTGCTCGATCGCCCCGGGCCACGTCTCGTGCAAGGTGGAAGACAATTATGCGCGATATTAGAGGATGTTCGACGCACGCGGCTCCAACCGGAAACCTCTGCGCCCCATGGCAACCAAAAACTAGAGGACGGGCATTAAAAAGGCTAATCCCTCCGAAGGATCCTCTATTAACCGGAAAGGATGCCCAAACGCACGACTGACACACTGCGCAGTTAATACCTCATGTACAGGGCCTGCCACCACCCCCCCTAAACCATCGAGAAGGAGCACATGGGTAGCAAAAAGGCGGGTCGTATAAAAATCATGACTAGAAAAAATCACACACCCTGCTCCATGCGCTGCCTGTACCTCACAGTGCGCGCGTAATACACGCAAACTGTTGAGTTGGTGTGGAATATCCATATGCGCGAACGGCTCATCCAATAATAAAAATGGCGTGTCCTGACATAAAGCCGCTGCCAGCGCGACGCGCTGGCGCTCTCCGCCAGATAATGTATTGACAGAGCGCGTCGCAAACGAGGTCAGCTCGAGGATCTCCAGGATAGTCCGTACTCTATGCTGAGCCGCTTCATAGCGGTGTAAAGCGTCTTTTTTCCAAAAATACCAAGATGGGCCATCAGCTTTACAATACGGATACTGAGCAAATAACAAGCACTCCATCACACTCAATGGAAAAGCATCTTGCCAGATTTGCGGCATCCAGGCTCGGCGTCGTGCTAGTTCGATCAAGGGCCAATCCGATAAACTTCGGCCTGCTAAGGAGATCTGCCCTTTCTGCGGAACTCTTAAACCCGCTAGCATTTGAATAAAGGTGGTTTTGCCTGCTCCATTCGGACCCATGACACACCACCGCTGCCCAGGCGCAAAATCCTGGGAGCAGTGCGTCACGATCCTGCTCGTACCAAACTGTAAGGTCACTTTCTGCAGGCTTAAAACATCATCCCATCGCGTAGAAGACATTTCCTCTGCGGGTCCTTTTCTTGTATACACGGTTATCGTGCACGCAATAATTTATATAAAAAAAGCGGCGAACCTAGCAAAGCCAGCACCACGCCTACGGGCCACTGCATCGGTGCCACGATGGTGCGAGCGAGCAGATCGGCCCCCATCACGACCGTCCCTCCTACTAAAGCCGCTAGCGGAAGTACGATACGCTGATCATGCCCTACTCCTAATCGTAAAAAATGCGGCACGATTAAGCCTACAAATCCTAAGGTACCTACGGTCAGCACAGCCACTGCAGTGGCAATCGCCGCTAGCCAATACATCCACCACTGAAGCCGGTTTACCGCCACCCCTAGCGTCTTTGCAAGCGCTTCTCCTTGCATCAATACATTTAATTCTGAGGCATACATTCCGCCTAATAGGACCACAATCCCCAATACGCTTACCGCAGGCCATGCCCGTTCAACACCGTTCAAGTCTCCTGCCAACCAAAATAACATCCCGTGCAATGCCCTGTCGGGCGCCATCGACAGCATCAACATCAACAAAGCCCCCCACACCGTCGACAACGCTACCCCTGCTAACAATAAGCGAGAAGTACTGTGCAACGGCTCCGTCCATGCCATGGTCCATTTGTATCTGACTAAACCTTGCAATAACAACATGGCAAATAATGCCCCACTACAGGCGGCTAACTCGACGGAAATACAGGGCAACGCCAGTAACATCGCGCCTAAAGCAAAACTCGCGGCTCCACCAGACACGCCCAAAATATAAGGGTCGGCTAAAGGGTTACGCAGCAGCACTTGCAATAACACCCCCGCTACCGCTAATAATCCGCCACTTCCAAAACCCGCTAACGCGCGAGAAGCGCGTAAATGCTGCACGATCTCGATCATGACCGGATCGCCTTGTCCCCACAAAGCCCACCAAACCTCGGCCAATGGAATAGGCATACTGCCGCACATGAGGGATGCAAAAAACACTCCCAAAGCAAACAGGGCGCAGAGAAAAAACAGAAAGGTCGTACTAGAAATACGATGATAATGAGAAAGCATGCGCGATAAGAGAGAAAAATATTTACATATCTAATTATTGCATATTTCGTAAAAATAAAAATTATTCTGAAAATACTAAGAAAAAAATCGGTATTTTTTTTGATTTTTAATATCAAAAATAACGTTAATTTATATAGAAAAATCAAATATGCCAAGAGTTTTCTAAAAGGTTTCTACAAACCGAATAAGAATAATCACATAGAGGGATTTGCTCGTATAAGCATATCATTAGAATCTACCTATACCGCAATCAGGTAAAAGAAATTTTATTCCGTATATTGATATCTCATACCGCATACCCTCTATAAAAAATCTTGTTCATAAGAAAAAAATGTTCAATTCAATAATCAATTCATTCTCTAATATATTTAGCTTTAGAATTAATCAACAACGTCATGAGGAAATATCGCCTCTGAACCAAAGACAAACACCTTTTGTAGCCATCACTCAAGACATGGACATATTTCCCGAATATGAGCCATTAGAAAATAATGAATCTTCAATATCTGATACTACAGAAGATTATTTATTTACGAAATATTTTATTGGCGTTTTTGTTCTATTGGCGACAGCAAGCACAGGCCCTTCTCAAAGAGCTCTTGCTCATATAAATAATAATGAACCTCGTATAAATAATTACGGCAATAATTTGCCTCAAGAATTAGCAAAGATTAGTGAGACGTTTGCTTCATTGTCCTTAGTTATGCTTCTATTTTATATTGAATTTATTACAGGACGATATGCTTCAGAATCAACCTCCACAGCACAAGAGGATGCAGATTTAAGTTCGTCAAGCTATATCGATTTTTCGGATAATGAAGAAAATCCTCCTCCCTATGAAGCACACTTTACTATTCCGCAGACTAGATTTGAGTCTATCAATATGCTTGAAGATCCACCAGAATACTCCGTTGCTATTAATTTACCCGTGAACTATAACAATCAGTTTCAGTATAGTGAATTAGCTTAGTCGTCAATATAGAGAGATATACCCTGGTAGGTTTAAAACCACATCATTTTTGATGTATAAAGCCGAAACCTACTGGGTATTCATAAATTTTACTTTTTCGATTTGTTTTTAAAAAGGTAAAATATATGATTAAAAATACGTTCAATACAGTATAAATTTATGCTATAGAAATTAAATACTATTTAATAGCATCAGTATGCATAGGTGCCACTAAGCAAAAACCGCACCAGAAAAGGAGATATTTAAATGCCTTTAAAGGAAGGAAAATCCAAGCAAGTCATTTCCGAAAACATCAAGACCCTCATGCATGAGTACAAAGACGAGGGTCATATTGGAAAAAGTCACCCTCAAGACAAAAAAGCAGCCCAGAAACAAGCGGTTGCTATTTCCATGACAAAAGCAGGAGTGAGCAAAAAACAAACCCAAACCAACCCCTCTACCCCAAAAAAATCATCAAAAACAAAGCACTCATCGTCTTGATGATGCTGTGCGGCAAAGCCTGTGAGCCAAAGCCTAAATGCATCGCCAGTTCAGCACGCAAAGTGCCAATGGTGGGGTTAACGCTTGGCATGCGGACCATACACCCCATGTTGTACCGCGGCTTCAAGGATCGATTGCCCGCAAATGCCCAATGCGGATCCCAGACTGTCAAACAGCATGCAAAAATTACCAGTTAAAAAGATTACTGAGTCGGTTTATTTCAATGTTTAAAACGATAGGACTCATTGCCAGTTTGGAGGATATGGCAATGATGAGTAATGCGATCAAGCAAATTGAGAAATTGCACCTTCTCATTCAAGCGCAACTGGCCGAGTTACTGCAAGCGTATCAAGCAGCCTGCGAGGTGCTGCAGCCTCCTGCGTCCTGGATAGAATCGTATCTCAATGCATTATCTACTTCAGCAGATAACGTTATTCCTTCCCATATTCACCCTATATCTGTCGAGGCCTGGGAAGCCATTGAAGAAGCGCTTGTTTATCTACACGACGTAACGCAAGAAATCGACACCTTTTTAGAAGCAGTCGGGCACAGTGCGCAGGCCAGGCAATCCGCATTTTATTGGGCCGTAGCCATCATCATAGCGAGCGTGTTTGCGCTTCATCCGCATATGGTTTGAGCACGATGCCGCCCATACGCAGGCGCAGTGGGAAAAACGGAAATAGTGATGTTTAGAATCGATGATTTCGCGCTGGCAGGAGTCCTATCGATGATTGCCGGAACAGCCTTGCAATATCACGTGCAATCGCAAGGAAGGATGCGCGCGCCATCTTCTCGTGCTTCATGGAGGATGGCTGATATACGCTTTAATACGGTCTGTAATGGGTCATCGAGTAGGATTTCTTTGCCGCTGCAACAGAGGTCAATGGCTTCGTCTAATTCATCTTTGTTTCAACGATGCTCAATAATGGTTCCTATCTTGTAGTTATTTTGCATGGCAATAGAAAATTTCCTATAAAAGTAGGCTAATGTCACTATAAATTTGCTTTGCCGCTTGTAAACTGCTTATTCAATAGGAATTTGCCTTTTTTCAGGGGCGGCCAGTTAGTTTTTACACAAACTTTTATGCTCTTTGCGCAATAGCTCGGACAGTGCGGTGGAATGTATATTCCTGCTGTACCATTAGTCGCATATTTTCGACACTACTGAATAATTTTTGCTGTCTAGAGATAGGTGGTACTGTTTTATCAACAGCAAGAGATTGTCCAGCTGTTGGTGGTTCAATTTCCGACTCAGGAATTTGAAGTAATAATAGATTATTAAATATAAATGCATTTCTTAAGGCGATTATATTATATTCTCCTTTTTCATCACTTCTATTGATTGCTGTCCTCAATGAATTTTTTAAACTATTAATTTTTATAAATAAAGAGTGAATGGCATATTTGATTTTTTCAGGATATTTAAAGTCAAAATAATACATGTTATATAATGCATTGCACATGCATAGGATAAACAGGAGGCACAATATTTTCGCTATAATTGAACCGGCAACAATAATGCCTGTAAGAACAGTTATGCAAAAAAATAATATATATGCGATTGATGCTGTGAGTAAACTGGAGTTAGGTAGAGATTCTTTTTCAAATTTAATAATATTCAGAAGACTTTCATTGAGTAATATTTGCAATTCAGGAAAATCCGATATGCTTGCAATATTATGAGGGAAGGGCTCTAAGGACCCTTCCCAGAATATTTTCAGTACCTGAGCAAAGCTTTGAGAAGATTGCGTGTCTACTAAATGCAACTTCTTTTCTGAAGATGTGGCTGAAGGTGCGTAGTTTTTCCTAAAATCAGTGTCAGAAAAATATCGATATGCGGTCATAAAATGAGGAAAAGGCGCTTTCCAGTTAGGAAAGGACGTTTTCCAACCTAAGAGACTCTCCTCCCAAGATAAAGCTAAAGAAAGGGCTTTTTCATAAGCTATAAGCATATCGTCCGCTTGCTTACGACCATGTATTGCTTCTAATTCAGCAGAATGGCTTTGTATTTTTTGTTGAGTTGCATAGAGCTGTGGCTCTAAAAGCGCCTTGGATTCTGTGAGAAGTTTTTGAATAAAAAGATGAATGAATAATAACCCTTCGGTTCGGCATTCAATACTTTTTGCTGTCAAAAGATTATGAAGCATCTTCGGAAAATAGATCTCGCCTTCTTTTATATTTTTTCCATGTATATTTATATTTTGAGTGGCTATTCTCGGTTGAAGATGCGTCAGATAGATAGACCGGAATTTCTGATTGACTTGACTAAAAGTGAGCGCCTCCATCGACGGAAGGCATTTAATAATACTTTCTTCTATTTCTGAAATGTTTATCAAGTCTGATAGGTTTTTAGCACGAGGGGAATTCTCTTGATTGGACTGCGAGGCATTATCTGAAACATGATCAACTTCAGTTGGATTATCAAGTTCCCCTGATTCCACGGCAGGTTGAACGAAGGGCAACGCGTGATATGCAGTCGTTACTATGTATCGAGCAAAACTCGATACATATGCCCCCCCTATCGTAGGACTGGTCGCACTCATAAATACCAAACCTAAAAGGTGAAAAAAGCATTAAATGCTCGAAAGAAGCATCGGGATTTTATACTTTACTGCATAGATTTTGCGTCGGATTTCTAACCCAATATTAGATGAGGACCAAAAATAAAAACTATTATAAAAATACCACCGTAATATCTATTCGGAGCACACTCTATTTCATAAAGCAGGGTGTGCTCCTTTTTGGTTACTCAGGCCGCGAGTCAACACGCCCAAGTGACTTCAGAAGCTGCACAGGCAAGCCGCTAAGAAGGCTACTGCCTGTGCGCAAACCGCCGAACAGGCTCAACAAGATGCGGTAGAGGCTTCTCAAAAAGCAGGGGTATCTCATCGTAAGGCCCTGCATTCTAGCGAATCTGCCATCGACACTGCGCGTAAAGCCGCACGCGTGAATATCGCCATCAACAGCACATGGGCAGCGGCGCTATTTGAGCGGTTCCTATCATACACACGATCACCTTTGATCGCTTTGATTTGGGGATCGATTGGCGCAAAGTGGCGTCCGTATCCGATGCCAACCATTTGCGAGAAATGCGTAATGCCTATGTGACCACCGGTCTAGCCGCACAAAAGCACCCAGGACTGGTTAAAGTGGCGACGCTAGAACCTAGCACTACAGGCTTATTTGCTGCTGGAGGACAACTGCATACCTTTTATGGTGAAGGAACGATAACTCATGCCGATACGCGCTTTGTACCGCATAAAGTGCCGCATCCTAAAACAGAGCAGCTGGTTAAAAGGGCGCCCTTTGTCGATACCTTCCACGGCTTTTTGTATGCCGCCATTGAATATGAAGACGACAGCACGGTACACCATTATCTCGATAACGCAGAAAAAAGTGCGATTGAGGATGCGCAATGTCCGCATTCATCCTGCGTGATCAAAGCTGCTAGTAAGCTGTTTGCCACCCATAATGATGTGGTGCGCTATTGCGCAACGGGTAATCCCCGCAATTGGAGTTTGGAAAAAGATGCTATTTGACCTCAAAAAACGATGCATTTTGATGCAAATTGTTGCATCGCCTTTTGCACGTGAAGTGCCGCATACTCTTCTTCCTGTGCGTCGTATGCTGCTTTTACCCCAGACTTTGCTAGCAGCTTGTCGTGGAAAGCTTGGTCGTGCAGCACTGGGTTGTATTGCTCAGCAGGTTCTTGTTTCTGTCGCTTCTTAAGCATTACGTATCTCCTTGAGACGCTTACGGGCAATCCGCAATTTGCTCTACGGGCTTTCTGCTTGCGCTAGCCGATATTCTCCGCGTGCCCCTTCCCGTACATCGATCCCCGCCCCAAACAAGCGGTCATAATCTAAATACAAGCTATCCACCGCGCGCCGCCACGGAAACTGTACTTGTTAGGTCGTATGGCTCTTATTAAATTCCACAGGGGTTTCGCCATAGGCCCAGATAAAATGACTGCAGTAGTCTTTGCGCACGTTCTCCACAATATGGTTGCCGTGCACCAAAAAACAGTTTGCGTTTAGCTAAACAGCGTTTAAGTAGAGGGCGCTCTAAGCCAATTTGATCAATCGGGATATTGCGTAGATCGTTGGAAGTAATTGGCATAGTGCGGGGGAAAGGAACAGCAAACCAGTAAACGGTGTCCCTCAATGCGTTGAGAACGCAGCCTGAGTAAGGAAAAAGGAGCGCACCCTGCTTTATGAAATAGAGTGTGCTCCGAATAGATATTACGGTGGTATTTTTTATATACCTTTTATTTCTTTACCTGGCGTGCCTTTCGGGAATTTTTAGAGCAAAAGCGGTATGAGACTATGGCATTATGCAAACCCGAAGAGACAAAAAAAGCTTGCATAAGCAGTAAGAACAGCAGCCATCTTGCTGTAGCCACTAATTTCTTTATAGATTCGTTTTACAAGACTCAAGTAAAAATATGCTTTCTATGCAAAAATTTCGCTTTAAATATAAAACATTTCTTAATAAAAGCGAGAAAATAAAGCTACTATTTCATTTTTAATTGAATATTAAGTTGTAAGAGAATTTTTGGATATCAAAATAGAGAGCCGAGGAGTTCAAATGATTAATACTGTACATTCCAGGTCTATTAATGCAGTAAGTTTTGGAAGCAACGTTAATTCTAGCCAGTCAGCTGCAGATCAAAAGGAGCGTAGTACCGTAATCTCATCGTCAGCGCAGAAAAATCAAGGATATACTGAATTATCTACTGAAACTCTATTTAACATAGCAAATTATTTTTTTTATGATGCTAAAGGTCTATCCAAATTTTCAAAAATAAATAGAGAACATTTTTCTATTGCAAAATCTCTTAAAAATTCACAATGGGAAGTAGCCCTATTTTTACATTCACCATTAGCAGAAAGCATTATAAAACCTTTTATTTTAGATGAGTATAAAAAAGATATCGCCAACGGCGGAAGTGTAGAAAATATCTCAGAAATGAAAAGCATCCTTAAAAGATATAATCCTCTATTAGAAAATATAATTAGAAAATATTTATCTAAAGAAATGCGACGAGGAATTCTAATAAAAGCTATAGAGCTTGCTTCTTCTAAAAATAACTCAAACCCATATATTACGCGACGGCATTTGATCGATCTTGGTTTATATAAACCTGATCCAGCGAGCGATGAAGATTTAGATAAATCGATTGGTAGAGAGCATAGCTTTTATATTATTAACGATTTAGATGAACTTCTCACCCAAACACGTGAACCCAATATCGATGCTTTTTTTTCTATTCCAGCAAATATGCTTTCTATTAGAAAAACGTCATTAGGAGAATTTTCTCAGGACGGTATTTTAGAAGCTTATAGGAATAGTCACCATGATATAGTGGAACGTATGATTGAAAGTAGGATGTTTTTGAAAATACATTCAAATAGGGATTCTCTACTTAGTGAGGCTATTTCAAAGAATGACATGGAATTTATTCCATCGCTTCTTGATGAAGGGTTTCCTATTAATTATCATGCATTAAAAACCGCTGTTAAAGGCGGCTCTACTCAGATGGTAAAATTATTGCTTGATTATCCTAAGCAAGAAAACTGGCATCAGGGAGAATTTACTGCCATGGATTTTATAAATATTCTCTATTTTGCGAATACAAAGGAAAATAATAATCTTGAAATAGTTGATCTAATAAAAAATTGCTTCCAAAATATTTTAAAATATAGCTTGCCTATTGATTTCATGGCTTTATGCAAAGCTGTGGGAAACAATGATCTTGACCTACTTAAATTATTGATTGAAGAATCTAATTTTAAAAGTTGGAGGGATGGAATATTGAGCCTAGAAGATTTTGAAGCTTTAAAAAATTTTGCATCTATTCACGAAAAGGAACTTGCATTAAGCTATTTAAATAGTAAAAATGAATTTATATTAAGTAAATTCCAAAATAACTAAGATAGTCTAATGTGAATTAGGCTATCTAATAGCCAAACGAATATGGAACTCTCTTATTGATCGTTGTTAAGAATTGGATAGTCGGAGCATATTACTATGCCCCTGCTATTTGATTTGTGGATAGGTCATCAGATTTTTGGGCTTTAAAGTCATCGCTGTAAGAAGGCTCCGTTGCCTCTGCATGCAACAAAAAAAATAAAGCAGGTGACACATATCATCAGAAAGATACTTGTGTCAAACAGCGTGCAAAATTTACCAGTTAAAAAGGTTACTGAGTCGGTTTATTTCGATGTTTAAAACGATAGGACTCATTGCCAGTTTCGAGGATATGGCAATGATGAGTAATGCGATCAAGCAAAGCGGTGGTCATTTTTGCATCTCCGAAGACTTGTACCCATTCACTAAAGGAAAGATTGGTGCTGATGATCAAAGAAATTTTTTCATAAAGTTGGCCGATGAATTGGAATAACAGCGCGCCACTAGAGGTTGGAAAAGGCAAATAGCCCAGTTCGTCGATAATGAGCGCATCGACCTGAGAGAAGCGTCTCCGTCAACGGCCAACCGATACCTCGCATTAATTAGGGCTGTATTACGTCGGGCAATGATTATATGGCAATGGATCGATAAGGTTCCTAAAGTACAGCTGTACCCAGAGCCCAAACGCCGTGTACGCTTTCTAACCATTGAGCAGCTTCAAACCTTGTTAAAGCATTTGCCGAAATATCAACGGGATATCGTATTATTTGCGTTATCTACTGGCTTACGCCGAGCTAATATAACGGGTTTTGAATGGAGTCAAGTAGATTTAGGGCGCAAAATAGCCTGGATTCATCCCGATCAGGCAAAAGCTGGTGAGTCTATTGCGGTTCCGCTCAATGGGATTGCTTGTGCAACTCTCCATCGTCTGATGGATAAGCATCCAAAAAGTGTATTTACCTATCAGGGAAAACCAATAAAACAGGTCAGTACAAAAGCTTGGCGCAAAGCATTAGTCCGGGCGGGAATTATCAATTTCCGCTGGCATGATCTGCGTCATACCTGGGCTTCTTGGTTGGCTATGGAGGGGGCGCGAATCTTGCTAAATTTTTTGCTAAATTTTTTGCTGAATTACAAGAGCTTGGAGGCTGGCAGTCGCCAGCGATGGTTCGAGGATATGCGCACTTTTCTAACGGACATTTAGCGCAAGTATCGAATAGGCTAAATAGGATGCTAGATTACGGTAACTAAAAATGGTTCACATTTTAGTCACGTTGCCAATAAAATCAATATCCCATGTTTTATAGGATCGTTATAAGTTATTGATTTTATTGAGGTTGTTGGCGGAGCGGACGGGGCTCGAACCCGCGACCCCCGGCGTGACAGGCCGGTATTCTAACCAACTGAACTACCGCTCCAGTATAGAGGTTACAGTGTGCTATGGTCGTGCACTAAACATCTTTTATCTGCTTTACTATTAAAGCAGTGTACTAACTAAAGACGCTCAAAAAAACTGGCGTCCCCTAGGGGATTCGAACCCCTGTACTCACCGTGAAAGGGTGATGTCCTAGGCCTCTAGACGAAGGGGACTTTTTGTCTGCGCTTTTGTTAAAGCGCTTTCTCAATTGCTTCAAAGGGGCGGATTATAGCGGCTGCTATTTTCTTTGTGAAGCACCATCGCACATTTTTTTGCGTAGTTTGTGAAAATATTTCAAAAATCGCTCCGTTGCGCCGCAATGCATTGTCAAAATACGCGATATTTCTAAGAAAAACAGCCTTCTATACGTATCATTCCCCTCTCAAACAGCGGTTTCACGTTGATGATTTTCGCGTAGCGCCCGACGAAGCACTTTGCCCACACTGGTTTTAGGCAGCTCAGGCAAAAACTCAATCACTTTCGGACATTTATAAGCCGCCAGATGCTGGCGACAAAAATGGCGTAAATCTATTTCTGTCAGCGCCGGATCTTTACGGCATACAAACAATTTCACGATTTCCCCAGAACGCGCATCAGGCACTCCCACTGCAGCCACTTCAAGTACGCCCGGGTGTTGTATCACCATCGCTTCAATTTCATTAGGATAGACGTTAAAACCGGATACCAAAATCATATCTTTTTTGCGCTCAACCAGTTTGATAAAGCCCTGCGCATCGATACAACCCAGATCGCCCGTTTTCAAAAAGCCATCTACGGTCATGACTTGCTCCGTTTCGGCCATTTGCTTCCAATACCCGGCCATTACTTGTGGACCACGTATGCATATTTCTCCGAGCTCTCCTACGGGTACTTCTTGCCCTTCTTCATTACGAATGCTGACTTCCGTGGAAGGAAGCGGAATGCCTATGGTCCCTGAGAAGGTGGTGCTAGTCATAGGATTAGAGATTGCGCATGGGGAGGTTTCTGTCAAACCATACCCTTCGATAATCGGTACGCCGGTCGTCTCAAACCAACGTCGAGCAATCGCTTCCTGAACCGCCATGCCCCCTCCTTGAGCAACCAATAGATCTGGCACATCCAATCTAGAAAAACGGGGATGATTTAACAAAGAGCTATAGAGCGTGTTTACGCCAGGCAGAAGGTGAACCGGATAACGCCGCAGTGTTTTAATCACCGATCCAATATCACGCGGATTAGGAATCAATACACTCAGCCCGCCTATACGCATAGGCAAAAACCCACACACCGTCAAAGAAAAGACATGATAAAGCGGTAACGCAGTCGCCGTGACAAATAGGGTATCTTGCATTTGACGTCGAAGAATAGGAGAGGTCCACGCTTCGGATTGCAAAGTATTGGCAATCATATTGCGATGGGTCAGCATTGCGCCTTTCGCAACTCCCGTAGTGCCGCCGGTATATTGCAAAAAGGCAATATCCTTCGGTTGTATCGGAGAATCGACTAAGCGTACAGGCTCACCACTTTGCACCACTTCTTGATATTTTTGCTCACCCGACTTCAAAGCATCATTAAAGCGTATTGAATGCGCAATATCGTAAGCAGGCACCTTTTTTTGAATATGCCGCAAGAGAAAGTTCACTAATACGCCTTTTAGCCCCATTAAATCCCCTACTGAGGCCACCACCGTTTTAGTAATAGACGTTTTTGCAATACACTTTTCCAATACGGAGGCAAAATTCTCCAAAATAACGATAGTTTCCGCCCCACTATCCCTAAGTTGATGCTCTAATTCATGGGCCGTATACAAAGGATTAACATTGACCACAATGCATCCGATGCGCAAAACCGCCAGCATAGCGATAGGATATTGCAGAATATTAGGGAGCATTAACGCAACGCGCGCGCCTTTACGTACCCCCTGCCCTTGAAGCCAAAGCGAAAAATGAGTCGATAATCTATCCAGTTGCGCATAGGTCAGCGATGTCCCCATGCAGGCAAGCGCCATTCTGTGCGGATAGCGCTCAAAACTTTCTTCCAACATCTGCGGTACCGAGGCATACTGCGAGGGATCGATCTCCGCAGGCACCCCTACAGGATAATTTTCTAACCACACTTTCTCCATAGCCTATCCTTTATTTTTTTCTTTTAGATAAGTGCAGCAAATTTGCGCAAAATACCCTATTCTCATTTCAATT
Organism: Mycoavidus cysteinexigens; assembly: GCA_031963005.1. Classification (GTDB taxonomy): domain Bacteria; phylum Pseudomonadota; class Gammaproteobacteria; order Burkholderiales; family Burkholderiaceae; genus JASSUD01. The sequence continues at coordinate 5,746 of JASSUL010000018.1, read as the reverse complement.
TTATTGTGTGCCCTCTAACATCATAGAGCTTACCCTCCATTCCCCCGATAGGGCATATATTTGCGTGCAGGGAAAGAAAAATTAGAGAAATCTCCATTCTAAGGATCGACTAGTAGCGCAACTGCCTCCCTAAATCTTAGAAAAAGGGGAAAACTCGTATTTATCGCTGTCACTAACATCTCTATTAGCAGGAGATGAGAATAGGATGGATTATTTGTGGATATCGGATAATGCTTATGGAATGCGCTAGAAGGATATAAGCTTGCCCCTTCAATATGACAAACAGGAGGCCACAGCCAACGCTAAATTGCAGCATGGCAACAGCACAACATAGGGGTACAAAAGCCACTTCACGCAGGTGCTGACAAACAAAATTCAAATGGCCAGCGATTAAAAATAGACCGGCCTATAACATGCAAAAACTGAGATGCGACGTATCTGCCCAACGCCTCTCCTCCATCGCCAGATCAAACAGGCCGCATCCCTGCTGCAGAAAGTGGATTCATACAAGATATCTATTGCATAGACAGCCCCCTCCCTTTCGAATCAACTTTAGAGACATACGGCTCAATCCGCGCTTCAAGCCCCAATCACGGCACAACCTGGCTTATTTCTTCTAGAAATACCTATTTGCATATCTTCTTTGTTTTGCATTCAAATTCGCTTTTGCCTAGGCTCAGTTACTCCATAATCTGTCGACTCAAGACATTTCACATTAAATGCTAATAACAAAGAGAAGTATGCAGACTTTCCTTAACGCTGCAATTATTGATTATTAATCATATTTTTGACCTCTTGGCTAAATTGTGCCATTTGTTGCATATCAATTCCAAATGCATCACATATTGCAGCTGAAGTAATATATTTAGTAACCCGTGATTTATTTTTAATTTCGGATTTTGCAAGTTCTGTGCAAAAAATAATATTTTTATATTCTTGTGTATACTCAATACGACTCCCTCTTACCGGTCTTCCATTTTCATTTTTATTCATAACATCTTTATACTCGCTCTCCAAAAAGGATACTATTTTCCCCATGATCTTATTCTTATCCTTTTTTCGATTAGAGATTTTAATGATTTTCTCAATTTTTACTTTAATTAAATATTTTAATTTCAATATATCATATAAAATATCTTTCTTTTCTTCAGATGATATAAATGTATCTTTATTTTAGACATCTATTTCTTAAAATTTACTTTGCATATTTTTTGTAGGCTTTTCTAAATCTATATTCCAATCTACAATTTCCCCTCTTATTTCATCAAACTCCAAATTTCCTAATCTGGATCGAGAATTATCATGACATCCACACATACATGAACTAGGCATTTCGTCAAAAAATGCATCTCCAGCCTTTCGCTTAATGCCACTATTAAGAGGATGAAGCGCACTTCTTAATCCTTTACTTTTAGATTTACTATTAACCTCCTGAGATTCTGTTTTCAAAAAACCAGATTGATTAATTCGAATAGAACTTTCTGTTGAAACCTTTGTTACTGGCATGAAAAACCTCCATTAATAAATATTTATATTTCCAATATTAAAAATATAGAGCCTATAAATATTATTAAATACCAAAAATAAAAATCCTAAATTTATTGAACAAATTATTTCTCTAAAAAACGAAGGTATACCATTGCATATAGAGTAAATAAGATTACTTAGCATCTCCATAGAATTGCAAAAAAATGAGGTCATGACCAAAAACTCGTGGATTCTACTCAGGCATGAAGCTAAATTTGGAGGCGACTCAAAACATATTCTTATGCAATGCAGCTTGATGCGGATTAAGCCCGCTTAAGTTAGAAATATAATTTTCATCCCATTCTCTTTTTGGAAGATGCCGGGATTTTGATCAAGCGGCAAATGTGGACTGTTGCAGGCGGCTGCTTTTATCAGATGAGCTCGACAACGTTCGAGTAAATGAGAATCGGTTGGATGCGCTACCGCCTTTTCCATCATTGTCGTATCAACGATCACGCATTTTACGCTTGATACTTGAATCACCCAGCTACCTTTAGTCACTTCAGTCGCCTCAGATAATAACTCCTCTCCCCAAGTCGCTTACGCCAATGCGTGAGACTTAACGGGTCTATCGTGGCCTCTGTTTGCAAGTATGTAGCCAGTAAATACACCTCCAATAGCGGTTCTCGAGGCACGGCAATCACCTCCCCTAACCGCATCAACAACGGATGCTGCATATTGATCTGTTTGTCTAGGAGACGCAGAAATAAATTTCCTGCTTTGACTACTGGCGCCTTTAGAACCCTTTGTGCACCTTTTGCTTTCCTATAACGAGGCTACGGGATTGTTCAGGGCAGACTTAAATATTGTTGCTTCCCACAAGTACTTTGGAGAGCTTTGAGAAGATTCCAATTGCTTTTTTACTGGTTTCACATATCTATAAAACCCTATAGCTCGCTTTAGGCCATTTGGCTTCATTCCATTCAGAGAAATGTAGATCGCTTCGTAAAACTAGCTTTTTCTTCTTAGCGAGGCACTGCTTTTTGTATTTAAACTCTAGAATGAGTAGTGAAAAGTCCCTGCTTTTGAAGTGATATTTTAATCATTTAGAAACGGAGAATGGTATGAGTACTATTAACAGAACTAGTTTTACTAATTCTGAGGCAAATTATAATAAGATGGAAGCTACATCATCAAATTTTAAGTCTACCAAAGAAAAAATAAAATCTAGATTGGCTTCAATTAGTAGCACTGGGATTAATTCACTGAGAGCTGGATTTACTTCAATGAGAACTGGGGTTGTTTCAGGAGCCAAGAAATTGAAAAAGACACTTACTCCGTATCAAGCACCAGCAAGCAAAATAGATGACTTCATGAATTACCCTCATTTAATGCCAAGGTTAGAAAATAAAAATGAACCTATCCTGCGTCAAGGACGCGCAAGTAATATGGATTCCTCCATGCCCATTCGGTTAAAGAAAGATTTTAGAAATGGCCCGAGAGAAATCAAACCTTCAGCTAGTAAAGATTCATCTTCTATCAATCCCCCTCCATATACACCTTATGACTCTACCTCTAAAAACTAGCCCATTCAAAACTAAATGGAATGTGAGGTTGACCGTACCCCAATTTTAGGACTGTTTTTTTGGGGTAGGGTCACTCATATTTGCAGCAGAAACATTTGTAATATCAAAAAATTTTTCGTAACTCATTTCTTATCTTTCTTAGTTCAATATAATACTAGAATGTGCTACTAAATCAGACTTTTTATTTGTTATTGATAGCGAAGAATATTGTATAAAAGCGAATGAATATTACCCACGCTGATCGTTCATGACGATAATAAATGTATGTATCAGTGCATTTAAATCTTCAATAAGAATAAAAATGAATAATCTAGGCAAATTGGGAAATAGCGGAATAACGACAACAGTAAGCATAAATCCAGGCCCGAACCATCAAACAGTAACTTCATCATTCTCTAGCCAATCCCATCTTTCCTTAAATAGTGCCTTACCTACTAGCTATCAAAAATCTTCATCTAAACAGGGGAAATCTTCATGCTTGCAGAACCCTTTTCAATCAAATATTTATCAAAAATTGGAAGGGATGCTACAGGCAAAATGGATGGAGCAAAGATTGAATAAGCTCGATAAAAAATCGGGAGACAGAGCAAAGTTTGTCAACGATCCAGAAAAATTTCGCACTAAGCACATTAAGGCAGACCAGTCCAAAGCCAACGGCAACCCCTCTTACATTCAGTCTTCCTACCTTTATAAACCAGATGAGTTTCGAAAAAAAGACGGTCGTTTTGTAAATAAATATACAGAACATGAATGGGAGTTTAGACAGAACTTCAGAAAAGGTTTCAGTAGTGAATTTTACGCAAACGATGTAGTGAGAATGCAATATAGAAAAGTTTCACAGGATGAAGGATTTTTTGGAAAAAGACCGTCTGTTATTACAAGAAAAAATATAACCAATGAGATAACTTTAAATGCAATTCATGGTGAACACCTTAAAGATGATCCTGCAGAATTGATGAGGGTTTTTCTAAAAACTCCGAATGGCGCGAGCACCCAAAGAATTATGGATGACTTTGATTTACAACCAACTAAAGTTACGATTAGATATAAAGGTGAAGGAAATTGTAAGCAGGTGGATGTGCTGATTGATGTCATCCCTAAAAAAAATATAAAGTTCGGGTTGGGCTATGTTAAAAAACGAATGGGGAACGCTGCTTTGTCGATGAATATATGAGCTTGCCCTTATTAAACGTATCCCATCACTACAAAATTTAAATCACATTGCTGTATTTTCTGCCAAGTATGTAATATTTTTCGGCTTACATTTCTAAGTCCATGCCGCGCCATTGATATTTCTCCAGCAGGCGGAATGGGTCATTGGAAGTGAGTGCTGGCACCACGACGACACAGCCAGCGGCATCACGCAAAAATGATGGCCCGTAGTAGCCTATCCAGGTCGGCGTTGTCCCGTATCTTTGCTGCGTGAAGCGTTATAAGTCACCTGGCATTGACTTGGGCTGGGGGTTTCTTTAATCGCCATAAAGGCTTTGGCTAGATCAGTCGCACCGGCATCAAATTGCAAACGCCCGCGGTGCATCAGCGCACGGCCTTTCATGACCAGACGCGCTTTGATCTCCGACGAATAATGCAGACTCTGTACCACCGTAAAAAAAGCCCGTACCAACTGAACGACCCACTGACCGATGCCGGTCATATCCATCGTGATGGCGCTGACGTGATAGCGCCGCATAAATTGCTGAATCTGCAGCGTACGACGGGGGTGGTAGAAGCGGTATTAGAGGCGCATCCGGGACTGGCGTAACAGGGACCTTTTACCGCAAGGGATGGAGATCGTACTGCCTGATCAGGTTTCTCGCCTCCTTCAACAGCCACTTTTGCAATTATGGGATTAGGAGGGAGAGCCGTGATGCCATGGATGTATAGCCTGTTATTGGCTTTGGGAGTAGGCGCCGTCAGCCAGTATCAATTGCATACGCTGCGCGCAGATTTAGCGGTGGCCCGTGCAGAAGCGCGTACTGCCCAGCAAAGCAATAGCGCCCGTGAAGGGGTAATTCAGACATTACAAAAAACCACCCAGTATCACAGCACCGCGTTACAGCGATTGCAAAGCATGAAAGAAGCGATTCATACTAAAGATAATGCAACTTGAAAATCAGTTCAAAGAATTTAAGAATAAATTAGAAGGAAGATTTGATAATTTAGAAAGATGTATGGGAATTCTTTTACAACGATCTGCTTCCCTAGATCCCAAAACAGTAGAGCATTCTGCATAAGCGAGTTTTATAGGCCTTTTTATCGTTAGTACCATTGCCCTGCTATCGCTTTTTTAGCATGGCTTTTTCTTACTTACAAGACAGAAAGTCACGAGAATCAGGGGATTGATGGATGTTTTGCCATAGGGCATTTGTTTATAAAGTTGCCTAGTACACATCAGAGAAATCTCAATCATCAAGGCAGAAAGCGGGGGGACGATATTGCAGCCAGTCAGTTCAATGTCGCCCATTCCACCGGTTTCTACTGAGGAAACCCCCAAGCGACTGTATGCGCAAGGTCCCTTTGGTCCTTTTATCCCCGCCCCCGCTGAAGCGAAGAATGCCGGTAAGGCCGCTTCTAAAAAGGCCTGCAACGACCCTTTTATCGCCTATATGCTGGCGACCTATTTCGGTGTAGAGCAAGAAGCCTGTAGCAAGGACAGGCAGCAGGGCCAAGCGCTATTAAACTCCTTTGAATCA
>JASSUL010000012.1:0-69450 GCA_031963005.1 Mycoavidus cysteinexigens | reverse complement strand
GAAATGGGATTTGCAAAGAAAGTAGCCGACCGCGTCATTTTTATCGAAGAAGGGTGCATTATTGAAGATGTACCGAAAGACGACTTTTTTGAGCACCCGAAATCAGAGAGCGTGAAGGAGTTTTTATCGAAGGTTTTGTGAGGGAAGGAGCTTTGAAAAAGACTTATCTTTTATATAAGTAGGGGTTCTACTTGAGCAAAAATTTCATCTTTCAATTTTTTTATTTCTAATTAGCATTTCTCTATTTCGGATATATAAGGATAATCTAAGAAGAATGAAGATATGTAACTAATAAATAATTGAATATATTCTAATTCGGAAATAAAAAATTTTTAAAAGAAAAATTTTCGAAAAATGAAATTCTTTATAAATTAGATACAATAATAAATAAAATGGCATGGTGCGGCGAGAGAAATCGAAACAATATGATTAAATATTTAGTACTGTAATAATTTGATTATTTAAATGGAGGTTTATTTTTTGGATTTGTTAATTTCTGATTTTTTTGAAAAAACACAACTATTTGTTTCAATGGTTGTATTTTTTCTTTGCCTATGAATTCTTCTGATTTATCATTATATTTTATCTTACTCGATATACCGTATATATTGAGTAAGATTATTGAGGCTGTATAAAGCGAATCTATATATTCGATGAAAGAGGCTCTTTTTTTGCTTTATTATTTTCTATCTCATATATAAAACAGTTAGCCAATTCTCTAGTTAATTCTGTTCTGGAGGTTAGTATATCCATTTTGTTGTATTCTCTTTTTATAAGGCTGATAAGTGTATAAAATAGGTGTTTTATACATATGAAGAGTGGTTCAATGGCCGCGTTTGCATTGCAAGAAATTTTATGCAGAAAATTTTTATAAACTTTATCTGTTTCTTCAATATATTTAATAAAATCTTCTTTGTCTGTTAATTTTAGATAATTGGTAAAATCTGTTAGTTGGTTATGAAATACTGCATAGTCAACTTTTGCTTTTTCTTCTGATAATCTGTTGCATTTTTTAGAAATATTATAAAAATCTTTAGTATCAGAAATTAAATTTAAGCGAAGATATAGTGTCGATATATCTTTTGCGTTTTCGTGCGGTTTTTCCGCACTTTCTTTGCCTTCGAATTTCTCTGATAGTATAGAGAGTATTAGAAATGTATTTAATATTATATTTTGTATGCTTGTCTTTTCGATAAATTTTGGATGTTCGCTTCCAGCTTTTTTTAAGAAATAAGAATTGTATAAATCGTCTATAGCTTTAACTTTAGGTGATTTTTTGGAATGACAAGCCGAATCATTTTCGAGGACAGTAGTTTTTTTTGGGGGGGCAGGGCGATATGACCCAGTAGGGGTGAATTCCATGAACAAAACCTTTTTGTAAAGTGAAAATTTTTCGCGTCAATATGTAGAGATCGTATTCTGCAATTAGAATGCTCTGCTACTTTTAGTAAGATTATTAGGGTTTTTGCCCTAATAATCTAGATGGTCAGCGAAAATTTCCTCTCTCAAAATGCCCGGCCTCATTACTTCTCCGGATGCGCCAACTCCGCCGCACTCACAAACGCATCGGCAAAAAATGCTGTACGTGGGAGTTGGTGGTGGGCGACGAAGTCGCGCAAGGCGGCTTCGACCATGACGGGTGCGCCGCAGGCATAAACATGGTAAGCCGAGAGATCGGGATAATCTTCCGCTAGCGCGCGATGCACAAAACCGGTACGTCCTGACCAAGTCCCAGGCTCTGGTTCGGAGAGTACGGGAATAAAATGAAAATTGGGAAGTTGTTCAGCCCAGGTCGATGCAAGCTCTAATAAATACAGATCTTCTTTTCTGCGTCCTCCCCAGTATAGGGTCATAGGTCGGGGATCTTTTTTGAAAATTGCGTGTTCGACAATGGCTTTAATAGGGGCAAAGCCGGTGCCTGAGGCTAAAAAGAGGAGAGGATGATCATTGTCTTCTCGCAAATAAAAAGTGCCTAATGGGCCTTCGCAGCGCAGGAGATCGCGCGTTTGCATCGTGCTGAAAACGTGATCGGTAAAGGTGCCGCCTGGCATATGTCGGATATGAAATTCTAAAGGTCCGGTGTGATGCGGAGGGGTGGCGATGGAATATCCGCGGCGTTTGCCATCTTTGAGTAAAAATTCGATGTATTGGCCTGCCCGGTAGACTAGGCGATCCTTTGATGGATCTTGGGTCGGTCGCTGTATTTTGACGACGCGTACATCTTCTGTGCTGGTAGGGTCTATAGCGATAACGCGGCAGGGAAAGCGTTGGATGCGGGGTACATGCGGGTCGAGTTCTTCAATATCCACAGTGAGGTCCGATTGGGCTTTCGCGCAACAAAATAGGGCAAAACCTTGGGCTTTTTCATCGCGTGATAAAGCGGAAGCGGCATGCGCGCCTTGAGCGACTTGCCCTTGTAACACGCGTCCTTTGCAGGATCCGCAAGCGCCATTTTTACAGCTATACGGTAGTAATACCCCTTGACGGTGTGCCGCTTCTAGTACGGTTTCGTGTTCATGGGCTTCAAGGACGGTCCCGCTGGGCAGTGTGATGGTAAAAGGCATGGAAGAAGACAGCGCGAAAGACTGATGGAAAGAAGAAGTCGAAAAAAATAATCAAACGGAGTGTATCTAAGATCGTATCTCAGGTCGCGTATCTCAGATTGCGTATCTCAGATTGCGTATCTCAGATCGTATTCTACGCATGCTTCTGTGTGTAAATGTGCATACATTCAATACAATAGGGGTTATCAGCATAACATTGGATGTGCAGACCTTGCATTTTCCCTGTTTTTTTAACCGTGCGCGGTGGATATTTTCTGCTTGATTACCAAAGGATTGCGAATGAGTCTAGAACCCAATGCCCTACGCGATATCGTCGTCTCGGTAAAGGATGAAGATACGGGGTTGCCGATCTTGTGTTCTAACAATATCAAAGCTCTACAAATTGACGGAACGAAAGTCCAAGTAGTGGGAGTGCTAGGTTATGCGGCGCAAAGTCAGTGGCCGCAATGGGAGGCTCAGATTGTGCGTGCTTTACAGGAACAGCCTGGGGTAGAGCATGCCGAGTGCGTCTTTGAACAAAAAATTGTTGCCCATGCAACGCAAAATAGTGTGGCGCGTCTGCCTGGCATTAAAAATATTATTGCAGTGGCTTCCGGCAAAGGCGGAGTGGGCAAGAGTACTGTTGCGGTCAATATAGCGTTAGCTTTAGCGGCAGAAGGGGCTAAGGTGGGGCTATTAGATGCCGATATCTACGGCCCTTCGCAACCCACGATGCTGGGTTTGACTGGGCGGCCCGCTTTGCAAGCCGATCAAAAAATGGTGCCGCTGGAGAAGTATGGCATTCAGGTGAATTCCATTGGCTTTTTGATCGATTCCGATAGCCCGGTTATTTGGCGTGGTCCGATGGTGACTTCCGCGCTGATGCAACTTTTGCAGCAAAGTGTATGGCATGCATTAGACTATTTAATCATCGATTTACCGCCAGGCACGGGAGATGTGCAGCTCACTCTTGCACAGCGCGTGCCGGTAGCGGGTGGGGTGATTGTCACAACGCCACAAGATATTGCCTTACTCGATGCCAAAAAAGGGTTGAGGATGTTTGAGAAAGTCGGAGTGACCGTATTAGGCTTGGTAGAGAATATGAGTATGCATGTGTGCACGCAATGCGGGCATGCCGAATCTATTTTCGGAGCAGGGGGAGGGGAGAAAATGGCACAGCAATATGGTGTGCCATTATTAGGACAGCTACCTTTGGATGGCCATATCCGCGCGCATAGTGATAAAGGCTGCCCTACGGTAATTGCCGAGCCGCAGGGCGCCTGTGCACAAAAATATCATGCGATTGCCCGTAAACTAGCCCGCGAGCTCGCGCAAAAACCGCGCGATATGCGAGCTAGCTTTCCTAAGGTTGTGACACAGCCTGCCACAAAATCCTCTTAGAGCTGTTCATAATCTTCAAAAGTGGGTTGTGTTGGGGTTCCAAAATCACCCAAAAACGCACCCCAACCTACCATTTTTGGGCATTTTTTGTAGGTTGGGGTGACGAATTGAATTAAATACGGAACCCCAACATTACCGCCTCAAAGGTGATTTTTTGAGATTATGAACAGGTTCTTAAAGGTTTAAGCGTTCGATGCTATAGGGTGTGACATCGCTAATGCGTAAAAAGCCGTTTGTGCATATTGCGTGATCTTTGGTTGTTGATCAAATGTCGGATCTAGTCTTGGATCGCCTGCTGCTTTGACCTCTTCCTTTTGTTGCTCATTCAATGCATCCCAGGCTGTTGAAACATTATCGAAAGATAAATAATAAGCTTGATTTTTTCGAAGGGCTAGTTGCTGTTGCGCACTGGCAATGGCTGCTTTTTTAGTAGCGGCTACTTTATCTGGAGACGCATTCATATCGAAGACGCCCATGCGGTCATTGTCTATGGCAAGCGTGTTGGGTCCTGCTTCATAGATATTCTGATTGTCTTCTCCAACTGCAGCTCCATAGCCTGGATCCCCTATAAACCATTCAATCGCTTTGCTAAGCAGTGTTTTATCGGGGTTGGCAGGTCTTTTGCTATAGAGAATCGGACTTAAAGTGTCCCAAAATCCATTAGTGCGGAAATCTAGCACTAATGTCTGAGCGTGAGCGTTCGCGTTTGCCTGCTGGTCCTGCGCATTATTCACAGGCCAGAATATCTCGGAAGGAACCCGATTAGTGACTCCGCCATCTACAAATGATGCGCCCTGATACCAAAAGGTCTGCAAATAAAAAGGGATACAGATTGAAGCTCTGGCCGCTATGGCAATTGGGGTATTGGGGGTGTTTTGTGCATTAAAGATAAACTCACTGGCCTTCACACCAGAGGCTGCAGTCTCTTCCGTTTGATCTGCTAATTTGGAACCGATAATCGAGAGTTCTTTAAAAAGAGTGGGCTCGATTTTATGGAGTAGTGTTAGGTCCCTAAAGGTGACCATGTACGGCATTCTGGAGGTATAGCCTTCGCTAGGTGTGCTAAACCAGATCCCTTTTTGGAGCAGGGAGAGTCGTTCCATTTCTGCATCCGTGATCTGTCCTGCCTGATGTGCGGCACTATATTTTCCCCAGGTGGCGCTATTTTGCAGATGCATAGAGATGCCTTGAGCGCTCCATTCATCAATGCGTTGCAAAATATTCTGGCCCGTTTTTTGCCAATTTCCAAGAAAGAGGCTCATAAACGCCATCCGTCCGAAGTGGACCAGTAGATTGGAAAAATTCACACTACTGGGATCCGGCAAGGTGGTCACCTCGGGGTAGAGGGTGCCAAAGTGCGGTATGGAGCCTAAAAATTCGATAAGGGGCGTTTTATCCAAATTGCTGCAGAGTGTGTCGATGGGATATCCTGTCGCTACAACAGAGGCTATGAGCGCACCACAGGAGCACCCCGATACATATTCAAGCTGGGCTAGTTTGTCGCTTCCCCATGTAGCTATCGCATAGGCCATAGCTACTCCAGCCGCACCGCCGCCGGGTAAAACCATATTCTTGATTGCTGGTGCAGGCAGCATTAACGCAATTTCTTCCTTCTGTGTTGCATACACCTGCGGGGCTGCGTTAAGTTTGCTAGGGCTTGGGGAAGAGGGATCTACCGTGGTTGATGAGGGGGGTTGGCGGTCTGCGGTGGGCGCATTGCGAAAAATAGAGGGGACTGACAGAGAGGTGAGTTGGGATAGATACGAAGCGGGGCTAATAACAGAGAGCATGGATGGGCAGAATGGGTAGCAGAGTTAGAAACAATGCCCAATAGAACTTGCTACCCTCTTCAAAAAGCCCCTTTTTAGGGTCGCAGGGTTTTAGCCCTTTATGCAGTAAGAGGTCATATTGGAACTCTTGTGTACGGATTTTCCTTAAACAGGAGTGCTTTTATAAAGTGATGAGCGGGTTCTAAGGACACACTTAGCGCTGGTTCACAACGCAGGTAAAAATGTAAAAAATTCGCCCCTTTGAATCTGCGTCCATCCCTCGCATATGCCTCTGCGAAAGTTCGGTGATTACCAGCTCATATCAGCCCATAGAGATATAGGGCATAGGCGGCTGATGCCGTCTACAATGCGTGTTTTGTTGGAGCGGGAGGCTTTCTTTGACCGATTTTTTCTGCTTATCTGTTTTTCAGTGAATGGTGGGGATGCGGCACCTTGGTGCGCATTATTTTTTGAGGTACTACAATAGATTCCAGCTCGGATTCCCGCGTTGATGGCTTGCTGTATAGAGATTGCTATGACATATCGTGTTTTTCATCGTCCCTACTTTTTGACTATGCGTATTGCTGCGTGGTGCGTGCTTTTTATGGGAGCAGCGCTGCATAGTGGATGTGGATGGCCTGGTACATACAACGCAGTGAAGAACGAAAGGCAAGCGCGTGCGTTGGTATTGCCTACCTTAGGCAGTACCGTTAGGGGATCCGTTTTATTGATTGAACGCGCGCGGGGTATGCAGATCAGCTATAACTTTTCCGGTTTGCATCCCGCGCAGACATATGCATTTGAAATCCATGCCCAGGGTGATTGCAACGCGGCAGACGGCAGCAGTGCAGGCTCTATTTTTACCCTTAGGGCCAAAGATGAAGCCGTGCGCGCAGACCTAAGTGCTGAAAAATACCAGCCTGAAGGCGTGCTCCCTAAATTGCATGCGGATATCCATGGGATGGCAACCGGCTTCATGTTGGTTCCCGAATTAACCCTGGGAGGCTTACGCTCTGTGGTAGGCCGTTCCATAGTGGTGCGTCATGATGTGAAAGAGAGTAGAAACGCCTCGCAGCCTTACGCATCCTCTTCACGCTTAGCATGTGGCGTCATTCGCCCATAAAGCGATTTATATTGAGAGCCCTTTTAAAGAGGCTCTTATTTTTATATTTACCGTACAGGATGATTTTTTTCTCATGAGTATTAAATCTGATCGCTGGATTCGCGAAATGGCGCAATCCCATCGTATGATTGAGCCGTTTTCCCCCGAGCAAGTGTCTAGCGTCAATGGGCAAAAAATCGTGAGTTATGGCACATCAAGTTATGGTTACGATATTCGTTGTGCAGATGAATTCAAGATTTTTACGAATATCAACTCTACCCTCATTGACCCTAAGCAATTCGATGAAAAATCGTTTGTAGATTTTAAAGGGGATGTGTGCATTATTCCTCCCAATTCTTTTGCTCTAGCGCGCACCATTGAATACTTTCGTATACCACGTAATGTGCTTACGGTATGCCTTGGAAAATCGACCTATGCCCGCTGCGGCATTATCGTCAATGTCACACCCTTTGAACCAGAGTGGGAAGGATATGTGACCTTAGAATTTTCCAATACCACCCCATTGCCTGCCAAAATTTATGCCAATGAAGGCGTCGCGCAAGTGCTCTTTTTGGAAAGCGACGAAGTCTGCGAGGTGTCCTATCGTGATCGATGCGGGAAATATCAGGGGCAGTCTGGTGTGACGTTGCCAAGAGCATGATTTATTAGACTTCTTTCGAAACCTTGTATCGGCGTCATTCCTCCCAGCCAGCGGTAGGTTGGTGGTGACGAAGGAACCCCAATATGCACGCCATGACGTCCTTGATGATCAGCTTATGATTATCTAAAAGCAACCATTAAAAGTCAGGGGTACGCATGTTGGGGTTCCGTATTTGATTCAATTCGTCACCACCAACCTACCATACGGGCTACTCGGTTTCGAAAGAAGTCTATTGCTCAAACATTGAGCCGATGATCTGGTGAGTAGCTAGCAAGCGCCTTAGTCTCTGTCTTTATCGAATGCAGTACTTTTTTCTTTGTTGGCCATTTTAGTGGTTCTCAAAGCGTTTTTTTCAACATGAATGAACCCATGACGGCCTCTTCTCCTCTCTCACTGGCAGACTATGTCCAGAAAATAGAAACCGCGCGCGTCTACGATGTAGCGCGTGAAACCGAGTTTGAATATGCCCCCGCCTTTTCTGCCCAGGTGGGGCATACGGTATATTTTAAGCGTGAGGATAAGCAGCCCGTATTTTCTTTTAAGCTCCGAGGGGCCTATAACAAAATAGCGCAGCTCAGTGCGGCAGAGCGGGCACGTGGCGTCATAGCCGCTTCTGCAGGCAACCATGCACAAGGCGTTGCCTTGGCAGCGGCGCGCCTTGCCTTACGCGCGACGATTGTGATGCCCATTACGGCGCCCCAGGTCAAAATTGATGCGGTGCGTGCGCTAGGAGGAGACGCGGTAAATATCGTATTGCATGGTACTTCGTATAGTGATGCCTATCAGCACGCACTGGATTTGCAAACGATCAGTGGCGCGACCTTTGTGCATCCGTTTGATGATCCGGATGTCATCGCAGGTCAAGGGACTGTCGCGATGGAAATTTTAAGGCAATACCCGGGATCGATCGATGCCATCTTTGTACCTATTGGTGGCGGGGGGTTGGCGGCAGGTATGGCCGCTTATATTAAAGCCGTGCGTCCTGCTATTCGGGTGATTGGCGTGCAGACAGAGGATTCGTGCGCGATGGCCCGTTCTCTGGCAACGGGAGAGCGTATTGTTCTCGATACAGTGGGCTTATTTGCAGATGGCACCGCTGTGAAGCAGGTTGGCGAAGAAACGCTGCGTATTTGCCAGGATTCGATCGACGAAGTGATTTGTGTCGATACCGATGCATTATGTGCAGCGATTAAAGAAGTCTTTACCGATACACGCAGTTTGCTCGAGCCAGCAGGGGCTTTGGCGGTTGCCGGTGCCAAAGTTTACGCAGAGCGTACCCCAGGACCTGCTCAAACCCTGGTGGCGGTGTTATCTGGCGCAAACCTGAACTTTGACCGCTTGCGCTTTATTGCAGAGCGTGCGCAAGGAGGAGAAGCGCGGGAAGCACTCTTTGCGATTACGATTCAAGAATCCCGAGCCAGCTTTAAGCAATTGTGTACATTAATTGGCGCACGCCAAGTCACGGAGTTCAGTTACCGTATCGCAGATGCCCATGTAGCCCATCTTTTGGTCGGTTTGCAAATTCAAAATCAAGCAGACATCGTTGATATGGCAGCGCTTTTTAAGCGCCATCAATTTCCCGTACTGGATTTGAGTCACGATGAATTAGCCAAACAACATATCCGGCACTTAGTCGGCGGACGTTCTGCATTAGCAACGCATGAACGCCTCTATCGCTTCGAATTCCCGGAATGCCCTGGTGCTTTAATGCATTTTCTGACTGCCTTAGCGCCACATTGGAATATTAGTCTCTTCCACTACCGTAATCAGGGTGCAGATTATGGCCGTATCTTGGTAGGGCTGCAGGTTCCAGAGGTGGACACCCCAGCACTGTCTCTATTTTTAGAAGCGCTTGGTTACCCTTGGTGGGATGAGACGCATAATCCTGTATATCAGCTTTTTTTAAGATGCATGTAAGTGCGAAATGGTCTGAAATAGCCCGAAGTGGGCATATATATATTCGCACTTTGGCATATATCTCCGTTTAGCAATCCAAACATTTATGCTATTGCTTGAGTATGAGTAAGTTTCTCAGTACTGCTGTAAGGCGGAATATGTCGGCGCGTAGAATATATACCATTTAAGTTATGAGCTCTAAACTTCCAGTTATATATTGTTTTTCTTGTCAAGAAAAATGTTTTTGCAATGGTATGGTTATCAATATAGCGTTCATCTTCCACATTGTAATTCTTTTTCTTATTGTGTTCGAGAGCTGCATCTGCGATATATATAATAAAATTTATAAATTTTATTTTTTCTTTTTTATGTGTAATGTAATAATTTCTTAATTCTATAAGAAATTCATTACTATTGAAAAACAACTTTTTTATTTTTTCTCGAAAATCTTTCTTTTTTTGAATTTTTTCAAAAATGGCATCAATTTCTCTTTGATATTTATATAAAAGAGAAAGGCTATTATGGTTGTATGAAAAATTAACTTCAAAGACAAAATTTTTGACTATCTCTTTCATTTTAACAGCATGAGTCTCAGATTGAGTTTCTGGAATGCTATTTTTTGTCGAAGAAAGGAGAGGGGCTTCTTTATGAATTATATCGAGATCTTCTAGCCGAAAAGGTTCTGATATGGATGGATTAATAAGATCAGAAGAGCCATAAAATGGATAAAATAATAGATCATTATAAATGCATTGTGGCGTCTGTTGCTTAACAGGATAAAAAGAAATCATCTCTTTAAAAAAATGATTTAAATTACAATATTCTTCATCAGTCAGCTGTACAGGCAGCATAGCGTTTTCTAAAGAATTCTGCAAAGTATCGTTAACCGTATTGGAAGGTAATATAACGGTTCCATTCGGAGTGTGGTCATAGCATGGATATTCCATAGGCGCTTGAAAAAGGACTTGGTCATATGAATGCTCATGCAAAAATATGCGCCGTGTATCGAGCGTTATTTCATTATTTTGAAGTAATTCATTCTGAGAGGTAGACGGTGGTGGATTACACGATCCCTCTGCAGAATAAAAATATTTGAAATAGGGAGATTGAGAACGGATGAAGGTCATAAAACGAAATCTTAATATTTTTTATAATGTGAAAAATTTCACAATGTGTTTTTAAAGATGTTTATGCTATTGCGTTAGCGTATGTTCTCTTCTTAGCCTGGCTGCGCGTTATAGTACCTTTATTATTAGAGTACGTGTTTTTTGCTGTGTCCTGTTTGCTAATATTGTGCAATTTATTTATTTTCAATTTCCATTTAATAATAGTGTTGTTTCCTATACAAAATGTTTTTGAAATGGTTCTCATATCAATATAATCTTTTCCGCCTGAAAAATAACCCCATTTTTTATTATTCTCCATGGATTTTTCTAAAATATATATAGTAAAATGAATAAATTTTGATTTATTTATTTCAATTTTATAATAATTTTCTATTAATCCATGTATAGATTCATTATTCTCAGAGAGAAATTTTGTTATTTTTTCTGAAAAATCTTGCTTTGTTATATTTTTTTTAAAGAGAGTGTCAATTTTTTCTTTATATTTATATATAAGAGAAAAATCATCATTTTGTGGTGGAATATTATATTTGTATAAAAAATCTACCTTACTGATAAAGTTTTTTGTGATTTCTGCATATTTTTTTGGATTCGAAAGTATTTTTGAAATAAGATTTTCTCTTATTTTTGCAATTATATTATTAGAAGGGATATTTTTTTCATAAACCTCATATTGAGTTTCATGAGTAATGCTATTTATAAAAGAATGGGGATGAGTTTCTTGATAAATGGCATTTGAGTTTTTTGAAAAAACAGGCTCTAATAGGGATGGATCGATATAATAAGAAGAGCTATAAGAAGGATATGCTAATGTATTATCAAAAAAGTATTGTGGTGTCTGCTGTGTAATAAAATTAAAATTCGGAAAATTAAAATTCGGATCAACGGTAGGGTAAAAAGTAGGATCAATAGTAGAGCCGACAGTAAAATCAAAAGCAGAATTAACCGTAGAATCAAAAGCAGTTATATCTTCAGAAAAATGATTGATATGACCATATGCATCATACATCGGTGGTAAAAGCGGTATAGTGTTTTCTAAAGGAAACTGCGTGCTGGATATATCCGTATGGGCAGGTAATGTAAAGGTTGTATCTAGAGAATAACCATAGCATGGATATTCCATAGGTGCCTGAAAAGGCGCTTGATCATAAGCATGCTCATCTAAAAACACAGGCTGTGTGTTGAGCATGGTAGCATCATTTTGAAAAAATCCATTCTGGTGTGTAGATTGTGGTGGATTATATTGTCCCTCTACAGAATAGGGATACGTAAAATACGGCAATTGGGAATTTATAAAAGTCATAAAATTAATTATTAATATTTTTGAATATTACTTTTCCATAAAATAATTTTAAAATATATAAATATAAATTATTTTATGGAAAAGTAATAAATTTGAGAAAAATTGAATTTTATATTATTTATTAAATAATTCTCTTTAAGAATTTTCGCAAATATTATGAATGATTTATATATTAAGATATTTTAAAAAATATCTTAATATGCTAAGTGGAATTTTTTCTAAGAAAGTTATTCTATTTTTCAGAAAATTGAAAAGACAATATACGCAAAAAACCTATATATTAGGTTTAGGCAATAGCGTGTTGGCAAAGAAAGCGGGGAGAACGCTTTTGAGAGGAAGTCAATGTGTGGCTTGCAATGCGATCGAAAAATAGCTGTCGCTCAGAGTTGCTGACAAGCTAGTTCGATCGCTTTTTCAAGGCGATCGACGGCATATACAGTCAGGCCATCGATAGTGCAACTGGCTTGTCCTGCTTTAGACGAGCCCGCCTTAGAGGGAAGATTGGCGCGGGGAATAATCGCGTGGGTAAAGCCTAATTTGGCGGCTTCTTTAAGCCGTTCTTGCCCGCGTGGGCATGGACGAATTTCGCCTGCTAACCCCACTTCACCAAACACGACTAACCCTTTGGGTAAAGCCGTATTGCGCAGTGAAGAATGGATGGCTAATAACACGGCTAGATCCGCGGCCGGCTCCGTAATTTTGACACCGCCTACCGCATTAAGGAAAACATCTTGATCAAAGCAGGCGATGCCGGCATGGCGGTGTAAAACCGCAAGCAGCATCGCCAATCGATTATGTTCTAATCCTACGGCTAGGCGACGAGGGTTAGGAATATGTGCGGTATCAACCAATGCTTGAATTTCTACCAATAAAGACCGTGTACCCTCTTGGGTAACGAGTACACAAGATCCTGCAACGGCCTGGTTGTGATGAGATAAAAAGAGGGCAGAGGGGTTGGCGACTCCGCGTAACCCTCGCTCTGTCATCGCAAAAACCCCTAATTCATTGACCGCTCCAAAGCGATTCTTAAACGCGCGTACCAAACGAAATGCAGAATGCGTATCCCCTTCAAAATAGAGGACCGTATCGACTATATGCTCCAATACGCGAGGACCAGCAAGGCTGCCTTCTTTAGTAACATGGCCGACCATAATTAAGGTCACATTGCTTTGTTTCGCGAGTCGGGTGAGTTGGGCGGCGCATTCTCGTACTTGTGAGACGGAGCCTGGCGCTGAACTGAGTGCGGAGGAATAGAGTGTTTGAATAGAGTCGATGACGGCTACGCGGGGACGCTCTTGTATTATGACCGCTGTGATGCGTTCCAAGGAAATATCCGCAAGCAATTGCACGTTTTGCATCCCCTGGGTTGCTGGGGCATCTTTGGTATTTTTAGAGTCCCGAGGAGGGTCGATTAAGCCTAAACGGTGCGCACGCAGTGCGATCTGCGCTCCAGATTCCTCTCCACTGACATACAAAACGGATTGATTCGACTCTTTACTGCTTTGGAGTGCGAGCGATTGCAATAATAAGGTGGATTTGCCAATACCAGGATCCCCTCCAATGAGGACTACCCCTCCTGGAACAAATCCTCCGCCGAGTACGCGGTCAAATTCAGCGATACCGCTTGAAAAACGCGGTACTTCAGTAGCCTTGATCGCAGTGAGCGATTGCAAAGGTGATGCCTGCGCTAATCCCTGAAAACGCGATGTTTCTGTGTCCACCTGATGCTCAGAAAGCGTATTCCAAGCTCCACACGCGGGACAACACCCCTGCCATTTAGGGGTTTGCCCTCCGCAGGCATTACATACATAGTAGGTTTTAGGTTTACTCATTGTCAGTCATGTATGGCAAGTAAAAGAGCCAAATCCCTACGTTTCCCCGTTTAGCGTTACAGGGTGATGAAAATGCCAGAGTATAAAATAGCGTGCGTCAAAAAATCAGCGATATATGAATACGCTTATGCTACGTTGATGACGTGTTTGAGGGAAGCGTCGATCTGTTCTCTGAGTGGGGCGCTCCGAGTGTAAAGGTTTTGAGTTGCGGAAACTGCGGTATTGTGTGCAGAGGCCACTGCATTTTGGAGCTGCTCGCTGGCGTTGCGTATAGAGTCTGCTGCCCTATGCAGAGGGGTTTGCTGTGTCGACGCTCCTGAATCGGAAGGCTGGATTTGTAGATTGTGCTCAAAATGGGGTTTGCGCAGTAACTTTACTCGTTCATTTAAATCTGGATTTGTAGCATCAATTTTTACTACCAGTTGTGATTCAGCAGAGCTATGAGGCTGGAATTCTACCGGATCGCCATTTTTATTTGGAGTCTCTTTGATTTCATCAAGTTTATAAGTAATTTTTAATAATGCACTTGCGTCGGCCTGCCGATCAATGGATATGAAACGGTTTTTTCTGCCGCTACTTAATGCAACTGTATAATGAGTATCTTCTTCAAGATTTAACATTTCAGGCAATCGGACAAGCTTTGAGCTAAAAACAGTGTGGCAACTTAGAATAGTAAATTGAGTAAGAAGAAATGAAATTAATAAAAATTCATTCTGACTTTTGCAAAAATCTATCAATGTTGAAACAAGATTTACTATTTCTTCTTCTGAAGAAGAAATGCTGTAGCTAAGAGGATAATTTTTTCCATTAATGGACAGATTATTTATATTCCTTCTGGATATATCTATTAAAAAATTATCCGATATTTTTATATAATTTGCTAGTTTTGATGGCTGCGACTTAATTATTGATTTTTGATAATGGCCCTCGAAAAAGTTTTCGAATTCAGTGGTGGGTTTTCTTGTCACTCCAGTAATTTTTTGTGGAGTATTTGTTATTAATTTTCTTAATTCTTCTTTTTCTTTATCAGATTCATAAGGTATTATTTCTTTAAATTTGAATGCAATTTTTGAAAATAACTCTTCTGGAATGGTTCCTCGTAATACTCGGCTGGTAGGTATATTTTTTAGAATAGATCTTTCCAATACCGGACTGATAGGTATATCTTCTAGAGCAGCTTCTGTTGCTAACTGATTAATACTTTTCTCAAGATCAAAAAGTTCTATATGCAGATATTCTTTGATCGCCTCTTGGTACTCTATAAATGTTTTATTCTTTTGTATTGCTTTAAATGGTCCTATTTTTTCATGGCTAGTAAATACATTTTCTAAAGTCACTTCCTGCGAAAGCCGATCAACATTTTTCTTGACTTCAAGAAGTTTTTTGTGAATATATTGTTTGATCTCTGTCTGGTACTCTATAAATACTTTATTTTTTTGTATTGTTTTTAACTCTTGTATTGCTATTAACTTTTGCATTACTTTTAATTCTTTTTTGGCTATTAGCTCTTTTGTTGCCATTAGCTCTTGAATTTCTTCTAAATCTTGTTTTTCTTTTAATGTTTGTATTTCTTTTAACTCTTGAATTTCTTCTAACTTTTGTATTAGTTTAATTTCTTCTGTTTTTCTATTATAAAAATCAGTAGGGAGAGAGAAATAGGAAGATAAAAAATCCAGTTGCTTACTTTCTCGGCCATGGTCTGCTTTAATGGAAAAGCTGGCATTCAATAAACAAGCACGTAATTCTTTATAAACCTCTTTATTTAAAATAGTGTGTAATTGCTCTTTTTCATGCGCAGAGAGAGAAGCAATAGCTTCATCAATATAAGACTGAACGGCATCTGCAGGCAATGCCAGGATCGAATAATGTTCAAGCTCAGTATACGCAGAAAAAAATGCCTCAAAAGAAAGGATGGCCTTCTGTGCATTGTCCGCAAGGATATCGATATATATCGATTTTGCTTGTTCTACACAGGCTGCATTGAGTGTATCTACTATTGAATTAGCCATGCCCCTAAAGTGTATTAATGCCCTGGGCAGTGTCATCGCAGATGTATAGCGATTCGGTTCAGTCAATATACGCAGAGCGTCTTTTAATACCTCGATATCTAAGGATGCCCAGAATGCAGTAGGGATGGCGTTTATCGCGGTATAGAAATGTTCTATATATTCAGGAATTCTGTTCAGTTCTTGAAAAGTAGCAAAGTGTTCGGGGTCCTCTGCTGCAGATTCAAGCGCGGCATCGATGGCAGGGGTATGCAATCTCTGGAGCGTATGCAATATAGACTGAAATTGTTTGAATGCCGCTATGGGGAATACCGCCGCAGCTTCTAGCGCTTGTGTCAGGTTTTGTAAATCCTGCACAGTATGCTCTATACGCTGTACAACAACGTTTTCAACGCATTGCCTTAGTGCCAGCGTTGTTTCTTGTAAAGGGGATTTCGAATAATGATGATGCAGAGTATGTAACTGTTCTGTAGATAGCGCTGCAAATATTTTCTCTTGGTGCGTAGACCGCGCTGCGGATATTTCCTCTTGTTGCGTAGACCGCGCTGCAGATCTTTCTTTCTGCTGCGTAGACAGCACGGCGAATATTTCCTGCTGTTGCTCAGACAGCGCTGAAAATATTTCCTCCTGTTTCGTAGGCAGCGCTGGGAATATTTTCTCCAGCGCTGGCAATGCTTGATCTACTGGGTATAGATGAGACAGCGCAAGCTCAATTTCACTATAAATAAATTGGCTCAAAGGCGAGCTAGGCCACATGGCCGTATTGGCAGGATCGGGGAAGGGACCTATAGCCTCTGTCTTTGCCGCATCTTGCACTTTATCTAATGAGGCTTGCAGACGTGAATATGCGGATTGGTGCAGACGCTCATGGAGCGATGGAGGGATAGCCGCTTTTTGACTGGAATGGATGGGTTTGTTTTGATAGATCGCATTCAGTGCTTTATGGGGGTCCATCGCACTGATTTTGTTTTGATCCTCTGGAGTAAAAATCGTAAAGCGCCGCGCACAAATATGCGTCCAGAAGTGCGTGAGCGTGTTGCTTAGTGTCTCTAAGGTCTGCTGTACTTTTTGGGTATGAGAAGGATCACAGCACGCTTTTTGAAAATCCTTGATGGCCGTTTGAATAGGGCCTTCTACTTCTTCTAAGAAATATGTTTCCAATTTTTGGAAGTGTGCTTGCGCTTCTAAATGCTGTGTTACAGCGGCATGCAATTTCCCAACGCGTTCTCTAAAGCGATCGTCTGTTTCTAGCATCGCCCCCCACCGCTGAGTCCAGCGATGCAGAGAGACGAGGCTAGTACGCGGTAAAGCATCGAAAAACCCTTTCGGTAACGATGCAGACTTTCCTTCCAAAAAGGCAGTTAAATAGGATGCGATGTTAGCGCGTAAGTCTGCTATTTCTTCGCGTTGTTTGCCTTTAATGTCGGTGAGCGCGTGAAAGAGGCCTGCGCTTTTGGTCGCTTGACCTAATTCCGTTCGCGCGTGCCGCCATAGCGCAGTGTGGAGCTGTTCATAAAAGCGGTTCGGCTTCGCTCGCACACCAGACGCATTGGAGGGGCCTTGTGCGTTCACTGACTCCCTTTGTTGACCTGCGGCTTTTTGTACGGCAGGGCGTAGCCAATCCAGCGCGAACTTTATAGTGAACGGATCTAGTGCATCAAGAGAATAGGTGCAGGAATGGGCTGGAGTTTCTTGCAATAAGAAGTACTCCCAGCTTTGCAAAAATGCGGGAGCAGCCGATTTTTGATGCTGAGTTTGCACTAGTAAAGCAATCGATTCTGGACTATGCAATATATTAAGTACGAGGGTTTGCTGCTTTGGCGTAAGGTTAGACCACCATATTGCAGGTGCCGTTGGCTTATGCTCAACGGAATGGAATAAAGCCTCGAAGCCCTGCTGTAATGTGCGAACCTCTTTGGGAAAAAAGCCCCTATTTTCAAACTGCTCTAGGAGCACTGCTTCATTACGTTGCCATAGGCAAGCATTCAGTCTGTTATAGAGAGAGCCCTGTTTTATGTCAGCTGTCTTTTCGGCCTCAAAGTATAGCCATTGTTGTAGCTTATTCAGTTGAGCCGTCTCCACGGTGCTTAAGCCGTCAGTATGGTGTAAGGATTCTTGCGCTAATAGCCATTTCCAACTTTGCAAAAAGGCATGGTCACTAGGTATTTGCTCTAGCGCTTTTATGGCGGCGGCTAAGCCAAGAGGAGAATGGAAGAGGTTGAGAAGCCGTTGTTTTTGCTCTTCGAGCTTAAATTCGTTGAAAGTTCTTAAATTATGCGCTTTCAAAAGCGCTGCGTACGGGGCTTTTTCTGGATCGTGCTCGTAGGCGGAATAGGGGCCATTGCCTGGAAAGAGGAGCTTAAGTGCTTGCGTGAATGCTTGGACCTTCCCAGCTTCAGCCGAGTCTGCACTCTTTTCGAAGTTTTGCAGCAGATTTAGGGCATTCTGGTTCCATATTGCCGCACGAAGTTTATAAAAGATCTGAGGAATCGCAGGTTCAGACTTGCCGTCTTCCAATAAGGTTTGCGGTGTGGTTTCGCTCGCTGCTCCATGCAGTGCGTGCAGCACCGTTTTGAGTACGGTTATATCCAGGGTATTCAGATCCGGCTTGGCGCAGGAATGTTCAGAGGAGGCTTTTAATAATATCTGCCTCCAACTCTTAAAAAATAAAGGGGGAGAGGGCGCTTGTTCCTCTATCGCTTGCGCGAGGAGCTTTATGCATACGGGAGATTGCAATATATCAAGGAGCGCAGTTTGCTCATAGTTTTCGAGCAAAGACCAGCTAGCTTCTAGAAAAACGGGGTCGTTTAAAAGAGCGGCTTGAATAGAGGATGTCTGCGCTTCTGAATCATTTTGTGGTGCGGCGGCATCAGCTTGAATGAGCGTTGTGAGCGTGGACTCCAATTCGCCCTCGCTCGAATGGCGGTTCCCAGGATGTAGCTCACTGAGCGCTTTGAGTAGCGCAGCGCCTTCATGTCGATCGGCATTTCCATATA
Source organism: Mycoavidus cysteinexigens (assembly GCA_031963005.1). Taxonomy (GTDB): domain Bacteria; phylum Pseudomonadota; class Gammaproteobacteria; order Burkholderiales; family Burkholderiaceae; genus JASSUD01. Next base: position 50,817 of record JASSUL010000012.1, on the reverse strand, counting down.
TGCGCGAGGGGGGGCGCATAGGGGCCGTTGCGCGCAAGCGTGCGTTGGCGTTAGGCAAAAGGTTATTAAAATTCAGAGGAGCTTGCGATAAGGAGATCGTGGATCGATTCAACATATTTCCAACTCAATTTCCAGGTAGGTTAGCCTCAAACAAAGGCGTAGCAATGCGCTGGAATAGTTTATACGCAGTGCAGGGCAGAGAATGCTTGTAAAGTTTATGAAACTTGAGTTTCTACGCCACAAAAGAGACTTTTAGAAGTACTTCGCTTCCTATGCGTGGGGTATAAGCCTGAGTTTTTTCGTCATTATAGGTATTTTTGTACGAAAGGTATGCAGACGAGGAATTCAGCCCCAGACTCAATAGGACTCACCCCCTTTACCGCGAGCTATATATTCCCGCCAAAATATCCATTATTGAATGGATACTATCGCCCTCAGCGCATGTTTCCTCATCAATTCACTTTTCTTGAAAGTTTCATTGCGATTTTTTATTCCTTACCTCAAGAGGGATGTTTATAGTTTTGGGGTTAGTAGGCATAATATATTGCTTCCATATTTTAATAAAAGCGCCTACTGATATATTGTATAACGTGAGCCCTATATACCTTATAGCTTGAGTTATTTTAGAGAATACATTTTGTTTTGGTAATGTATTTTTTAGAATATCTTGATACTCTTTCGGTAATGGCTTTATCGCAGCATCTTGATACTCTTGTGGTAATAGTTCTATAATGGCTTCTTTATTATTGGAACTCAGGGAAGTCAGGAAATATGCGATCTCATTCTTCAAAAATTTAGATTTTGCTTTGCCAGTCGCATTTTTTTCATTATTAGCTTTATTAAAATCGAGGTGATTTAGAAAGGTGTGTAAACGGCCATAGATTCTTCTTGCATCTCTTCTGGTCATAACCTTTTTGACAAAATCTTCTTGCATATTGTCTGGGATTTCAATGATGGGTGGTGTACTACCAAAGCTATATGATAAAGAATGTATTTCATTGCTCTTTTCAAAAAATTTTTCTAGTATTTTTATAAAATTTTTAACGTCTTCTTTCAGAATATTTGATTTTTTTTGATTGCATTTTTCTTTAAATTGATTGAGATTTTCTTCGGTGAATTTTTCTAATTTTCTTAACTCTAGAAGATTGTTTATGTATGTACATAATATTTGAGTCCGCTCAATATATAATGTCTGAGCTTTTGAGTGATTGCCATTATGAATTTTATTTAAAACTTCATTCAATGAAAATGCATATTTTTCTATTGATTTTAAGCTGTCATCCAGGAAGTAATCGAAGGCATATTGCGGAAATGATTTATAATGATATAAAAAATTAACTATAATGTCTGCTGCTGATTCTGATGCGCTATAATCGTTTTCTTTCTGATATTGCTTAAAGGTCATCGCCATAGATTTTCTTGCATATTCCACCTCTTTTTCTACATTGCATTGCAATAGTTCATATGTAATGGGTTCATTAGCCGACATACTATTTGCTTGATGAAGTAAATCGGCATGCAATTTGGCAATGAATTCTTTGATGTCTTTATCTAATTTTTTACCATCTTCAGATAGCACGATTTGTAAAACTGTGCATAGTTTTACTTTTTCTTCTATTTTTAGTTTAGAACAGCAATTTTGAATAAAACTTTCAGATTCAGGTAAATCCGAAGAGCTTTCTTTTTCATATTCATTTTTTGCACTTAAAATATACTTGAGTTCGTTTGTTATCCGGCGTTTTTGAGAAGAACGCACAGATTGAAATTTTTGAAAATCATTCTCAGGTCTCGGCAATGTAGACTGAGAGAGTTCTATCAATTTATTAGAGCAAGTCCGGATACGAATCTTATTTAAATTGACGATGTCTTGCGCTGTTTCTATAGCAGCGTTGGTTAGAGTGGCGCAATTATGAAAGAACTGTCCAGAAGTGTTTTGAAATTGAGTGCTTGCTTCTGACAAAGAGCGTGATGCAGAATCCTTGAACTGTTGAGCACCATCCTGAAAGTGGTCGCTGGTCTGCCTTACTACTTTAATAAACTGGCTAATATTGAAGTGAATTTCCATGGCGCAATAAGAAGTCTGTATAGAAAGAACCGCGTAGCGCATACCAAAACGGCAAAATCCCTGCGCTGTACAGAAAAAACACTAGCGGTCAAAAATAGTGACAGCCGAAATGTAGTTTCTTAGCATGAAAAATAAAAGTCTACCTTATAGCGTGTCGCTTAGCTTATATAAGGTGTAGACCTGAACTCATGCCATATTAATATAGTATCGACGGTAGATCAAAACATACTTTTTAAAGGAATTTTCCGCCATGCAAGGTTTAGCACGTATTCTACATGCAGCCGATGGGCTGACATGGTGCATATTCATCGGGCTAGCGTTGATGTCTATCACGTCCTGGACGCTTATTTGCCTGAAAAGTGCTGAATGCTTTCTGTTAACCAGATGGTATAGGAAAAATCCGATGCTTTTTAACGCGTCTAGTAGTGTGAAAAAGGATGGGGCGCATAAGCAGCATGAGGAAGCGCCTTTGGAGGAGCATCATTTAACCGCCGTACAGGCAAGTTCCCCATTTGCCTGCACGCAACCTCCTACCGCTCTGCAGCCACTTTGGGATGCAAGGCAATGGGCAATGGCAGCATATGCGCAGCGGTGCTTACAATCCATTTCTGAAGCGCAAACATGGTTACGACATGTTTTGCAGCGCGCACGCGATGAAAGTGGATGGCGCTTGCAAGCAGGACTGGGGGTATTGGCCTCTATTGCTGCAACGGCTCCATTTTTGGGCTTATTAGGAACCGTTTGGGGAATTTATCATGCCTTATCGTCTATAGGCGGGGCCCAAGTTGCTGGAGCTAGCGGAGCTGCATTACTCGATACTATTGCTGGGCCTGTGGCAGAGTCTTTGGTGATGACGGCTTTAGGGCTTGGAGTAGCGATCCCAGCGCTATTGGCTTATAACGCACTCTTGCGCATGCATACTATTTTTATGCTGCGCTTGAATGCGCTTATGCGTGAAATGGGATATGAGATTGTGCATTTAGGAGGTAAGAGGATAGAGCCAGCGCAGTAAAGCGAAAAATAAGATGGTGCATTTCTCATCCTCTTTTATTCATTCAAACCACTAGGTTAAACTGTTCTGAAAGCATATTGGGCTCTTGCGTTTCTTCTAAAGTGCTAGAGTCTTGCAATGGGTTTAAACGAAAGTCGTAAAAAGAATCCTCCTCCTGGGGCAATACCGTTACCTTTTTAGTAGGATTGTTTATATCAATTTCAAGGGAGATTTGTAACTTTACAAAACTACTACTTGGATCACACTTAAAATGAGTCTCCAAATTAACAGGACCATCAAAAATCTTATCTATTTTATTACGCAAAAGGGTAATGACTAATTTTGCAGCTCCGGTGGGCAATCTCTCAATGGAGAAGTTGCAGTATCTTTCACCAATATGGTCATAAAGGCTGACCCATTCTTCCACATTAGGGAAAGCGAGTATTTTTGATAAATCAATAGCAAAATTAGTTTGCGTAAGAAAATTTGAAAGATATATAGCTTCCTTGTCACCCCTACCTTCAGAAAATTTTTTCAATAATTCCGGAATGATATGTTTTGCATATCGAAAAGAGACGTCAGGATGGATCTTGTGCCATGAATTTTCATCTTGGAAACGATATTCTTTCCCATTAATAGAAAGTATATTAATAAAATTTCTTTCGCTATCTGTTAAAAATTGTGTGGATATTTGTACGTTTTTGTCGGTTGATAATGGTGATGTGGAAAATTTAAATTGATTTTTAATTTCTGTATCATCTTTATTTTGAATGTTATTTTCTTTTATGGATTCATAAGAAAATATTTTATTCCAATAGATTTCTGTGGTTTTAATAGTATCTTCTGGAAAGCTATCTTTTAATATCCTAAATGCATATTGAGTCGCGCCAGTGTTTCTTGATTTTTCGATAATGTCAATGGTGAGATATTCTTTGATGGCATTTTTATATTTATATAATATTGGATTATTTTCATATTCTGCACTATTTTTCTCTATTCTTTCATTAGTTTTTTGGTGTTTTGTGAGAAGTGGTGAATTTGATATTATAAAAATAGAATTTAATAAAGAATTTAATAAATTCCTTTTTGGAGTGTTAGTTTCTAGTGTGTTTCCTAGAGTTGTTAAGAAATATTTGAAAATAAAATACAATTCTTCATGATTTAAATGAGATGATTTAGAGTCATTAAAATTATCAATGGAATTTTGAATATACCGTTCAACAGAGGCCCGGAATTCATGCGTTTTTGAGGGTGCTTCGGAATTATTGAATATTTCAGAATTATTATTTAAATAACAAATTAATGCTTCGCGAGCATAAAATAAATTTTTAAAAGATTGGATGGCATTTAATGCACCATTTTTTAAAATATTTTCACATACTTGCGTTGCATAGTCTTGGCATTTCTCTTGTAATGCCTTAGCTGTATTCACCTCAGCCATGTTTACTAGAACAGAGGGGCTTGATTCAATAGCTTGATCGGATGGTATTGAGATAAGAGAGGAAGTGTGTTCAGGAAGTACATGAGATATTTCTGGAGTGGTATCGCTGTACTCCGGTGTTGGTGTTTCCTGTTGATGAGAGGCAGGAGCAGGCGCTTCCCTCTTTTGATAAAGGGATTGTAAATATCTGAGGACGGTCTGAATGAGCGCAATACCCATCTTTAAGGGAAAATAGAGCGTCTTTAATACCTGCTGTATTATCCGAAGCGCGATGGATGGTGTGCTCGATGCAGCTTGTATTTGTGGCGAAGGAAGCTCTTGCGCAGTGAGATCAACTACCACAGAGGCTGCAGTGGGGAAATAATCAGCGCTTTCCTCTAAGGGAAGGAAAGTCAATACCGTTTCTTGCGGTGCCGCTGAAGGTATCGGTTTATCGGTGCCAGTTTCTAAGCCTGATCGAGAACGCGCGCGCTGAATTTCTGTCTCGATAAAATGGCTGTAAGCAAAGGGTTCATCCTCTGTAGAAGTGGTGCTGGCGGAATCTGCTTGATCAAATAAGGTTTGCAGGCGGACATAGATATTGTCAGCCGGTTGTTTCCAAAGCGCATTTCGAGAAAAGGCTTTTTCCATTTCCTTCATGTCACCTTGCGCTGCAAAAGCATCTTTACCATATGGATCTTTGCGCGCCGCGGCACAGGCGGCCCAAAATGGAATCAGCGATTCGTCAAGTGCGTTTAGGCTTTGGGAATACTGTTCTTGGCATATTTCTGCGGCTACTAATTGGCGACAAGTATTTTCAAAGTTCTCTACGGCTTTTTGAGCCTGCTTTTCTAGCGTTTCTTTTAAATAGTGGTGCTGGCTAAGCCATAATTTTAAATCTTTAAGGTGTTGCTGCGACAAAATGCCATTCTGAGCATGCTCCTCAGTATGAGAGGGGTCAATCCATATTCCTATCCGCTTGCTTAAAGATTGAAGATTGTCATTGGGCAAGTAATCGAAAAGGTATTGAGGAAGCGCGTCCGTTTTATTATATAAAAAATCAATAATCGATTGTTCTGCTAAATGGGTGGGGGAGCTAATATCCTTCTCATCCATAGGAGAAGGGCCGCTAGGTGAGATGGATGCAAAGCATGTAGATATCGCTTTGGAGACCATTTCCTGGTTAAAGTGTTTAATGATTGCGGTACGCGATTGTGTAGCTTCTTCACGAGAACCTAGCCATTCAAGTAGGGTTTCAAGTGTCTCTAAATCAAGAGTGGAAGCATCAAATTGCGATTCGCATAGTGGTTGTCGCAACAATGATAACTTGAGCCAGTTTTGTGGTAACTGCGAAAGAGGGCCTGTCTGTTTAATGGCTGTAGCAACCATTTTAATGCCCATATCAGACCACAGTAGTTTGAATAGAGCGTCTACCGGCTTTTTTGTCGTTTCGGGCAGAGTAGTACCCTGATAATTTATTAGAAGCGTTTTAAGTTTGTCTTCTATGTTATTCGTAGTAGAGGACCTGGAAGCAATGTAGAGGGCGAGAAGGTCCGTTTGTAAATTTGCGCGATTACCCCCGCCATATTGCTCGGATGATCTTCTACTTTCCCGAGAAGGTGTAAATGGAGATAGGAAGACTTTCAACATAAGTAAATAGAAGAGTGATTTATGCGAATCAGCACAAAATATATGGCAGCTTGCAAGGGCCATATATTTATTGACAAACTTGCTTCAAATTATCTAAAAGCCCCCTGTGGCATCTTTATTTCTATGGCAGAGGGCTATCCTTCAATGCGCATTACTGGTTTCTAGAGTGTTGCGTGCTATAAAGGAAATGCCTGAACTTTTGCTCTATCAGTATACGCCAGAAAGTATATGTCTAGGATGTATAAGAAAACTCTGAAAGCATGTTGGGCTAGGTTTTGCTGATACAGGTTTATAGGTAAGGGCGTGAAGCACTGGCGCAAACACAGGAGGGAGGGATGTCAGAAATGTGGGATGAAGAAGAGGAAATATCACTCCCTAAACGCTATGTCAGCGATATCAATATGACGCCTTTTGTAGATATTATGTTGGTGTTATTGGTCATTGCGCTATTGGCGCTTCCTGCTGTGCAGCATCTGTTTGCTGTAAATTTGCCTCAAGCACAGGGTGCATCTAAGGAAGCTTCATCGGCAGCGATTGAGGTGACTTTGCGTGCGGATGGAAGGGTGTTGTGGGGGCAGGAAGTGGTTGCAGAATCGCTCTTGGTCAGTCGGTTTGCGCAGGCTGCGCAAGGGGCTCGGCAGGCGCATGCGGATTTACCGCGTGTGCGATTATATGCGGAGCGCACCGTGCCCTATGAGCGCGTGGTGGCAACGCTTTCCGCTGCGCAGCGTAGTGGATTAACGCAGTTGGATCTAGTGACGCATTAGAGCGTGAAGCGGCTTTAGCGTCTTTTAGGAATGCATGTTGCCCCAGCAGCTGCATGATGGACATTGTGGATCGGAGCGGTTGATGGATATGGCCGCCAATCTGGTGATTGATCTCGCTATAATCGCGAGTTTTTGCGCTTATATTTCATGAACGACCGACAACAGGACCCTAATTTGCCGCTAAGGTCGGAAGATGACCCGAGTGAGCTTTTTATTCAAGGCGTGACGGCAGACGGCAAGAAATTTCGGCCCAGTGATTGGGCTGAACGTCTGTGTGGCGTGATGTCGCGCTTTGGGCCTGGTGCTAGTGGACTCAATGCAAAGTTGAAGTATTCTAATTATGTGCGGCCTGTCTTGCTAGGAGGGCTGAAATGTGTGGTGATGGACGAGCGCTTGCGCGATATAGAGCCCATCGCATTTGAATTTGTGATGCGATTTGCCAAAGATAATAATTTAGTCGTTACCCAAGGATGCTTTCTGAAGATGGAGAGCAAGAATTAGTGCCCAAACATGTGCTCTGGAACACCCGCATCAACCTTCTCTACTGGCTGCTTTGCATTAGGAGGCAGATGCTTCCAATAAGGGGTTGTCTCATGTCATGTATTTGCCAAACTTATTTTGCCAAACTTATTTTGCCAAACTTATTTTGCCAAATTTCTTTGCCCAACTTATTAGCTATAGATCAGTAGAGCGCAAAGATTAAAAGTAGGTGGTATGCATGTTGGGGTTCCTTCGCCACCCCAACCTACAGTCCTTTGCCTTTTCTGGTGGTGGGTGGAGTTTGATGAATCCCTTTCACCTACCCATTTTCGTAGGTTGGTGGTGACGAAGGAACCCCAACATGATGACCACGGTCTTTTTGAATACCTGCGTAATATCAGTTATTAGCTCAACCTATCAAAGACAGCAAAGAAAAAGCCGCCCCCACCTTACCTTTTAGGTTTGTGGATCGCGGCTTTTTTTGCATCTAGCGGAAAAATAACTAGTGGCTAAGCAGCTGTAGCAGGCGCACTTGCTTGCGCATTTAGCTTTTTGAGCGCAGCAGCTAAACGGCTTTTATGGCGTGCTGCTTTATTTTTATGGACAATTTTTTTGTCAGCAATGATGTCTATCGTTTTAGAAGACGCTTTGAATACTAAGCTAGCTTGCGCTACATCGCCGGTGTCGATTGCTTTGCGCACCGCTTTGACAGCAGTGCGAAATTTGGAACGCAACCCAGTGTTATGTGCATTTGCCTTAACAGTTTGGCGGGCACGTTTACGGGCTTGAGGAGAATTTGCCATGAAATACAATTCCTATTGGATAAGTAGGGCGCGCAGTGCGATTCCCGATCCCCTTTTATCTAGGGTTTAGCAGACCAGGGCCTGGATCTGATATGGATCTGATCTGCATCTGATATGGATGGGCCGAGCAAAACCAAAGGGAGAAATCACAAAAAGGGGCGGATTATACAACAAGCTATGCGAAGGGATAAATACCTTTGTGATGTGTGGTAAATAATTTACATCGTTTTATTGGGATTTCTCACTTTAGAGTCCGTGCTCAGGTAGCACGCTTCTGGACGGTATGGAAAGGGTATGCCTGTGCCAAAATGCGGTGTTTCAAATGGAAAGCTGCTGTAGTGCGAGAGGAGTCCCAGTACTATTTCTAGCTTTTCCTCTTGTATACCGGTTAGGAAGTAGGCACTGTCTGTTTTTTTATTCCTGCTGGTAAAAAATGCGCATACCGTATGATGCAGTGCATCGGTAAGTGTGTTTACACGGTAATCCACCGGCATTCTCGGAAAAAATTTTTTCAGATACCATGAATTTATTCAAAGCCCTTTTAACCGTGAGCGGGTTTACGCTGCTCTCCCGTATGACGGGGCTGGTGCGTGAAACCTTAATCGCTAGCACCTTTGGCGCGGGGGTGTATACCGATGCGTTTAACGTGGCCTTCCGGATCCCCAATTTGCTGAGGCGCTTGTCGGCAGAAGGGGCGTTTTCTCAAGCTTTTGTGCCGATTTTTGGAGAATTTAAAAACCAGCAAGGGCATGCTGCGGCGAAATCATTAGTCGATGCTGTGGCCACGGTGCTGACTTGGGTGTTGGTCGTGTTATCGATTATAGGGGTCATAGGGGCGTCTGTCATTGTATTGGTGGTCGCTACGGGACTGCAAGACAAAGGAGAGGCCTTTCCTGCTGCGATATGGATGACACGGGTGATGTTTCCTTATATTGCCTTGATTTCTCTGGCATCGCTGGCTTCAGGCATATTGAATGTGTATCGGCAGTTTTCTTTGCCCGCCTTTGCCCCTTTGCTGCTGAATGGCAGTTTTATTGTTGCTTGCTTATGGGTAGCACCCTATATGGCAACGCCGATATATGCCCTTGCGCTAGCCGTGATCGTAGGAGGTGTGTTGCAATTGGTTATTCAGCTTCCTGCGTTACGCAAGCTCGATATGCTGCCAAAAATTGGTCTGAACCCGTTTAAAGCGCTTGCCCATCACGGTGTGAAGCGGGTATTGATGAAAATGGTGCCGGCGACTTTTGCGGTTTCTGTTGCGCAGTTGAGCTTGATTATTAATACCAATATTGCTTCGCATCTGCCCAAAGGGAGTGTCTCTTGGTTATCCTATGCAGATAGGCTGATGGAATTTCCCATTGCGCTTTTAGGCTTGGCATTAGGTACGATACTCTTGCCCAATTTATCGAAAGCGCACGCGCAAGGAGAAAAAGAAACCTACTCGGCTTTACTAGACTGGGGGCTGAAACTCACCTTTTTGTTAGCAGCGCCTTGTGTGGTGGTGTTACTGGCCTTTGCGGATCCTATTACTGCCGTACTTTTTCACTATGGCCGGTTTAGTGCCGAGGACGTCTCTCAAGTGAGTAGAGCGGTGCAGGCTTACGGGGTAGGGTTAATCGGTTTGATTGTGGTGAAAGTATTAGCCCCTGGCTTTTATGCAAAGCAAGATATTCGCACTCCGGCCTATATTGCCGTATTCGTACTGATTTTGACGCAGGTGAGTAATTTGTTTTGGGTGCCACTCTTTGCACACGCGGGCTTGTCGCTATCGATTGGTTTTGGAGCGTGCGTCAATGCATTGTTGCTTTTTGTCGGACTGCGTAAACGCGATATCTATACGCCTTTATCGGGTTGGGGCGGCTTTTTGATTCGCCTTTTGGGCGTTTGTCTGGTGATTACAGGGGTACTGCTTTGGTTGCGCGAGCAATTTGACTGGATTGCCCTTAGTGCAGCACCCTTGCATCGCATAGCGTATACAGGGGCCAGTTTGACGGGTATTGCTTTACTGTATTTTGGACTGTTATGGTTAGTAGGTTTTGATTATGCGTATTTTAAATCTAGTCTCGTTTCAGCGCGTAAGATCGTTCCTCTAACCGAGTAGCGTATTTTTTGATAGCGTGAATACGCACACACAGGAAAATTTTTCATGAAATTGTGTCATTTCGAAGCTGGGCTTTCGCATCCTTTATTCTTGATTGCGGGGCCTTGCGTCATTGAATCTCGGCAGATGGCGATAGATACGGCCGGGGAGCTCAAAGAAATATGCGCGCAGCTCAATCTGCCATTTATTTATAAATCCTCGTACGATAAAGCCAACCGCACCTCTAAACAGTCCTTTCGCGGTTTAGGAAAGGAAGAAGGGTTGGATATTTTGGCGCAAGTCAAAGCGCAAATTGGTGTGCCGGTTTTGACCGATGTGCATACCGAAGCAGAAGTACCGATGGTGGCCGAGGTGGTCGATGTATTGCAAACGCCCGCTTTTTTATGCCGTCAAACGGATTTTATTTATGCTTGCGCGCGTTCGGGCAAGCCGGTCAATATCAAAAAAGGGCAATTTTTAGCGCCTGAAGATATGCGGCATGTGGTGACCAAAGCGCGAGATGCTGCGCGAGAAGCGGGGCTCAATGAAGATGTCTTTATGGTCTGCGAGCGAGGCGCATCGTTTGGATACCATAATTTGGTCTCGGATATGCGTTCCTTGGCGATATTACGCAGTACGCAAGCGCCGGTCGTATTTGATGCCACGCACTCTGTGCAACTTCCCGGCGCACAGGGAGGGAAATCCGGGGGGCAGCGTGAGTTTGTGCCGGTATTAGCGCGCGCAGCGGTCGCAGCAGGCATTGCGGGGATTTTTATGGAGACCCATCCCGATCCGGATCGGGCGCTATCCGATGGGCCTAACGCGGTTCCTTTAAAGCATATGCGTGCTTTACTGCATACCTTGGTCGAATTGGATCAAGCTGTGAAAAAAACACCTTGGTTGGAAGAGACATTCTTCAACGCCATTTCGTAGTAATAAATTTGCAAGAGGAGGATACCGATACGGTCAGAATATCTCTTCTTCTTTGGAATATTCCTACTCATATGGCGAGCAGCTGCTAAAATCGCTTAGTAGATGTCATTATTTTGCCGCTTTCCAAACGCAAATTCTCTTTAATAAGCTGCCGTTAAAGGGAGTTTGAAGAGTTTGGTGTTCCCCTTTTTTCTGTAGAGCGAGAAGCATGAGTCAGATTATTGATCTCGTAGGCCGGGAGATTCTCGATTCCCGTGGATATCCGACCGTAGAATGTGAAGTTTTATTGGAATCGGGCATATTAGCTCGTGCCTCGGTGCCTTCAGGCGCGTCAACCGGATCGCGCGAAGCCATTGAATTGCGCGATAAAGATACGCAACGTTATATGAGTCGGGGTGTGCAGCAAGCGGTATCGCATATCCAGAATGACATTGCGGAAGAGATCAAAGGACTCGAGGCCGCTGAGCAGGCTTTTATCGATAAAACATTGATAGAGCTCGATGGCACGGAGAATAAGTCGCGCCTAGGTGCGAACGCGCTGTTAGCTGTTTCGATGGCCGTGGCAAAGGCTGCTGCAAAAGAAATGGGGCTGCCGCTCTATCGTTATTTTGGCGGCTCGGGAGCGAACCAAATGCCTGTGCCGATGATGAATATCATCAATGGAGGAGCCCATGCGAATAATGGCCTATCGATCCAAGAGTTTATGATCGTGCCGGTGATGGGAAGCCCAGGGACAGCGTGTTTTTCCGACGCATTGCGCTGCGGTGTGGAGGTTTTTCATACCCTCAAGAGCATTCTTGCAGAAAAGCATCTCAGCACTGCGGTGGGAGATGAAGGCGGTTTTGCGCCTGATTTGGCCAATAATGAAGCCTGTCTGTCTTTATTAATGCGCGCGATTGAACGGGCAGGGTATGTGCCAGGCCAAGACGTGCTGATTGCGCTAGATTGCGCATCGAGTGAGTTTTATCATGAAGATCGGTATATCCTCAAAGGCGAAGATCTCCAACTAAGTGCAGAGGATTTCACCCATTACCTCGCTAGGTTAGCCGATCAATTTCCGATTATTTCTATCGAAGACGGCATGGCGGAAGATGATTGGGAAGGGTGGGCCTATCTCAGCGAGCAATTAGGGAAAAAAATTCAGTTGGTAGGAGATGATTTATTCGTCACCAATACCCATTTCTTGCAACAGGGGATTGAGCGGGGCATTGCGAATTCCGTTTTGATCAAAATTAACCAAATTGGCACCTTAACAGAGACATTTGCTGCGGTCGAAATGGCAAAGCGCGCAGGGTATACCGCGGTGATCTCGCATCGTTCTGGTGAAACGGAAGATGTCACGATTGCAGACATTGCCGTGGGCTTAAATGCAGGGCAAATCAAAACGGGCGCTCCTTCACGGAGCGAGCGCGTGGCAAAGTACAATCAACTCTTGCGTATTGAAGAAGAATTGGGCGTGACGGCGCATTATCCGGGCCGCGCAGCGTTTTATAACTTGTCGCGTGCGCGGTGATGCATCTATGCGCTGGCTAACGGTATTATTGCTTTCTATTCTTGTTGGCCTGCAATATCCTCTATGGTTTGGACGAGGAGGGTGGCTTCAAGTGGGTACATTGGAGCGGCAATTGCAGGCTCAGCTAGCACAAAATGAGGCCATGGCGTTGCAGAATGAGCGACTGGCCGGTGAGGTGACTAGCTTACAAAACGGCGCAGTTGCTTTAGAAGAGCGCGCCCGTTATGACTTGGGGCTCATTAAAAAAGACGAAGTTTTTGTGCAATTTGTAGCGCCGAATAGTCCGTTGCTTATTCCTTCCAATACGCAGTCTTTGATTCGCAAGCATGGGCGACTTTTTGCGCACCCAGAACGGGTAGTACCAGATCCGCCTGCTCGTGCCAAACCGAAAGTGACTGCTGAGAAAAAGAACGCGGTTGTATCCGATCGGCAGAAGAAAAAGGCGACCAAGCAAACTGTAGAAAAGCGAGTTATTGATCGGTAGAGCGCAAGGATTAGAAGTAGGTGGTATGCATGTTGGGGTTCCTTCGTCACCACCAACCTACGAAAATGGGTAGGTGAAAGGGATTCATCAAACTCCACCCACCACCAGAAAAGGCAAAGGACAGTAGGTTGGGGTGGCGAAGGAACCCCAACATGATGACCGCCGTATTTTTGAATACCTGCGTAACATCAGTCAGTAATATTTTTAGTTCATTCAACATTTTTTTCAAGTTTACATGGATGCTTCTGTTATCCAGACCTTAACGGTTTACGCATTGCCAGTTTTGTTTGCTATTGCTCTGCATGAGGCTGCGCATGGGTACGTGGCACGATGGTTTGGTGATAATACGGCGTATTTGCATGGGCGAGTGACGCTGAACCCCATTAAGCATATTGATCTGATCGGTACCATTTTGATGCCAGTGCTTCTGTATTTGGCAACGAGTGGGAGTTTTATATTTGGATATGCTAAGCCCGTACCCGTGGTATCGCGTAATCTGCGCAATCCTCGTTGGCATAGTGTCTGGGTCTCTCTTGCAGGCTGTGCTTGTAATTTCGTGCAGGCTTTTATATGGGCGATATTGGGTATATTGTTGCGCCATGTGTTTGATTATCAAGAGCCCTTTTTCCTGCGCATGACGGAAGTCGGTTTGCAAATCAATGTATTACTTTGCATGTTTAACCTCTTTCCGCTTCCTCCACTAGATGGTGGGCGGGCCTTGATGATGATATTGCCGATACGGCAAGCATTAGGTTTAGCGCGTATTGAGCCCTATGGGTTTTTTATTGTGCTGCTTCTAGTGGTCACGGGTTTGCTCGGGCGTTTTTGGTTATATCCGATGGTCGATTTCGGATATAGCGTATTAGGCATTTTGCTGGCGCCTTTTGTTTTTCTGGTGACCTAAGTATCTGTGGAAACACTCTTTCCCGTACTTTTTGGAACCTGTTTGGTATTTGCCAAATAGGTTCTTAGGCGGGTTATCCACGGGTTTTTGAACATTTTTTATTTCTGTTTTCATGTTCCCTCCTCGCGTTTTCTCCGGTATGCGGCCAACAGGCCGTTTGCATTTGGGGCATTACCACGGCGTACTAAAAAATTGGATTCGCTTGCAATCTGAGTATCCCTGTTTTTTTTGTATCGTGGATTTACATGCTTTAACCACGCATTATGAAACCCCTGCTCAAGTGTCTGAGCATGTTTGGGATGTCATGATCGACTGGCTCGCTGCAGGGATTGATCCGGCGCAAGCGACCATTTTTATTCAAAGCCGTGTGCCTGAGCATTCCGAGTTAGCGATGCTGCTAGGGATGAGTACCCCTTTGAGTTGGTTAGAGCGGGTTCCCACGTATAAAGAGCAGATTGAAAAACTCAGAGATCGGGATCTCGCCACATACGGGTTTTTAGGCTATCCCTTGCTGATGGCAGCAGACATTTTGTTATACCGCGCCTCGCTGATTCCCGTGGGGGAAGATCAAGTTCCGCATATTGAAATCGCGCGCGAAATTGCCCGTCGCTTTAATTATCTCTACGGCCGCGAACCCGATTTTGAAAAGAAAGCGCTAGAAGCGGTCAAAAAGTTAGGTACGCGACGCGCAAAGCGCTATCACGCATTGCGTACAGCGTATCAACAAGAAGGGGCCGAAGATGCGCTGGAGCAGGCGCACGCATTGCTCCAAGAATCACAAAGCCTATCGCTGAATGATCGCGAGCATTTATTTGGCTATTTAGAAGGTGCTGGCAAAATTATTCTTGCCGAGCCGCAAGTGTTGCTCACAGAATCTTCGCGTATGCCAGGCTTAGATGGGCAGAAAATGTCTAAGTCTTACGGTAATACGATTGCGCTTTTAGAAGATCGCAAAGAAATTGAAAAGAAAGTGCGCACCATGCCGACAGACCCTGCACGCGTACGGCGCTCTGATCCGGGTGATCCCGCAAAATGCCCGGTTTGGAAATTGCACCTCGCCTATACCGATCAGAACGTGCACGATTGGGTGCAAAAGGGCTGCCGCAGTGCGGGCATAGGGTGTTTAGAGTGTAAGCAGCCCGTGATTGACGGCATTATTCGTGAACAAGCGCCTATGCTTGAGCGAGCACAACAATATCGCGATGATCCTTCACTCCTACGCGCGATTGTCGCAGATGGGTGTGACAAGGCTCGTATGTGCGCACAAGAGACGATGCGTGATGTACGGGAAGCATTGTGCTTAAGTTGATATCCCAAAGCGCAGAGGCCACAAGGTCAGCGCGCAGTGTTTATGATGAATGGTTGGTGTTATGACTTTATCTGCCGAAAAGATGGCTTCTTCTTTCCCGTCGTCCTTCCCTGCTATTCGGGGCAGTATTGTGGCCTTGGTCACGCCAATGCATCCAGATGGTAGCCTTGATATACCTGCGCTGCATGCGTTGTTGGATTGGCATATCGCTGAGGGTACTCATGGGGTGGTCGTTGTAGGAACAAGCGGCGAATCGTCTACCGTGACGGTAGACGAGCATTGCTTTCTCGTTGAAACCGCTGTGAAGCATGTGGCAGGACGTATTCCTGTGATTGCAGGAACGGGCGCGAATTCCACGGCAGAAGCCATTGTGTTGACCCGTTATGCCAAAGAAGTAGGGGCCGATGCGACATTACAGGTAGCGCCTTACTACAATAAACCTACGCAAGAAGGCTTATTCCAGCATTTTAAGAAAATTGCTGAAACCGTGGAACTGCCAGTGATTCTCTATAACGTGCCTGGCCGCACGGTAGTGGATATGAGCAATGAAACGATCATCCGTTTGACGCAAGTGCCTGGGGTAGTGGGCGTGAAAGAGGCATCGGGAAATGTCGAAAGGGGAATGCATTTGCTGAAGGCCGTTCCTCCAGGGTTTGCAGTCTATAGTGGCGATGACGCTACAGCGATTGTGATGATGTTGATGGGCGGGCATGGAACGGTTTCGGTCACCGCCAATGTCGCCCCTCGCGCGATGAGCGCATTATGCGAAGCCGCCTGTACAGGAGACCTCGAACGTGCGCGTTCGCTGCAAATGCAATTATTATCTTTGCATCAACACCTTTTTGCGGAATCAAACCCGATTCCAGTCAAATGGGCATTAAACAAGCTTGGAAAGATTCCAGCAGGAATTCGCCTACCATTAACGCATTTGGATGGGCGCTATCACGAAGCAATGTGTCAGGCGCTGGGTGAAGCTGGAGTGCTATAGAGTAGAGATGTGCCTTGGCACAGGGCCATGTAGGCAATAAACCTCTAGGACGCAAAATGAGAGCGGGTGAATTGAAGAAACAAACCAGATATACCACCGTATTGACCTGGCTGATACCCAGTATCTTGGCGACGCTAACAGGCTGTGAGTCTGTCAATGACTGGATGACAGCGGAGCGCGTCGATTATCACAATGCGAAAGTAGGGCCTACACTAGCTGTTCCTAAAGATCTAACGCCTGTACCTCAGAATCAGCATTTTGTTTTGCCAGATACCGTAGACGCATCGATAGCGCCATCGCCCGCAACGCGTATCTCCACAACGAGCAACGTGGCTTCAAAGCAGACAATGTATCGCGTGCCATCGCCCAGCACGTCAGATGCGCGCATTGCCGCCATGCATATTGAGGTAGAACCCAGTCTTGTACAGGGGGCAGCGCCTCGATATTGGCTGGTTTTACCCAAAGCCCAGCTTGACACACTCTGGCCGCAGCTACGCACGTTCTGGAAAGAAAATGGTTTTACGATGCAAGAAGATCAACCCAAGCTGGGTTGGTTAGAAACAGACTGGGCAGAAAATCGCGCGCAAATTCCCAATGATTGGTTGCGTAGATTCGGCGGTAAATGGCTCGATTCGCTGTATTCCTCCGGTACGCTGGATAAGTTTCGTACCATTGTTGAACCTGATCCATCGGCAGGGGTACGACTTTTAATTGTCCACTATGGCATGGAAGAAGTGCTCGTAGGACGCAAAGATTCCTCTATATGGCAAGAACGTGCCCGTAATCCAGAATTAGAAAAAACCTTCTTAAGCCTCTTGATGCAAAGTTGGGGCGCCTCTGAGGAAGCCATCCAAACGGCAATGGCACAAGCCAAACCGATCGCTGCACGCGTAGCCTGGAAGAAGTCGGCGATCAAACAAGATCAAATTCTTTTAAAAGAGCCTTGGGATAAAGCGGGTTTGCGCCTTGAAATGGCATTAGACCGCATGAATGCCAAAGTGTTACAAAGTGATCCGCTTACAGGAAAATATATCGTCCAACTCGCCGATGAAGCCCATATTCGCGAACAGGCAGGGGTATCCAAAGCATGGTTTGCATCGCGCGCTAAGCGAGAAAAGCATTATCAGATTGTGATCAACAAGACACCTGCCCCGCAGATGGTGGCGATATCGGTCAATGCGACACGTACTTCGCCTAATGCTGCATCTAGTACGACTGCCGACGCGCAGAAGGTGCTTGTACGATTGTTTGAACAATTGGAAGCCAGTTATTAAATACTGTGTTTTTCAGTATATTCGTATAGGTCTACTTTATAAGCCCGCTCTAATGATGAGATAGTATCGTTTTGGCGGGCGCTATGAAGGAAATTAAAACGTCTCTTCTCCCGCCTGAAAGGCCTTTATAGGCCGCTTCCTTCCTCATTTCAACAAGCCCAGTCGTACCTGTAGGCGTTGCGGCCATGTGTCAAAAAACAATCGGAAAACGCAAGCGATGTTTTCCTGTGTGCAATGCCATTTTGAAGAAAACGCCGATGTAGTCGACGCGATCAATATTCTCAGGGCGGGACACGCCCGTTGCGCCTATGAAGTGAGCGGTGAGGTCATACCGCCAGCAGCAGGAACCCACCGAAACGACTCTATTCGGCTTGATGCCGAGTTGAGCGCAGTAGGACTCGCAGGCCTTCTTCTTTAGGTCGGTGAGGATGTCAATGAACTCACCTGTATAGGGTCGGTGCTGTGCTTATTCGTTGACTTGCGTGAGCGCGTGGTCTCGAAAAGTGCCTTATACTTGAGCGGCTTGGGGCTAAAAAAAATGCCTGTATAGTTCTATACAGGCATTTTTTCGGCAATCGTAAGACACCATAGCGTATCTGCAGGTATCCTTGGCTTGCAAAGTTATTGCACAGAGGCTTAGCGCTGTGCGTTGTTTGCAGGAGTAGCTGGAGTAGCAGGTGCTGCAGAAGATGCGGCAGCAGGTGTAGCTGCGTTTTCTGTTGCAAGGGTCGCTGCTCCGGCAACGCTAGGAGTGGCAGTTGCTGCGTCAGGAGTAACGCTGGCTGCAGGAGCTGCTGCTTGGGCTTCGCTGGGAGCTGCTGGAATATCTGTTGCAGCTGTGCTGGGTGTAGCCGCTTCTTTTTTGCTTGGGCAAGCAGCCAAAGCAACGGTTGCAACTAGGCAAAGAGGAAGCAAGAATTTTTTCATTTCATATCCTTATGAGTGAAGTAAGTCATTATGGCGCCTAGTACGGACTTAGAATCTGTACTACGGTCAAAAGAGTGTCAATACATCTTTTAGATTCTATGTGCTGGGAAGAAATGGTATTCCACAGTGCATAGCTGGTGGCGAGTATAGGGGACTTTGAGAGAAAGGTTGACTTGCTGAGCCTGTTTTATGCAATTTCTTAAGAACATCCAGGGATTGTAGGTCGTGGGTGCGGAAAAAATAGGCAAATGGAATGAGATCTTGCCTGGTCATGTATTTTAGTTTGGAGAATGAAAGATGGGCACTGAAAAAAAAGTTGCCAAGAACACTGTGGTATCCGTAGCGTATAAATTGTCGGATGCCCAAGGTAATTTGATTGAGGATGGTGGGGAACCGATGGTGTATCTCCATGGAGATTACGAAGGGATTTTCCCCAAAATTGAGGCGGCACTAGCGGGGCAAGCGGTGAATTTTGAGACGCATATTCAGCTTGAGCCTGAAGAAGCATTTGGCGAATATGATCCAGAGCTGGTGAAAATCGAAGCGCGCAGCCGTTTTCCTGAACCGCTAGAAGTCGGTATGCAATTCGAAGGGTCTCCTGAAGAAGATGAAGAAGATGCGCTCATTTACACGCTGACCGATATTGCGGAAGACAAATTAGTTTTAGATGGCAATCATCCGCTTGCAGGAATTGCTTTGCGTTTTGAGCTGAAGATCATTGATATACGCGACGCAACGGCTGAAGAAATCTTGCATGAGCATGTCCATGACGAGGAAGATGAAGCCTTGAATGACGAATTGGATATTCAAAAATCATCCCCTCCAACACTGCATTAAGGCGATTTTGAGCTGACTTGCATAATGCCTGTAGATCGCCGTAGATGCTGCCCCCATTGCGTCTCAATGTGCCCAATGGATTAAGAACCTGTTTGGAGTTTTCCAAAAGGGTTCCTATTTGAGGGAGCAGGAGCACAGGGATCCGGATGTACTTGAGTACAGTGAGATCCCGAGCACCGCACGACCCTGAAGATGGGCCTTTTTGGGAGACTCCAAACAGATTCTTAGGCATTTGCGGAGATTACCACCATGCATAAAAATGGTGGACAGGGCCAATACCATGGCCAACCTGCAGTTGATCACTGTGCCGCAATGCGGTTGTTAAGTACGTTTTTGCGCGCTCAATCGCTTGAGCTAAGTCGGGAGAAGTAGGGCAAAACGCAGCGATGGCGGCAGACAGGGTGCAGCCTGTGCCATGGGTATGCCGTTGGTTTAGACGCTTTTCTGCAAAACGAAGAGGAGGAGCGTCTTTTTGGATAAGCCAATCGGGGCTTTCTGAGCCCCCTAAGTGGCCGCCTTTAATGAGCACATTGCGTGCCCCTAAAGCACATAAGGCTTGCCCTTGCTCGACCATGTCGTTTTCATTTTGCGCAATCGACGTGTTGAGCAATGCAGCGGCTTCGGGGAGGTTAGGCGTGATGAGATGGGCCAGAGGAAAAAGGGTATCGCATAAAACGCGAATAGCATCTGGTTGCAAAAGCGCATGCCCACTTTTTGCGAGCATAACGGTATCTAAAATAATATGAGGCGGCGCATAGTGACGCAATGTAGCGGCAACCGCTTGAATAATCGATACATTGGCTAGCATCCCAATTTTGACCGCATCAATCGTCAGATCACTCAAAACAGCTTCAAGCTGCGCAGTAACAAAGTCCGCATCGGGAGTATGCACGGCGTGCACCCCTTGCGTATTTTGTGCGGTGAGCGCGGTGATGACGCTAGCACCATATCCTCCCAGCGCTGAAAAGGTTTTCAGATCGGCTTGAATACCTGCTCCTCCGCTAGAGTCAGAGCCGGCGATAGTCAAAAGCTGAGGAGGGTTGGGCATGGTTGCAAAAGGGGATAGAAAATAGGCGGATTTTCATGCGCACAGGATACGGCTACCCTGAAAAAATCGATTAAGCCACAGTCGGCTTACGCCGTGGAGTTTTCGATTGGCTTAAAAGACGCTGATTGCGGCGTTGATGGATCTGGTGAACGCGTATCACCAAAGCAATCACTATAAAAACGAAGATCCCTAATAGCGCCATGACTACCGTAATGGGAACATTGAGCCATACGAGTAATGCATAGAGACAGAGCATGGCAATGATAGAAAGATTTTCATTGAAATTCTGTACCGCAATAGAATGACCTGCAGACAGCAGAATGTGGCCACGATGCTGAAGCAAGGCATTCATCGGGACAATGAAAAAGCCACACAGGCTGCCAATAACGATGAGGAAGACTTCTGCCAAAATGATATGCATGGGGAAATACAGGCCAGCAATATGCAGACCCCAATCATTGGGGAAAAGGCTGCTGGTATAAAAAGACATCGCTATAACGGCTAGGCCTATCAATAGGCCAGTCGGGAGGATTTTAAGCGAGCGGTGGAGAGGGATTCTGGTCGCCGCGACAATAGCCCCTGCGGCAATCCCCACAGCGACCATTGCTTGCAGTACGGCGCTTTCTGATAAATCCATTCCCAGAGAATTTTCGGCCCATTTGAGAATAATAAATTGCAGTGTGGCGCCAGCTCCCCAAAAGAGGGTTGTCACCGCGAGGGAAACTTGCCCTAGTGGATCGCGCCATAAGGTTAAAAAGGCGGAATAAAAGTCGGAGAGCATACGTATAGGCGCGCGTCGCTGCTTGCCATAACGTGCGCCTGTGTCGGGAATAGCCAGATTAAAAAGCGCGGCTAAGAGATAAATACTCACCACCACGACAATGGCGCTTTTTGCATGATTAGAGATGGTGGGGATATGCAGCCAGGTCAGGAAAGGGGAAAAGACATCTACCCAGTAAGGGCTAATCAGCGCACCTCCTAATACGGTACCAAAAATGATCGAAGAGACGGTCGTTCCTTCAATCCACCCATTTGCAGCGACTAGCTGCCCAGAGGGCAGTAATTCGGTCAGAATCCCATATTTTGCGGGAGAATAGGCTGCAGCGCCAAATCCTACGATTCCATAGGCTACGAGGGGATGTACCCCACTGAGCATGAGTGTGCATCCTGCCATTTTGATGGCATTCGTGATAAACATGGCTCGCCCTTTGGGCATCGAATCGACAAATGCGCCCACGAATGCCGCTAAGACGACATAAGAGAGGACAAAAAATAGCTTCAGCATGGGCGTCATCCAGCCTGGCGCATGCCGGGCATCGAGCATCGCAATTGCTGCAATTAACAGCGCGTTATCGGCCAGCGATGAAAAAAACTGCGCGGCCATAATCGTGTAGAAACCTTTTTTCATCCGGCAAAGAGAGCGTGTGCTTGAATTAAATGAAAAGAAAGAGGGCAATCAAACGGAAAAAGGGTGCTTTACAATGAAGCGCCGATAGATACGCTTGGGAAGCGATAGGCGCTGCTTTACAAAATACATGCTTTTTAGGTCATTTGAGCACAAGTTCTAAGAGTTTATAGTATGCGGGTATGACATAGAAGGTGTTTACACTAGAGTCTGTCTTTTATGGCTTCAAAAAGTGCTTTTTTATAGCAGCATATTGTTTGAGATGCGGCTTGGTGATGAGGCGATGACATCAAGTACATACAGTGGTTTTCGCGCTCACTCTCCAATAGGCATCGCTGTTTAAGAGTAACTTTGGACTCATGAAAGGAGGAACACGCCTATTATATGTGTACTGCATATTGCTCCTGAGATATTTTTATGCGGTGTGGGTGTATATTGTCCGTATAGCGCTTAGGGTGTGTCTCCAATTGCCCCAAAGGCCCCATCTTTGCGTATTTGATAAACATGGGTGCGGTGCTCGGGATCCTCACTGTACTCAAGTACATCCATCCCTGTGCTCCTGCTCCCCCAAAAATGGGGCCTTTGGGGCAATTGGAGACACACCCTATATAAACAGCGCCCTTTTCATTTCTGTGCTTCGCTGAAGGTTTTTTCTCAACCCATGCCCCGTCCTATCACCGCCACGCTTCATGTTTCTGCGCTTGCGCATAACCTTGCTGTTGTCAGACGTCAGGCCCCTCAATCTAAAGTATGGGCCATTATCAAAGCGAATGCCTATGGGCACGGCTTAGCCCGAGTTTTTCGAGGGCTGCAAGATGCAGACGGGTTTGGTTTATTGGATTTGGAAGAGGCTATCCAGTTGCGTGAGCTAGGATGGGCAGGCCCGATTTTGCTGTTAGAAGGATTTTTCCACCCCGCAGACCTGGTGCTCATCGATAAGTATCGACTCACCGTCACGGTGCACTCGGATGAACAGCTGTGTATGTTAGAGCAGGCACGCTTAACACAGCCTATCGATATTTACTTAAAAATGAACAGCGGGATGAATCGGTTAGGGTACTGCCCCGATCGCTTTAAAACCTCCTGGCAACGTGCGCGGGCATGCGCTTCAGTGAAAAATATCACGCTAATGACCCATTTCGCAGATGCCGACCAAGCCTTGGGGATTGAGAGCCAGTTAGCGTATTTTGAGCGTGGTGTACAAGGGATTCCAGGAGAGCGTAGCCTTGCAAACTCTGCAGCGGTGCTTTGGCATGCGCAAACGCAGGCGGATTGGATCCGACCAGGGGTGATTTTATATGGCGCTTCTCCTTCGGGATGCGCGCAAGCGCTAGCCCCTTATGGTTTGCGCCCTGCTATGACCCTAGCTAGCAAAATTATTGCGATTCAGCAGCTTCAAGCAGGCGACACAGTAGGGTACGGTTCTTTATACCGTACTCCTTCGGCAATGCGTCTAGGCGTGGTAGCGTGTGGATATGCGGATGGATATCCTTTACTCTATACCCCCCATGGCACCCCTGTTTTAGTCGATGGGGTGAAAACACGCACGGTAGGGAAAATCTCTATGGATATGATGACCGTAGACCTCACCGCTATCCCTCACGCAGGAATCGGTACGCCGGTTGAGCTGTGGGGACAAAATTTACCGTTAGATGATGTCGCACAGGCGGCATCCACATTAGGCTATGAGCTAATGTGCGCACTCTCTTCGCGTGTGCCGGTAAATATAGAAGAAACCGCAGCGACGCAGTGTGCCGCGCCTATTTCATCTGGGCAAAAGGCCCGTTGATCAAAAAGCCCTAAGAATCCGTTTAGTATCTTCCAAAAAAGCGCTTTCACCATCCTCGCTTGCAGACAAACAGTTTGGTTGCCTTCCTGGCGAACTACTGAGAATTCCTCGGTAGTTCGCCATTTCATTTAGCTCTCCACCATTAACAGATTTTATTAAATGATGTTACTACGCAGATTGCAGTACTAATAACTCTAAACTCAAACTAAGAAAGCGTATGCGTTTACCTACTCTTGTACATAAAGTTGGTTTCAACTACAAATGGGAGCATGACAGGCCCTATCCACCATTAGGATTCCGGCCTTTCAAAAAGGGTTCATGGGGGAATGGAGATTCCTTTGGTTTGTATTGGCCAATTGGCAGAGAAGATCAAGAGCCCTTAGTCGCCGAGATGTGGCATGATAATTGGATAATCCAGCCAGTATATTCATCTCTAGAGTGCTTCCTAGCCCTGCCGCGTAAAGCCTACACCGAGCCCCCAACCCTGAGCGCAGACCCGCACTCACCATTGGCACTTTGCGAAGCTGCCCGCGGACACATCCGACTACAAGCAACGGATGAGGCTATACAACTTTTGGAGGCCGCAACAAATATTTTGCCGGAATATACCGAGGCGCTTTCATGGCTCTGGGAGCAATATGCCCGCCAACGTCGAACAAACGAAGCGATATTGATCGCTCTCAGGACGCTCAGATCTCCCCCATCTTTTGAGAGTAATAACAGAAAAATCAAGGTACTTCGCTGGCTGCAAAAGCAGCCAGCGAATCCCCTCGTGGACGACGATCCCCTTTGGCGCGTACGAAATGAGTTGAAGCTTGTCTATGGCGGCAGTAAAGGGAACAGTGACTATGCTCTATATCTTTCTATAATCCAGGCATATATTGAGGCATCACACTACGTTGAAGCTAGTACGTTAATGCAGACCTATGCAGAGCTTATGTACAGAGAAACAGTATCTTTCCAGGAGCGCAATAACTTTGACAAATTGACTTTCCTTGCTTGGCAGAAGGAAATCAGTGGACAGTTGACCAACGGCCCACGCGACAAAGTGCACAAACATCTTTGAGATGTATCGAAGTCTGTTTTTTTAGCGATGGTATGAAAGTCCTGCTGACTGCATAACATTAGTTATTCATTGAGGACACGCCTTAGGCTATGAGCTAATGTGCGCTCTCAAATCTTGCGTGGCCTTGCTACACAATTATCTCGCTCACCTAGCATTCTTGAAAAAGACGTATGGGTGTGTTGCGAGGGGAAAGGTCAGATAGACTTCTTCTAAGCTATGGCACTGCTCTTCAAATTGAGTGTATCTCCGCTTGCATGTCTTCTCTAAAGCATGGGCTATGTCTCTTTGAATAGGCAGCAACATCTCGTCAATAACTCGCGCCTCTTCAATAGTCGGCGCTATATCCAATGCACTAACCGCCCAATATTTAAATTTACTGGCGCTTCCGCGGGTACGCTTCCTAGCGTTTCATCCACATTTTCTGTGTGATTTATCGAATTAGATGCCTGAGTTATTGCCACATTGATCTGGCTTCGCATCGCATTTAATTGACTAACAAAATTGGATGTAGAAGGTACGGAAGAGGCCATGGTTAGTCCTATTTTTAATGTACTTATGTATTATTCATTCAACTTTCGCCTAGCCGTACTATTCTTTACTGAAAATATTGGGTAATACCTACCCCATCCAGCATATTTTCAACAACGCTTTTCCACTTTGCTAAATTAAAATTCCTGTGATGCAAAAAAGCATACTCAGTGCAGAAAATCCTCCGCTCTATAAATAAAGCCTGATAATTAACGTGAGTATCTGCATTAAAAATCCAGTGACCCTGCCACCTGATGCTCTAGAAAATTTCTTCACACATTGGCGCATTGGCATTCAAAGGAATGTCTTTTTTACGTTCCCCAAGCCTGCAAACGTCCCCTATACTTCTGCCTTTCTTCTTCTTTTCTTTTTTCTCTCTGATGATCACCGCCTATCTCGGCCTAGGAGCCAATCTGGGGCTCGCGCAGGTCACGATAGAGCAGGCTATTGCGCGTCTGGCTCTCCATCCTGATATACGCCATCTCCGAGCGGCCAGCTTGTATCGTACGCATCCTTTTGAGGCGCAAGGTGATGATTATTACAATACAGTGGTCGCGGTGGATACCGCGCTGGATGCCGCTGCTTTGTTGGCTCTATGCCAAGATATAGAGCATGCCTTTCATCGCACGCGCTCTTATAAAAATGCACCGCGTACGTTAGATATCGATATCTTGTTATATGGCGCGCACTGTATTCATAAGGAAGGTTTGACTATCCCGCACCCCCGCTTGACGGACCGCGCTTTCGCACTCGTGCCGTTGATAGAATTGGATCCTCATATAGAAATTCCTCAAAAAGGCCCTGCAATCGCTTTTTTAAAAAAACTGCATTTTTCCGTACGTGCAGCGGGTTTGCCGGACCGGTATGACACTGCTTCAGTTCTCGCGCAGCCAGAAACAGACAAAGCCTCTGCGGTTTTTTCTCCTTATCAATATATTCAGAAAATGGGTTCGTTATGAGTGCCTCTCAACCTGCGGCTTCTCGCACAATCACCTTGCCGGAAGTGCAACGCATGCACGAGCAATCTCATAAGATTGCCGCGCTGACATGCTATGACGCGAGCTTTGCACAGGTCCTCAATGCAGCGGGAATAGAGGTATTGCTTGTGGGAGATTCGCTAGGAAATGTATTACAAGGGCACGCGACGACCTTGCCCGTATCGATACAGGATATGGTGTACCACACCCATTGCGTAGCCCGTGGCAATAGCCGGGCCTTGCTGATGGCCGATTTGCCATTTGGCACCTATGCCACGCCGCAAGATGCGCTCACACATGCCGTGCAGCTCATGCGAGCAGGTGCGCATATTGTCAAACTAGAAGGAGGGGCTTGGTTAGCCGAGACGGTGCATATGTTAAAACAGCGTGGGATTCCCGTATGTGTACATCTCGGCCTCACCCCCCAATCCGTACATATGTTAGGCGGGTTCAAGATGCAGGCCAAGGAGCCTGCGCAGGCGCAAAAATTGTTAGAAGAGGCGCATATTCTGCGCGATGCCGGTGCACATATGTTCGTGCTGGAAGCTGTTCCTGCCAAGTTAGCAGAAGAAGTAACCCGAACGGTGCAACGTCCTACGATAGGTATCGGCGCCGGCCCTCATTGCTCCGGACAGATTTTAGTCTTACATGATCTCCTCGGCCTCAGCGCACATCCTCCCCGTTTTAGCAAAGATTTTCTAGCAGGGCAGAACGGCATCGCAGCAGCCGTGGTGGCTTATGTTCAGGCTGTCAAAGAGGGTTCCTTTCCGGAAGCGCGGCACTGGGTATGATGTATATTTGGTATGCGGAACAGCCTATTTTGAAGCTGCATAATAGATTGGGGGAGGTAGAAACCTCGATATCCCCACTCTCATTATTGCGCTTCCATTTCTCTGAGGATTTTTATGCCAAGCTTGGCATCTACTCCGATAGGCACTGCACCGCCTTCTCCTAGACACTCAGTAGCTTCTATTCATTCAAACGACGAAGACTTATCACGATTCCCCATTGTCAAGAAAGACTCTTCTGATAATAGACGTCCTGCGGCACTCGAGCTCCTAAACTTTATAAATCGCACACCTAGGTTCGCAGCTGGAATACTCAGTAAAACATTAGCTGTGCTGAAACTATTAGAAATCTTATCGCCAACGGATAACTACATCCAGTCTATAGATACTGTAGTAGAGGCATGTAAAAAATTGAAATTGATCGAATTCAGTGAAAAATTTACCTGTACAGACACAGATTGGCTTATAGAGGATGTTTGTGAAGAATTCAGAGAAAAACTAAAACTCGAAGAAGAAATTGGAAAAAATGTAAAAGTCTGTGCAAGTTATATTTTTAGTTGTTTTATAGTGACACTATAATCGAAGCAAGCAATTAATATTGCAGAAGTTGATATCGCTTTACGAAATATAATCGATGAGGCATTATTAATTTATGAAAAAAATACAAGTAACATAATTTATAATGCACCAATCGATAACAGAAATTTCACATATAAAACGCACTTCAAAGGCATGAGTCGTTTAAAACGCCCTTTTGTCCTTTTTGGTTGTGCAATATGTACAATATGGATTTCTTTCCTTGAATCGATTAAAGCTTTTCCAAAAGCAGTAGGGACATTCATAACAAGCTGTACCCCTGCAGAGCGCAGAAAAAAGCGGAAATTGGAAACACTCAGAAATGACCTTTCCAGTCACGCAATAAGAATATTTAATTTCCTAAAAGTAATTTCATTTAGTGAATACATTGAATTATATGGTACCTCCTCAGGTACTCCTTGATTATTCACCAGCTGAAGCAATCCGAAGTCATACGAGCAGAGGTTAAAAATAAGCTTGAGAGCTTAGAACCTGTTCACAATCTTTAAAAGCAGGTTGTGTTGGGGTTCCTTCGTCACCCCAACCTACGAAAAATGCCAAAAAATGGTAGGTTGGGGTGAGGTACGAACCCCAACATGACGACCTCAAAGGTTATTTCTGGAGATTATGAACAGGCTCTAAGAAAGACGTCTTTTGCTCAATAGCAAGGCAAGGTTAGGGATTCGCTTTGCTTTCTTTCGCCCATACGACTTTAGCCAGGTTACAGACGAAGGCGGGGACTACGGCAAGATCAAAGATAGGTTCATTCAAACCGTTTGCACGCTGGGACTTATAGTCGTGCCAGGCTGCTCGTACATATTTCCTCAATCGTACAATCGCGATCAAGTTAATAATCGTCATACCTGCCATGCTAATGTCAGCTAGTTGCCATACTCTTGGCAAACTGCTGAGGCTGCCTGCTACGACGGCAACGAGTACTGCTATACGAAACAGAGGCAATACCAATTTTTGGCGCGAGATAAATTTAACATTGCCTTCCGCATAAGCGTAATTGCCGATGATGGATGTCCAGGCAAAGAAAAAAATCGCTACAGCCATAAAAATATTGCCCCATCCACCCACTGCGCTTGCAATTGCGCGTTGCGTGAGTGCAGCGCCTTCTACTTGCATGCCCATTTCATATTGGCCTGATGCCAGAATCATCAAAGCGGTGGCGCTACAAATGATGAGTGTATCGACAAACACGCCCAGCATTTGTAATAAGCCTTGTGTGACGGGATGAGAAGTCGTGGCCATCGCTGCTGAGTTCGGCGCGCTTCCCATACCTGCTTCGTTCGAGAATAAGCCCCGTTTGATGCCGATTAACATGACTTGGCTGATCGCATAGCCTGCGAATCCTCCAGCAGCCTGCGTCATACCGAATGCGCTTTTGAAAATTAACGAGAAAATAGCGGGTAAAGCAGGGAGGTTTTGCGCTACCACGTAGCCTGCTAGTGCTAAATAACCAACCGCCATCAGGGGGACGACGACCTGGGACACTTGGCTTACGCGATAGATGCCGCCAAATAGAACAGGAGCCGTTAGCAAGACCAAGATGATGCCAGTGGTATAAGGGGTTAAGCCGAATGCTTGATGAAAAGCATCTGCCATAGAATGCGCCTGTACGGCATTAAACGCGAAGCCAAAGGTCATGGCGAAGATAAGCGCAAATACGGTACTAAAGAATCGTGAACCTAAACCGGTTCTAATGTAATAGGCAGGCCCGCCTCGAAAAGAGCGATCGCCATGAGGGACTTTGAAAATCTGCGCGAGGGTTGCCTCAACAAAAGCAGACGACATGCCCAGCAGCGCAGTGACCCACATCCAAAAAATGGCCCCTGGTCCACCGACTGTTAAAGCGACTGCTACCCCTACGATGTTGCCTGTGCCTACCCGACTGGCTAAACCAATCGCAAAGGCTTGAAAGGGGGTCACCCCTCCTGTATTACCCCCTTGCCATAGCATGCGCACACTATGCGCTAAAGCGCGTAACTGAATGAAGCGGAAGTAAAACGTGAAAAATATACCAACGCCTAACAGAAGAAAAACAAGGACATAATTAAACAGCAAATCATTTAAGGGCACTACATACCTCCTTAGTGGGATCATTCTTCGCTATTTCACGTCAATGTGAAGCTAAATAGTTTCAATTTGACGGATTTAAGACGCTATTTTGTCGCAAAGAATGACATAAAACGGCTTGCATTCAGCTGGTGACACAGAGAACGTAAAGGGGTTTGTGCGATATCGGGCCGAAGGCGCAGCAAGATAAATGGCAAAGCGCAACGGACAACCGAGCAATAATCGCGTCCTAAATGAAACCGGATCTGGCAGACAAGCGGGTGGTGATAGATACCGAATTACAGCGGCCGACCGATTCCGTGATATTCAAAGCCTTGCATGCGTAATTCAGAGGGTTCGTAAAGATTACGACCATCGAAGACGACAGCGTGCTGGAGTTTGGCTTTGAGTGCGGGGAAGTCGGGTTTTTTAAAGGCTTCCCATTCGGTCATGAGGACTAGAGCGTCGGCATTTTGAGCAGCGTCTAGCGGGTGAGCTGCAAAATGCAGGTGGGCTTGCAGATGTGCGTGGTCTTGTAAATCCAAAGCAAGGGTGCGTTGTGCTTCAGCGGTCGCAACTGGATCATAAGCGACCACGGTAGCGCCGTGCTCTAACAGCGCGCGTATGAGTGAACGACTAGGGGCTTCACGCATGTCATCAGTATTGGGTTTGAAAGCCAGGCCCCATATTGCAAACGTATGTCCTGAGAGATCGGCACCAAAGCGGGTAGTGATTTTTTGGAGAAGGACATTTTTTTGCTGCTGATTCACCGTTTCTGCGGCTTGCAAAATATGCAGTTGTTGCTGGTATTTGCGTGCGGTGTTTAAAAGTGCCCGATTGTCTTTGGGGAGACAAGATCCTCCATAACCGCAGCCTGCTTTGAGAAAAGCGGGACCAATACGGCGATCAGATCCCAGGCCTTCGCGTACGGATTCGATATCTACTCCTAGGTGTTCGGCGAGTATAGCCAACTCATTCATAAAAGAGATGCGCGTAGCGAGCATGGCGTTCGCTGCGTATTTCGTGAGCTCTGCGGAACGCACGTCCATATGGAGTACACGTTTTTGAGGGGCGTTAAAAGGTGCGTAGAGTTCTGATAGGACCTCTCGCGCTTGCTGGCCTGCTGCATCGGAGTCGCATCCTAAAACAATGCGATCTGGATCCATAAAATCCTTGATCGCAACGCCTTCTTTCAAGAACTCTGGATTCGAGACCACCGAAAAGCCGCATGCTATACCACGTGCATGGAGGGTTTCCTCTAAAACAGCGCGTACTTTTTGGGCGGTGCCAACGGGTACGGTCGATTTATTGATAACGATCTTAAAGCTATCCATATGCTCAGCAATACTACGTGCCGCTGCTAGCACATGTTGTAAATCTGCAGAGCCATCTTCGTCAGAGGGAGTCCCTACGGCAATAAATTGGAGTGGGCCATGGGCGACTGCTGCAGCGATATCGGTAGAAAACTGCAACCGTCCTGCGGCACGATTACGCGTAATTAGGGCCTCTAAACCCTCCTCATGGATGGGCATGATCCCTTGATTCAGTTGTGCAATTTTGCGTTCATCTACATCAAGGCAAAAAACAGCATGCCCCATTTCTGCTAGACATACGCCTGTTACGAGGCCAACATAGCCTGTGCCGATTAAAGTGATATTCATACAATAGGATTCTAAGAGCTACAGGAAAATTAACGAATGCGCAGACCAGGGAGCGTGCCAGGAGGTAAGATATGAGTGGCAGGCATAGACTTTTTGGCTAACGCTTTTTGGTTGGAGGTGTCGGAAGCGTCGTCATCGTCGTCATCTTCATAGTTGGGTAATGCCTGTGTATCGCCATGAATGACGTAATCGCGACGTTGCAAGTAAGCATTGCGTACCGAAATATATTGATCTAAGGAGACCCGATTCATCAGACCAGTGACTTCTAAATAGGAAGCACGGGTACTCAGAAAGCGCAGCGCATATAACTGGTTGCGAACATCTATTTTATGGATGTAGGTAGTGGGGTCGGCTATGCGATCCACGACAAAGCCAGCGGCATCACGCACCGTGCTTGGCCCTAAAAATGGAAGTACCAAGTACGGGCCTGGCCGTATACCGTAGTGTCCTAAGGTTTGGCCGAAATCTTCTTGATGCTTGGGCAAACCTGCTGGAGTTGCAATATCAAAGAGGCCCAGTATGCCAAAGACACTGTTGATAGAAACCCGCATCAGATCTTCCGACCCTGCAGTAATGTTGCCTTGCAGGTAGTTGTTGAGCATGGTGTAGACATCAGCAATATTCGAAAAAAAGCTGGTGATACTCGTGCGTATGCCTCTGGGAAGTGTGTGATTATAGATTTTGGCAAGCGGTTTGAATGCAGCGCGATCTAGCGCATCGTTAAATCGAAAGATGGCGCGGTTCACGCCTTCAAAAGGATCTGCAGGATCTGGAATATGAATAAGCGCCGGAGGAGTAGAGGATTGTGCAGGTCCCATAGGCGGTAAGGGCTCTGTCGGGGTTCCTATACCAGCGGCTTGTGCAAGGTTTGCAGTATCGGCTGAATGGATATCTGAGTCTGCTGTGTTGCTGGGCAAACGCGTATGCGTGCATCCCGCTAGACTGAGGCTGAGCATGCATCCTAAGCACAGCGCTCTAAAAAAACGGGTAGATCTCATTTCGCACGCGCCTTATCAAGAGGGGCATGCACATCAGTAGAAACAGCGGGTGAAGACGGGGTTGGCTGGCCTACGGTAGAAGCGGCAGAAGAAGGGGGGGAATCTTCGGTTTGCTTTTCTTCTGGGCTCGACGTTTTTCCGCCTTCGGCCGCTTTTTTATATAAAAACTGGCTAATGAGATTTTCCAACACCACGGCGGATTGGGTCATGGTGATTTTGTCGTTTGGCTGGAGCATGCGCTCCTCTGCGCCGGGGGTGAGGCCAATATATTGCTCTCCCAGTAATCCAGAGGTCAGGATCGTTGCAGACGTGTCTTGGGGAAATTGATAGGGCGCGTCAATGCGCAGAGTGACCTTGGCCTGATAGTTTTCATTATCAAAATCGATACTCGCTACCCGTCCAACGACTACCCCAGCGCTTTTGACGGGCGCACGGGGTTTTAAGCCGCCAATATTGTCAAATTGTAGGGTGAGTGGATAGCCAGAGCGAAAGGTCGCGCTGCTGAGTTTGCCCACTTTGAGTGACAGAAAAAGGAGCGCCACTAGTCCAATCGCTACAAAAAGACCGACCCAAAAATCAAGATACGTTTTTTTCATTCTGTTTGCTTCAATCGTTTAAACGCTAAACATGAGCGCAGTCAATAAAAAGTCTAAGCCCAAAACCGCTAAAGAGGCATTGACCACAGTGCGAGTCGTCGCGCGCGAGACACCCTCTGGGGTGGGGCGCGCAGTATACCCGTGGTAGAGCGCAGTGAATGTCACAGCAACGCCAAAGACGATGCTTTTTAGCATACCGTTACCAATATCTGCGCTTAATTGCACGCCGCCTTGCATTTGAGACCAAAACGCGCCGGAATCTACCCCAATAAGCACTACGCCGATAAGGTAGCCACCAAATATGCCAATCGCGCTAAATAAAGCACATAGCAGAGGTAATGCTATGACGCCTGCCCAAAAGCGGGGAGCCAATATGAAGGCGACCGGTTTAATCGCCATCATTTCTAATGCACTGAGTTGTTCCCCCGCGTTCATCAGGCCAATTTCAGCGGTGAGGGCTGTGCCTGCACGTCCTGCAAAAAGCAGTGCGCTGACTACCGGACCCAATTCACGCACTAAGCTGAGGGCAACGAGGAGCCCTAGCGCTTCTGCGGAGCCATACCGGCTTAATGTGTAATAACCTTGTAAGCCTAAAACCGAGCCGACGAATAAAGCGGAAATACTAATAATGACTAAAGAGTGGTTTCCTAGAAAATATATTTGCTTTGCCAGACTCGCCCAACGTCGAAATAGATAAGGCGTTTCATATACGATGGCCACTAATAATTGTGCTCCTTGGCCAATTTGCTTGAGTGTGTCGATAGTCCAGCGTCCTAACCCGCTGAAAACACGAAAAAGCAGTATGGCTAGACCGCATAACGGCTTTGATACTCTAGCGCACCAGGGTTGATGCGAGCGGCTATCTGCTTGGGTAGCGCTAGAGGAAATATTTTTTGTTCTAGTCATCTTAGTCAAGTACCCGTTCTAGGCCTAAATCCTGATCCAGTGTGGGGCCAGGATAATGAAATTGAAAGGGGCCATCTGGCGCGGCTTGTA
The DNA here is from genome assembly GCA_031963005.1 of Mycoavidus cysteinexigens. Lineage (GTDB taxonomy): Bacteria > Pseudomonadota > Gammaproteobacteria > Burkholderiales > Burkholderiaceae > JASSUD01. Next base: position 16,903 of record JASSUL010000012.1, on the reverse strand, counting down.
AAAACTGTTTTACGCTGGGATCTTCGCAAGCGCGTATTTCATCGGGCGTGCCTGCGGCCAAAATGCCTCCTTGCCCTATGAAGTAAATATAGTCAGCAATCGCCAAAGATTCCGGCACATCATGCGTGACCAGAATAGAGGTGGCGTTGAGCGCGTCGTTGAGGGTGCGAATCAGATTGGCGATGACCCCGAGTGAAATAGGATCCAGTCCTGCAAAGGGTTCATCATACAAGATGAGCGAAGGATCGAGTGCAATAGCGCGCGCTAATGCAACTCGACGCGCCATGCCGCCAGAAATTTCCGAAGGGCGCAGATGGCGTGCATTGCGTAAACCTACTGCATGCAGTTTGAGTAGCACAATATCTTGAATGAGCGCCTCGGGGAGATCGGTATGCTCGCGTAGGGGCAAGGCGACGTTTTCAAAGAGCGATAAATCGGTAAAGAGTGCACCAAACTGAAAGAGCATGCCCATTTTTCGACGTGCTGCATAGCGCTCATCGCGCGTGCAGCGCATGAGGTCCATTTGATCAAAATGTATTTGTCCGCGTTGCGCGCGCAAAAGTCCGCCGATTAATCGCAGAATCGTTGTTTTTCCGCAACCTGAACCTCCCATCAATGCAACGACTTGACCCCGTTTAACCTGCATCGACAATGAATGCAGGATCGAGGTATCACCATAGGAAAATGCTACATCGCGTAATTCTAGGAAGGGTCGGGACGCTGCTTGTGCTGTGTTTTCTACAGACATACAAAACTCTATAAGATTTACGGATTGGTCAACTGCAAGTTCAGCTGTGCGGCTTGCTGCGCAGAGTCTATATGGTCCGGCTCAGCGATGATGGGGTTTTCTATATCGTCAGCATGCGCATTTTGCTTTGCCGCGCCGCGTGCACGGGCTAATTCATCTAAATATTCCGTCGTGATATCGCCGGTTAAGTAGTGACCATCAAAACAAGAACTCTCAAAGTGAGTCAGAGTGGGGCGCAAGTCGCGTACGGCTTGGTGCATGGCTTCGAGATCTTGATAGATCAGTTTATCCGCACCGATGACTTGGGCAATTTCTTCATCGGTACGGCCGTAAGCGACGAGTTCGTTGTGGGTGGGCATATCAATGCCATAGACATTGGGGAAACGCACAGGAGGCGCGGCCGAAGCAAAAAAGACCTTTCTGGCCCCTGCTTGGCGTGCCATTTGCACGATTTCAGAGCTGGTGGTGCCGCGTACGATCGAGTCATCGACAATAAGGACATTGAGCCCTTGAAATTCAACGCCCATAGCGTGCAATTTCTGACGGACAGATTTTTTTCGAACGGCTTGCCCGGGCATAATAAAAGTACGGCCTACATAGCGGTTCTTAAAAAAACCTTCTCGATATTCAATGCCGAGTCGGTTCGCCACTTGCATCGCAGCAGGGCGGCTTGAATCGGGGATAGGCATGACGACATCAATATCATCGCGAGAGAGCGTTTTGGCAATTTTTTGCGCCAAGTAATCACCCATGCGTAGACGTGCAGCATAGACAGAGACGCCATCCAAACGCGAATCTGGGCGTGCGAGATAGATATATTCAAAGATACAGGGATTCAGACTGGCCTTACGGCTGCAGAGTTGGCTGTGCAATTGACCTTGTTGATCGATAAAAATGGCTTCTCCGGGGGCGATATCTCGGACGAGCGTAAATCCTACACCTTCCAATGCAACTGACTCCGAAGCGACCATCCACTCCGTTCCTTGGGGCGTCTCTAGCTTGCCTAAGCATAGCGGGCGTATGCCAAAAGGATCGCGAAATGCTAATAATCCATAGCCTGCAATTAAGGCAACCGCCGCATACGAACCCCGCACGCGTTCATGCACTTTGCTCACTGCGCTAAACAGAATGTCTGGACGCAGAGAATACCCTGCATGGGCGAGTTGGAGCTCATGAGCTAAAACGTTGAGGAGAATTTCCGTATCCGAATTCGTATGGATATGGCGCCGATCCACCTGAAACATTTGGTTTTTAAGCTGCGCTCCATTTGTCAGATTGCCGTTATGCGCCAAAATCAGGCCATAGGGGGCATTGACATAGAATGGCTGCGCTTCCTCTTCGTTGGTGGGCGATCCTGCAGTGGGATAGCGTACTTGCCCCAACCCGATATTGCCCGCAAGGGTGCGCATGTTTCGGGTACGGAAAACGTCTCGAACCAGTCCATTGCCTTTATGCATATGGAAACTGGCTCTGGAGCTTGTTCCGCTGACGGTAGCAATGCCAGCCGCATCTTGTCCGCGGTGCTGTAACAGAAGCAGACTGTCATATAGCAACTGGTTTACCGGCGATTTTGCGACGACACCGACAATGCCACACATGGTGTATCCTTCAAATTGGAATCAATAGTCGCCAGACAAATACCGTGTCTGGCACGAAAATACAATTATTTCGATGAGTCGTAAATGGGGGCTGCTCTCTTGAGCAGTTCATTGGGCGCGTTGCGCTTGGGCCATGCTTTTTTCAGTTTATTTACGCCGGTTTGCACATAAGGCCGTAGCAAAGCGTCGCGCCAGAATGCTTGTTGAGGCAGACGGGTAAATTGTGCTGCCATAAAGACTAGAAGTACCAGAAGAACGCCGCGTGCCAAGCCAAACAGCAACCCTAATGATCGATCTATTCCCCGTAAACCACGGATTTCAGTGACCCTGCTTACTAGTGCATTGAGCACCGTAGAGAGTATGAGTACGGTGACCACGATGAGCACTAATGCCAATAACCATTGCGTAGATTCCCCTCCAGGCCAATGCGCTGGCATATAGGGTGCTACGCGGTCTACATAATGCCAGCCAACAATGAACGCAGCGATCCAGCCTATCAATGCAAAGACTTCTGCCATGAGGCCCCGCCACATTCCGCGCAGTGCCGATAAGACGATAATCAAAAGAACGGCATAATCAAAGCCCGTTAGCATAAATTCATCCTAATGTGATAGACGACGCGTGATGAGGGTACAAGTAGTATGGTGCGCAGAGCGCATATACCTCCCCTTACCGCTTTGTAGGTAAACCTAATTTTTCAATGCGCTCGAGCGCGCGCTGTGCGCTGACCTTATCGTTAAAAGGGCCGATACGCAGTGCAAATGCCCCGTTGGCGGCCTCGCTTTTAGAGCGATTTTTGGGAGCTTCTAGAGACGCTGAAAATCCCGATTTTTGCAATTTTTGTATCCATGTTTGTGCTTGAGACAAATTGGAAAAATGGCCGATATGTATAAAAAAGCGCGCCGGGGCCGCCGCGTTCGCGTTTGACAGCGATGAGCCTGTACTGGACAGTTTTGTTGCCGGGGCAGGCATAGTGCGCGCGGATACAGAAGGTGCCGTTGATAGATTCGATGCAGCAGGCGCAGAGGATGAACGTATAGGTGCAGAGGGAATGTTTGGAACCGCTGCAGGCTTCGTTGGGCCGGTCTGGATGAAGACAGTGGTGTTTTCATTCGCAGCGCGTTGAGAGGCTTGTGTGCGTGCTGCGCCCAGGTTTGCAATATGCGTAAAACGGCTTTCAGAGTCATCACAGAGCGCATCTAGCGCGGTGGGGTCAGACAGTGGCGAATTCGATTCCTTTTGCGCTTGTTCGGTGCGTTTTTTGCACGTTTCAAAAAGACTCTTAGGGACTTCAATCGTCACATTGTGCGGCGCAGGTTGTGGTTGCGCATCGAGCACGAAAGGTAAGGTGATGACTGCTGCGAGCACTAAAACTAATGCGCCAATGAGACGGCGCTGCGCACGGCGCCGCTCGTAAAGGAGCGGATCTACGGGAGCATCTGTGCGAAGGTGGTGCGGCATGTCGTCCCTAAAAAGAGAGGTTCAGCGTGCTAATGCAAAGGGCGCAGCAGCGCAAAAATTCTATAGCTGCATGAACCCATTTGGATCCATTGCAGCAAAATGCAATTCTAATATGAACGTATCACTCGTAGATCAGAGAAAGCCAATTGGGTAGCTGATTTCCCATTTTCTCAAAGAGGACATGGTTAGGCGGATTTCTGCAAATTAGGCCTCTTTCGCAACCGCCCCCGGAGAAGGTGCCGTGTCCAAGATGCCTGCAACGGTATAAAACGAGCCAAAGACCACGATTCTATCACCCATAGCGGCTTGCTTTCGCGCATTTTGGTACGCGGCTTTGGGGGTGGTATCGCAGTGAATAGTACGCGTCTGCTGGGCCGTGGATTTGCGAGAAGAGGAGGGAGCGGCATGGGTCAAAGGCGCAGTAGCGGCTAGACCGGTGTGTTGCAGTATGTCTTGTATCTGCTCAGCGGACATTGCGCGGGAGGTCGGCAGATCCGTTAAGTACCAGTGATCTATTCTGTCCCCTAGGGCTTTGACTATGCCTTGGATATCTTTATCTTGCATCGCCCCAAAAACCGCATACGTGTACGGAAAGTATCCCATATTATCCAGATTATGCGCGAGGACAGCCGCGGCATGAGGATTGTGGGCGACATCCAAAACGACAGTGGGCTGCCCCGCAAGGACTTGAAAGCGCCCTGGCAGCGTGGCGCAGGCTAGTCCGGATCGCACGGCTTGCGCAGAAATAGGGAGTACGCTGTGCATTGCTTCTAACGCAGCCAACGCGGCGCTGGCGTTGAGCAATTGATTGACTCCGCGCAAAGCCGGATAGGCTAGCGCAGGCCATGAACGTGTGCGGCCTTGATAACGCCATTGTGCAGGAAGCGTTAGCGCATCGGATCCAGGGAGGCTAGATGTTGGCCGTGTTTGTGCCGTGTAGCGAAAGTCTGATCCAACCTGCCATAAATCGGCTCCGATCTGCCGTGCGTGTTCAACCAGTGTGTCAGGAGGATAGGGGTCTGCGCAGATCGCAGGCTTGCCAGGTCTAAAAATACCGGCTTTCTCAAAAGCAATTTTTTCTCGCGTATCCCCTAAATAAGCCGTGTGATCTTTATCAATACTAGTGATAATCGCGCAATCTGTATCTACAACATTGATGGCGTCTAACCGTCCGCCCAAGCCTACTTCGAGGATAATGGCATCGACGGGGTGCGCGGCAAAGCAGTGCAAAATGACTAGGGTGGTAAATTCAAAATAGGTCAGCGATACCGGTTCGGGTAGGCTCAAACGCGCCTGTTCAACCGCTTCGAAGTGCGGTAAGAGATCGGTGTCGCAGACCTCTTTGCCTTGTATACGAGCGCGCTCATTAAATCGCAGAAGGTGCGGTGAAGTGTGGCAGGCTACTCGATAGCCTGCATGCAGCAAAATGCTTTCGAGCAACACACAGGTCGATCCTTTTCCATTGGTGCCCCCTACGGTGAAAACAGGGCATGGCAAGTGCAGACCCAGCGCCTTTTTGACCGCAGTAATGCGCGTTAATCCCATATCGATTCCCACAGGGTGGGCAGTTTCAAGATGGCTTAACCAAGCGGAGACAGTGGAGAAAGAGCTCATAGTTTAAACAGAGGCCAAACCTTCTGCGCCCATTGCTTCAGCCGGCTGACGCGTCAATATCGCAATGAGATGCGCTATTTCTTTTCGGAGATTGCGGCGGTCTACGATACGATCGATCGCTCCCTTTTCTAATAAAAACTCGGCGCGTTGGAAACCTGGTGGGAGCATTTCTCGCACAGTTTGTTCGATCACTCTAGGGCCAGCAAAACCAATGAGCGCTTTAGGTTCAGCGATGACGACATCTCCCAGGAAAGCAAAGCTGGCCGAGACTCCACCCATGGTAGGGTCTGTCAAAATAGAAATAAAAGGCAGGCCTGCTTCAGAGAGCTTGGTGAGCATGGCTGTGGTTTTTGCCATTTGCATTAAAGAAAGCAAGCTTTCCTGCATCCTTGCTCCTCCGGAAGCGGTGATGCAAATAAACGGCAGGCGCTCACTCAACGCGGCTTGTGCTCCGCGGACCCAGCGTTCTCCTACTACCGATCCCATAGAGCCGCCCATAAATGCAAAATCAAAGCAAGCGACGATAACCGGCAGTGTATGGATGGTGCCTCCCATCACAATGAGTGCATCGCTTTCACCGGTTTGATTTTTGGCTTCTTTTAAGCGCTCTGTGTATTTGCGACTGTCTTTAAATTTGAGTGCATCGACGGCAATGACTTCTTGCCCTAATTCATAACGGCCTGTGGGGTCGAGTAAGCGATTTAAGCGCTCTCGTGCGCCGATACGCATATGATGGTCGCACTTTGGGCATACGCGTAAATTGCTCTCTACATCACTGCGATACAGTACCGCCTCGCAGGCCGGACATTTAATCCATAAGCCTTCTGGCATGCTTTTCCGATTGGCTGGATCGGAAGGTTTGATTTTTGGGGGGAGTAATTTTTCAAGCCAACTCATCAAAGAATCCTTGATTGCATATAAAAATGGGTTCGCAGTCTTTACAAAAGCACCCTGAAAATCCCTGTAAGAGGGGTTTTTTGCTGCTGAAAATGATATCTCAAGTTTTTGTGTAAAACCTTATTTTCTCACGGCGTCTATGGCTTGGCGTATTTCAGAGATAAAACGCCTCAATAGCGATTCTCTATTTTCGGGTTTTACGCCCTCTAGTAACTGAATGATCGCGCTACCGATCACTACCGCTGGCGCATGTTGTGCAATGGCCTGGGCAGTGTGCGCATCACGAATACCAAAGCCCACAGCAACCGGTATAGGGAGTTGGGCTTTGAGTTCGGTAATTTTTTGTAAAAGCGGCTCCACCTCTAAATGCGCAGCGCCAGTCACCCCTTTGAGTGCAACATAGTATGCGTAACCGCTGGCCCATTGTGCAATTCGTTGAATACGCTCTGGCGTGGAGGCGGGTGCTATCAACACAATAGGGTCTAGCCCGCAACGCTGCAAGGCATCGACTAAGGGCCCCGCTTCTTCGGGCGGATAATCTACAGTCAGTACTCCATCGACGCCCGCAGCCTGGGCTGCTTGTGCAAAGGGCGTTAATCCCATACGTTCGATAGGGTTGGCATACCCCATTAAGACCAGTGGTGTAGTCTGATTGCTTGTGCGAAAAACGCGCACAATCTCCAATACTCCCTTGAGGGTCATCCCATTGGCCAGTGCACGCTCCGATGCGCGTTGAATGACGGGACCATCGGCCATGGGATCTGAAAAGGGAATGCCCAACTCAAGCACATCTGCTCCAGCGTCCACAAGGATATGCAGCGCGTTGACGGTATCCCCTATGCTAGGGTCACCAGCAGTAATAAAGGGAATCAAAGCACAGCGGTTTTGGGCCGCCAAAGTTGCAAAGGTATTTTGCAGTCGGGACATAGCATTTTTTTAAAGTGGATAGTGCAATCAAGCTTAAGAGGAGAATAATGATCTCCTAACCCCATCACGCAACCAAAGATACAAGATACAAAGTTCTCAAAGCGTAACGCTTAAAACGGAACATCATCTTCCATATCTTCAAATCCTCCACCTTGGGCGGGGGAGGGAGATGCTTTTTCGGAAGCAGGTGCATAGGTTGAGCGTGCCTGGTTCGTACGTGGTGCAGAGCGTGAGGCATCGGAGGCATATCCTTCATCGTCCGGTGCACTGCTACCCGTTGAGCCGCTGCGTGAGCCGAGCATTTGCATCGAATCAGCGATAATTTCTGTGGAATAGCGGTCTTGCCCACTTTGGTCTTGCCACTTACGGGTACGAATTTGCCCTTCGATATAGACAGAAGATCCTTTTTTTAAATATTGGCCGACAATTTCTGCTAGCCGATTAAAAAAGGAAATACGATGCCATTCGGTGTACTCGCGTAGTTCAGCCGAATTTTTATCTTTTGAACGAGAAGTAGTGGCTAACCGAATCGTTGCAACGGGGTCACCACTGGGCAGGTAGCGTATTTCAGGGTCCGCACCTAAATTGCCAAGCAGGATGACTTTGTTAACCGATGCCATTTTTTTCTCCAGTGAATATCAATAAGTAATCTGGTCAGGGGTGAAAGGCGCAAAGTAGCGTGCCTAGATGGCCTTTCCCACGTTGTGTGCTGTTTTTCGCGAACGATCTCGTAGCGCTTCTAAGCCGGTTAGCAGCATCCAAAAGAGGAGCGATGCAGCACTGGCTAAAAATAAAGCGCGTGCACCAAAGTGCGCTAAAACCCAGCCACCTCCCGCGCCTCCTGTGAAATATCCTAATGCTTGCGTCGTGTTATATATCCCTAATGCTGCGCCACGTTGTGCAAGTGGCGCAGTTTTAGAAACCTGAGAAGGTTGTAGCGCTTCAAGAACGTTAAATCCTGTGAAATAGATCCACAAGGCAATGATGAAGAGCGTCAGTGTCGGTGTATATAGTACAAATAGCCAGTGACTCAACAGCATGCATCCAATAGCTAATAGAAACGCTAACGGGATTTTCCTATACTTTTCTGCTGCGAGTAAAAGGGGAAGCATCGCAATAAAAGACAGCGCTATGGCGGGCAAATATACCTTCCAGTGTGCCCCTAGCGGTAAGCCTGCGTTTTCTACCAAGCTCATGGGTACGCTGATAAACAAAGCAACCTGGCTGGCATGTAGAATAAATACGCCGATGTTCAACCGCAAAAGCTTCGGATGGGTCAACACGTTGAGGAAAGCGTGTTTTGTGAGCGAGCGGTTTATGGATGGTGGTGTAGCGTCTGTAGAAGCATCGGTTGTAGGTTTTGGAAGGATTGGCGCAGGGTGAGGTAGACCCCATACAATAATGGCCATCGATCCCACCGCACTGACCGCCATACAAAAGAAAATACCCTGTATCCCGATCCATTCAAATGCTAGAGGGGCGACCACCAGGGCGGTGGCAAAAGAAAGCCCTATACTGCCGCCTATTACGGCCATGGCCTTAGTGCGGTTTTTGTCCGATGTCAAGTCGCATAGCAGTGCCATGATGACCGAAGAAATAGCGCCTGCGCCTTGCAATGCGCGGCCCACACCGACCCAAAATAGGGTGGTGGACAAGCAGGCAATCAGGCTGCCTAGCGCAAAAATGCTCAGTCCAAATAAGATGACGGGTTTGCGCCCCAGTCGATCAGAAAGCCAACCATAGGGAATATAAAAAAGCGCTTGTGTGAGGCCATATACCCCTAACACTAAGCCGACTAGCGTGGTTTGATTGCCGCCAGGTAAAGTTTTGGCATATACCGCAAGCAGCGGCATCACCATAAAAAGCCCTAGCATGCGGCAGGCAAAAACCGTGGCGAGTCCCAGTGTTGCGCGAAGTTCCTGGCCATTCATGAGTCTAAATAATAAATAGGAATAAAGAGAGAAAACTCTAGCATGAAGGCGAAGAAAAAGCCCTTAAAATGCACCAACCTTAAAAAGTAGGCCAGTCATCAGCGATGAATGAGCGAGTCGAGTTCGCTATTGTACGGTACGCAGTTTTTTTTATTTGAATTTGATATGTTTTCCCTAGTAGTAGGTTTAAGTCATGCATAAGCGCATTTCTATAATGCAATTTTTCTGGATACACCCACAGTCACCCCATTTTCCTTGGGGGATATGATTATGATGCATGTGGTATCCAGAAATAGCACTTGCCCTATCTTGTCCGAGATGGCTTCTTTCCTGCAAGACGATCTTATAGTTCCAGAGCAGAGAGAGCTTAGCGGTGTCGCCGGCTTGCCTATGGAAATGTGGTTGAAGATTTTTATGCACTGCCCGCTAAGAACGTTGGGGGAGTGTGCGCACGTATGTCCTTTTTTTCGCTTTGCGGTTGGCGAGGCCTTATTGCGTACCTTATTTTTAGGTAAGATCAAAAATGAGGTTCAGGCTAATGGGGTTGAGGCTAGGAGCAAGGTTAAACAGGAGATAGTGGATTTTTTTGCTTCCCCGGAAGTCAAAAAAGCCTTTTCGGGTCGTTCGGAGTTTTTAGAGCGGCACCCTGTTGCTAAAAAGTGTTTTGAAGCATTATTTGAAAATGCTCATCTAGTGACATTTCCCGGGGGCGATTTGCTGCGCACGGGGAAATTACTCCTTAATATTGACAATCAATATAAAAATAAAAATCTAGAAAGCTTAGTAGATATTGGAATATGTACACGGCCGAAAATAATATCTGCCTTAGAGTCGGATGTATCTACGCAGAGCGATATTTCTACCACGTTTGATGAACGGCAATGGCGTTTTATCATTAATGAAATGCTGACATTTTTAACTCAGCAGCAAAAGTGGGATATAGACGCGTTTCGTAAAATTCCATCCGAGTGGCTTGGAAGTGGAATAAATGAGCTAATTTCTATAAAAGGTAACAGCGAGTGGCTAGAAGCACTTTTAAAGGCCGGTATCCAAGTTCATTATTTTAATTTTCCAAAATATGCGCCATTCCTGCTGAGTATTTTGCAACTTGGCTCTATAAATCATGAACATATCGCTATATTCAAGATTTTAATTAAATTTGGAGTAGATAAAAATTTACCTATTCCAATTTACGGTAGTTTTTTGAATTATGCACTTACAAAAGGCTATATCCTCGTTGCGGAATCCTTGATTGCAATGGATGTAGATTTGAATGTACTGGATAAAGACGGAAATGCTGCTTTACACATTGCATTTAATGAAAAATACCCTCCCGAGTTCATCAAACTTCTGATGAAAAGTGGTGCCAATGTCAATGCGCTGAACGCGAAAAAAGAGATGCCACTGCATACTATAGTTGGCATGGATAGTTCAATAATAGCCTGGCATTGGCCAGATATTTGCGGCTCTGATTTTAGTTTTGGAACTGTTAGTGAAGCTAAGGAACGCGCAGAAGGGCTTCGCATCGATTTAATACAATGCTTATTAGAAAACGGAGCGGATCTAAAAGCAAAGAATCAGCAGGATGAGATTGCTGTAGAGATTGCATTGTATGCCGGGTGTTCTCCTGATGTGCTGGAGCTTTTGGTGGAACGTACTGCCAATGTCAATGGGCTGGGTGTAATAGGATGGGGGCTGCTAGAAAGTGTGAATAGTATGCCTAGTGCCATGTTGGCTGCGCGCTGGTCCTATTTCTGTTGTCCTGAAAATATTTTTTTGTCGGAGAGTAATCAAGCCCGGTATCTGGCAGAAGTACTCCGCATGCATTTAATGAAATGTTTACTGAAAAACGGAGTAGATCCAGGTAAAGAAAGGATGCCGGAAAATATTGCCTTATCCATAGCGTTTAGCAAGCAATTCTCTTTCGAAGTAATGTGGTATGCGTTAAGTAAAAGCGGGAATCCGGATACACGCGATGTAGAAGGGAAGACACTGTTGCAGGCATTGATGGAGATGCATAGTGGCGATATAGCTTACAACTGGCATGATAGTTGCCCGCTTATATACGCCGCTTGGAAAATAAGTGAATCTCATGCTTTGGCAGCAGCAGAAAAACTCCGTATAGGTTTAATACAGTGTTTACTGGAAAAAGGAGCTGATTTAGAAAATAAACAAAATCAACAGAACGAGACGATTCTACAGATTGCTTTTAATAAAAGACGCTCTCCTGATGTGATCAAACTTTTGGTGAGAAGCGGTGCCAATACCAATGTGGTGGATACAAAGCAGAAGACCCTGTTACATCATTTAGTCAGTATGGATAACATCACCATGGCTATGCGTTGGCATACGGTCTGTTGCCCCGACCATGTTATGGCAACCAGTAGACAAGCTCGGGACTTGGCAGAGCAGCTGCGTATAGATTTAATGCAGTGTTTACTGAAAGAAAATGCCTATACCGATATCTTAGATAAAGATGAAAATACCTCTCTGCAAACGGCGCTTCAATATAAGCAATCCTTCGAGGTCACTCGGCTTTTACTAGCTCATGATGCAGATCCTAATAGCCAAAATAAACATAGAAATACGTCCTTACACATCGCATTGCATCAAGGGATGTCTCTCGAGATCATCCAACTTTTATTGCAATATGGCGCGAATCCCAATATCCAGGATGCAGAAAAGAGGACCGTACTCCATAGTTTAATGAAAATGGATGATGCTCAAATCGCTTCGCGCTGGCGTAATAGTTGCCCGCAGATCAGCGAAGCTTGGGAAAGTGGAGCATCGAATGCTTTAAGGGCAGCAGCGGCATTGCGCCTAGATTTAATGCAGTGCTTATTAGAAAATGGGGCGGAAGCAAACATAGCGGATGAAAAGGGAAATACGGCCGTAGATATTGCATGGAACAAAGGAGCTCCTGTTGAAGTTTTTCTGCTTTTGCTAAAAAAGAATGCAAATCCGAATCTACGAGATATCAAAGAACATGGGGCAGCGAATAAAGAGAAAAATACGGTTGCAGATATTCTATGGGGAGAAGAATCTTCTCTCAAGATAATGGTGCAGTTACTGCAAATAGGTACAGATCTAGATGTGTGCGATAGAGAGGGGAAAACCCTGCTGCAGGCATTGATAGAAATAAGTAATGAGGAAATCACATCGCGCTGGTGTGATAGCTGCCCGTTAATAAAGAATGCTGCAAAAAAGGGGAAATCCGATGTTTTGGTCGCAGCAAAAGCATTGCGGATAGGGTTAATAACGTGTTTATTGGAGAAGGGGGCAAAGCCAGAAAATATGGCCGGCCAAGCCAAAGATACGGCCTTATATATTGCCTTTAATGACAAATGGCCCATTAAGCTTATTCAACTGTTGTTGGAAAATGAAGGAAATTCAAACATAAAGCACGTACAAAGGAAGGAGCTGTTGTCGACATTAATAAAAATGAATAATGCAGAAATCGCTTCGCGCTGGCGTGATAGCTGCTCGCAGATAAGCGAAGCTTGGGAAAGCAGTGAATCGGATGCTTTAGCCGAAGCAGCAGAAGCATTCCGCGTACAGTTGATGAAATGTTTAATGAAAGGAATAACTTTCGATAGCGTAGAAATCAATACTATGCTGCAAGTTGCACTGCAACATACCCCTTCTCTGGGATTTCACGCCATTAAACTTTTACTGACTGCACACCCTCATATCACCGATAAAGAAAAAAATATTGCACTACAAAGTGCGCTTCGGCATCACGCCTCGTTGGATGTCATCAAACTTTTAGTGATCGTATATACCTCTGTAGCCGATATAGGGAGCAGTAACGCTCTACACATTGTATTGCACAAAGGATTTCCTTCTGAGGTCATGCTGTCTTTGTTGCAAAAGGGTATGAATCCCAATATCAAGAATATAAAAGGGAAGACGGTATTACACGCATTAATGGAAATAAATGATGCCCAAATAGCTTCGCGCTGGCGTGATAGTTGTCCGCAGATCAGCAAAGCGTGGAAAAGCGGTGAGTCAGGGGCTTTAACGGCAGCAAGAGCATTGCGCATAGCGTTCATGAAGTGCTTATTACAACATGGGGCAATTGCAAACATCGCAGATGAAGAGAAAAAGACTATTCTGCAAACAGCGCTTCAACGCAACTATCCCCTTGATGTGATCAAACTTTTACTAGCTCATGGAGCAGATCCCTATAGCGTGGATCAATACCAAAATACGCTTCTACATATTGCATTGTGCAGCGGCGTTTCTGTCGATGTCCTATGGCTTTTGCGGTGGTATGGCCTGGATCCGAACATAAAGAATCTAGAAGAAAAGACCGCTCTACAAACGGCGCTTCAATATGCCCAATCCTTTGAGATCATCGAACTTTTACTAGCCGATAAAGCAAACCCCAATATCCAAGATGCAGACAAAAATACCTCCTTACATATGGGATTTTGTAAAGGGGCCTCTCTCAAAGTCCTACAACTTTTGCTGCAGTATGGCGCAGATCCGAATATAAAAAACGCAGAAGAGAAGACGGTACTACAGGTATTGATGGAAATGAGTAATGAGGAAATTGCTTTGCGCTGGTGTGATAGCTGTCCTGAGATCAGCAAAGCGTGGAAGAGCAATGAGTTGGCTGTTTTAGCCGCAGCGCAAGCATTGCGCATAGATCTCATGACATGTTTGCTTCAATGCAAAGCCAATGCAAAGCAGGATGCAGAAAACAGAGCCAGAAGCGTATGGCGTGCTTTATTAGAGGGCACTCTTTTATCGACAAGCGAGATCACTCGCTCCTTTAAGGCCCATTTTAAAGTAGAGCACTTTAATCCATTGCGTAATGCCATAGATTTCCAAATATTCAAGCTAGCTCAAAGTTGCAGAAATGCGGAGTTAACGGACTTTTTAAACCATAAGATGCAAAGTACCTGGAGGCGTGAAATCAAAGCGACGTATTTTCGTAGTTTTTGGAGTAGGTTAGAGGAGCTATGGAATAGTTTTCAGTTATGGCGGCTGACGGTATTGTAGCGCCGCTTTCCTTCGAAAAAATCTCGATGCATTAAGGTTTTTCTTAATGAAAAATGGGGTAACTCTAGCTTAAATACAACTCGGCTTTCATAATGAAGACTTGTCTGGTTGGATATATAGAGCTCTTTCGCAATCCCGTAGTGACCCTATTCTTGGCGTCATTCCTCCCTTTTCTCTGAAGTACTAGTGCACTAGCATCAAAGGAATTCCTTACTACGGGGTTGCGAAAGAGGTCTAGCAATCGCGAGTGGATCTGACTGACACGGACTGAGCATTTTGAGATCATCGACCAAATCTGCAAACCTGTTTGCCGTGGGTATCTACCAACCAACCCAAATTGAGAATAAACATAGGAGTTGCCTAGATAAATGATCCGCTTTGGCAATAAGCGGATGAGCCTTTGAGAATTAACATGACTGGGATATTGCTGGACTCAGAGCGATCGCGCTAGTGTCGCGCATATCCCCATAGTGTGGATAAAAAATAAAAAAACCTTCTTCTACACATTGCATTGCACAGCGGCGTTTCTGTCGAAGTCCTATGGCTTTTGCTGCAGTATGGCGCGCCTTATTAGGGAGTATTCTTTTATTAACAGGCAAGATCACCTTCTCCTTCAAGCCCTATTTTAAAGTAGAGCACTTTAATCCATTGCGCAATGCAGTACATCCCCAAATATTCAGGTTATCCAAAAGTTGCAAAAATACGGAGTTAACCGACTTTTTAAACTGTAAGAGGCAAAGTATATGGAAGTGTGAAATCAAAACGACGTATGTTTGTAGTTTTTGGAGGAGGTTAGGCGGGCTATGGAAGAGTTTCCAATTATGGCGCCTGGCTATATGGTAGTGCTGCTTTCTTACATACCAATTGTATTATCGATGCATTCGTATGACTGTTAGAAAATAAAGAAAAAAGAAATGTAGTGTATTGGGGCCGTTCATATAAATAGGTCGTAGTCAAAAAAGTGTTCTTCTATGTGTATAAGATTTATCTTGTTCTATGCAAAATCACTCAAATTTCTATCATGAACAACGCAATATCCGGGAATAACAGTGCTTTTAGCACGTCTACGGCAGGTGGTTTTCCAGGCTATACGCTATCTAATCCAAATACTATAAATGGGCAGATTGCCTCTGCAAAAGCAATCGATAACGGCTCAAAACTGCCTATTGAGGTACTGGTAAAAATCTTCATACACTGCTCACTGCAAGATATGGGAAGTCTTGCACAAGTCAATCGCCTTTACCGCTCAGCTGTTTATGATGCGTTATTGGGTACTTTATTTTTGAATAAGATCAGGGTAGAGAATAAAAGGGAGATAACAAAGACCCTGATCGAAGAGGAGATAACGGAAACTACGATTGAACAGAAAGTAAAAAAAGTCGCGATCGAAGAGACGGCAACTAGGATTGATGTCAAACAGAAGATAATTCAGTGTTTCGCTTCTGAGGAATTCAAACATGCTTTCGCTGGTAGTTTAGAGTTTTTTAAAAAACATCCTACTGCGCACCATGTTTTTCAAGCATTATTAAAAAATTCTCGATTAGATCTATTTTGCGAGGGAGATCTATTCCATGCTGTAAAATTACTGCTGAATTTTGATGGCCGATATGTAAAGAGAATGCCAAGCAGCTTGATAGATATGGGGATTTGTATACAACCTCCAATAACATCTACTTCAGATTCAAAAGTGTCTACAGAAGATATAAATCTTTCTGCGCCATTTTATAAGAGTCAATGGCGATTTATCATTAATGAAATACCTAATTTTCTCACTAATCCTCAAAAACTTAATATAAAAGAATTTCGTAAAATTCCTCATCAAGTGCTTAAAGAGGGGATCATTAAGCAGGCTACTTGTCAAACAGATCAGTGGTTAAAGGCATTTTTAAATGCTGGCATAAGGATTAATCATTCGGATTTTCATAAATGTACGCCATTGATGCTTAGAATGATAAAAAATGGCTTCATTGATAGATTTAAGCTTTTACTTGCACTCGGGGTAGATAAAGATTTATACATTTCAGGTTGCGGCAGCTTTTTGAATTATGCGCTGAAGATACGCTCTATTTCAATCGCAGAATACTTGATTAAAATGGGCGCTGATTTGAATATATTAGATAAAGATGGAAATGCCGCTCTGCATATTGCATTTTATGCAAGAGATTTCTCTGAAATTGAAATAGGTGCCTATTTTAGTATATTAGATGAAAGTGGTAATGTTGTTCCACCAATTACATTTAATAGTGAATGCCCCCCTGATATAGTAAAACTCCTGGTACAAAATGGTGCAAATGTAAACAAGCGGAATGCGCAAGAAGAAACGCTGTTACAGAGTTTATTAAATATAAGTAATTATGCTGTGGCTTTGCGTTGGTCGGGTATCTGTTGTCCTAACAACATTGCCGCGGACAGTGGCGAAGCCCAGCATCTTGCAGAAGCCCTTCGCATGGATTTACTGAAGTGTTTACTGGAGAAGCAAGTCAATCTGGAGAAGAAAAATAAGCAGGGCGAAACAGCTCTACAAATGGCCTTTAGAGCAGGATGTTCTCCTGATGTAATAAAACTTTTAGTAGAGAATGGTGCAGATGTCAACGCGCGCAATGCGCTCGAAGAAACGCTGTTACAGAGTGTAGTGGGCATGAGTAGTTACTCAGAAGCCCTTCGCATGGATTTACTGAAGTTTTTATTGGAGAAGCAAGTCAATCTGGAGGCGAAAAATA
>JASSUL010000011.1:0-75684 GCA_031963005.1 Mycoavidus cysteinexigens | reverse complement strand
AACTCGGAAGTGCGATGGTCTTTCAAAAAAGAGCTCCATACTAAAAACCACTGTCTAAAAAAGAGGGTGGTTGTTTAGTGAATCAGGTCATTACGCTTCCCTTTGAGCATCTCTCCAAACCAAAACAATGCCAAATATTTCTCCAGCATATGCCAGTGCCTTTGACCGCTTTTCCCACTGCATGTGCGTTTTAGCGGCATCGCGCTCATACCATACGGAGATAAGGCGCAAACACGCTATAAAACACGCTGATAAAACAGAAACTAGCGCCGTGGCTGCACCTGCTATTTCAGCGGCTTGAACGATCAAGACCGCAAATACGCTTGCTATGATGAGGGCTACGGCCCAATAAAAGGCGGATTGCCTGGCCTGCGCACTGGGTCCGACTTCTTCTAAAAAGGCGTCTATTTCTTGCATTGCCGCATGAAGATAGGCGAGTGCCTCTTGCATCGCTTCGCATGCTTCGATAGATACACATGGTGGATATGAGAAGGAATGACGTTATCTGGTGAAGCAGATAGCGGGTTGAGATGCTGCTCTATCCACGGTGCGGGAGGCTGCAGCACTTCGCAGGCTGTTTGATACATTTCCAGCTGCCTTTCCTGACTTGCCTTCAATCCTCTGTTTTTATACCAAGTGTCTTTTTGCAGATCTTCAAAGACTAGATGCCATTGATTTAATAGTTTTTCGATCAAGGGAGATTTTGCTGGTGTGAGTAAAGTGAAATCAGGTTCTTTTTCTCCCGCTGTAGGCGATGGCATTGCGCTGGAAGGCGTGCCAGCGGATTAGGTAAATAGCCCCAGAAAATGGTTCTGAAGTTACTCTAAGGCAGATAATCGAAAGTGCGATATAAGAACCCCCGACAGGTGAATTTTTGCGTTACAACCCCTCTATATGTTGCGCAAAACGGTCTGCAGGTACACTCTATGCGCCACTGCTAGGCTGTCCTAATGGGGTTGCGCTACTTCGTAACGGTGAAGGATGAGAGGGGGCAGGTGCAGTGCGGATCTGTTCATACATCCATTTGATCGCCGGTTCCCATTGGGTAGGGTGATAGGTCTGTACAAAGGATTGCACATTTGCGGGTTGCGCAAAGTACGCTTGAATTGCTTGCAGTCGGGCTGGATGATCCACGATATGCGCATTTTGTTGCAAATAGTGCATTATCGCCTGCTGGCCTTGGGTCACTGCTGACTCAAATTGCGCGTGTTCTTGTTGGGCGTGCCGTTGTGCTGTGGCCTGTTTGTGGATGGCGTCTTGTTTGCTGCGTCACGTGCTGTGCGAGCCTGAGCCAGTGCGACATCAGGGTAGGTGCCTAAAGCCAAACAATTCTCTTTGTCATCCAGCGGGTACTTCAGGCGAAAGTATCTACCGCCTGAAGGATGTACCTCTAGATATACCCCCCACTATCCGCTAGTTTGTAACGTTTGCCTTGAGATTTGGCATTGCGCACAACCATATCCGTAAGAGGCATTAGAGAAATCCTTATGGGGGTATAAATTTTTACAGCCTTTATTTGTGCCCCCAAATATCCCCCTCAATTTATTATGCTGTCAATGAAAAAATCAAATAAAAATTGACAACAAAAAACCCGAGAGCCTTATGGTTACTCGGGTTATAAATAAAATAAGATAATGTATGAATAGATATGTGGTCGGGGTGAGAGGATTCGAACCTCCGGCCTCTACGTCCCGAACGTAGCGCTCTACCAGGCTAAGCTACACCCCGCGTATTTAATGCTATCTAAGACTATCTCGATTAATACTGTCTCGAAATTGAATAAGTCCGCAATTCTAGCAAGCTTTTCTTATAAATGGAGCTTGGAAATAGCGCTAACGCTTTTTCAGCAAGCGCTGCTTCGCGCTCTGCCGCTTGTAATGTGGCTTCTAATGCGTTTGAGTTACGCACTTCTTCTAGCAAAGCATCATACCCATCTTCTGAGTTAGTCTTGTGAGACTCAGCATGACCGTGAATCGCATGTTCAATCACCGCTTGCGCACGTGCACGCTGATCGGGTGTGCCATTTTGTATAAATAATATTAAGGGCAATGTCAGTTTACCTTCTCGTAAATCTGCCCCTACAGGTTTACCCAGCACAGTGGGATCGCCAGCGTAATCTAACCAGTCATCCATAATCTGAAAAGCATTGCCTATATGCCGGCCAAAATCTGCAGCAGCAGTGACCACCGCCTGCGGCGCATTCGCTAGCACAGCCCCTAATTGCGCAGAAGCTTCAAAAAGCGTTGCTGTTTTGTAATACACCACCCGCCGATAGTGCGCTTCATCGACTTGAGGATCATGACGGTGGATTAATTGCAGTACTTCTCCTTGTGCAATCACATTGGTTGCGCTTGATAAAATGCGCATGATCTCTACACACTGTGTTTTTGCTTGCACATCGACCATCATTTGGAATGCGCGCGAATATAAAAAATCGCCGACTAAAACACTGGCGGCATTTCCAAAAAGCGCATTGGCAGTTTTACGGCCGCGCCTCAGATCAGACTCATCCACCACATCATCATGCAAAAGCGTTGCGGTATGAATAAATTCGATCACCGCTGCAAGCTCATGGCGAGCCTCACTCGTTACCCCCAGCGCTCCAGAAATTAGCAAGAGCAATGCAGGACGCAAACGTTTACCACCTGCTTGAATCAAATGCTCAGAAATATTCTGAATCAGAGGCACTTCCGAATATAAACAGCGCGTAATAACGCGATTCAGCGCTTCAAAATCTTCCGAAATAGGGGCTAGGAAACTCAACGAAGGGGAGGGAACAGCTGCTGTTGAAGACGCAAGCGCCTGCTGTGCAGCTTCACCTAGTTTCAAATGATCAGCAAGAGAAGGGAAAGAAGAGGCAGTCAATGCGCGCAGCCTAAAAATTAAAGAGAAAAGAAAACCTTAGAAGGCATGGCCGAGCCCATAAAGAACGCCACAAACCATTTACATAGAGCAGGCTAGATTATATAGCCTACGTATATTGAACTCTACTGGTTACCCCTTTTCGGCAGAGATTGCAGTCTCACTACCATGTTGCGTTTTGTTAGAGAAAATCTATAGGCCAGCGCCCAGTGGCCATTCTTTATGCGCCCTAAATTCGCTTTAAAAAAGAGTTTTTCGTTTTTTAGTTCAAGCTTTTAAAAAGTGTTGCTATCTTAATTTCTATCAGTGTTTTTCACACAGATGTTTTAGGCTCCGCAACATAGTGCAAGTTGACTGCGCTTCATATCTGTGAAGACTAAGCCATCTTGGTACTGATCAGCCTTTACCATTGCCCCGATGATGGACATACTATGGACAAGTAAGTCGCTTTCTTTGAGCCGAATACGCCTCGCTCCAAAAGTCCGTATACCCTCTACAAAGTGTGCAAAAGGCCCTAAAAAAATAAAGCTCTGCCGAGAATAGCGCATTTAATGAGTAGCCTTGTCTATAAGATAATGTTTTTATGCGAGTTGCGTTTTTTTCTATTATAATTCGGCGCTTTGAATTTCCGTCGCGCGTCGGTGTAGCTCAGAAACTGTAGAGTGGGTTTTGGAAGCGTATTTGTTCTGTAGTATGGAGCATATTTTGCTTACTAAATTTGCTTACTAAGGCACTTTGCGCGATTATTTTGAAACTTAAATGGAGTATCCATGTACGCAGTCATAAAAACTGGTGGCAAGCAATATAAAGTTGCTGCCGGCGAAAAACTGAAAATAGAACAGATACTGGCGGACGTTGGCTCTGAAATCGTGATAGATCAAGTACTCGCAGTAGGTCAAGGCGAGTCTTTGAAGTGGGGTGCGCCTTTCTTACCAGGTGCAGCAGTAAAAGCCACAGTGCTATCGCAGGGTCGCCATCCTAAAGTTCAGATTTTCAAAATGCGCCGTCGCAAGCATTATCAAAAACATGCAGGCCATCGCCAAAATTACACGGAAGTGCAGATCAATACGATCGAAGCGTAAATAGTAGTTTTCG
Organism: Mycoavidus cysteinexigens; assembly: GCA_031963005.1. GTDB lineage: Bacteria > Pseudomonadota > Gammaproteobacteria > Burkholderiales > Burkholderiaceae > JASSUD01. The sequence goes on along the minus strand of JASSUL010000011.1, from coordinate 71,727 downwards.
TCTTCATTTTTATTTTTCGCTAAGAACCTGTTTGGAGTTTTCCAAAAGGGTTCCTATTTGGGGGAGCAGGAGCACAGGGACCGGAGCTGTATTTGAGTACAGTGAGGATCCCGAACACCGCACGACCCAAAAGATGGGCCTTTTTGGGAGACTCCAAACAGGTTCTTAGATAGAGATGGCGTACAGCCCTGATAAAGGGCATCGTTGTGCGCCTTATAAGGAATTTTCATGGCACATAAAAAAGCAGGCGGCTCATCACGCAATGGCCGCGATTCTGAGTCGAAACGCCTTGGTGTAAAAGTCTACGGTGGTCAAGCCATTCAAGCCGGTGGCATTATTCTTCGCCAACGAGGCACTCGCGTACATCCTGGTGTCAATGTAGGGGTTGGCAAAGACCATACCCTCTTTGCGCTAGTACAAGGTCATGTGAAATTTGGCGTTAAAGGTAAAGACAACAAACGCGTTGCAGGTGTGATTCCGTTAGTCGCAGCCGCTTAAGCGCTGAATGACGACGTACTGAAAATAACGCTCAACCACAAAAAGGCTCTGCTACACTATATGCAGGGCCTTTTTTATCTATTGCGCGCTTAATGGCCCCTTCTCGCATCCTTCTGGGATGCATTTAAGAATCTGTTTATTATCTCCCAAAAGGGTTTCTTTTTGGGGGAGCAGGAGCACAGGGACCGGAACTGTACTTGAGTACAGTGAGGATCCTGAGCACCGCACCCCATTGTTATCAAATACGCAAAGAGAGGCCCTTTTGGGAGATAATAAACAGGTTCTTAGAGAAAAAGCGGTGAGCAATGCTATGCGCGCATTGGGCAAAACAGGCATGAAGCAATTATGAAATTCATCGATGAAGCAAAAATCGAAGTAGTGGCAGGGGATGGAGGAGGAGGAAGCGCCTCTTTTCGCCGTGAAAAATTTATCCCGTTCGGCGGCCCTGATGGGGGAGATGGCGGACGTGGCGGAAGCATTTACGTCGTAGCGGATTGCAATCTCAATACCTTAATTGATTATCGCTACTCCCGTAAACACCACGCGCGTTCAGGAGAAAATGGCCGAGGGGCAGACTGCTATGGCAAAAGCGGGGAAGATATTACGCTTAAAATGCCGGTGGGAACGATAATCACTGATGCAGAAACCGGGGAATGCGTTGCGGATCTCACCCAGCACGGCCAAAGTGAAGTTTTGGCGCGGGGGGGTAGAGGAGGACTGGGCAATCTGCATTTCAAGTCCAGCGTCAATCGCGCTCCAGAGCAAAAAACCGATGGTCAAGCAGGTGAACGACGCTTATTGCATTTGGAATTAAAAATATTGGCAGATGTCGGGTTATTAGGGCTTCCTAATGCCGGAAAATCTACCTTGATTGCGGCTATTTCTAATGCACGCCCCAAAATAGCAGATTATCCTTTCACTACGCTCACACCCAATTTGGGCGTGGTTCGAGTAGGGGAAAATAGAAGTTTTGTGATTGCCGATGTGCCGGGATTAATTGAAGGTGCAGCAGAAGGAGCGGGCCTTGGACATCAGTTTTTGCGCCATTTACAACGTACTGAACTGATCTTGCATCTCATCGATATAGCCGACACCGATCTCTCCAAAGATCCTGAAGAAAGTGTAGTGGAAGAGGCGATCAGCGCTAGTATGTCCGAAATTGCCAGACAAGCACAAAGTATCGCCAATGAACTGAGGCAATATGACCCTGAACTCTATGCAAAGCCCAGATGGTTAGTGCTCAACAAAATAGACACTTTACCTGAAGAGCAACGCGCCTCTCGGCGTGCTGCTTTATTAGACGCTTTGCAATGGTCTGGACCTGTGTTTGAGATTTCGGCCGCCACACGCGAAGGGTGTGCACCATTGTGTCAAGCACTAGCAGAATATTTAGCCGTGCATGGCGCAACCGCTCAAGCCGCAGCAGCAGAATTTGCACGACAACAAGCGGAAGATCCTCGATTTCGTGAAGCATAAGAGAGTAAATGCGCTAACTTTAGTCCTCTTCTTTAGCAGGCTTTTTTATTACTCCCTCCGGGAATTTTAAAAAACGAGAGAGTTCGGTTAGCGCATTGTGGTAGACATTCCGCTTAAATTCAATGATCTGCTTTGAAGGAACCCAATACGTATTCCATCGCCAAGCATCAAATTCAGGGCAGGTGGTAGCACGCAAATTGATATTACTATCTTGGCCGATCAGGCGCAGTAAAAACCAAATTTGCTTTTGCCCTCGGTAGTGGCCTCGCGATTCACGTCGTATAAATGTCTCGGGTACCTCATAGTGCAACCAATCCCGCGTACGCCCCAGCACTTCAATATGCTCGGGACATAAACCTACTTCTTCATATAATTCTCGGTACATTGCCTGAAGAGGCGTTTCACCGTATTTGATCCCGCCTTGCGGGAACTGCCACGAATGTTCACGAAGACGTTTTCCCCAGAACACTTGATTATGCGCGTTCACGAGAATGATGCCGACGTTCGGGCGGAAGCCTTCGCGATCCAGCATGCTTCACCCCTAAAAGTGTAAAAGGCCAGGATTATAAACAGATGCACACATAACGTCTTTAAAGAAATAGATGGACGGATATTTTTTGTCTATGTAGAACGGGTATAGACAAAAGTACTAGCGCATTGTTACACCGTTGTGCTCCGTTCAAAAAGGTCATAATAACCCTGATTTTGAGTTGCTTAAAATAGATTTGTATGGATACGATGGTTTTGCCTGAAGAAAGACCCCGCGAAATTCCTTATAACTACACCTCTTTCTCTGATCGCGAGATTGTAATGCGTCTTTTAGGCGCACCGGCATGGGATGCATTAGAGGCTTTGCGAGGAGAACGACGCACTGGGCGGTCTGCCCGCATGCTTTTTGAAATATTAGGGGATATCTGGGTCGTACAACGCAACCCCTATGTACAAGACGATTTAATCGACAATACAAAACGTCGGCGTCTCTTGATTCAAGCGCTACAACATCGCCTACGTGAAATTGAAAAGCGCTCCGAGGTATCGCGCCGCACCGCGTTTGATAGTACAAAAGCACAAATCCTACCAGACACCGAAAACCCCACAGAACGCCTAATCGTCCAACTCCTTGAAACCGTCACGAGCGCTGTAGCGGCTTTTAGCCAGGAGCTAGAAGAAGTCCGGATTTTGCGGCGTCGCATTAAAAAACATCTTAAACAGTTTACGCGTACAGACAATATCAAATTTGATGCGCTGTCTCGTGTTTCCCACGTAACGGATGCGACAGACTGGCGCGTTGAATATCCATTGGTCGTTCTGACCCCCGATACAGAAGAAGAAATTGCAAAGCTGGTGCAAGGCTGTATTGATCTAGAATTAACGATGATTCCCAGGGGAGGAGGCACAGGGTATACCGGCGGAGCTATTCCGCTCACTCGCTTGTCTGCTGTGATCAATACAGAAAAGCTCGAGCGGCTGGATTCTCTTGAATTACGCACTTTACCTGGAGTATCGCATCCTGTTCCTACCATTTATGCAGAAGCGGGCGTAGTCACTCGCCGTGTCGCCGAAGCGGCTGAAGTCGCAGGATATGTCTTTGCTGTAGATCCTACCTCGATCGATGCGTCTTGCATCGGTGGAAATATCGCAATGAATGCGGGAGGCAAAAAAGCCGTATTGTGGGGAACCGCACTAGATAACCTCGCATGGTGGCGGATGGTGGATCCAGAAGGGAACTGGCTCGAAGTTACTCGCCTTAACCACAATCTGGGCAAAATTCACATTATTCCTGTTGCGAGTTTTGAACTCAATTGGTTTGATGGCGCATATCCTCCGGGCCAAGTTTTACTGCGTACGCAACGCTTAGACATTGAAGGATCTCGTTTTCGAAAAGCCGGACTCGGGAAAGATGTCACCGATAAATTTTTGGCCGGCTTGCCAGGAGTCCAAAAAGAGGGCTGTGATGGCTTGATTACGGCGGCGCGCTGGATTACGCATAAAATGCCTGCGCATACCCGAACCGTATGCTTAGAGTTTTTTGGGCCTGCTAGAGAGGCGATTCCGAGCATCGTCGAAATTCGCGATTATTTATTGAGTTTAGGCACCGCAGCTGCGCCCGTGTATTTAGCGGGGTTAGAGCATTTAGATGAACGTTATCTGCACGCAGTAGGCTACGCGACAAAGACTAAACATAATGCGCAGCAAGCAGTTTTTTCTACATCGCCCTCATCCATGCCCAAAATGGTGTTGATTGGCGATATCGTCGGCGACGATGAAAACGCGGTGGCTGCAGCCGCCTCTGAAGTCGTGCGCATTGCCAATGCGCGCGGCGGAGAAGGCTTTATTGCAGTACATGCCGATACACGCAAGCGTTTCTGGTTAGATCGCGCACGTACTGCCGCAATTGCCAAGCACACCAATGCTTTTAAGATTAACGAAGATGTTGTTATCCCATTAGAACGTTTAGGGGACTATACCGATGGGATTGAACGCATCAATATTGAGCTGTCGATTAAAAATAAATTGCAGCTCCTAGAGGCTTTAGAGCACTTTTTTAAAACAGGTCCGCTCACACTAGGTAACAGTGATGATGCAAGTGAAATTCCTAGCGCAGAATTATTAGAAGATCGTGTAAGCCGTGCGCTAGAACACCTCGAGCAGGTGAAAGCACGTTGGCGCTATTTAGAAAGCCATCTTGATATACCCTGGGAAGAAGCTAAGCCTATATTACAAACCCTAGAGGCATCGTACACCGATCCTGTACGCAACAGCATCAATACGACCGCCCATGAGAGCGGGGTAATATCGGAGCAAGCTGGCATTACCGTATTCTCATTGATGCAAACGCGCCAGCTGCGCATGTCTTGGAAAACTGAAATCCGCGCACCTTTACGCACCTTGTTTAACGGCAGCGCCTTTTCGCCCATTATGGAAGCGCTGCAAAAACAACATGCCAAGGTATTACGCAGCCGGGTATTTATCGCCCTGCATATGCATGCCGGCGATGGCAATGTGCATACAAATATTCCCGTGAACTCCGATGACTATGCCATGCTACAAGAAGCCCATAAGGCCGTGTGTCGGATTATGGATTTAGCGCGTTCACTAGACGGCGTTATTTCTGGCGAGCATGGTATTGGTCTGACCAAACTGAGTTTTTTAAGCAAAGAAGAACTGGCGCCTTTTCGAGAATATAAAGATCGCATTGATCCGCATGGACGTTTTAATTATGGCAAGCTCATGGACTGGGAGCATACGCCTGCGGATCTACGCAATGCCTATACGCCTAGCTTTGGCCTCATGGGATATGAGTCGCTGATCATGCAGCAATCGGATATTGGCGCTATTGCGACTAGCATCAAAGATTGCCTACGCTGCGGAAAATGCAAACCCGTATGCGCCACCCATGTACCGCGCGCGAATCTGCTCTATAGCCCGCGCAATAAAATCTTAGCGACGTCTTTATTAATCGAAGCATTCTTATATGAAGAGCAAACACGGCGCGGCATTTCGGTTAAACATTGGGATGAATTTAATGACGTTGCCGATCATTGCACGGTCTGCCATAAATGCTTGAATCCCTGCCCAGTCAAGATTGATTTTGGCGATGTCACGATGGCTATGCGTAGCCTGTTGCATAAGATGGGCAAGAAAAAATTCAATCCTGGTACCGCTGCCGGGATGTTTTTCTTAAATGCAACGCGCCCTCAAACCATCCACTTTGCACGCCAGACGCTGATTCGCGCGGGCTATGCCTTACAACGCATGGGAAACCGTCTTTTCAAAAAATGGGCGAAAAAGCAAACCGAACGCCCCAAATCCACCGTTGGAAAACCGCCAGTAGTCGAACAGGTCTTGCATTTTGTCAATAAAAAAATGCCGGGCAATTTGCCTAAACGTACCGCGCGGGCTTTGCTGCATATTGAAGATTCTAGAATCATTCCGATTATCCGCAACCCGCAGAGCACCCGCGCAGATTCCGAGGCCGTTTTTTATTTTCCAGGATGTGGTTCCGAACGCCTATTTTCACAAGTCGGTTTAGCTACACAGGCTATGCTCTGGCATGCTGGTGTACAGACGGTTTTACCGCCAGGCTATCTATGCTGCGGCTATCCACAGCGCGGCGCAGGTCAATATGATAAAGCCGAAAAAATGGTGACCGATAACCGCGTTTCCTTCCATCGCGTTGCGAATACACTCAATTATCTGGATATTAAAACCGTGATCGTGTCCTGCGGCACGTGCTACGATCAATTAGAGCGCTATGAATTTGAGAAAATCTTCCCTGGCTGCCGTCTTTTAGATATTCATGAGTTTTTATTAGAAAAAGGCGTTACTTTAAGCGAAGAAGGCAAAGAAATTCAGGGAGTACGCTATATGTATCATGACCCCTGTCATAGCCCCATCAAAACCATGAAGCCCATTACTTTGGTCAATAAACTGATGAATCCCGACCAAAAGAGAGAGGCCATTCAAGAAAATGCCCGTTGCTGTGGGGAAGCAGGCACGTTGGCGGTTACCCGCCCTGATATCTCTACGCAGATCCGCTTTCGTAAACAGGAAGAAATACAAAAAGAGGTCAACGCTATTCGACAATCGCAAACGGTGGAAGATGCACCACAAGCCCTATCGGATGCAGCAAAGCCGATTAAAATTTTGACAAGCTGCCCGGCGTGTTTACAAGGGTTATCACGCTATCAGGACGATACGGACACCCAAGCCGATTACATTGTGGTCGAAATGGCTCGCCATACACTGGGCGAAAATTGGCTTGTAGACTATGTACGCAATGCCAATACCGGCGGCATTGAACGGGTGCTGCTATGACAGCGGCAAACGCATGTCCTCTATGCGAGCAAGAAGGCGGGGAGGTGCTATGGCGAAATACCGAGCTGCGCGTAGTCCATACGGATGAGGAAACGTTATACCCAGGCCTATGCCGCGTTATCTGGAATGCCCATGTAGCTGAATTTTCGGATCTCACGGCTACTCAACGCCATATGCTGATGGACGTCGTCACTTGTGTAGAACACGTTATGCGTACTATGCTAGCGCCGACGAAAATGAATCTAGCGAGTTTAGGGAATCAGGTCCCCCATCTACACTGGCATCTTATTCCGCGGTATTCTGATGATGCACATTTCCCCCAACCTATTTGGAGCCCTGCGCTACGGCCAGTAGCGCCTGCTCTATTAGAGGCACGTCAAGCACAGGCGCAAAAATTACGGACAGGCATTATGCAAGCACTTGCTTCTTTAGCGATATGATTCCTCTCGCACATAGTCTTTCCCTTAGGACCTGTCCACGATTTTCGCTAAGATAGAATTTATTTTTCTTTGGATGCACTGCGCATGAGTTCTACACACTTTGGTTTTGAGCGCGTTGATGAACGCGATAAAGCGCGCAAAGTAGCCGGCGTTTTTGATACCGTAGCCACACGTTATGATTTGATGAATGATCTGATGTCTGGCGGGCTACACCGGATCTGGAAAGCATCAACTATTGCACAAGCCAGCGTGCGCCCAGGCTATAAAGTCTTGGATATCGCGGGTGGTACCGGAGATTTGGCGCGTGCCTTTGCGCAAAAAGTGGGTTCAGATGGGCAGGTATGGTTAACGGATATTAATGCATCGATGTTAGAAGTAGGGCGAGACCGGCTATTAAATGCCGGATATCACGTTCCCACCGCACTATGTGATGCGGAGAATATCTGCTTTCCTAATGGCTATTTTGATGTCATCACGCTCGCGTTTGGCTTACGCAATATGACGCACCCAGATCGCGCTTTACGCGAAATGCTCCGTGTACTCAAACCTGGAGGAAAACTCCTCATCCTAGAGTTTTCCAAAGTACAGGCACCATGGACTAAACTCTATGATTGGTATTCTTTTACGGTATTACCTTGGTTAGGAGAGAAGATGGTCGGAGATGCGCACAGCTACCGTTACCTTGCGGAATCCATCCGCATGCACCCTGACCAAGATACCCTCAAATCAATGATGCAAGAAGCAGGCTTTGATCAGGTAAATTACATCAATATGACCTTTGGCGTTGTCGCTCTGCACATTGGTGTGAAATACTAAACAGGTTCTTAGAGCCTGTTCATAATCTCCAGAAATCGCCCTTATGGCGGTAATGTTGGGGTTCCGTATTTAATTCAATTCGTCACCCCAACACAACCCGCTTTTGAAGATTATGAACAGACTCTAAGGTATCGCTTGCACGCTTAAGTCAATGGCTCCATCTTGTTTCAGTAAATTCCGCTCCCTTGTAGACAAGGCTGCAGCTAGGATTATCGGTTAGCGCTTTTAGTAGTCTATGAATATGTTTAAAAGCTAGCCTATACTTCTCATTATTGCGTTTGCTCCATCAGCGCGTCGACCTTAGAAAAGGTTCTCTTAGGGCGCGCCTTTCAAGCGAACAACCGGCTTTATTTTTAAAGGTTTATCATGTCTTTGCTTCGTTTTTCCTCCCGTGCTTATGGCATGGCTACCCAAGCTATAAAACGGGTCTATCAGCCTGTTGCACAACTGCATACCTCCAAATCTTACCTACTGAAATCACTGGGCATAGGAACGCTTTCCGCAGTATTAACCTTAGGCCTGTATACCCAAGACGCCTTTGCCAAACGCGCAGGGGGAGGGCGTAGTATGGGGCGATCTTCACATACAATGCCTCATCGCGGATCTCCTTCGCATCAGTCCCATCAAGCGGCTAAACCTGCACAAAGCCCTGCGAAACCAGAAGCCGGTGCGCAAAATGCGGCTCAGCGCAATCGCTGGTTAGGACCTATCGCAGGTTTAGCAGCGGGCTTAGGTATCGCGGCTTTGCTTTCCCATTTTGGATTGGGGGGAGCAATGGGAGGCTTATTGGCGAATTTGCTAGTCGTCGTTGGCATCATGCTGCTAGCCTATTGGGGTATTCGCATGCTGGCTAAACGCAAAACGGTAGCGCGTAACTCCGCCTCTGGTATGACTCGCCAAGAGCCTTTTAATGCCGCTTCCCCTCTATCTCAACCTGCGTCTTCCATCGCTGCAGAAGCGCAATCTGCCTTTGGTACACGGAGCGCTCAGGAAACATTCGCACCGAATCCTAACCTCTCGATAGATGCACTCAATACGCCTGCATCCGTGCAAAGTCCCGCTGCATTAGCAGCCAGTTTTGATGCCACCGCATTTTTGCGCCATGCCAAAATTCAATTTATCCGTATGCAAGCCGCTTGGGATAAAGGAGATCTAGACGATATTCGCGAATTTACGACGCCTGAAATATTTGCCGAAGTGAAATTAGATTTAGCGGAACGTGAGGTAAGCCACCCCGCAAGCACGAACCATACCAATGTTGAAAAACTCGACGCACAACTTTTGTCGATGCATGTTGAAGAAGGTTGGCAATACGCTAGCGTGCAATTTACCGGCCTTATTCACGAAGAGCCTGAGCAAGAAACCGCCCAACCTTTTTCCGAAACTTGGCATTTCTCCAAACGTATCGAGTCTTCAGAGGTCGATACGGGTGTGGCGGGTTGGGTTTTGGCAGGAATTGAACAGAATGCAGCTTATTAAGCGAATTTCCTCTCTTTTTCCATTGCATCAAGCGAATGCGGCGACGCGTATTAATACAACGGTCGCGGCAATCGCCAATCATGTCTTAACTCGCCACAATTGGGCGCGTGAACAGCTGAGCCTTTATCCAAACTATCTACTAAGCGTACACATTTCGTCTTTGCAATTAGGCTTTATATTGCAAAAAGGCGGTGTGTTACGCGCCTGTAGTATAGAGACAGACCAAAGGGCAGATGCTTTTGCCAAAGCGAATGTCACCATCACTCTCTCTTTAGGCACCTTGTGCAAAGCACTTATGCCAGGCTCGTCAGGTTTTGCGGATCTTCCAGGCATTGATATTCAAGGCGACGCACAATGTGCTCAAGCGCTGAGTACGGTTCTAAAACAAGTACGTTGGGATATAGAAGAAGATCTTTCTACGATGATAGGAGATATCTTAGCGCATCGTGTCGTGCGCCAAATACAGACGAGGAAAATCTGGATACAGCAACAAGCTAAACGCTTCATGGAAAGCGCGGCAGACTATCACCTAGACGAACATCCTAGCATGGTCCGCCACAGTGCTTTAAACCACTTTACCTCGACACTACCCCCTCTACAAGACGCAGCGCAAAGCTTAGAAAAACGTATCGCACAACTAGAACGATTAGCAAGACACCAAAAAACGGCTTAAACATCGGCATGCAGCAAGCGAAAAAACACTAAATATTTGCAAGCCGACTTACGGTATCTGGGTAATGTTTACAAGTTTTTCAGTCGTGACCTGGGGCGCTGGAGGCGAATCAATCGCATGCTTTCGCAACGTGACCTTACCTTCACGTTCAGCGGTCAAAGCTTGAAATCCCTCGGATAATTCAGCAAATAAGCTTCGTTTCGTCATCTCAACTTCACCTCAATTTCATACTCTCGCCTTCGCCTTTTATTTTTCTGACATTGAAATAGGAGCGCTCGCCCACTCAAAGAATGGTCAGAATGAAATGTACCGTTTTTCGTTGACTAATGCTGCAGCATCTTAAGACGCAAACTAAGCATTAGCAGAGCTTTCTTTTCTGCCTTGCTCCTTATACCAAATGTCCTAAAGCTTTTTATTTATGTAAACTTATAGACAATGGCATGGAATCAATAGAAGATTATTATCTTGGCACATCAAGTGCTTGAGCGCCTCCGAAAAGGACAAGAATCGGTGTATTTTGCAGATGGCGTGAGGTATGGTACACCCTGGTGGCAATGATTTTAAATGGGGCGACTAAATGGGGCGAATACCGGGGCAATGAATGGTTCGCTCGAGTTACCACGCAGATGTGCAAGCGCATGAGGCTGGGGTGATTTAGGGTGTGGAGCAGTGTTCGTAATTATTCGAGAAAATGATGAAGTCACTGGATTCTAAGATTCTGCTGCATCTGGCCAAAAAATATATTTGGTGGAAGAGCCCTGAGCAATCGCTCCACATGCCGCAACGTATTGCCGCCCAAGTAATGACCATCGGAGACTATGAAGATGTGCAGCTGCTTGCTAATCATGCGGGAGAGGATTATCTGTGCGAGGTCATCGCAGAAGCTGAAATAGGCCAATTTGACGAGCGCTCTTGGATATATTGGCACTATCGCCTTGGCTTGTCACATATAGGACAGGTACCTGCTATGCCGGATAACAGATTCAAATGAAATCTACTTTTAAACCGACTTTTTCTGTTTTGCCTTCTGCGCAAAGGATTTTATGGCCTGGGCTAAAACCTCTTGCTGAGAGGAGTTTTGTGCTTTATGGCGGCACAGCTATCGCGTTACGTTTGGGGCACCGTTTCTCAGTTGATTTTGATTTTTTTTGTGATCAATCGCTAGATAGAGCATATTTGACGCAGGTTTTACCTTTTCTTTCCCACGCAACAGTTTTGCAGGATTTGCCCCAAACTTTTACGGTGCTGGTGCCGGTTGATGTTGGCGCGCAGCAAGAGTATGTGAAGATTTCTTTTTTTGGTGAGATTGCATTTGGTCGAATTGGGTTGCCGCAATACACAGAGGATGGAGTATTGTGTGTTGCATCATTAGAAGATTTGATGGCGACTAAATTAAAAGTTCTCTTACAACGCATTGAAGTAAAAGATTACCAGGACATCGCAGCGATGCTTCGTGCAGACGTAAGCCTTGAAAAAGGGTTAGCTGCCGCACGTTTGTTCTATGGTCCGGCATTTCAACCCAGTGCAAGCCTTAAGGCAATGGTATATTTCCAAGGGGGCGATATGGATAATCTTACATATGCTGACAAAGAAGTGCTGATTTCTTATGCTAGCGCCGTAAAAGACTTGCCGAGAGTAGATCTGGCTGCATCGATGCTTTCCTAAACACTCTAGTGCATGTTTGTATTTTGCAGATGACGTGAGGAAAGATCTTGGCCTGGAATATACAAATCGGTAATCGATGCGAGATTTAACGCTAAATCTCGCATAAAGTCATCAAAAGCCGTAAAGATACGGCATCACCTCAAATCATATTCAACGTAGACCGAGCGTTTTGATATTCAGGTTGTTGTTGTAGCGCTTCCCAGCAGGCTTCATGCATGGATAGATCAGCAGCACCGTTAAAGTCCGGCAAGCATTGAGGAATATTCGGTTCGCGGGCGGCTAAACGCGCCAAACGACGATGCGATTCCACAGAAGCGGCAGGAGGGCGTAAACCGGCTAAAACGAGGTCGGTTTCTTCTGGATGGTTGCATACTAAAACCATATCGCAGCCCGCGGTCAATGCAGCTTGCGCAGACTCTAAAACACTGCCCATAGCCCGTGCACCTTGCATAGACAAATCGTCGCTTAGTATGGCGCCGGTAAAACCTAATTGCTCACGTAAAATCGTGTTTAGCCAGAAAGGGGAAAAACCGGCAGGCTGCTTATCTACCTGAACATATTGAATATGCGCCGGCATTATGGCAGCTAAAGCCAAACCTAAGCCGCTATAAGGCTGGGTGTCGCCCATAATCTCTTCCAGAGTGCGGGTATCGACAGGCAGCGCATGATGAGAATCGGCTTCGGCATATCCATGCCCAGGAAAATGTTTACCGCAATTGGCCATACCGGCCAGAGCCATCCCTTGATTCAGGCTTTGCGCAAGGGTAGCGATGACCGTAGGATCCGCATGAAACGCGCGATTACCAATGACTTCTGAGTGTCCGTAATCGATATCTAGTAGCGGAGTAAAGCTAAAGTCTATCCCGCACGCACGTAGCTCTGCCGCAAGCACATAGCCGATCGCCACGGCAGCGTGCAGCGCTTGTATGGGGTTGCGATCCCAAAGTTCACCTAATTTGCGCATCGCAGGTAAAACCGTAAATCCATCGGTTTTAAAACGCTGCACTCTTCCCCCCTCATGATCTACCGCAATGAGGATCGTAGGGCGAATGGCCCGAATTTCTGCAACGAGAGCAAATAATTGCTTTCGAGTCTCAAAATTACGCGCAAATAAAATAAGCCCCCCCGTTAAAGGGTGAGCAATGCGCCGACGCTCCTCATCGGTGAGGGTTTTTCCGGCTACATCCAGCATCACGGGACCACGCTCAGGTATAGCAAACGCAGTTTCAGAGGCCGTTTTTTTATGCGCGTTAGACGCGGTATTGGCAAAATTCACGATACATGTCCTGTTTAAAACGTTTCTGCAATCACAAAAGCCACTGCGGTATCTTGTTCATCACTCACGGATACGTGCGTACGAATGCGCTGCGTTTCTAGCCATTGAGCCAGTGCTCCAATGGCTACAATGCATGGACGTCCAGTGGAATCATGGATGGTCTGCAGTAGCTTGAACGCTATAGGAGGCCTTATTCCTAAACCAACGGCTTTTGAAAAAGCTTCTTTGACCGCAAAGCGAGTTGCCAAAAAAGCCCAGCCTCTTTTAGCGCATCGCGCACTGCGTATTTGATATTCCTCAAATTCTTGTGGGCCCAATACGCGTAAAGCAAAACGCCCTTTAGTGCGCAGCATGATCTGTTCAATACGCCTAATATCGACAATATCGGTACCAATTCCATAGATCACGGCGCTCCCCTGAGCAGGGCTTTCATAGATCCAATCGCTTCGGTCCATCCGACTAATACCGCGTGCGCGACAATGGCATGGCCAATATTGAGCTCTCGAACCCCTGGGATCGCCACGATAGGGCCCACATTGCCGTAATGCAGCCCATGGCCCGCATGGATTTGTAACCCTAGCGAAAGCCCTAGCTCGGCCGCATTCCGTAAGCGAATGAGCTCTTCTCGTACTGCAGGAGTTTCAAGGACCGCTTCTATACACGAAGGGGTATGAAAGCTTTTGTAACACAGAGGGTCATAAAAAGGCTGCCTGGAATCTTCCCACTGTTGCATCAGCGCTTGCTCAAAAAGCGTAGCGTAGTGTCCCGTATGCAACTCGATAATCGAAGCGCCTGTAGTCTTAGCTTGCTGAATATGATGGGGATTAGGGTCTACAAAAAGCGCTACTCGTATCCCTGCCTGGATTAGCTGCTGACACGCCGCGCCTATCGCATCGCAATGACGCGCTATATCTAAACCTCCTTCCGTCGTGAGTTCTTCACGCTTTTCAGGAACCAGGCAGACATCCTGCGGTTGCACCGCACAAGCAATTTCTAATATTTCCGCAGTAATCGCGCATTCCAAATTCATGCGAGTACGCAATAAAGGCCGCAAACGGGCCACATCATCATCTTTGATATGACGACGATCTTCCCGCAAATGAAGCGTAATGACATCTGCTCCCGCTTCTTCCGCAGCCAGTGCTGCTTGAACAGGATCTGGATATAACGTCCCACGCGCATTACGAATCGTCGCGATATGGTCGATATTTACACCTAGAGCTAGGGGAGTCAGTGAAGTAAAAAATGGAGTCACAGCGCCTCGCATAAATGGAATGTCTTATCAAGAGATACACGCTTTTTTAGAAAGCGGACCGTTATAGAGTATGAAGATCGGACAAAATTTGACGTGTTTTTAAAGCCTCACCGCCTAGGTGATAATGCAATAAAAAACGGAGTAGATGCTTACTTTGCACACGCGTAGCAGGCCGCTGATAGTAATCAGACTCGATATCGAGCAAGGTTTGCCCATCTACCTTTGGCCAGCTTATGGGATCCTCAGGCTGCGCGAGGCGAGTCCCTTTTTCTGGATCAAAAACATACTGCGCCTCAGGCGTGACCGTCTCCTGCGTGCGTGTAAGGCGATGCACTTGCGCCACATGCCCGGTTTCACGCAATAAGGCATACTCAAAGGACCGCAAAATAGGGGCTGCAGAAGCGCCCATTTGACCTAGACGTTCCAGGGTGAGCACATAATGATCAAACAGTTTCGGACAGGCATCTTCCCGCGCGCAAAAACGGATCAATAGCTCATTCAAATAAAACCCACACAACAGCGCATCCCCATCCAATGGTCGCATTCCCCCAACCCATTCAGCGCGTGTGAGCGTGCGTATCTCGGCTTTACCCGACCAAGAAAACGATAAGGGTTGAAAATGCTGCAATACCCCCCGCAATGCCGAATGCGGACGCTTAGCCCCTTTTGCAATCAAAGCAATACGCCCATACATTCGGCTAAATCCTTCGATAATCAGACTCGTTTCACGATACGGATAGCGATGCAAGACAAACCCCATCTGCTCCTGTACCCGCGTAGATTGACGGGAAGACGATGAAGGAGAAGAAGCGCGAGGAGCGAGGGAAGTCCCCAAAGTAGGATCAAAAAAATCTGCTACCAGATGGGGGGGAGGTTGATTAGAGATCACCGGTAAGCTCATGTATCTCACTATGCATTTCAGCGCGGGTTTCTGTTCTGCAGTAACGCTCACGTGTAGTTATCACATTCAATAAGCCATTTCCTGCGCAAAAAAATTAAGCTATTTTCTGATCTGCAGTACCTTTTTTCACTTTAATCCAGACTTCTAAATAGACAGGTCCCCCGAATAATTGCTCCATATCTTTGCGTGCCTCGGTATTCATTTCTTTTAATTTACTTCCCTTGGCACCAATGATCATCGCTCGATGCGTTTCACGTTCTACAAAAATAGTGGCAAAAATACGGCGTAGGCGCCCCTCTTGGATAAATTTTTCGATAGCTACCGTGGTTTGATAGGGAAGTTCATCTCCCGTATGGCGAAAAACTTTTTCACGTAATATTTCTGAAGCTAAAAAGCGTTCGCTATGCTCCGTCAGTGTCTCGCTGTCGTACATAGGAGGGCGCATGGGAAGCGCATGCTCAATGGTATTTAAAAGCGACTGAATATGATCAGGCCGTTTTGCACAAAGGGGGATACATTCTACAAAGGGATATAAGCTAGCAAGGTGCTCTGAAAATGCTTCAAGCTGTGAGCGGTGCTCCATACGATCTAGTTTATTTGCCAATACAAAAATGGCGGGCGTTGGGGTTAGCGTGGGTGCCGTTGCTGAAGTATCGGAAGTTGTGAGCGCGTCAGATACCGTGTCAGATGCCATATCAGATACCTCATCTGTAGAGTGCGCTGCAGGCAAGGCATTGGCTGCGCCACTAAATAGAGGAAAGGGGAGATTTTTCTTAGCGTGCATCCCTGGAAGTAATTGTAAAACCGTATGGTCATCCTTCCCGTAGTAGCCGGCTTCTACGACATACAGCACCACATCCACAGTCGCTAAGGTCGCTTTCACTGCGCGATTCAGAGAACGATTGAGCGTTCCGCCATGCTGTGTTTGAAATCCCGGCGTATCGACAAAAATATATTGTGCCGTCTCGCTAGTACGAACGCCAGTGATCGGATGACGGGTAGTCTGCGCTTTGCGTGAGGTAATGCTAATTTTCTGCCCAACGAGTGCATTGAGCAAAGTCGATTTGCCCACATTAGGGCGACCAATAATGGCAATCGTCCCACAATGCAAGGGTTTACCCTGGGTGGTGCTATTGATAGCGATAAGAGGGTCAGAAGGGTCCATCTCTTTTTGAGCGGGAGTATCAGAGGAAGGGATAATAGAGTCAGACATGGCAGGCAGTAATGCGGTAAAAAAGGAGGAGGGGGCGTGAGAAGATAATCCTAAGAACAGTCTAAGGCCTTCATCATCATACTGTTTTACAGTCACTTAGCGCTTTGAGGGGAGTTTGCTTTTGACCTCTTTTAATATCGTATTTAATATTGTATCCGCGGCATGTTGCTCTGCAAGTCGGCGTGTAGCGCCAATACCGACTACATCGCACTGTAAATTAGCAATCGTACAACGTACTTCAAAAACAGGGGGCGTCACGCGGTCATCCATAGACAGCATTGTGTATTTAGGCAATGCCATTTTTTTATGTTGCAAATATTCCTGCAACTGGGTTTTGGCGTCCTTTTTAGGGGCCGACGAATGCAGTTTGCCTAATAAGGCGTCATAAGTATGCGCAATCACCTTATGCACTTCGTCAAACCCACCATCGAGGTATACGGCCCCGAGGATAGCTTCAAAAGCATCCGCCAGTATAGAGGGTCGCTGCCGGCCTCCTGTTTTACGTTCGCCAGCGCCCAATTTTAGACAGGGTGCTAACTCAATATGACGCGCCAGTTCACATAAGGTTTTTTGATCAACCAAACCAGAACGCATGCGCGAAAGATCCCCTTCAGGCCAATCAGGAAACTGCTGAAACAACAGCGTGCTGATGACGCAATTTAAAATTGCATCCCCTAGAAATTCAAGGCGCTCATTATGCGTTGCGCTGTAACTGCGATGGGTTAACGCGCGCTGTAGTAATGCAGCATTCTTAAAAGAGTAGCGCAAACGGCTTTGGAGGGCAGGAAAAGGCATACACCATGGGGAAAATGCAGTCTCCCCACCTATGATGATGAAGTGGGGAATCAAAATCCGGCAAGTTTAAGCTTATATGAACCGCTTTGCTACCCGGGCATCTCATTAATGCGTCACCGCAGAAGAGACTAAACAGATTCTAAGAGCCTGTTCATAATCTCCAGAAATAGCCTTTGAGGTCGTCATGTTGGGGTTCCGTATTTAATTCAATTCGTCACCCCAACCTACCATTTTTGGGCATTTTTCGTAGGTTGGGGTGCGTTTTTAGGTGATTTTGGAACCCCAACACAACCTACTTTTGAAGATTATGAACAGGCTTTAAGAAGAAGACTGTAGCTTTGCGACCGTAGATTTTGTATTTTTCGTGGCTTTGGTAGCAGAGGGTTTACCCGCCTGTTTAGAGTGGGCTCCCAATTTTTTATCGCGGCTAGTGCTTGTATGCGTGGAGGATTTTTTAGTAGCGTGTTTTTTCTTATGAGAAGGGCCTACGTTTTTTACAGGGGATGAGACCGCTATCGCGCGCACACCGCCCCCTCGTACTATCGTGCGACGGACTGCGGGAACCGCTACGGTATGGGGAACATGTAAAACAATAATCTGCCCAGGAGCTACGCGAGTGCGTTTTGTTTTATTCCAGGCTTGGATTTGTGCAACCGATACATGGTAGCGTTTTGCAATGACCGACATATTTTGACGTTTATGAACGCGCAGTAGCATTTTACGTGTATCTGGAGTATCGGGTTCTAACGCTAATACCGCACTTTCCGCTATTGCTGCACTGATATCCTCATCCTCTGCATCTGCAGATTTGGGTACTAATACCGTAGCTCCTGGTTTGAGTCGCATCCCTACAGGAATTTTATTCACGGCGATGAGGGTTATAGGACTCACGCCAATTTTTGCCGCTAATACGGCAGGCCGAGCACGCTTGGCAACGGTATATGTTGTCCAACTAGATAAGGTCCCTTCGTAAGACTTCAAATTTTTTTCAAAGGCTTGGGCATTATCAAAAGGCAGGAGAATTTGGGGATTCGTGGCCCCTAAAATGACGGGTTTCTTAAACGAAGGATTGAGAGCCGTAAATTCTTTGAGCGTTAAGTTCGCAAGTTGGGCAGCGATCTTTACATCGATGTCACGCGCAGTCGTTACCGTAACAAAGTAGGGATGATTGGGTATAGGAGGAAGAGTCAATCCGTATTTATTAGCATTGGCAATAATATTCTTCACGGCTTGTAGTTTGGGCACGTAATTGCGCGTCTCATTAGGCAACTTTAAGCTGGCATAATCGGTCGGCCGTTTTGCTGCACGGTTGCGTGCAATAGCGCGCTGGACATTGCCTTCCCCCCAGTTGTACGCAGCCAGCGCAATTTGCCAGTCGCCAAACATGGTATAGAGCTTTGATAAATAATCCAGCGCCGCATTCGTCGATGCGAGCACATCGCGCCGCTCATCTTGAAACATATTCTGCTTCAACTTAAAGGTGCGACCCGTCCCTGGAATAAATTGCCACATTCCCGCTGCTTTTGCTACAGACAGCGCTTGGGGGTTGTATCCCGATTCAATGAAAGGCAAAAGTGCTAGCTCGGTAGGCATATGACGCGCTTCAAGCATCTCGACGATGTAATAGAGATAGAGTGCCGAGCGGGCGGTCATACGCTCCACATAATCTGGGCGAGAGACATACCAGCGTAATTGCGCATCGACCAGATTCCCTTCTAAATTAGGTAATTGAAAACCGCGGCGTATACGATCCCATATATCGCCTGACCCCGATGCTAAAGTATCACTGTCGGCATCTAAAACAGGATCTGTCGGTGCCTTTGCCTTAGCAGCAGCTCTAAAAGAAAAAGGCGAGCGGTACATACGCGCAGCATCATCAGTGGTGGTACCTGCACAAGCGGCTAATAAAACGCTGAGCAATACACTGAGCAGCACGCCATAACATCGTTGCATGTCAATCCTGGTAGAGCAGAAGTCAATAGAAAATAAATTGGGAATAGGCCGTGCGCTATGACTACAGCACGTATACTTGAGCAAAGATCCACTCTCCACTAAATGAATGTGGGGGAGTATATTAAATTAAAAGGGTTCTTTAGAACCTGTTCATAATCTTCAAAAGTGGGTTGTGTTGGGGTTCCGTATTTAATTCAATTCGTCATCCCAACCTACGAAAGATGCCAAAAAATGGTAGGTTGGGGTGACGAAGGAACCCCAATATCACCGCTTTAAGGGTGATTGCTGGAGATTATGAACAGGCTCTAAGAATCTATTACGCAAGAATCGTACGCGTAGAATAACATCTGTTTTGGCGATCTTTACAAAGGTTTTTCTCATTATGAAGACGGATATCCCCCTCAAAAAAACGATGTCTACCTGGGCGGACTCTGTTTTAGGCCGCTATATATTAAGCTGGGAACAAGAACAAATTGAACGCGCGGTAGCGGGTCCTTTGGGCACACACGCGATCCAACTGGGCTTACCCGAACTAGATGGTTTGCGATCTAGCCGAATACACTATCGAGGCGTCGCGCTTACCCAATCCCCCCCTGCATTAAGGCCCGTTCCTTTTGAAAAGGTGAGTACGCACAATCTGCGCCTAGCTTTACCTGAGCTTCCCTTCGCAACACAGAGCATTGATTTATTGATCTTACCCCATACCTTAGAATCTACAGAACATCCGCACCAACTCTTACGCGAAGTGGAACGTGTTCTCGTTCCCGAAGGAAAACTCATTATTTTTGGATTTAACGCTTTGAGCTTATGGGGACTCAGGCAGCGTTTGGCTCAGGCATTAGGCTATACTTTTCTGCCCGTACACGCTTCTTTAATTCACCTGGAACGCTTAAAAGATTGGCTCAGCCTCTTAGGGTTCGAGCTAGAATTAGGGCGCTTTGGCGGTTATAGATTCCCCATACAAAGTCAAACCACCTTAAACCGCACTTCCTATATGGAAGCAGCAGGCGATAGATGGTGGCCGATTTTTGGAGCGGTATATATGCTTACAGCGGTTAAACGCGTACCCGCTATACGCTGGGTAGGCCCTGCCGCTACATCCACTTTGTCTGGAGAACCCGCATTGGCCGCAGGATTTACCAGCCGGCAGACTCCATAGCGACATCGGAGTATCCGCAGCTAGCAAATAGCTATCACGCCTATATCACACAGCTACCCATACAGGGTAGATGGCGCCATTTTCTCATTATTTAGTCTTTTTATAACCCATGCAATTGATTGATCACGAAGACGTAGATATTTACACTGACGGCGCATGTAATGGCAACCCTGGCCCAGGAGGGTGGGGGGTCTCTTTTCAATATAAAACCGGTGAAGAAATTCTTTATGGTGGTGTTGCGC
This sequence comes from Mycoavidus cysteinexigens, assembly GCA_031963005.1. Lineage (GTDB taxonomy): Bacteria > Pseudomonadota > Gammaproteobacteria > Burkholderiales > Burkholderiaceae > JASSUD01. Next base: position 51,068 of record JASSUL010000011.1, on the reverse strand, counting down.
ACACCACCAATAATCGGATGGAACTGATGGCGGTCATCGAAGCGCTGAGCGCATTAAAGCCAGGCTATAACGCCACGGTGTATACCGATTCCCAGTATGTCCAACTTGGAATCAGTTCGTGGATTATCAATTGGAAAAAGCGAGGCTGGCGCACTGCAGCTGGCGCCCCTGTCAAGAATGACGACTTGTGGAAAACCCTCGATGCCCTAGTGCAATCCTATACGGAAAAAAAACATCGCATTCGGTGGCAGTGGGTAAGAGGGCATGCCGGTAACACGGGCAATGAGCGTGCGGATACCCTAGCCCGTAAAGGGATTACACAAGTGCTACGCACAGGCGCATCAGAAAATTAGCGCCTGCTCGCACCACCACCCTGTATTCTAAGTATAGGCATTTTCTCTGCGGGGAAAATGCCCGTACCTCCCCCCCATTTTTAACCCTTTGCGAACTCTCCGTACAATGCGTCAAATTGTTCTAGATACCGAAACCACTGGGCTATATGCGAATAAAGGCGATCGCTTAGTCGAAATCGCTTGTGTAGAAATCAACCAACGTCGGCTCACTGGAAATACACGGCATTTTTATGTCAACCCCAAACGAGACAGCGACCCTGCCGCACTAGCGGTCCACGGTTTAACGACCGAATTTCTCAGCGCACAGCCCTTATTCTCCGAGGTGGCACAAGCGCTCTGTGATTTTGTCCAGGGCGCGGAAGTCATCATTCATAACGCGCCTTTCGATATCAGTTTTTTAAATGCGGAACTACAACGCCTAGACCGGCCGCATTTTGATACCTATTGCCACACCGTCACCGACACGCTGAAAAATGCCAGAGAGCGCTTTCCAGGTAAACGCAATTCACTGGATGCGCTCTGTGATCGCTTTCATATTTCCCGCGCACACCGCACCCTGCACGGCGCGCTATTAGATGCAGAATTGCTGGCACAAGTCTACCTTGCCATGACCTGTGGACAGGAGGAATTGCTCATTACCGAACTTGCAGCACCTCCTGTTGCATCGACATGGAGTACCGCTACGCAGGCTTCACAGGCCTTGATGGGAACGCAAGCCGCTTCGCTCATTGTCATTGAAGCCACCCCAGAAGAAAAAGCCGAGCACACGGCGCTTCTCTCCTTCTAACCATTCAGCTCTGCGGTAATACGCTCTCATGATCTATCCATGGCAATACGACGATTGGCAACGCTTTAATGCGTTGCGCGGAAAATGGCCGCAGGCGGTTTTATTAGAAGGGCCAGCGGGTATAGGGAAGGTCCATTTTGCCCAAGCGCTTGCCCAGGCCATTTTGTGCGAAGCCCCTCTGGAGCAAGGATATGCTTGTGGAACCTGCAAAGCTTGTCTATGGATGGCGCAGGGCCATCATCCTGATTATCGCCTACTCGTACCAGAGCATTTAATGGAAGCGCAGCAAAGCGCAGATCAAAGTGCAAATACACGCGCAAAGGCAAAAACCCCATCCACTAAAAAAGCGCATAGCCCAGAGAACAAAGCCTCCTCCAGTGCCTCTGCCGTGGCTACCACATCGTCAGATACCTCGAAAAAAACCGCTGCTCCAAGCCAAGAAATCAAAATCGCCAGCGTGCGCGATCTTCAAAATATCTGTACCGTTACCGCGCATCGCGCAGGGTGGCGCGTCATTGTTCTGCACCCTGCGGAAGCCTTAAATTTACCGGCAGCCAATGCCTTACTCAAAACCTTGGAAGAACCTGCCGAAAAAATCATTTTTATTTTAATTACGGCCAGGCTGGATCGCGTTTTACCGACTATTATCAGCCGCTGTCGACGCTATGCTATGCATATCCCTTCGGCAAGCCAAGCATTACACTGGTTAAGCACACAGGGCCTAACTGATCAACAGACACAAGCTGCGCTAGCCTGGGCTGGCGGAGCCCCTCTAACGGCTTTAGCATATACCCAACAGAAAGAGGAAGACAAAGCCGCGTCGCGAATACTGATAGAACAGCTCTGCGCAGGCGCGCGCTGCGATACGATGGTATGCGCAGAAGCGCTGCAAAAAATACCCATAGCACATTTTATAAGTATGCTACAGCGTTGGCTCTACGATTTAGGAACCTGGCATTTGGCCCGTCGTTCGCATTATTTTCCAGAACACATCGATGCCCTCGCCGCATGCGCAAAACACTTAAATATTGCTCGTTGGGCACAGTATGTCCGTGTGATCTACGCACAACGTGCGGTAGAAAATCATCCACTCAATGCGCGCTTAAGAATTGAAGATGCACTAGCGCCTTATCCCACGCTTTTTATATAGGGCATGTCTACAATTGCCCAAAAGAACTCATCTTTGGGCAATTGTAGATACCCCCTAGATTGCTCAACGTACTCGATTACTATGTTTGTAGATTCCCATTGTCATCTTAATTTTGAAAAGCTTGCGCACCGTTTACCTGAAATACTGGAAACGATGCGTGCCAATCAAGTCACTCATGCACTCTGTGTCAGCGTAGATTTGGACAGCTTTCCACAAGTACTCGCCCTTGCCCAAGATCATGCGCATTTATTTGCTTCCGTAGGCGTGCACCCTGACGGAGAATATACAGGGGGCGCGAGCTGTGAACCTTCCATAGAGGAGTGGGTTGAGCGTTTGGTAAGCCTAGCGCAGCACCCTAAAGTCGTTGCGATTGGAGAAACCGGCCTAGATTACTATCGATTAGAAGGGCGCCCTATAGAGGATATGGAGTGGCAACGTACCCGTTTTCGGGCACATATTCGGGCCGCTAAAATCGTGCAAAAACCGCTGATTATTCATACGCGCTGCGCTGCACAAGATACGCTACGCTTAATGGAAGAGGAGGGCGCTCAGGAAATAGGTGGCGTCATGCACTGCTTCACTGAATCCTGGGAAATGGCCCAAGCTGCCATGGCGCTGAATTTTTATATCTCTTTATCCGGCATTGTTACTTTTAAAAATGCCCAAGACGTGCAAGAGCTTGCTCAACGCATACCGCTGGAGCGATTATTAATTGAAACCGATTCTCCCTATTTAGCGCCGGTACCATATCGCGGCAAACTCAATGAACCCGGTTTTGTCATCTATGTTGCCCGTGCTATTGCCGCACTTCGCGGTGTGGAAGAAGCAAAAATTGCCGAAGTCACCAGTGAAAACTTCTTTAAGTTATTTGCTATCAAGCAGTAAATAAGGTAAATAATCCGCATAATGGCGCATAATAGGCTTTTCTCTATAAACCATTATTTTTTTATTAAGGAGACGCTGAATAAACCGGGAGCGGTGTCATGCCTCATCGCCGTACTAGTTGTACTGGCATCAAAGGCATTCCTTGCTCCCGGTTTATTCAGCGTCTCCTTAAAATACCATTCCTTATCATCTGGTCATAAAGCGCTAAAAAAATAAAAGGAGGGAGACATTGATAACATTGCCCCAGATTATTAAAAATATCTTTTTAGAGCCCATGCACTCGGCCATAGGTGCGGCCATTATGATGGTGACCGTTTTAGGCCTTGCTTTTCTTTTAATGCGTAGTGGATTAAGCGCATTGCGTAATATCGCACGATCAGAAAGCAATTTAGCGTTGATGCTAAAGTATCTCGAGCGCCCTGGAAAATTCACGTTTTTATTGTTTGTCGCTCAACTTTTTATTTCAGAAATACCTAAAACCTCGACGTTTATGGTCATTCTGAGCGATATCAGCGCACTGGCTTCCATCGCTAGCTTAACGTGGTTTGGCACGCGCTTTGCCTATGTTTCAGGCCAGATTTTTACTCGGCGTCGCATACAAAAAAAACAAGGCGACGAACAATATGCCAATCGTATTCATAAACAAGCCAAGGTGTTAGTGCGCACAATGATGGCCGTGGTCATCATACTGGCTGTGGCCTCTGTTTTAATGACTTTCCCCAATGTACGGCAAATAGGCGCCAGCCTTCTAGCTTCTGCTGGGGTAGCGGGTGTGATTGCGGGGATGGCCGCACGATCGGTTTTGGGAAATTTAGCTGCAGGTTTACAAATTGCGCTCACACAGCCGATTCGTGTGGGCGATATTGTCAAATTGCATGAGGAAGTAGGCACCATCGAAGAAATCGCAGGCAGCTATATTGTGGTGCGCCTCTGGGATCAACGGCGTTTGCTAGTCCCTTTACAATGGTTTACGGAAAATAGCTTTCAAAACTGGACACGCACCAACCCTCAACTCATCGGTACGGTTTTTTTATGGGTGGATTATCGTATTAATCTGGACGCACTGCGTGAAGAGTTATCGCGTTTATGCAAAGCCGCCCCTGAATGGGATGGCGAGATACAAACATTGCAAGTGGCCGATGCCAACGAGCGCGCCATGCAATTGCGTATTTTGGTCAGTACAGCCCAAGCATCGCAGTGTTGGGACCTTCGTTGCCGGATTCGAGAAGGGCTATTAAAGTATATTCAACAGCATGCCCCACAAGATTTTCCGACAGTACGTACCCAGGTCAATATGCCGTCTACTTTGCCTGCTTCTACTCAGGAGCGCGCCGCTGGCATTTCTGCTGGCTCGGGCACACTTTCTTAATTACCGATCAATAACTCGCCTTTCTACAACCTGCGTAACATCAGTTAATCAGTTTAGCTACTGTAAAAATACAAAAGGCCGCCCTATCTTAGAAAAAAAGGGAATATCTTTTTTTCTAAGATAGGGCTCATAAAGCTTATAAAGCTAATTTTGAAATTTTAGTGCCCTCTAAGGTCAGGTTCGCCATTAACCCTTTATTAGTTAATGCAAACGCAACAATAGGATGCTGCGAACTGAAGGTATCTATTGCGCCGTTAGCGCCCACTTGCAATAACGCAACTGACCCATCCGCCCCCACAGACCAACCTGGCGTAGAGCGAAAGTTCGCCAGCGCCGCATTCGTCATAAAGAGAAAAAAGAGCGCCTTCGATTGCGCGCCCACTTGAAAACCAATCGAGCCAGAAGCAATACTGTAATACCCTTGCGTGAGCTTTAAGTTTCCTGTGCGAAATACGCCTTTTCCATGCTGTCCTCCGACAATAAAACCCAGCGCCGTTACAGAAGGAAATATCAAAATACCTTGCGATTTCGCAACCAACTCCCGTGAGCCTTTTACAGATCGATACAAGCGCTGCAACGCCAAATCCGACTCGGCATTCAGCGTTTGACGCAGAGCAACCGGAGTAGATTTAGCGCTACTACGCTCGCCAGTTAATGTACAGCCCGTTAACACCAAGCTCGAAGCAGCAGCCGAAGCAGCCAGAGCGACACCCGCCGTAGTGGCTGTTTTCAGTAGAAATTCACGTCTTTGTTTTTGCATTATCGTTCCTTTAAATAAAACATTAGGCTTAAAAAAACAAAAGCACTATGCAGTGCAATAGCTGCTGTACTAAAGGGTACAGAGTGTACAGGGGAGTTTAAAAAGAATCGCGCTTTGGGGTTGGGGTATATAACCTAGATTGCAGGGAAGCGGGGCGGGGGATAGAGAAAAAACAAACAGCTAGCAGGGATAAGATGGACTCTATCTGCTAGCTGCTATATTTGAAATATAGATTGATATTTTTATTCAAAGTATATTATTTTATTAAAATTTAGTTGATATCATTTTTTCAAGTATTCTATAAAACATTATTTGGTTTTCAATTTCTATTTTACTTTCATTTCCATTTAACCCCTCAGATCTATAATTAAGAATTATCGGATTAATGTTTTCTAATTCTTCTTTAAATTTAGCATCTTTTGATAATATTTTATACCATTCTAATGGAAAATTTATCATATTATGATACAAATTATCATTCGATTCAATTTTTCTTATTCCCTCATACATTGATTTTATTATATATCTTTCAGACTCCACTATAGATTTATTTATTTTTTTAGAGAAGAATAATTTTCCTGCTTCCCGTGTATGTGCTATTGGACTAATTTTAATTAATTTTTTTAATTTATTTTTCTCTTTAATATTTCTTTCATAAAATCCTTTACTACCATCTCCTTCTCCTAAAAAAAGATCAACCTCATTGTACAATGTGTCGTTTTTTAATAAAAATCTACTTAAAAATTCATGCAAAGAATTTTTATCTACCTTCCCAAGGGTATCATTAAATTTTAGCAATTTTGAAATCAAAAATTTTCCTTCTTCACTTCCATGGCTTTTTATTATTGTCTCCGAAAAACTTCCGCCCTTCATAAATTCCATATAATTTTCTACATATGCCTGTGTATTATTTAGAATTTTATTATAATTTTCTCGCCTTACAAGACGGTTTTTCACAGCACGTGGATCTAATGAATGATATGCGTCCAAAAATAATTTTTGCATATTAATAGGCATATCTTTAATTAATTTTTTATAATCAACAAAACTTCTTTCCCTATCATTTAAATATTCAAATAATTTTTTAATTTCACCATTTATATTATTATTTTGCAAATATGCAGGCTTCGGTGATTTAGTATTTTCATAATAATATTCAATTATAATTGATTGAAAAATTTCTTTTTTGCTTGAAGATATACTTTGAATTGTAGAGGTTTTATTATTATTTACGATTTCAGGGGGTAAATGTATATTTTTTACTGATTCTTTTTCAGCTTTCATTTCATTTTCTTTAGTATTACTTAAATTAATATCTCTACCAGGAATTGTTGTAAAGAGATGATCATTTCCTTCCGATTCTGATTCTACTTTTGATTTTCCAGACTCTCTTCTTTCTAATAGTATTCTAGCAAGATCCTTCGTATCATCTTGAGTAAGCCATGATGTTTGCATAATTTTTTTTTCAAAATTTTTATATATTTCTTTCAATGCAGGCCCTGCCACATCAGGGTAATAAAATTCAACTCCATATAAATCATATTTTTCATTAATTAAATCTGATGAATTATTTACAAAATCCACTAAACGTGGATCTTTACTTTTTTCCATTGAATTAATTTTTTCTTTTATATCCTTTAATTCTTTTTTAGTCTGATCATCAAAATCGTTATTAGAAATAAAATAATTTAAATTATCCAATAAAGCATGAAAATTCTTTTTATCATCTTCACTCAAAAACATTGAATTTCTTTGTGAAACTGAAAAATTACTTTCCGCTTCAGATCGATTAACTCTTTTCCCAAGGGCATTATTTGAAAAACCGCCATTATTTTTCTTACTGCTTCTACCAACCTCATCTGAATTCGCATTGCCACGTTGAAAACGTTGCATAATATTAGAAAAATGGCTTTGCGTTACCGTCGATTCGCTGGAACTCATAATAACCTCCTAAAAATATAATAAATATTATTTTATCCAAGAGGAAGTCATATAAAAAATCTCCCCATATTTATTGTGAATAAAAATAAATATTATTTATTTCCATAACGAAATACCGTATTCATATGCGAAATACCACTCAGACAATGAAACGCTTCGTTCAATCCAATAACTCAAACTGAAACCGCAGCTTGACCTGCCTAGTCGTCAAAGAGTGCCTATCAGGCTGACATACCGCTTTCTTAGCTGCGGCAAGTGCTGCACGATCTAGACTGGCAAAGCCGCTACTTTGTTGCACGGTGGCCTGCTGTATTTGACCGTTTGGATTAATAGCGAGATGGATAAGCGTTATTCCGTGCTCTCCCCTTTGGCGTGCGCGCTTGGGGTAGTGAGGAATGGGGGGGCGGCAAATAGCAGCCGTGTTGGATTTAGAAAAGGATGTACTGTGGGAAGAAGAAATATTGGAGGGAATAGAGAGGGGGGATGGTTGATGATCTAAAGTAGAAGGAGAGGGGGAAACTACGGGCTTAGAAACCGAAGAGGACAATAGTGATTGGAAGGGTATGGAAGAAACGGGTTGATGCCTTTTTTTAGAAGATGGCGATACATCGGCTGCCTCGGCCTTAAGTAAATGCGTTTGCAGTGTCACGGATATGCGCTGCTGCGCAGTCTCTGCGCTATAGGGCGAATCTTGCGCTATCTTGCTTTGCAAAGCCTGATAAGCGTTATAGGAGGGCCATAACAGCATGAGACCTACCGCATGCAACGCTGCTATACAAAACGCGGTACCTACGATCTTTACTGGAGAGTCGTTCATTTAAACAGAAATGCTCCAAGCCCCTTCTGACACAGGAAGTTCCAAAGTACGCACCACTGAATTGGAAGGCGAAAAACCCATCACTCTATGCAAAAAGTGCTGTAAATGCTGCGCTTGAGCCGTAGTATAGAAATCTAATATAGAGCACCGCTCTTTTGGCGCTAGGAGGCCGCGTAATTCTAGTTGCATCTGCAGTTGCCGTGCTACAGGTTCTCCAGTTTCTATCAGATTCAGCGCAGAGCCGCTAATTTGATGAATCGTTTCGCCTAAAAAAGGAAAATGCGTAGAACCTAAAACCAGCGTGTCTGCGCCGGCTTCTAGCATGGGTTCTAGAAAGTGCTTGAGGCGATCACGTAGCGCTGGCGAATCGATTTCTCCACGCTCTATTGCCGCTACCAAACCCGTTCCAGCCTGGCGGATAAACCGACACGTTCCAGCATGCTGAGCCAATAGGCGTGCAAAAGCGGCGCTGCGTAGCGTGCTGCTAGTCGCTAATATGCCCGCTATCCCTGTTTTAGAATATTGGGCCGCTGATTTAATAGCCGGCTCGACCCCGATAATGGGCAATGGAGATAAAGTGGGCGCCGAAAGAGGCGGCGTAGCGTTTGTTAATGCAGACGGCATGCCTCCAAACTGCAGCCGCAGCGCGTCTACGGCTTGGACGGTTGCCGTATTACAGGCAATGACCACAGCCTTTACGCCCTGTTGTATCAGCCATTGGCTTATCGCCAGTGCGCGCCCTTGAATAAATCCCTCGCTGCGCTCGCCATAAGGCGCATAGCGTGAATCCGCCACATAAATTAGAGATTCTTGGGGAAGCTGTGCGCGAATCGCTTGCCATATGGATAATCCGCCAACCCCAGAATCAAAAATACCGATCGGAGCAGCCGCATTACCCAAGCTTTTAAAAAGAAGAGGAGAGGTGTTCAAGGCAATGCACGCTTTGCTGAAGAAGAGGTTCTATGAGCCATAAAAAATAGGAGGTCTATTATATAAACAATGGCAAGACACCTTCTAACCCAACATGGTTGAGTGCGACATCGGCCGCATTTTGCACGATAGGTTTTGCATGAAAGGCAACCGAAAGCCCTGCTTGAGCCATCATTAGCAGATCATTGGCGCCATCGCCAATGGCGATGGCCTGCTGGGTGCTAAGCCCCCATTGGGCGCAAGTTTCTTCTAGGGTGCGCGCTTTGACCTGTGCATTGACGATCTCTCCGAGCACTTTGCCAGTGAGCTTGCCATCGATAATTTCCAAGGTATTAGCGCGTATCGTATCTAAACGGAGTTGTGCTTGAAGGCGCTCTGCGAAAAAAGTAAATCCTCCCGACACTAATAAGGTGCGCAATCCGGCGGCGCGTGCGCCTTCAAGGAGAATATCCGCTCCAGCAGATAAACGTAAACGTTGCGTACATACTTCGTCCAGCACATGGGCGGGCGCCCCTTTCAGTAATGCGACCCGCTGTTTGAGGCTTTCATTAAAGTCGATCTGCCCCTGCATAGCTTGTTCCGTTAATGCAGCGACGGCCTCTTTTTTCCCTGCCCATGCAGCGATTTCGTCGATACACTCCATATCGATCAGCGTGGAATCCATATCCATCGCCAAGAGACCAAATTCACTAAGGGGTTTAGGGGCTAGCACTGCACCATCGACTTTTTTGTCGTCACAATATGCTTGTAAGATCTCGATCTGCTGGGCAGATATGTGCTCTATGCGTAATGCAAAACTGCCTGCTTTCGCTTCATGCACAACACGGTGAATTTTGACCCCAGGACACAGGGCCGCAATCTCTACCGATTTTGCATTTTGATTTTCAAATGTGGGACGCTCAGGATATTGAAGAATAAAGTGCATGGTCTATAGGGTAGGGGATCAAAAAAACTGGGGACATCATGTCCCCATGCAATAACATTCCCGATCTTAATCTTTACCTTGCTGCATATGCCATAATTTTGCATACCGTCCGCCTGCAGCGATTAGATCGTGATGCGATCCGTCTTCTACGACCTCTCCTTTGTGAAACACTAAAATACGATCCATATCGAGAAGCGTAGATAAACGGTGGGCAATGACTAAGGTGGTGCGATCTTGTTTTTGTCTAGATAAGTTGTAAAGACTCTCTTGAATTTCTGCTTCGGTCAAAGAATCTAGCGCAGAAGTGGCTTCATCCAAAATCAAAATCGGCGCATTTTTCAAAAAAGCACGCGCAATCGCAATGCGCTGACGTTGCCCTCCGGACAGTTTCGCGCCACGCTCCCCGACCAAGGTGTCATACCCCTCAGGAAGCTGCTTAATAAATCCATCACACCGAGCTAAACGCGCTGCTTCATGCACCGCCTCATTGCTAGCTGTGGGCATCCCATAGCGAATATTTTCTAAGACGCTTCTATGAAAGAGGAGGGGGTCTTGCGGGATAAAGCTAATATTTTCACGCAAAGAGGTCTGCGTCACTTCACGAATATCTTGCCCATCAATCAAGATATGCCCTGCATGGACATCATAATATCGCAAAATTAAATGGACAAAAGTGGTTTTGCCTCCCCCCGACTCTCCCACTAATCCTACTTTTTCTCCTGCTTTTAAATGTACCGTTTGCGCTAAATTCTTTTTATGCGCAACGTCAATCGGCATATAAGTAGGCGACGAGCTCGCCTTGGCCTTCAATTTAGGTTTAGCAGAAGCATTCATCCCAAAAGCAGGTTTTGCGGCACCAGGATAATCAAAACGCACTTGGTCAAATATAATTTCCCCCCGTGTGGTCTGGAGTTTTTTCGCGTTAGGAATATCTTGAATTTCAGGAACAATTTGCAGTAAGGATAAGGCTTGATTACATACTCCCACTTCCTTAAACAGCTCAGGGAGTTGATTACTTAATATCCATAGCGTACCCGTAATCCCCCAACTAGCATTCAAAATCAAAACCGCTTCGCCTAGTGACAGAATGCCACGACTCCAACCATATATCGCTCCGCCCATTTCACCCATACCAATACAGAGCAGAGAAGCAATACCCAGTGCGATTTTCATTCTTTCTATATAAAACAATGAAGCAGCTTGTTCCTTCTGCTCTCGCGCTTGGCGTGGTAGAAATTCATGGTATTCAAATGCCTGGCGCGAGAAAATGCGTACAGCCACCATATTAGAAAAAATGTCGACAATGCGCCCCTGCAAAGCGCTACGCGTCGCGGCATGGGATGCCGAGCGCGTATTACAGCGCGGTGCAAAATAGATTCCTATGCCGATATGGATACATGCCCAACTTAAAAAAAGCGCGCCAAAGAAAGGATGCAAACTAAAAAAAATCGCGGAAATAATAGCGATAGAGCACAGCACCGGAATCAACAGGCCAATGACCATAGTAAAAATGCGGGTTGGGCTTCGACTAATATCATTGATTTTATTGGCCAAACTACCAGCAGGGTGATGGGCAAAGAACGCATGCGAATGTTCCATCAAATGGCTGAGCATAGCAGTACGTATAGCCGCTTCAAAACGGGGAAAGAGCCATGCGTCGCAAAAACCATACAAACGGTAGATCACCTCCATCACACTCCAAATTACCAGCATCTGCAGAAAAATAGAAAGCGGCTTTGATGCCAAAACCACTGTCAAAGGCGTTGTAGAGGTAGGCTGATAACGCACCATCGCATCGAGCAAAGCACGCATCAACAACGGATAGACAGAGGACTCAATAAGCATAGCCGCTATGGCCAACAGCAACGTCGCTAGGAAAGCCCCCCGGTAAGTCCGAATAAAAGGCCGTAGAAACGTGGATAAAGTGAGCTGCGAGGAGGGTAATTTACGCTGGAAAAAAGACATATTTATTTGAAATAAAAAAACCTATTAGAAATAGCCTACATAGGCTACTTCATGTTTGAGGTAGATCTATCCTCTCTAACTAAAGTGACCTACCTTTCCAAACTTACCACTAAGTATTTGCAGCCGCAATCGCTTCTTCATAAATAGGGGGTTGCAAAGAAGAAATTCTAGGTGGCTGATAAGGCGGCCGATAAGGTGGCAAAAATTCTCCTCCGCTTATAGAAGATCGATTTTGATATTCTCCTCTGATTACAGCAGATCTATTTTGATGAATCTCATTAGTATTATTTTGGCTTTCTCTATATATCATGCTATTTAGATTGTAACTAAAAAATGCAGTAGTCACTATGGAAAGAGAAAAAACAAAACCAAGCTGGAATGAAGCATAAGCAATCATTTTTTTATCGAGATCATTTAGATTACGCATAGTATAATCTACTGTCCAAATTGTTGCTGTCAAAGCGGCTACCGAAGAAGTTAATAACGCACCATATATCGCCATGCTCTTTCTTTCTTCTCTTGAAGCATTTTTGAATATATCTAATAACGTTTGTCTCTCAATATTAGCAGATTCATGTGTGAGCACCCTATTATTTATTTGAATATTGGGCTGTCTTCTTGACGCCACTTCTACTCTATGTGGCAATGGTTGCAACTCATATGACGCCGCCACTCGATCATGATTTTGTGCATTTAAAACAATAACCGTCTCGAAATTATTATTTACTGTAGATAATGTAGAATCTATCACCTTCCATCCCTCTTTTTTTCAAAATGCCTTTGATGTAAATGATAATGAATCAAGCACAATCTATTTATTTCTCAATAGCCGCCTGATTAAAGCAAAAAGGCAAAAAATATGCTTTGGCAATAGTGTAAAGACACTAGATTAAAAATAAAGCAGAGGGGGAGGGCAAATCTTTTCTTGAATAAAATTAAAATGAATTGAGCATTTTCTTATAAAGAACATTATTTTTTTATAAAAATTGATATCAAAGAGATAGAGATTTTTTTCTTATCTATCTAAAGAGATATCTTTAAATGAATATTAAAAATGATACCCATTTATAGGCCCACGGCAGACAGAGCCGCTTGCTGCTACCCTAGCAGTCCTTAAGCACGCTTAAGGGTAAGCACGCACCCTCCATCGGCCTACGCAAAAAGTATCATATGACCTATAATAAGGTATATTTTGATACTTGGAGAGTGGAGAGCGACATGGCACAACAAGGCATATCCCCCGAAGAAATCGCCGCGGTCATGGCCCTTATTCCTATACCAAAGACTTTTGCTGAATTAGAGGATCGCGTACGTCTTGGCTTACCGAAATCCGCTTTGCAAACTAGCATTAGTCATATGGCACGCACTCCGGCAGATTGCAAAGTATTGCTCTATAGCATCATTCCAGAGGCCACATTTAAGCGTCGTCGCACCAAACTGAACCTCAATGAATCAGAAAAAGCAGAGCGGCTAGCACGCGTTTTTGCAACGGCAAAATATGTATGGGATTCCGCAGAAAAAGCCAAAGAATTTATTCATATGCCCCATCCACTCCTAGAAGATCGCACTCCTCTAGAAGTGGCAATGACCGAGTTAGGAGCACGACGCGTTGAAATGCTGCTTTGGGCGCTATGTTACGGACTGCCCTCATAATGGAGATTTACCGTATTGCGGATGCGCGTTATCCCATATGGTCTGGTTTTGGAGCGGCATTACTAGGCGGACGTTTCAATAGCCCAGGGCAGCCCGTCATCTATGGATCGCTCACCTACGCAGGTGCCATGCTGGAAACACTAGTGCACACCAATATTGGGCAAATACCGCGTACGCATGCCTACGTAGTTGCCCATGTACCCGATACCGTATCGATCCAACAAGCCCCTCCTGAGGGTTTACCAGAAGGATGGAATTATCCAGATAGTGTGTCTGCGCGCGCATTTGGTGATCATTGGCTAAAAGAAAAACATTCCGCCATTCTCTTAGTGCCCTCCGTCATCGCGCAACAAGAATGGAATGTTCTAGTCAACCCTGCACACCCGGATGCCCAATACATCACCGTCACCAAACCGCAAGCAGTAATATGGGATAAACGTTTATTTATAGTGCCCCAAGAATAAATGCATTTCAAAAATTATGGCAAAAGCACTAAAAGGGTAGAGTAACGCTATCATAAGATGGCGTGACCGCGAGGCATTGAGACACTTTACGCAAGATAGCTTTGGAGAAAACCATGAAAAAAGTCGTCGGTGTCTATAGCGCACCTCGCCAGCATTGGGTTGGCGACGGTTTTCCGGTGCGCTCGCTATTCTCGTATCGCAGCCACGGAAAAACGCTCAGCCCCTTTTTATTACTGGATCGCGCCGGGCCTACGGACTTCTCGCCAAGCAATCATCCTCGAGGAGTCGGCCAACATCCGCATCGCGGGTTTGAAACCGTAACCATCGTTTACAAGGGCGAAGTGGCACACCGCGACTCCACCGGCCAAGGCGGGGTGATCGGCCCTGGCGATGTGCAATGGATGACAGCTGGCTCCGGCATTTTGCATGAAGAGTTCCATTCCGACGCTTTCACCCATTCGGGCGGCACGCTAGATATGGTGCAGCTTTGGGTCAATCTACCCGCCAAGGATAAGATGTCTGAACCAGGGTATCAGGCCATTCTAAACGATACCATCCCCGCTGTGCCTCTCTCTCAAGGCGCTGGGTCAGTGCGCGTCATCGCTGGTAATTACGCCGGACGCGCAGGGCCGTCTCGTACCTTCTCGCCCATGAATGTATGGGACGTGCGTCTAAGCGCCGATGCCCGCATCGAACTCCCTGCTATTGAAGGCTGGAATACAGCTATTGTGGTGTTGCATGGTACGGTGCAAGTCAATGATCAAACTATTGCCCGTGAAGCGCAGATGGTGCTGTTGGATACCAGCGGCAACCGCTTAACGCTTGAAGCTAACAGCGATGCGGTTGTACTGCTATTGAGTGGTGAACCCATCAACGAGCCGATTGTAGGTCAAGGCCCCTTTGTCATGAATACACAAGATGAAATCGTCCAAGCGATCGACGATTTCAACAACGGGCGCTTTTAACCCGTGATGCCAAGGAAATTTTTGGAGTGGGTTGGAGTTAGCCATTTTTATCCGTTACACAGGTAGTCTTCAATAATTTCAGTAATCACATGGCTAGATTGGGCTCTTTCAACTGCATTTGTTTCTGTCATATTGGCGGTGATAATCAGCGCTTTCCATAATGCCCAAGCGCGACCACGAACCCAGAGGTTATCGTCAAATGGAAGTACATCGCGGAAAATTTTACGGGATTTATACTCAAACCATGCCCAGAGAATAACTAAATCACACGCTGGATCACCGACCGCGAGCATTCCAAAATCTATGACTGCGCTTAGCTCCATGACTCCACTCAGTGGATTCTTTTTTACTAATAAATTTCCAGCACTCACATCTCCATGCACCCACACTGGAGCACGTTGCCATTTGGTTGCAACGCCTGCTTCCCAAACCTTGGCAGCAGATTCAATATCGATCTTATTTTTTAGTATGCGCAATGCTCGATGTGTTTCAGCATCATAGTTTGACAATGAGCCCCCACGATAAAAATTATGTGGCCCAGGAGTAGGGCCTTCTTTGGGATCAATGTTTTGCAAAGCACTGAGAAATTGCCCAAGGGTTTTTGCTAGTTGCCCCTTATCAGCATCAGGAATTTGAACAGATGCCGCTGTATTACCCTCAAGCCAACGATAGATGGACCATTTATAGGGATAATTATATGCCGGCCTACCTAAGCCTATAGGTTCAGGGATCGGAAGAGGCAGCAAAGGCTGCAATTTTGGGAGCCAAAACTGCTCTTTTTCGACCTGTGCTGCATACTCCTTAGCGCTTGGGAAACGAAGAAGCTTGTCCTTACCTAGATGGTAGGTCCTGTTGTCGTGCCCACCCAAAGTAACGGGTCGAACAGATAAATGTGCCCATTGAGGAAACTGTTCTGCTACCAAACGATGAGCGAGCCCTTCATCTATGATATGAAGGGCTTTCATTTATCGTAAGCGTGAATGGATCTTTACTACACACGTCTGCGTCGAGCGTTTTCCGCAATCCTCATGCGCAAAGCATGAAGTTTAATGAAACCACCGGCATCAGCTTGATTGTAGGCGCCACCGTCATCGTCAAAAGTGGCAATAGTTTGATCGAATAGACTGTATTTTGAATCTCGCGCCACTACAGTGACATTTCCTTTATAGAGTTTGAGGCGAACCCAGCCATTGACGTTTTGCTGCGTATGATCGATCAGCACTTGCAATGCCAGGCGCTCAGGGCTCCACCAGTAACCGTTATAAATCAGCGCAGCATAACGGGCCATTAGGTCATCTTTTAAGTGCGCCACTTCACGATCTAAAGTAATAGATTCAATGCCGCGATGTCCTTTTAACAAAATGGTGCCGCCCGGTGTTTCGTAACAACCGCGTGATTTCATGCCCACGTAGCGGTTTTCCACTAAATCTAAGCGACCAATGCCATGCTCACCGCCTATTTTATTGAGCGTAGCTAACATCTCGGCAGGGGTTAAGCGTTGACCATTCAGCGCAATGGGATCGCCATGCTCATATTCAAGTTCTAAATAGCAAGGCTGCTCAGGCGCTTGTTCTGGCGCTACGGTCCAACGCCACATATCATCTTCGGCCTGTGCTTTAGGGTCTTCAAGGTGACGGCCTTCGTAAGAAATGTGCAGCAGATTGGCATCCATCGAATAAGGGGCACCTCCTTGCTGGTGCTTCATTTCAATCGGAATATTTGCTTGCTCTGCATAGGCGAGCAATTTTTCACGTGAAAGCAGATCCCATTCGCGCCAAGGCGCAATCACTTTAATATTCGGCTCAAGGGCGTAATAACCTAGTTCAAAGCGTACCTGATCGTTACCTTTGCCGGTAGCGCCGTGGGCAACAGCTTCTGCCTCCGTTTTGCGAGCAATTTCAATTTGCCGTTTTGCAATGAGGGGGCGCGCGATAGATGTGCCTAATAGATATTCGCCTTCATAGAGGGTATTGCAGCGAAACATGGGGAAGACAAAATCGCGAACGAATTCTTCACGTAGATCATCGATAAAAATATTTTCAGGCTTAATTCCAAGCTGTATGGCTTTTTGACGCGCCGGCTCCAGCTCTTCACCTTGGCCAATGTCGGCCGTAAAAGTGATGACTTCAGCGTTATAGTGGTCTTGTAGCCATTTAAGGATGACGGAAGTATCAAGGCCGCCGGAATAGGCGAGTACGATTTTGGGATTAGTGCTCATGGGTTTTTATATAGAGAAGGGATATTTAATAGCCAATGCGGCCCAGCAAAAGGAATTCCATCAAAGCTTTTTGCACATGTAAGCGATTTTCTGCTTCTTCCCAAATCACACTTTGAGGGCTATCAATCACTTCCGCTGTGACTTCCTCACCGCGATGCGCAGGCAGGCAATGCATAAAAAGGGCATCGGGATGAGCTCGCGACATCATCTCCGTATTTACACACCAGTTGGCGAATGCCTGTCGACGGGTTTCATTTTCCGCCTCAAAACCCATACTGGTCCAAACATCTGTAGTAACCAGATCAGCCCCTGTGCAGGCCATAAACGGATCATCGAATTCTTTAATATAGTGCAGATTTTCAGGACTAAGGCACGCGCGATCAAATTGATAACCCGGCGGGGTTGAAATATGCAATTTAAAATCAAGAATTTGCGCAGCCTCAGCCCATGTGTAAAACATATTATTGGCGTCGCCAATCCATGCTACGGTTTTGCCAGAGATAGATCCGCGCTGTTCATAATAGGTGAAAATATCCGCTAAAACTTGGCAAGGGTGGTACTCATTAGTCAGCCCATTAATGACAGGAACCCGCGAGTTATCCGCGAAGCGTTGCAAAATATCCTGGCCGAAGGTGCGGACCATGATGATATCCACCATCCGTGAAATAATCTGAGCGGTATCTTCAATCGGCTCGCCACGGTCTAGCTGGGTATCTTTTGTGTTCATGAAAACCGCATGACCACCTAATTGATAAATACCTGCTTCAAATGAAAGCCTAGTACGGGTTGATTTTTTTTCAAAAATCATCGCCAGCGTGCGGTCATTCAGTGGCTGATAAGTCTCATAGTTTTTAAATTTTCGTTTTAGATAGCCTGCGCGCTCGATTATATATAGGTATTCATCAAGCGAAAAATCTTTAAATTGCAGGTAATGGCGAATTTTTTGAGAGTTCATAGATTAGGCATGAGAGTAGGGGGCTATAAACATTATTAACCAGATATTGAAAAAGCAAATTGGCGGCAACATTTGAGCTCTTGCTATAATTCTAGCGAATTTTCGACTTATTGGGTCAAGTACCTCTCTTTCTCTTCTGGCAATCTCGATGACTCCTCAACTTGATAAAAAAAATGAAGCATGGTCAGCACGTTTTTCTGAACCATTACCCGAGCTTGTCCAACGTTATACCTCATCCGTTTCTTTTGACAAAAGGCTCGCCTTTGTTGATATGGAAGCCTCTATTGCCCATGCCATCATGCTAGCAGAATGCGCAATTATCAGCATGGATGACTGCAAAGCCATTCAATCTGGGATGGCGCAAATCCGAAGCGAAATAGAAAGCGGTGCATTTAACTGGCAAATTAATTTAGAAGATGTGCACTTAAATATTGAAGCACGTCTCACTACACTGATTGGTGACGCTGGAAAACGCTTGCACACTGGCCGCTCGCGTAATGATCAAATTGCGACAGATATGCGGCTCTGGCTACGCCGTGAAATCGACAAAATCTATACGCTGCTAGTTGAACTGCGACGTGGTTTGATCGATCTTGCCGAGCAGCATGTGTCCACGATTATGCCTGGCTTTACGCATTTGCAAGTGGCACAGCCCATCACTTTTGGCCATCATTTACTGGCTTACGTTGAAATGTTGGCGCGCGATAGCGAGCGTTTACTCGATTGCCGCAAACGCGTTAACTGCCTGCCTTTAGGCGCAGCGGCCCTGGCCGGCACTAGCTATCCGATTAACCGGCACAGAGTTGCTGAGTTACTCGGCTTTGATCAGTTATGCGCAAACTCTCTCGATGCAGTTTCTGATCGAGACTTTATTATTGAATTCGCTGCAGCGGCGGCACTTATTATGACGCACCTCTCGCGTTTATCCGAAGAGATCGTACTTTGGATGAGCCCGCGCGTGGGTTTTATTGATCTAGCCGACCGTTTTTGTACTGGCTCATCGATCATGCCACAAAAGAAAAACCCAGATATCCCTGAGCTAGTGCGTGGCAAGACGGGTCGAGTAAATGGTCACTTGATCGCATTATTAACCATCATGAAAGGCCAACCGCTTGCCTATAACAAAGACAATCAGGAAGATAAAGAGCCACTTTTTGATACCGTTGACACTTTAATAGATACATTACGCGTCTTTACCGAAATGGTTGCCGGCATTCAAGTAAAGCCAGAAGCAATGCGCGCAGCCGCATTACAAGGGTATGCTACCGCCACTGATTTAGCAGATTATTTGGTTAAACGCGGCGTACCATTCCGAGATGCACATGAAGCGGTTGCACATACAGTGCGTCTTTGTATCGAGCGTAACTGTAATTTGCCTGATCTTACGCTAGATGAGTTACGCAATATCTTGCCAACCCATGCAGCATTAATCGAGCCAGAGGTTTTTAGCTATTTAACGCTAGAGGGCTCCGTAGCAAGCCGCCAACATCCTGGCGGCACCGCGCCAAAGCAAGTCCAAGAAGCGATTAATGCCGCTCGTCAAGCGCTTTAGAGCCTGTATAACCCGGGGGCAAGGAGGTTATGCAGACCTTCCTTAACAGAGTGGCGCAGTAGTGATGCGCCACTCCTGCTAATCGCCAGCAACAAAAAGAAGTAACAGTAAAATTCTCAGTAATTTTATATAAGGTAATAAACAGCTTGCAAATGTTGTCTATCTGTCAAGGCAGAAAGATTAGATTATGTAAAATTCTAAAAATATTAGCATTTCTTATCGGCCCTATAGGAATATTCTTTAAAATAATATAGGATATTCCCTCGATAAATTTTTTGCTGAGAATTTGAATATGCCCAATATTCAAGCGACTTCGCCTTATGTTGGCGGCTATCCCGATTTTCGGGGCACTAACCCTGTTTCTGATTCAGGAGCGATTGGTAACGCGTCTCTAAGGGAAGACTTTTCTTTGCGCAAATTTGAAGCTTCATCGGAAACAGATCCAGATGAGGCAAGATACTTTTGATAACACGCGACTCCATCTGGAATAGCGGAAAGCATAGCTCAGCGTGACCTTGGATAATGCCTCTATCCATATGGCTCTCGCACTCAAACCTTACCTGGCGCTTTTACGGGAACGGGGTTTAATGCTGTACTTCCTGCGCACTTTTGAAAAACTCTGATATCTCATCAAGCATTTTTGGATCTATTTATAGATTTAATTATGCATAGCGACTTGAAAGGTCAAGACCATATATGAATCTGAATTTGAATTTAAATTCTTGGGCCAGACAAGAATCTACTCCACCAGACATTAAAATATACAAAAATGAAAATAACACCAAAGCCGTACTAATCTCCTCTGCCCCTGATATAGAGAATGTATTTGTATCAGGAGGAGGTCTTTCAGCCCCGATGATGTTTGATGCAATCGGGCAGCTCGAGGATACCTTTCAGAATATTGGAGGAGTTTCTGCCGGAGCGCTGGTAGGTATTTTATTAGCATCAGGATTAAATACAGAAGAAGCGAGTGATGCATTTACCACTACCCATCTTCCTAGTATGCTAGGTTCAGTATCCGACTTTAATGAGCTGTATCCAGACATTCAATTTAAAGAAGAAAAATTATATCCGGGTTTTTGGAATTTAGTTCTTTATTTTCTGCGTATGTTGATATGCAAAATATTTTTAAAGATTTGGCAAGTGCCTGCAGAAGCTGTCGTGCAGGTATTGGATAAATTAACTTCAGAATCAGTTTCTAGGCACTTAAAAGCAGAATGGCCAAAATTAGAAACAGCATTCTGCAAGGGAATCATTACTGAAGAAGAAAAAGAGAGATTGTTCTTTTTAAAAGACGCAAAATGGTTTGATACATTAAATGAAAAGAAAACTTCTAGAACAAAATATATGATCACATTTGGTGATCTTGAAATATTACATCGTGTTCTGCCAAGTACTTTCAAAAAGCTGCATATCACTAGCGCTATAAAAGATGTTGAGAAAAACGGTACTAATTTTGTTTTTGAGAAAAAGGTTTTTGATGCAGAGAAAACACCAGATGCATCCATTTCCATAGTAGGTCGTACAACGATATCCATTCCTTTCTGCTTTAAAGATCCTGTTTATAAAAATATAACATATGCAGATGGAGGAATGGCAAGTCGCCTTCCTGTAGAGATGTTTTTACCTCATTTCCCCAGAGAAAAGACTCCAGATAATAAAAATCATCCAAGTAATGAAAATTATGACCTTGATCATGAGATTTCTGATAATCAAGCAGAAACGTATGCAAAAACAGCTGTTTTTGTTTTTCGCAATAAAAAATCCACAAAAGATACAGATATTATTTTACATCAACCACCTATATCTGCTTCTTTATGGACATCATTTATAAATATATTAATAGGTCTATTTTTAAATGATGAAAAATTTTCGAAAAAGGCAAGTGAAGGTGATGATAAATTATATAATGCTGGGGTAAATGTATATGTTGTAGATAATGAAGATATAGATCTATTTGATATCCATACTTCTAAAGAGAAGTATGTTGCCGTCAAAAGGCAAGCTCATACTTTTATGCAAAAGCAATTGGAAGGACGTAAAGGAGAAGCTTATGCATTATCATTTTCATCAGTCGAAAAGGCTTTGCAATACTATAATAAAAATAATAAATCAGCCAATGCAAAACCATTCGTTTTTTCTGAAAAAATGATAATATCGTCTACTTAATGCTGTGGTATGAAGGAAGAAAATTAATAACAGCATTTAAAATCCAACAATAACTTGTTTTGCAATATATGACACCTATACATAATTCTTCTTTTTCTGTAAAAAATACCTCAACTTCGCTTAATATATATGAATATAAAACAGCCGAAATATACGAATACAAAAAAGAAATAAAAGGCCAAGCAGATATAAAGGTAGTAACAGTGCTCGAAGCTGCTCCAAAGATTAAAAATATAGGGATATCAGGGGGAGGTGCATCTGGTCCGACAGTATTATCCTCTATTGGAGAACTCAACAATACATTTAAGAATATTGCAGGAGTTTCAGCCGGAGCGTTGATAGGGATATTGCTAGCATCTGGATTTACTACTGAAGAAGCAGGAAAAAAACTGGATGATATTTCTTTGCCTAGTGCACTTGGTTTGGTACACAACTTTAAAGAGTTATATCCTGATATAACATTTAAAGAAGAAAAATTATATCCGGGTTTTTGGAATTTAGTTCTTTATTTTCTGCGTATGTTGATATGCAAAATATTTTTAAAGATTTGGCAAGTACCTGCAGAAGCTGTCGTGCAGGTATTGGATAAATTAACTTCAGAATCAGTTTCTAGGCACTTAAAAGCAGAATGGTCAGAATTAGAAACAGCATTCTGCAATGGAATCATTACTAAAGAAGAAAAAGAGAGATTGCGATTTTTAAAAAAAGCGGAATGGTTTGATACATTAAATGAAAATAAAACTTCTAGAACAAAATATATGATCACATTTAATGATCTTGAAATATTACATCGTGTTCTGCCAAATACTTTCAAAAAACTCTACATCATTTGTGCTAGAAAGATAAAAAACGATAAACAAAATTTTGAGAAGGCAATTTTTGATGCAGAGAAAACGTCAGATGCACCAATTGCGATAATAGGTCGCGCGACTGCATCTATTCCTTTTTGTTTTAAAGATGTTATATATCAAGGTGAAATATATACAGATGGAGAGGTAGTAAGTCATACTCCTGTAGAGGTTTTTTTCCCCGAAGAAAATAATGTAACTGATTATAAATCGCATAATAAAAATGCTAGCACTTATGCGGAGACAGCATTTTTTATATTTCGCAATAAAAGATTTAGAAAAGATGTCAATAATCTTTTATATAAAAAACCATCTCTTCCATCTGGATCATTTGGAGCTAAATTAGCAGGATACTTTTTTAATAATCCAGAATTTCATAAAATATCCAAACAAAAAATTAATAAATTGTATGATATTGGGATGAGCGTATATGTTGCAGATAATGGGGATATAGATACATTTGATATGCATACTTCTAAAGAAAAGTATGCTGAGGTCAATAAAAAATCCCGTACTTATATGCGAGAACAGTTGAATATGCGTAATTGGGAAAAAACGGCCTATGCCTTATCCTTTACCTCCATGAAGGAAGCCAAGGAATACTTTGACAGTAAAGTTCAAGAAAACCTTCCAAACACTATTAATAAATCAACCGACGCCACAATGCCCACTTCTTCTCAAAACAACTAAAAAATAAGCGTTTGGTATTCCACGGCGAAAAAATAAGGGTAAAGCGCGCTGCTGTTTTGCCACTTTTCCTATTGATCAAAATTAGAAACACGACAGTAAGCAAAAACGCGGAGCATGGCTCTGAATTAATCCGAAAGCGATGTACGAATTATCGCTTGCATCCAGAATGTATTTCGCTTACTTTCCCATCAGTTTGGATATTTTTGACTGAAAATGCGGAATGTCAATTATCAAGCAAAGCATCCCTCTGCATTCTTCAGATCGTCCATGATGCAGGTGCACTACGGATGAAAGCCGAGTCCGTAGCTCATTATGGCATCGGTATCAGACGTGCTACCGACGAATGTGCGGTTCCAGCACTGGACATTAACAGGGTTAGTGCCCTGAGAATCGTGGTAGCCGCTAACGTGACAGATTGTGGGATGATCGATGAAGCCCCATATGAGCCATTTCTGTCTTGCTCTCACTTCGTGAAAATTGCTTCAATTATGAAAAAGGGGAAAGCCCCTGGCTCTTTATCCATTAGGCAGTAAAATCGTGCTGACTACACTCATTTAGAGGATTTATTATGAGTCCATTGACTTCTATCATGTGTGAACGAATTTTTGATCATCAGCCCATCTTCGAAGATTTGGCCGTGGTTCATGTCTTCGCTGCACAATACTCGGCATTTAGCTGCTGCCGCTACGGCAACGATACAGGCATCGTAAAAAGAAAGTTGATAACGTTGCGCAATCACGCCGAGCGTGATCAATGCACATCGACTGTTAGCAGCATAAAACTGCAATTTAGCTACACTCATTAGCTTCGTCTCGACTGAATTTGAAATCGACTGATAATTTATCCCGAAAGGTACGTAACCGTTCCAGCAATACTTCCTTGCCAGGTTTCTTGCGAATTGCAAATGTGTGCGGATCAATGACCATAGGGGGAGGAGGGGAGGAGTATAAATGGACAACGTAGAAGATCAAGCGGACCAATTTTAATTATGTGAGTTTTACGATTCATCGTTAAGCCTGCACGACTTGATGTTGGCTTTTTTCTACTGTTTACGATAAGCCCCATGATTATCCCAACCACTATGATGATAAATTAATAACTATTATTAGCTTTTGAAGCTAATAAAACAGTTTGACCCCTTTGGCTGCACAGATCTCTTTTTTTATAAAAACATAATCGTTTACTTCAAGGAAGATGTCACGCGCTATTCATCTATTTCAGCTAATCTTTAAAATTCTTTCCAGAGAATTTTGTAAATCTCAAAACCTACAGTAAAGCCTCTAGAAGAGAATGGTAGATCATGTTTTAAGATGCGAAGGATAAGATCGAAAGACTCACTCGTAATTTCATCTTTTGATGCTCGATTAACCAATAGCAAGATTTTTATAAATTACTTGAGGAAATCTAATGTCTGGACGGATCTCCCCTATTTTATCGCTTCCTGTAAACATCCCTGTCTTAAGCGCACCAGCTGAAAATAATCCTCATATTCTCTCTTATGAGAAATCGTTACAAACGGCTGTGGAGGATATTAGAGCTAAAGGTAAATCTAATCTAACTCAGCAACAGTAGCTTGAGGATAAAAACAAGAGCGTGATCATTAGGGTTAATGCTGTCCAGGCATTATGGAAGCAGTTAGAACTCACAAAATCTCCAGAACGCATAGAAGCTATCTGCTTAACGTTAAAAGAGGCACTGCGAGATGACGATGTAGCAGTCAGGACTTATGCTGCGATAGCTTTAGGTCTACATAAGGCCTTGTTCACTCCAGAGATATCAATCTTGTTTGGGGCGGTGAAAAATGAAAAGTCTAACGTGAGGGAGCGGAATAATGCTCTCCGGGTCTTGGAGAAACAGCTAGGATTCATAAAATCAGTAAAGCTCAAAGAAGCTATTTGCTTCGCTTTGGAGGCTGCACCGTGAGATGCCGATATAGAATTTAGAGGTGTTCAAAGTCCATGTCCTTGAATATTTATTGGTTTGCCATGCACCTTAGGCATTCCTGTAAAACTATAAGCAGCGAGTCTTTCTAATCTTAGCTGATTATCAAGCTCTTATCCTCAGTTGGAAATTTTGATTTTTAGGCTATTTACCAAATTGCATAAAGTAAAGACTCTAGTATTTTTTACATCCTAAACCAATGTATGGGGGACGAGGAAAGGCACTCTTCAAAAATAGAAACTGGTCACCATTCAAAAAAGGGAGTCGCTTCAAATATCCATTTAATTACGCATACGATATTTCTTATTTTCGCTGTATTAATACGGACTTTGGTTGCATAAGCGGTAGCGGGAATGTCCTATTAAAATGGAGCTTTCCAGCGGTTGGGTACTGAGGGGCTGCATTCCTGCTTATAGGAAAGTTTTTTGCTGTTAAGTTGGCCGTACTTCTTATCTGGCACTTAAATATTTAGGCTTATTTTACTAGGGGAAAGCAGTGAATATAATTCCGCCCACCTTCTTTGTCCTCTTCATCGCACTATCGAGCTAGATTCTTACATTTTATTTGAGGCAACTAATGATACTAACTGGAAACTCTACCTCATCATCACGTTCTTCTTCCCCGGTTCCATATCACGTTTTATCAGACAATAATGAGCAGACCTCTTTGGAAGAGGATGTCAGTCTATTACATCAATGCCCCCCATTATTCCTCTCATCAGACGTTCCATCGAATAAATCAAATAATAATAGGGAACGTATAGTGCAACTTCTAGCGCAAAACGGGTTACTTGAGGCTTTCTTAGAAGGTTTCTCGTCAATGGAAGCCCCTTCTGATATAGGAGATATGGCAAGGCGGATTAAGGCTGAAAACGGAGTCTCTAAACAAGTAGGGGAGTCTTCAAAATCAATAGTCTCTGCATCGACGAATTTGATAGATGAAGCGAGACCGCAGTCTAACTATAAAACTACGAGACTTAGTTCTAATAAACAACCTCAGAGAAGCAGCGATGCTTTAGGAGAAAGTGATTCTGTATCTGTAGAAATACCTCAAAATTCATCTATTACTTCTACAGATATCCAACTTCTACAGGAGGTGTTCAATATATTTTTAAATGATGATGAATGTAGATCTATTCTGGAAAGTAAACCAAAGATACGTTCCCTTATAGCTATTCTTCACAAACTTAGAGAGAAAAGAAATGGGAACTATGCATTATGGATGCTAATTACAGGTACGGGAGTTCTTCCAATCATTATAGGTCAGGTAGCCGGCGATAATCTCAGAGCACCATTTTGTTTGTTTGGCATGTGTTTTTTCGCGGTAGGCGCGTGCTTTTTTGGGGCTGGCATAAATAAAGAAGTAAAAGGTGGGAAGGTAATTGAGCGGATAAAGCTAGAGATGGAAACGCCTCTACCTAGTTTAGCCTAGAGCAAGTGTACGGCTTACCGCCACGGGCGTTGGCGGGGTTGGCGCAGAGTCTGAAGCAGTGGTAGAAGATAAAAATTTGCGTAGATGCGCTTCTTTGATTTGCTCAACAAGGCTGTAACAAAATGCATTTATTAAGGAAAAATTGTACAAAAAACTGTACATACCCGTCTTTTGCTGACAGCCAATGAATGGGGTGTAGGGGCCGCGTAGCACTTTCACATTAAGTTGGCTATTTTGAATGCTTTGGTGCTAAACAAGTGGGCCAGCATCCGTTATTAAAGCGTCATACGGTTTTGCCAACTTGTATTTTCTTGCTTTATTAGAGTGATCGACTATTTCAAAAAAACCAACTTCAACCCATTTTTTACAAAGAGCTGTATTAGTTCTGGATTTAAATCCAAATAATTCACCAATTTGAGCGCTTGTAACGACTTTATAGCTTTGAAACAATTCTAATGTTTTACGTTGCTTTGGGTCTAAAGTTCGCATCAAAGATCGTATGATCTTTATCTCCTTTATTTTTGGAGTCCACCATTTGGTTTACGACTTTTTCAAAAGCAAAAGCCATCCCATTAATAAAGTATTCAATCCAACCAGTGATATCGCTTTCGGCACGACCAAAGTAATAGTTATGTGAAGGGCCTACGCTTATTGCCCGATAATAAGCCAATAAATTTTTTGCATAATATTCCTCTAGGGAATATAAGCCCTTTAAATCGTACCCCCCTAAATATAAAATAAGTGTAGTGAGTAATCTTGCTGTACGACCATTGCCATCATAGTAAGGGTGGATTGTCGTGAATTGGTAATGCGAATTATCGCACTTATAACAGTGTATTTACTTAATGATTCAACTTACAATTCTAGAAGTTTAAAACTAGGTTGGAAATAATAAATATGGTAAAACAAGATGATCGCATCCCTGCTGTTATGGCACTTTTGCTTGAGCACTCTACGCCATCCGATAAGGCCCTTCAGATAATAGATCAATTCGAGAAAGACTTAAAAAAAATTCTTAAGGAGGCGCTCGTATTTGAAGACGCATTAATTATGCTACAGCAAATACCAGGCCTAAACTCACGTCTTAAAGAGTTTGAAAAACGACTCTACAAAAATCTCAAATTTGATCACAAGGCTGATACATTTATGGAGTCAGCGTTAGAGACCTTAACGGAACGACAAAATTTACCACCTCCCCCGAATCTAAAAGCCTATATAGAAATAACCCCTCAAGATATAGCCATAATGTTATTAGGCGCCGATATAGAATTAAATATCGTATCAGAGGCAACTCATCTTAATCTTCAGGAAATAGAGAAATTACATAACGAATCTCACGCCCTAAAAGCGCTACATCAAGGCTCACCTGCAGATATTGTATCGACAGTATTTAATATTGATCTGCCCCGCATTGAAGAACTACACGAAGAACTTAAGCTTAGCTTGCTTTAAGACAAATTATCGCAGTTTTTTGGAGATGGCGATAATTAGAAGAATTTAGAAGTAATTGGCCTATTTTGAGCGATCTTTCATCGAATTTATAAAATGATCATATCCTGAAAAATCTAAATCCCTCAATGTACTTATATCCTGAGTGGCTTCTATCGGAGCAGCTTAATGGGTAGGCAGGCTGCTTTAGAGGGCCAAAAAATTATTCTAAGTCTCGTGTTCTGTCTGCCTGCAATTGATCGAGCATTTCTTTCGGTATCTCAACCCCAAATGATCGGACTTTATCAGCAAAGGATGAAAGATTGTCGTCATGTAAGAATACATTAATTGCGTCTTTAGATATTCCAGTCCTAAATATGTCTAATTCTTCTGCAAGGCGAATAAATTTACAGCTATCTAAATTGATGTCGTCTTTGAGGCTACTATATAACGGGTTGTCTAGTAGCGAATGGCCTGCAGGATCAATAAGATCACATTCCATAAAATACTGAAGGGCTCTATCCCATCCTACTACAACAGCTTTTTCCCATCCCACTGCATTGGCTCTTGGGTTGTTAATCGATGTTTTTAGTATGTACTGAGTAATCATTTTCTCTATATTATGAAGATAGATGCGAATAGCAATAATTATAAGATTTACTAGGCTAAATTGGATTAGCATCTACTAATTCATCAGGACGTGCCTATATACAATAGAATCAAGCGAAATAAATATAAATGGAACAAAAACCATGTATATATCCCAAAACTTAAGGAAGCCCTGAATATATTTTTTACTAGAATTGATGTCATTAATAAAATTATTCAAGCACTTTACTGATACGCGCCCAATCAGCCAAAATATTATTGAACATATATAAAAATTAAGCATTTGTGTAGCAAGTGCCTCTTTACTTCCTATATATGGATAAAATAATCCTAAAGCTAATTTGTGTAACTGAATAGGTAGTAAAACCGTAGTGGCTATAAATGAAAAATATAAAACCCTGTATATAATTATTTTACCTTCTTCTGTAAAACAATTTCTTTCACGATGAAAAATATTCATATTTGCAATAAATAAAAATTTTTAGTAAAAAATTAAAATACCTCAATTTATCGTCTTTTTAGCGAGAAGATTTTAATTTTAAGCAGTCCGTGACATTCCAGTCGTCTGCTAATTTTTCCCAAATCTGGCCCCCATTCTCGAAATACTCATGTACCTCTTTCTCTGCGCAAGCATCCATTTCCAGCACCGCTAGACAATCCTTAAAAATTTCTTCATCAAGGCGGCGAAAATCTGTCAAGTCAAATGGAAAGCGAGTGTCGTTGTACAGCCCCAAGAGAAAGCGTGCAATCACTCCAGATTGACCAGTATCCCTTTGAGCAATCTTCAGTAGTCGTTTAAGAGCTTCTAACCCTTTGATTCTGATGACAGGGAGCTTCGCCATATATTCATTTCCCTTTTGCTGTAGTTTGGAAAACGCTGCGCAGTCTTCAGGTGAAAGTTCGGTATTCATTTCGCTTCCTGTAAATTCATGGCTTTTTAATATGGCCACCAAATAACAAAATCTGCGCACACTCTATTAGCAGTGCTTTAGGCTAATAAAACAGTTTGACCACTCTAGCTGCAGAGGTCTCTTCTCTTGCTCTGTCGTACCGACATAAAAAAACTAATATCTAATTGTCCGATTATGCTGATAAAAGCTTTGCTACTGGCCTCCGCAACAAGGCTTTTGACTTTTGGCCTTCGGATTTAGCTGTTTTATCTTGCAGTTCGATGCTAAATACTTCCAACATAGATGCTCATGTTATGCACAAAAATTGTGTATAACTGCGTTGAAAAGTACTTGCGATGCTTCTTAACACCATGCAGGATAAAGCCATTTTTTAGATTGATCAAATTTTTGGCAGATAGCCTTTATGCAATCTTTTTGAGCGTCAATATACTTTCAAAAGTCTTAATAATATGGCTAAATAGATGTTCATTTTTACCTAATGTAGTAATAAATGTCTCGCTGAAAGTAAAAAGCATGATATCGAGCGCAACGCAAGAACTCCTAGGTCAATTTGGGTTAACCATTGAAGCTAACAAAGTTCAAATCACCAATTTTGATGAGGCTGGAAACTGCCACATTCATCATTCAAGAATGCCGATTGTACTCACTGCTTATACGATAGCCTCCCCTTCCTTTGCACGTGAGCGTTTCCCTGACACAACTTTTATTGATCTAGTTGCAAAGCGTCCAGCAATGGACAGGAGAGAGGTTTTCGCTTTCATGGCCATTTGTGATGATCAATTCACCCTACCGCTTGATCGAAATACTGAGCAATTTGCAGAGCACCTTTGGGGCGTGATTGTCCGTTATGAACTGGATCGGCTTTTTGAATACTTAAGTAAACGTGATTACCGAGGCATCGAACCCCACTACCAAATAAAACCGCGGGGTATATATTGGTTAAAGCGCGGACAGCCAGATATCCCCGGAGGTATTAAGGAATGGCAAAAAGAATATAGAGAATCCAGTCTAGTATCTCAATTAATGGCAGCAACAATCATGACTTTGTATGCGGGAAAAGAAGATAATGATTGGATGACGAGTGTTCCCAAAGAATGGGACGCTGTAGAAGGAATAGAAAGGCTCCTTAAACACGGAGGCTTTGAGGATTGGGCACGCTTATATGCTCTGTATCCAGGTTGGTAGGCAATTTGTACTTTTTTATTCACTACATAAGCGCTAAGTTCAGCAAGAAAAATGGGAGTTTCTACACTTTTTAATTTTGATAGCCCCCTTTTAGGCCCTTTAAATAAAAAATCCCCACATTCTCATAGAGCGAGGGGATACAAACTCGATAGCCAAGTTATGCAAAGAGGGCCTTGCTTGAGCAAATTCCCTCATTTCTTATAAAACTTAGTGCTGATTCGGTTTTTGAGTACGTAATTCAGCCAGATCTTTATCTGCTATTTCTAGCCCGGTCGCTTCTTTCACTGCTTTTTTCACTTTTTCTGGGCTAAAATTTTCTGTATTTAATAAATACTTAGCGAGAGACGACGCGCTTTGCAGCAAACCTTGTTGCAAGCCTTGCTGTATGCCACGCTGTTCAATGCTGGTCACATAAGCCATATTACGCTCCTGTTCTATTGCTTCAATAGAGTCATTATAACGATTCGCCAGGCTCTCTGGTAACGTCAAGATGCCATCTATAAACGTATATAAATTAATAATAGCCTCCCGCCCAAGTCCTTTGTCATAAAGTTGACGGGTAAGGGCAAGCTTTGAGGTGTAACGTTCTTCTGGTTTAGAGCGGGTTTTCAGTCCAGCTAAGTGTGCAGCCACAACGGTGCCGAATGGATTGTCCATTTCTGTTAGCTGGTCTTCCTGGCCTTTATAGTCCAATAATTTACTAATTAAAAATTGGAAATGGCAAACAGGATGGCCCCAAACTTCTTTAGTGTAATGGTCTGGTCGCCAGTTAACGCGATCATCTGCCAAAATGGCTAAGGTCAGAACAGGTAGATCATACAGGTCACACAGTCGGTAGAAATATTGGAACAGTCGCGGTTCAAAGTGCTTGTCTTTGGTATTTTGCACCTCGACGTGCAAAAGAACGAGGCAATGCTGTCCATCTAAAGACTTAACCTTGATAAGCTTGTCTACCCGCCGTGCGCTGATCACCGAATCCGAGGCAATTTTTAGCAGTTCTTGGTCCAACATTTCGTAGCCTGCCGCCCAATCAATTTTTTTAGCCAGATCGGGGAAAAAAAAGCACATAAATGATTGAAAATACACATTTAGGACGTGCTTCCATGCTTCATCAGCATGGGTGCGAGGATTAGTCTGGATATCGGTCATGAGATACAAAAAACGGGCTAAATCGGCAACCTAAAGATGTAATTTAGGCGTGAGGGATTATTTGTCAGGAGTGATTGTAGCCCCTGACCTACAGATCTGTCTTGCTAAGTTTAAGTAAAAGCGGCAACTTCAAAGCGGTCTGCAACGGGCATGTGAATTAATGAATTTCTTGGCCGCCCTTGCTTTCCATATATTGCTGCAAAGCAACGTGCACAATGTCCTGGAAATTCTTATCTTCTAATTCCGCACATGACTGGATAAAGTCCGCAGTATTTGAGTTGATACGCAGAATTACATCTGGCTTCACTTCATGTTCCGCTTGAAAGCGTCTTAATGCAGGTATTTTATGAACCGGATGTGCATGCGGAAAATCATGTTCCAAGCGTGCTGAAATAATGCGTATCTCGTTTTGAAGCTCGGCGTCATGCTTGCGCTGCTTCTCAAATTCTTTTTTTGCTTTATCTGCGAGTTTTTCTCCCTTTTTAAAAAGGGCATCCTCTACCTTACGTCTTTCTTTTTCTTTACGCTTTGCTCTGTCTTCAGGCGCTATCCATATCACTACTAAGTGCTTTCCTGAAGCGCTTCTGCCTAAAGTGGTATAGCGCCATACATCGTCACCATGTTCACGAATACGCGTCACCGCGCTCGGATCGAAAAATACGGTAGCAGCTTCCTCAAAGCCTACTTTGTGCATGTATAGGTTATGCGCTGCTTTCTTTGGATCAAAAGTTATTTTCATGGGCATTAGTCAAAGAATGAAACACGGGGGAAGCATGAAAAATTTCGTCCTTACGCCAGCGCTTACAGACACATTGTAGTCAGCAGATCATCCTTGTAAAGCATTTTTGCTGCTAGCCAATATAAGTCCTATATCTATAAAGAGAATATCCTGAACGTCTTTTCTACTTCTTAACCGTGCTTTTATTTAGCTGATCTCTAATACTGTTGTATGGCATGCGGCTTGTTTTCTTGGAAAAATCTCCAAAAATCAGTCACGTTAATTTTCTTCTTAGATCTTGCGATCCCATTTTAATCAATACCATTAGGGCCTACAGAGCATTCTTAGTAAAAGATTTGACAAATTCTCTGGGTCATGGCTATATTAGCCTCGGTTGGTGCCTAGTAAACACACAACAGACCAGTGCCGCACTGTCAATTGCGGCTCCCCCTTCGGTTTCGCCTCAAAGGGCGGGGAGGGCTTATTGTCTAGTAGGGTCGCTCCCTACGAAGACTGATTAGTTTTAGAGAGTATTCCTCGAAAGGGGCAGTGCTTTCTTGAAATAATGAGCCCGGCTGTCTGTTGCAGTTTACTAGCCCCGCCCACCCTCTTTCTCGCTCTAGTAAGGCGAGATTTAACGTCTCTCAACAGAGGAGCCGAAGCCATGTTTTGCATTCAATCTTACCCACACCCCCCAAGTAATTCTTCTTTATCCCTTCGCACTGCACTCGTTAGGTCTTCCTTTTTCTGCTTGCCTCAAGCAGAGCGGGATAGTTTTGCCGCGCCCTGTTTGCTAACGCATAACTAGGGAGGCTGCCATGCAAACTTTAGCTGCATCAGCAGCGGCCCCTTATCGCCTAAACGAAAAGGCACCGCTAGCTGATAAAAACGTTAGCTCAGAGGAATTAGCGGAATACGTTCATATTGATCGTTTTCCGTTTAATCAGGATGACCTTACGCAAGTCTCAAAACCTTCCCAAGCGTTCACAGGAGAATGGGGGACATCTTCGACTCAGGACGAGAAAAAACCCGTCCTTTTAAAAGAGATCGCTCTAACTCAGCCTGAACTAAAAATACCCCTACAGCTCATAGTTAGGCATCCCATTACACAAACAAAATTAAGCCAAGCCTTAGCGGTGGCTAACGCTTCTTGTTTGGAAAAAACGGGGATGTTTACACTTTGGGAGAAGGTGACCGTACCTTCGTTTTCCGTGGAGGCGATATCTATTCCAGAGGCTATTACGCAAAAAGTCGGAGAATTAAAAAATCAGTTCAGCTCCATTGAGCGTTTTATCTGGCGCTTATCGTTCTCTTTAATCAAAGAGGAAGATATAGACCGACTCGAAGAGCCTGGTGGAGAGTTCAAGGCACGGCTTGAAAAGATCAAAACGGCCTTTATTGAAGCGCAAGATCAAAAAAATTTAAAAGATATGCGTTCAGCAGCAATAACGCTCAATACCTTGATCTCAGACCTAACGACTTTAAGCACTACCTTCTATCAATCTCAAACGCCTGATGTAAAAGAGGCCGAGTTTCGTTTGGGGATCAGTACTACCTTATGGAGCGTGGTAGGAGGTTGCTTGGCTACAGCCGCAGCGTTTACGGTGCTACCCGTCACTATCTCTGCCGTCATTGGCTTGGTAGCCGGCGCTGTTTTGGGCGGTTTCCGGCTTTGGTATATGAAACAGGAGCGTGCTTCTCATGTTGAGAAAGAGAAATGGGATACCTATCGCGCTCCCCTGAAAAACATACAAAGAGAGGTCAAAAGCTTACTCAATCAAATTCAGCAGGAAGAAGACATCATGGAAAGAGTTATTGATCAAGTTAAGAATGTAACTTACGCAACACAAAAAATAGCAGATAGAAGTAATGAGCAGAGTCAAACCATTGCGGATTTACAAGCAATGGTGATGGCTCAGTTTGAAAAAATCAACGAGCTAACTAATAAAGTTGAAATGCTGGAAAAAAATAAGACCGGAGAAGGACAGCCTAAATCAGCGAATGAGCAAGAAGAACCTAAGCTGAGATGGGTGGCTTAACGCAGGCTTAAGCGGTACCACACCGCATGGCATCGCTCATGAGCGATGCGAAAGAGATGTCTCATGGCTTGATCAACCGATGAGATGCCTATCTTTCTCCCGCCAGGCTGGTGCATCAGCCTGGCGGGGTCTTCTACTACTCAAATTTTCACCATGATGATAATCGCAAAGCCACGGCAGATCTTTGCCATTCTTGCTGAGCTAGCTTGGCATCTCGTTAAAGGGTTCGATTTCTATGTTTCTGCGTGTTGTGCTGTCTCTTTTTTTTCTGCTTTTTTTCCTGTGGGTCATCTCACCGCCCAGTTATTAAAACCAGTGGGTATTTTCATGGGGAACTGCTCATGGATAAGGTGAAAAGGCATATCGGCCTAACTTCTTTAGTGCTGACAGGCTTGGGTTCTATTCTTGGCTCAGGATGGCTCTTTGGGGCGTGGAGGGCAGCAAAAATTGCCGGGCCAGCCGCGATTGTGGCGTGGATAATTGGCGCTGTCGTGATTTTGATGATTGCGCTCACTTATGCTGAACTCGGCGCAATGTTTCCGCAGTCAGGCGGCATGGTGCGGTATGCCTATTACTCACATGGCCCACTCACGGGTTTTATTAGCGCCTGGACAAATTGGATTGCGATTGTCTCGGTCATTCCGATTGAGGCGGAGGCTTCAATTCAATATATGAGTTCATGGCGCTGGCAATGGGCGCAAAATTTATATGCGGATGGTTTGTTGCAGCCTAGCGGCTTAGTGCTCTCGGGCTTACTGATTATTGTCTACTTTCTTTTAAATTACTGGGGGGCAAAAGCACTGCTGCGAGCAAATTTTGCGATTACGATTTTCAAGTTTGCTGTCCCAATCATTACTGCTATTGCGCTTATAGCCAGTAGCTTCTATACAAGTCATCTGGATTTATATAGTGCGCATAATTTTACCCCTTACGGTTGGTCAGCGATTTTAACGGCAGTGGCGACAAGCGGCGTGGTGATGAGTTTCAACGGCTTCCAAAGCCCAATTAACCTTGCCGGTGAAGCAAAAAATCCGACTTGGAATGTGCCATTTGCCGTGATTAGTTCAATTTTGATATCACTGGTAATTTATCTACTGCTGCAAGTGGCCTTTATTAGTGCAGCCACACCCGCAGAAGGAACAGTAGGATGGAGCACCCTTGAATTTAGCTCTCCTTTCGCACAACTTGCGATTGCGTTAAATTTGAATTGGCTTGCGATGCTGCTGTATTTGGATGCGTTTGCCAGCCCAAGCGGGACAGGCATTATCTATATGGCCACCACCTCGCGCATGATCTACGCACTAGAGCGCAATCATACGTTGCCGAGGATTTTTGGGAGGGTTCATC
This sequence comes from Mycoavidus cysteinexigens, assembly GCA_031963005.1. Classification (GTDB taxonomy): domain Bacteria; phylum Pseudomonadota; class Gammaproteobacteria; order Burkholderiales; family Burkholderiaceae; genus JASSUD01. Next base: position 14,914 of record JASSUL010000011.1, on the reverse strand, counting down.
CGCTTTATGGCGTGCCCCGCCCCGCCATGTGGCTCAATCTTGGCGTAGCTTTTCTTTTTATGTTTTTTTTTCGTGGTTGGAGTGCGTTAGCGGCGGTGATCTCAGTGATGACGGTGATTTCCTACCTAACGGGACCAATTAGTCTCATGGCGCTGCGGCGCTCGTCCCCTGAGCGTCAATGGCCGCTGCGTATTCCAGGCATGCAGGTCATTGCGCCCGTCGCGTTTATTTTTGCCTCATTGATTCTGTATGGCGCGCATTGGCCGTTAACCGGCAAAATTATTGTGCTCATCATTGTTGCGCTACCTTTCTATTTTTATTATCAATTGAAAGACGGTCGAGCGAACCATCATTGGGGCGCTGCGCTCAAGAGCGCATGGTGGCTAATATCTTATCTACCTATCATGGCGCTGGTGTCCTATTGCGGTAGCGAGCAGTTTGGTGGCAACAATATCATTCCCTTTGGGTGGGATATATTCACAGTGGCGATCTTATCGCTAGGCTTCTACGTTTGGGGCATGCGCAGTGCGTATCTTATAAATCCGAATGCGGACACAATGGGGACATAACAAAGTTGAAACGGGAAGCTATTATTAGAAGATAAAAATTTCTTCACTCAGTGAAATTGCCGGTAGCCATTTTTTATACATGGCTTAAGATTTCTTTTTTATTGAAAATCACTTATACACACTGGAAATCTATGAAAACATTACTTGCCACAGCTATAACGATTGCCACTTTTCTTGGTTTTGTAGGTAATGTGCATGCCGCAGGTAGTTTAAAAGGTGGCTTTTGCTACTCCGAGAACCCTTTGCCTAACACTTACGGCGCTTCCATTTCTTGCGAGCATATAGGAACAGTAAAAAGCGTTCAGGAAATTTACGAAAAAGGTTATCGGGTGGTGAATAGCGGATCCGCATCTAATGCCAACGGTGTGCAATCATTTTATTTAATCATCGAACAAAGAAAATAGTCATGCGTTATCTAAAAAAACTACTTTTCCCGATAGGCTTACCGTTATTTCTCGCTTTTGTACTATCCGATAAAACATTCCTGAATTTTTTGGGCATGTTGATAGGTAGTAGCTTTATTTGGATCCCTTGCTTGTTAGCCTGGTGGCTCAGCGATGGATTTACAAATATGTTTGAAAGGGGAAATGCTAGCCCTCTAGAGGATCAAGTCTTTCGCGATTATCCAAAGGTATCAACAGGCATTGATCCATATACAGGAAGAGTCTGTATGACCATTGAGGATATGGGAGGGAAAATACATATTCCCACTAATACATCTCCCCGTGAGATAAATTAAGCGTAGCGTGTTTTTTTGTTCCTATTTTTTCTTCTCAACATTTGTATTGATCGGCAATGAAATCCCTTCTTTACGCTTCATATTGTCGGTCAATTTTTCCCCATCAGCGGTTCCGTCTCCCCCTACAGCTACATTGAGCAATTTATTCACATAATCTGCGGTATCGTGGCCTTCAGTATCTTCTAAAGCACCCATCATATTGACGCGCCCTCTTCCTATCGGTTTGTCTGGACTAGACCAAGCACGGACATTTTCATCTAGCTTGCTTGCGCGAGAAGGGATACTGTTTTTAGCTGTGGGGTCTAGCTGTTCAGAAACCGTGTTTTTAGCGTTGTTAACTATTTCTGGAGCATGAGTATTTACTTCAAGTGGCGCGACAGATTTAAAACCTGTTTTAGCGATTTTTTCTTGATGTAATTCGGCAATATTATTGGGCATCTGTGCACGTTGCGATGCAGATAACGCATTCAATTGATCTGCCGTGATAGGTAAGTTTTCCTGCTCTGGCATACGTTTGGCTTGCTGTACGATGCTCTTTTCTTCTAAATAATCTTTAAACATTGCCATTTGGCTATCTTCGGATTGATTTAAGAATCGCATTGGCGTCATATCATTGTGTTCTGCCACCCGTTTAAACAAAGATGGGTCAGACACCAAATGCATGATGAAGGCGAGCCTTTTTCAATTCGGCAGTGGGTACAAGAAGAGAGTGATACTTGGATGTTCATTACGGCCCGTGAATCTCTGCGTGAAGCGCTAAAACCTGTGCTCTCGCTCTGGGTCGATATTGCGATTAAAGCGGTATTGGATCTGAGTCCGATTCACCAGGAACGTCTTTGGTTTGCGTTAGACGAATTACCGACCCTACAAAAGCTCGATATTTTGAAATTAGCGATCACGAATGGCCGAAAGTATGGCTTATGTTTTGCGTTGGGCATGCAAGACTTGCCTCAGCTTTACGCTATTTATGGGCAAGAATTCGCTAAAACCATCATTTCAAGTTGCCAAACCAAATTATTGCTACGCGTGACGGATGGTGAAGCCGCTAAGATGATGTCAAAACTGATGGGGCAGGTAGAAGTAGATGAAAAAGAAGAAACGTTTAACTATGGTCTAAATAGCCATCGGGACGGGGTGAGTGTGTCAGCGCGCCGAGCGATGCGTGACATTGTTCTTCCTTCAGAAATTCTGACTTTGCCTGATATGACAGGCTATTTAATGGCACCTGGAGACTACCCGATAGCCAAGGTAAGCTACCCCTACATACCGATGCAGAAAATAGCAGAAGGATTCGTTGAGCGAAATGAATTTGATATGACTTTTAAATCCGTTCTCGCTGCTTCATCAGCATGAAAAATAAAAGAAAGACAGAAATTTTATTGATAGGCTATTCGCTCATTTCATGTAATGAATCAACGAAGTGTTCAATAGAAGGGTAAGCAAATACGAGCCTGTGGGATATATAAAGCATGATTAGCCTGAATAATGTAGGAAGCGCAGGGCAGGCGCTGCATTATTTCTCAAAAGACAATTACTACACGAAAAACGAGGGGCTAGAACATTCAGCTTGGTTTGGCAAAGGTGCTGCGCGCTTGGGATTAACCGGGAAAATCGAACAAAAAGCCTTTTTTAACCTACTGAGTGGCAAGATAGAAGGGCAGGTGTTAGGGAAATGGGTCAGAAATAAAGTAACTGGTGAGAAGGAGCGTGAACACCGCCCAGGTATTGATATCACCTTTTCTGCGCCTAAGAGCGTATCGATTTTGGCAGAAATCTCTGGGCAACAGGATGTGCGAGAGGCCCACGAAGCAGCAGTCAAAGAAGCACTGACTTATATTGAAAAAAATCTGATTGCGACACGCATTACTCAGAACAGAGAGACCAAAGCAGTAAAGACCGGCAATATGATGGTGAGCTTATTTCGCCACAATACCAGCCGAGACTTAGATCCCCAAACGCATACGCATGCCGTAATCATGAACGCCACTTTGTGCGAGGATGGGCAATGGCGCTCGTTGATGAATGATGACATTTATCGTGCGCAGGGTGTTATCGGTGCGATCTATACCTCTGCATTAGCCGACAAATTACAAGAACTAGGTTATGTATTAGAACGCACGGATGCGCGTGGAAATTTTGAAATTGTAGGTGTTAACCATGAGCAACTTGCACATTTCTCTCAAAGACGCGCACAAATCACTACCGCGTTAGAGGCAAAGGGCATTTCCATTCAAGAAGCCAGCGCCCAACAAAAAGAAGACGCCACACTTAAAACTCGCTCCCATAAAAAATCCGTAGATCATGACGTTTTAATGGAGGAATGGCAAACACGCGCCCAAAACATGGGAATCGATTTTCAAACCATTCAAGACCGAGCGCAATCCAATCAAAAAGAGCAGGTCTCAACCCGCGATAATCCGTTGACTGGCTTACAGGCTATGCAATTCGCTGTGGAACATTTGGGTGAACGGGAAGCCGTACTTTCTCCTTTAGATTTAATGGAAATGGCTATCCAGCACAGTGTAGGCCGTGCACCTCCACACGAAGTAGAGCAGGCTTTTGCCCACTTGGAGGATATCGGGGAGCTAATTGCCTTATCTGATGACCAATACACGACCAAGCGCATGTTCCATAGTGAAAAGCATACCCTCGACCAAATACTTGCACAGCAAGACCAGGTAGCTCAAATCATGACACCTGAAGCCGTAGCAAAGCGGATTGTATTAGCCGAGCAGCAACAACGTATCACCTTCACGCCAGGTCAAAAGGAGGCAATTCGTCAAACGCTAGCAACGGAAGATCGGTACGTCGCTATACAGGGTTTAGCAGGAACGGGCAAAACCACCATGTTAAACGCGCTGCGAGAAATAGCGACGGGACAAGGTCATACCGTGCGCGGCATGGCACCTACGGGTGCGGCGAGTAAAGTCCTGGCGCTATCTACAAAGATCCATGCTGATACTGTCTCTATGTTTCTCATCCGTGAAAAAAAGCTACAAAAGGATATCGAGTTTGTTAAGCAGTACGCGCCCGATTTTGTACGGAAAAGTGAGCTATGGGTCGTTGATGAGAGTTCTACCTCACCGCAATATCAAATAGAAAATATTATTAAGGCTGCATCAAAAGCAGATGCAAGAGTTGTATTTGTTGGCGATAAATTGCAATTGCAAGCCGTAGAGGCCGGTAAGCCTTTTGAGATTGCACAGAAAAACGCTATCAAAACGGCCTATATGACAGAAATAAACCGACAAAAAAGTAAAACCTTAAAGCGAGCGGTGGATATCGTAGTCGGTCGGGATCAATTACAAAGAGGACAGCATTTAACTCAAATTGAATTGAATCGTAATGCGCGTGCTTTTGCCTATATGGATAAAGCAGGCATGGTCTATGAAGTGAAATCAGATCTAATAAAGGCGGTCGCTGATTGTTATCTCAATTTGGAGCCTGCAAAACGAGAGCGAACGATTGTATTTACCGCTTTTAATAAGGATAGAGTAGAGATCAATGAAGGAATACGTGAAGGATTAAAAGAACTGGGGGCGTTGGCGTCGCACGAAAAGAAATGTGAAATCCTGGTTTCCAAAGGCTGGACACGAGCTAAGCTTAAAGAAGCCCAATATTACACAAAAGGCGATGTGGTGCGCTTTGGACGTGACTACATAAGTATGGGTGTTAAAAAGGGAGAATACGCACGTGTACATTCTGTAGCTAAGAAAACAGGTAGGATTGTGCTGCAAAAGGCAGATAATAAAGCGCTTATTTGGACGCCTAATGAGCGTAATAAGCTTGAAGTGTACAACGCTGAAACTCGCTCTCTGGCCGTCGGAGACTTAATCCGTTTTACCCGTAATGGAGAAGTATTTAAAAACGGAGAGGTCGCCTGTGTGAAAAGCATAGCTGACCAAAAAGCTTCTCTAGAGCTTTGCCGAGATGCAGCCCCCTCTTTATATGAAGTGGATCTCTCAAAGTCCCTTCATTGGGATCACGCATACGCCGTCACCGTTCATAGCGCGCAGGGAAGTACCCAGGAGCGAGCTATTTTTCATATTGATATCAAGCAAGATGAAGGACGCTCGGAAAAAGCGGAATTAGCGCAAATGGCAAAAATATTTGGCGCACGTAGTTTTTACGTTGGTGTGACGCGAGCTAGTCATGCGTTAAGAATTTATACGAATGACAAAGAAAAAGCGGCAAAAGCGATCTGTGCTCGTCTAGATAAGACTAGCGTAATAGAGACTATTCAAAATCATGAGAAAGAACGGCCCTCTATCCGAAAACAGCAGGGGCTAACTAAATTGTAAAGAACAAGACTTAATCTGACATACTGCTTAACTTTAATAAAGCAAAAGAAATAAATGCATAAAGGTTGAAAGAAGAAAGCCACAGGGCATATTAATTAATTTAGAGCCAAAGAAAAGCAGGGCTATCAATAGCGTAGAGCGTTCACCAAGAGCCTATCAGAAACTTTGTGTGAAGAAGCCAATTACCTTTCACTACTATAAATCTGCCTCATGTTAAAGAAGCGGTAAAGCGTTCACCAAATAAAATAGCGAATTGGACTTTTGCGTCTCGCCAGTGCTTAGGTGGCATGGTCCATTTTTTCGTGATATTTCGCAAGGCTAAATAAATTAATTTGATGGCGGCCTGGTCATTCGGAAAGTGCCCTCGATTTTTAATCACTTTACGCACCTGCATATGTAAACTCTCAATAGCGTTAGTGGTATAAATGATTTTACGCACCTCAATCGGGTAGGCAAAAAAGGGAATCACCTCTTGCCAATGACGCCGCCAAATCGAGGCAAGGTCAGTCCTAAAAACAGTCGAATTTAATACATTTCAAAAATTACAGTAAAGAGGTTAGAGAAAGAAGATAGCGCCTATTTTAATATTTGAAAAATAAAGTGGAAAATCACCCACTATTTACTCTTCGGATTCTTGATTAGCCTGTAACGAGATTTTTACAACCTGTCTTAGGCAAAATAATGACTGTAATTGGAAGCTCCACGCCATCATTTCCATCACGTTCTTCCTCCCCTTCGCAGGTTTTGCTGGCCAATGATAGGCAAGCAGTATTGGAAGACGATGCTTCCCCATCACGTCCATACTCTCCCTCACTTATATCATCACATGCTCTATCGAATGAAGAAAATCGTTGGCAAGCTGTAGTTGAAGAGCGCGATAGTGAGATAGCTAGGTTACAACGTGAAAACTTAAGATTGCTACTAGAAAGGCAAGGGGGAGTAACAGCAGAATTCTCAGTAATGGAGATTTCCTCTAATCTAGGAAATAGTGCGAGGCGTATTGACGCCCAAAGAAGAAATCTCCAAGCATTGCCCCAAAGAATGCCTCAAGACAATGTGCAAGAGCCTGCTGCGTCTTCGTCAACCAGCTTGCTCTCTGAACCAAGGCTATCAGCCAATTATCAAACGACGAATTCTAGTAATCATCAAACCCAAGAAGAAAGCAATTCTCTAGCGGCGCATCAAGGCCCGCCTAATGCTCAAATTCAAAGAGAAAGTGGCTCCTCATATGCCTCTGCAATTAATCAATCTCGTAGGGCAGATATGTTTCTAGAGAAAATTAAAGAATGCGAAAGATATATGAATATAAATGCGGCAATAAGCATGGGTTCTCTTGTTGGTTTTATTCTATATAATAGTATATGTGGGATTAATACTTTTAAAGATACAAAGGTATGTGAAACAGATGGTAGATGGGATGATAAAAATCACCTGATAACGCCATTAGCACTTTATATAGATATGGCTTTTATTTTTGGTTTTGTTGTATGTGGGACGCTGGTTATGGGTTTTGCTCAGGCGGGGTATAATACGCGGCAGGCGGCTATTGCAGCTGGATTAGAGCAATTTAACTTTATTTAATTCCATAATTAACTTTGAGAATATATAGAAAAAAATTGGCAATCGCCTCCCAAATGCTTAATTTTTATATATTTTCAATAATTTTATTATTTATATATCTTTTGCTAAAAAATGGCTTCAACAATAATTGGCTTCAATCATCAGGCGGCGCACTGTTTCCTTGGCCAACTTGATGCCATGGCATTCACAGAGCTTCTCGCATGCCAATGTAGGGCCAAAGTCTGAATAATGCTCACGAATAAGACCAACTGCACGAGACACTACGTTTACTGAGAGTTGATGATTACTTGCCTTGCCGCGATGGCGAGAGGCTATTCCTGCTGCGTCAAATTGAAGATATCGATCAACAATACGAGTAATCTGCCGAGTACTCAAACCCAGCCATTCTGCGGCCTGATAATGCTTTAAACGACGCTCAACCACTGCTTCTATGACTTTGACTCGGTCAAGTTCGCGCATGCTCATCGTAATACACCCAGGTTTAGCCATTAAAACCCTCAGCTCAGCGGTATAAATTGCTCAGCATAGAGTTAAAAACAAGACATTTCTATTTAGCCAAAACCAGACATTACTATTTAGCCGCTACACATAATAATTTGATAATTTAATCTTTTGACCAAAACCGGTGCGGGAGCGCTCCCTTGTTAGGGAGTAGGCGTGTCTCAATCAAAGATAAATAAAGTCTTTATAAAAGTTTTTGAGGGAATAAAAAAGAAAGGAGGTGAGCGTCACAGGCTAGAACTCTGATGATCGAGACGTTCAAGTAGCCAACTCGTAACATTTATTCGATGAATTAAAGACAGCTTTTCACTTTTACTCAGTAAAATCCTTAATACAGAAAGAGATACCTGTTGACTATGACTGCCATCTAAATATGGCGAAATTAATTCAATAATTAAGTCTCGTTCTCTTTGCCTTGGCAGTCCATCTAAATTATTGACAATGCTGCTTATCACTCCATCTTTATTAGATACACCTGGTAAATTCTTCTTAATAATGTTTATTAATTGATATCTTTTATCGTTAGAAAATAATAACCAGTTCTTGGGTATACCCATTAGGAGAGGAGCGATTGCTCCACTGGGTAATTTTTTTATGTATTTTTCTATTAAATCAATAATTTTAGATTGAGAATTCCTAAAAAGAGCGCCTTCACGAATCTCACCATAAATTTTTACTTGATCCAGTTTGCAGACAGATTCTATTAACTCCATGAAATTATTTAAATTTGCTCTGAATGTATATTCTGGAATTGCTTCAAGATAACCATATAAATAATCGAGAAATTTTATATCTTGCCTAAGAGGAATGCATTCCAATTCAAGTTTCAAGAAATCTAATATAATTTTGCTAGGTAAATCAGGGTAATCTTCTAAAATTAATTTTTTTTCCGAAATGGATAAATAACCCATCACTTTCTCAAGCGAATCATAAATTTCGCTATGCGGGTATAGCTTTAATTTTTCAAAGAAAATGGACTTCAGCACCTTAGGCATCCCTCCAAAACTATACGCAGCGAGTCTTTCTAATATTAATTTTGCTGGTGCTTGGGGTAGGGTTGGAAGGTATTCGATTAACGCTCCATAGACCAAATGGTTCAAACAAATCTTTTTAGTATTTTTTGGGGCGCTGAGAGCTAGCGTCAGATCTCTTAATATTGAACTTAATTTTTCTTTAGGGTCTTCTGCCAACCTTCTTAGGTCTCTACCTACTTTTTCAACAGACGTTTGGTGCTCACGTCTTAGTGCTGGTTCTTGTCGGTCTTTTAGAAAAAAATCTTTTACCGATAAAAATTCTGCCTCTGATTTATATTGTTCTTTTAAACCTATTTTTGCAGAAATAGAAATCCGTCTAAACCATTTCTCTAGCAGTTCTTTTTGTATTTGTTTGGCGCCATCTAGGGTTGGGTTAGAGTTTGGTGTATAAGCACCAGACTCTAAAAATTGTTAAACCCCGCCAACGCTTCGCCGTACTCTCCTGAGGTTCGTAAAAATTCAGCGACTTGCTGATATCGATACGCAAATTTTTCAGCGTTCTGTGTATTAAATTGAGCAGGCTGTTCTAGCATAAATGCGCGCAACTCAGGCGTACCATTCATAATTGCCTCATAGCTTGCCTGTCTTTCTCTTTCAATTTTAGCTATGTCTCTTTCGCATGCTTGTCGAGATTGCTTAACGAACGCTATCTCTTGCTCGCTTAGCTGCTACTTTTCTTGAATTTCAAGATTTCTTAGCTGATTATCAAGCTCTTGTTTACTTTCTCTGAATAGCTTTGAACTCTACGCTAGAAAATACATATGAGCTAGAGAATCAAATGCTTCTCCACTTTTTAATGTCGGTATAGCCCATGCCAGCAAGTAAGCGAGTTTTGCCTTTTTGGCGATGTATTTAATGAGTTTGTAGGATAAGGTGATGATGGGCCGGCTTGTATCGCTGGGATATGGGAATGAAACGATGGAGCACGTGAGACGGGTAGCATTTGGGATCTCCCTAAGATCTTCTGCCGTTGCCTACGAGGATTTTGTAACGATTGTAGGAGGCCAATATGCTTTTGGTTTTTACGCTTCTATATGATGTTTGCCTATACTTGTTATACCTTAACGTCTACTGAGATGGGTGGGGCTGTTTGTTTTGTTAAGGTTAAATAATTTATTGAATCTCTACAATTTTACATAAGATGAAGGAAGCCGCCTTGAACTAGCTACGCCAGGAGGGCTACCTTGTACGAGACGACGGCGTGGCTTGGCTTTCGCCGCTGATGCACGATCACATTAATATGCTGGGGCACTATTCGTTCTCGGTGCCCGAGGTAAAGGGTGGGCTGCGACCGCTACATGACCATGCGAACGCAGAATAAGGTCCGCAGTAAAACGTTAGAACTGGTGCTTAAACCGGTTTTCCGTTCCATGAGCCTCAACCCCATATTACCCCGATAAGACACTAGAACGATCACTGGCATAAAGTATCTACAGTGATAGATTGGAAAAAATAGCCACCTTAAAAGAAAAACACCGCCATACATAAACTCGCATTAAAAAATTGACAGATTTAGGTGAAATGCCAGTATGGTAAAAGCTAAGAAAATGTGAACAAGAGTACGCGATGAAGTGCAGGATACGCATTGTAAGTAATGCTTACTTACAAACTGATAATGACTTTAAAAATTACTTAATTTTTATTTATTTGAAAAAATTATATTAACTATGAACTTAAGCCAAATTCAAAAATTAACTCAAAATACACAGCTTCTGTCTATTCAAAATGTACCAAATGTCTCTCAAGAATTACCGGCAAATGAAAATTCTACTGATGTAGCTCTCTCTAGATCTAAGCCTATTTTGCCACCGGATTTTTGGGAGATAATTTTGAATATGGCATTTGATATTTATGTGCCTATAAAATCCGTACACCAATTAGCTTTGTTTTCGATGGTTGACCGTAATTTTTGCAGTATAGTTAGAAAAATTATAGATAATAACGATATTGTAAAATCGCAATGGAATGTTGATAAGAATTTTTTTATTAAACTAAAAAAACATCTAAAATTAGAAGCTGAGATGAAGCTAAGGATCCCTCAAAATCAATTAGATTGGGGTCATAACAGTATAGGTAGAATTGCAGGCGCATCACGTATCTGGACAACTGCTCAAATTTGTTACGCTATTGATTATGTTTTTAAAAAAATACAACATATTAATGTTTCTTTAGATGAAATGTATCCAGCCACAACTTTGCTAGTGCTTGACGCCTTATCAAAGAAAATCGATATAACATTCTTATCTCTCACCTTAAATGGGGTAGTTAAAACTAGATCAATTTCGCAAGATGATTTTATAGATAAAATTATCCTTATTTTAAATAACAAAGATCTTAGTGATATATATAAATTATCTCTAGAGAATAATGGGATTAGCGATAATAATATGAAAAAATTAGCGGAGGCATTGTCAGGTAAGAATGTATTTGAATTATCGCTTGCTAATAATGGAATTGGGAAGGCTGGTGCCCGTAATTTAGGAAGCAAACTTAAAAATATTAAGGTTACAAGACTAAACTTAAGTCATAATATGCTTGATGAAAAAGATTTAGAATATCTGCTTACTAGATTTCCAAGAAAAACGCAATATTTAGACTTAAGATTTAATTATATTGAAAAATTATCTAAAGTTAAAAATCAATTAAAGCAATCAGGCATTGAAGTTAATTTCATTTGAATTCTCTATCTGTAAGAAATAACTTACTAATAAGAATGCGTATCTTACGAGCCTTGAAAAATTGTATGCAGATACTTTTTCTGCTCTAAAAACAATGGATGAAGATATGCTTACTATTGAACTACGAGAAGCTAACGCAGCACTGCTTGCAGCACAACGTAAAACCGCAGAAGCGCAGGAAATAGCAAATCAAAAGGCGCTAGATGAGCAGAGGCAGGCTACGCAAAAGATTTTATCGGCTATGACAAAGCCAGCGTTAAGCAATGTCACTGTAAAGATTTAATCTCTGAAATTAGAAGTCGTAATATAGAAGACCTCCGAGCTTCTTGTACTACAGAGGAAGAATTCAACGCCCCTAATTAAATTATCTCAGGAAAGAACGCCATCACCTGATATAGCTTCAAAGCACGTTACTTCTGAAGCCCTCACAGGCCAAGCATAACAATTAAAAGATTTTGAGAGTTTTTTTGTTGAAGTGCTTACAAATAGCGTAAAGCTAAATGGTGCTAGAAGAGCCTACCAAAGGTAAGACGCAGAGTCTTATTTTTGGAGGCTTTTTTGATTTTGAATATGAATTCTTTTTACTTTCTTAAAATTGATGGAGCAAAAATACATTCAAAACTCTCATTGAGCAAGTTTTGACATTTTCGAGAAAAGCTTCTTTACGGTGTTAGCAGACACCTAACCTATATAACTTGCTTTTTCAACGGCGCGTTTTTTGACAATGCTTGAAAAGGGTATATACGGCATCGCATTCAATATTTTTTGCTTCATCCCCACACAAAATAAGTATTTCGAAGGATCCCACCTCAGCCCCTTCTTCTTTTGCACATTCTATGCTCTGTTTAATGCGCTCAAGAGCCGCCTGCAAATATTGATCTATCGGTAGCGGCTCTCCTTCCATAAATTGGTCTAGTGCTTCTTCATATTCCATCAGTAATTTAAGGTTCTCTTGCCTGATCAATTCGTCGTCTGATTGTAAGAAATTTTCCATACATATCCCCGGCTGAAGAAACGGAAAAAAGGTTTTTCTGTTTTTTTGGGAGCATAGGGATATTTTGTTTTTGAAGCTATTTGCTAAATCGCATAAGGTTAATACCGTAGTATTTTTGCATCCTAAATGCATGTATGAGTGACGAGGAAAGGCACTCTTCAAAAATGAAAACGAGATGCCAATCCCTCAGAGAGAGTAACTTCAAATATCCATTTAATTACGCATACGATATTTCTTATATTCGTTGTATTAATACGGGCTTTAGTTGCATGTGTGCTAGTGAAAACGTCCCGCTGAAATGGAGTTATCTGGCTGCAGTAGGTGCATTCCTGCGATAGGAAGTTTTTGATCGTTAAGTTGGCTGTATTTCTTATCTAGCACTGATTTTGAAATGAAATATCTAGGCTTATTTTATTAGAGAAATAACAATGAATATAATTCCGCCAACTTCGGCACACTATCAAGCTACGCTGCAACAAATAAGACAAGGATTGCGTGATGGAGTCGATGAATATCACGATGAAATAGTAAAGAAAAAAAATGCAGAGGCTCAAGCAGAAAGTGACACGCCATCTGACGTGACAGAGGCCGTGAATACATATAAGTTGGCACGGCAGGCTGCTCTAGATGCGACTGTTCAACCTGTGAATGTTCAACCTGTGACTGCTCGGGTGGTGGCAGATTATTTTCCGCTTAGAGAGGATCTACAAGACAGATTAGCAGATGGTTTAGAGCAACTTGATCAAGTCGCCTCTCAAGAGCTTTTAAGCAGAGGTCAGCAAATTCTCTCCTTAACGCAGCAAAGGGCAATTTATGAGAGAGACGCTGATGAAGCAAAACAAGCTGCTGTCGCTTTTCTTGAAGGATTCAAACATGACAGGACATTGACTAAATTTGAAATTCAAGTTTTGATTAAAGTGCTGAAAAATCCCATTGGGAATTATGAAGCTACGCATAGAGCCAAAGCTGCCGCTATATTAGGTCAACAACCCGTATTGCCGACAGAAGTTCGCTTAGTTCTAAAAGAAGTAATCGATCATCAAAATCAAGATGAATGGGTCAAAATTCAAGCTACCATAGCATTATCCAATTATGAGCCATTGCCTGACGAATATATAGAAATCTTGCTAAATGGCATCAAGCATCAAACAGAGCAATACGAGGTAATGTATAGGGCCAATGCTGCCGTTGCCTTGTGCCAGCAACCCATCCTCTCTCAGGACGTTTGCTCAGCCTTAGAAGCGACACTAAAAGATCAAGATCAAGGAATTCAACTTAAAGCAGCTATTGCATTGGCGGGGAGAGGTCAGTTGCCTGAGGAGGCTATTCAAGTGCTGCTAGAGGCGGTACAGAATGAAGACAAGTATGCAGCGGTAGAGAGAGCGAATGCGGTCTATGTGTTGCGCCAGGAAGCTATCCTGCCTGAGAAAGTTCGCTTAATTTTAGAGGCGGCGCTTGCAAAGCAGAATCAAGATCAATGGGTTAAGGTTGAGATCGCCATAACATTGGCCTCTTATGCCCAGTTATCTGAGGCACAGACAGCAATCCTATTAGATACGATAGAAAATAGGCAATATCCATTAGCGTATCGAAGTGACGCTACCTGTGCATTGGGCAAATTGTCAGTCATGCCTGAACAGGCTCGCTTAGCATTGAAGAGATCTCTCAAAAATGATGATAAAGGCATCAGACTCTATGCTGCTGCGGCATTAGCCCGCAACGGCCTTTTCTTAGATGAAGCGATCCCTATTTTAGTGGAGGCGGTTGGCAATCAGCAGTACGCTAATTGGCTTAGACGTGATGTTGTGTTTGCGCTGGGTGAACAGCCAGCAGCCCTATCCTCGGAAGCCCGATCTACCTTAAAAGTCGCCCTGAACGATCCAAATAACCAAGTTAAAATTCATGCGGCTGTGGCATTATCCAACAAAGGCCACTTCTTAGATAAAGTGACTTCTATCTTAGTGGAGGCGGTTGCCAATCAGCAGTGCACTAACTGGCTTAGACGCAGTGCTGTGTTACGGTTAGGTGAGCAGTCGGCAGCCCCATCCCAAGAGGTCCGGTCTGTTTTAGAAGCCGCTCTTAACGATTCAGATAGCCAAGTTAAAATTCAGACTGCTGCGGCATTAGCTCGCAAAGGCCTTTTCTTAGATAAAGTGACTCCCATCTTAGTCGAGGCGGTTGGCAATCAACAGTACTCTAATTTCCTTAGACGTAATGCGGCGTTACGGTTAGCTCAGCAGTCAGCCGCGCTATCCCAGGAGGCCCGATCTGCCTTAGAAGCCGCCCTAAATGATCCAGATAGCCAAGTTAAAATTCGAGCGGCTTTGGCATTAGCCAACAAAGGCCACTTCTTAGATAAAGTGACTCCTATCTTAGTCGAGGCGGTTGGCAATCAACAGTACTCTAATTTCCTTAGACGTAATGCGGCGTTACGGTTAGGTCAGCAGTCAGCCGCGCTATCCCCGGAAGCTGAATCTGCCTTAGAAGCCGCCCTGAACGATTCAGATAGTGAAGTTA
>JASSUL010000010.1:0-81901 GCA_031963005.1 Mycoavidus cysteinexigens | reverse complement strand
GCTCTTTCACTTCAAGCAGAATATCTCCATTGCTTTGTAAAGTCGCTCCATGAGTATTTACAAGATGCTCAGCCGTGAGTGTGAATGCATTACTTGCAAAAATCCCACCATCATTAATCAGATTCCGTGCATTGATAGTAATTGTGCTGCCTTGAATCACTCCGCTATTTTTGAACTGATTCTGTAGGGGGAATGTCAAGAATCTGCGAGCAATCAAAGCACGCGCTCGACTCTCCTGCTCTTTCACTTCAAGCAGAATATCTCCATTGCTTTGTAAAGTCGCTCCATGAGTATTTACAAGATGCTCAGCCGTGAGTGTGAATGCATCACTTGCAGAAATCCCACCATCATTAATCAGACTCCGTGCATTGATAGTAATTGTGCTGCCTTGAATCACTCCGCTATTTTTGAACTGATTCTGTAAGAGTAACGTCAAGAATCTGCCATCAATCAAAGCACGCTCTCGATTTTCTAGCTCTTTCACCTTGAGCAGAATTTCTCCTTTGCTTTGTAAACTCCCTCCTTGAGTATTTACAAAATGCTCAGTCATGAGCGTGAATGCATCATGTGCAGAAATGGCACTATTCGAGTTAGAGAAAAGCTTTACTGCGCTTAGGGTGACGTGTTGCCCTAAAATCTGGGTTTTATACGTATTGTAGATAGCCTGCGCTTTTATGGTGATTCTGCCTTGTACGCGGATCAGGGTGTTTTGTACTTTTTCACCTTTATACCAAGTGTTGATCACTTTTTTGGCACGCACTTTAAGCACGCCTACGTGAGAAATATAAGGGGGGAGGTCTTTTACGCTCGGCGAGGTCTCTGTCTTAAGTTTCTCGTCATCACCAACTGCTATCAATCCTCCGGCACTGGTTAATTGATCCGTATTAATCTCAAGTCTTTGGCTTGCCGATAAGGTACTTCGCCTATGAGCAAATAGAGGAGCTTTTATTTTGAGTATCTGATCCGAAATAATGGCTCCACCTGCGTCATTTAACAGTTCAGGGGACTGAATAGTCACTAGGCCTTTACCAAAGATTATCCCGGCTCCTTCGATTGCCTCAGGATTAGAATTGCCTAGCGCTTCCTGAGCAATAATCTGGGTCTTTCCTGTACCCGCATTAAGCAACCAGCCAGAAATATTATCAATCGTCTTGGCTCGAACATCCAATACGCTTTGATCGCCCTTCGCTTCTATGCATCCCTGCCGATTGGTAACTGCCTGACTCCTTAAAATAAGTGCTGAGCCGGCCTTAATTTGCCCATCTTCATTATCTAAATAACCCGCCTGAATCGATAGTTTCTTTCTTGACTCTATCGTAGAAGAGTTCGAATTAACGAGCTCCTGCATTGCTCCGTCCACTTTGTACGGAGTATCAGGAATGTCTCCTATAGTTAACTCGCCATCGCTATACACTACCCCCTGTTCTTGGTTGTGCAATGTCTGCGCTTGAATGATAAGTTGATGCTCCGCGATGATCTTTCCAGCTTGATGTTCTTCTGTATTTTCTGTGCCATCATTGATCAAACCCTGCGTACTGATGGCTACGGTGCTGCCTTGGATCACACCTTGATTTTTGAGCTGTTCTTGGGCGTTCAGAGTCAGAATTTGCCCGTCGATCAGGGCATTTGATTGATTCTCCAGGGTTTTCGCTTCCAGCGAAATATCGCGCTGAGCACGCAGTGTGCCGGCATTATCTAAGCGATCTACTTCAAGTGTTAAATCACCGCTTGATTGAATTTGACGGCTTGAATTTTCTAAGATGGACGCTTTAATTTTTAGGTGCTCATGAGCATGTATCTGAGCTTTTTTAGCGAATTCCAGACGACCTGCATCTACCTGATCATTTTGCTCAACCTCGATACTCGTCTCTGATTGCCTTTGTGGAGCGGCAATCATCGGCACGCCTAAATTCGTGTAATTGATTTGATGCTTGCCAGTGCTAATGTTGATTTTATTGGCCTGCAATTCGCCATTTATTTTAATGGAATAGGCGATGAGGTCAATTTGATCAAACTGCTTGAGCTTGGTGGCATTTTTGATCTTAATATGGCCTTTGCTCACGCGAAATGCTTCGAGATTGCCATCACCACCTATAATCGGCTCACC
The DNA here is from genome assembly GCA_031963005.1 of Mycoavidus cysteinexigens. Taxonomy (GTDB): domain Bacteria; phylum Pseudomonadota; class Gammaproteobacteria; order Burkholderiales; family Burkholderiaceae; genus JASSUD01. Next base: position 79,794 of record JASSUL010000010.1, on the reverse strand, counting down.
CGTCGTAAATATAATACGGCTGATATTGAGGAAATTGCATCCCCATAAATGAATGCCATAAGCATTAGAAAATACGAGTTGAGCGAGTTGCCCCGCGACTTTTACGATGCCATCAAACTTGGATGGCTTATAGCCTATGACTTTATTTAAGACCATCCGCACCGCAGGGCCATTTTCTAGGATTACGCCTGAAGAAGGCACATCGAACTCTTGATAAGAGTTGCACGAAATGCCTACTGAATTGGGAGGGGTAAGATCAACAGTAGAGGAATGCGTCTCTGTATTAGCATTAACTTCGATTTGTCTCTGCTCATTGGATGAAGTGTCAGCTTTTGGAATTTGTTGAGCTGATATCGCATTAACTACTTTGATCATAATTATTAATACTCTGTTTAAAATTAGAAAACTTATTTAAATGCGGCTCTATGTCAGAGCATTTAACAATATGAGCCATGTTCGCGGCAAAAAAGCTATAAATATTTAAGAGAAAGTAAGTCCAAATAATTAAGCGTTAAGCCAAAACATATCCACTGATTAAAGCGTTCGATAGCTATGCTCCAATTCTTAAGCCAGTACAAAGCAAGCATAGAACACCTTCCATACCGCCAAGCTGCTCTAAAGCATGGAGTTCCTATTAGAAAAAAGCAGAAACCCAACCATTAAAGATTGGATATGAGAAGAGGCGATGCCTCTAAAAACAGCCTAGCTTATATAGACGCATACAGCACTCAACCATCGAGTGCATGCAAAACCAACTAGATATTCAGACAAATCTAATAATGCATATAGATCATTGCGTGTGACTCTGAAATTCTTGCAAGATAATTCTATTTTAATGGCAACTATATTCTGACAATCGAGGTTCCTCTCCCCTTTGCAGGGAAGCGATATCGCACACAAAATGGATAAACTAAAGTAATCCATTGATAAATAAAAGTGAAATAAAGTAATGCGCAATCTCGGCAACTTTATATAAGTATTGTTTATCGCTAAGCTACTATGTCATAGACAAAACATCATTAAATCCCAAACTATCTCTTTGGATAGTTTGGGATTTATTTTTTAATTTCACAATAAAACTCAAATGCTATTTTAAAAAATAGACAATTGAAGATACAGACATTATCTTCAATAATGGACTTGTGAATTTGGAAAATAGAACGCCTTGTAGATGCGATAATCGGTTCAGGAGCTTCGCCAGCATGGCAGCCGCGTCTTCAAGCAAAAAAAGCCAAATAGAAAAAGAGATATTGATAGTAGAAGCAATATATATAGTCAGACATATAACCTTTGGATGCAGATTTTTTTATAGGCGCAAACCCATGGCAGAACGAGGGTTTGCGATGATGATTCCAGCCTGACATAATCCAAAAATAAACGAGTTTTTTCCTTATTTTTCTTTCATCTCTCAAAAAATATCTCAAAATAATTTAATTCTAATCATGGCACAAGCCAATAATGGAAAGGGTTTGTGCTGCGGGCAATAGAGAGAGGTTTGAAGAGGTAATTAGTATGTGTTGTAGGAGCAAACTAAAACAGACGAGTTCTGTGCGATTCAACAGGGAGAAATTTGTTTTTGAAATGTGACTCAAGGCGAACGCGCAACCCTCTAGTTAACTTCAGAGGGTTGCAAATCAGCGCTCGATTTTTCAAGGTTGCAGAGAAGAGTAAATAATCGACATTGTCAGTCAGCGATGATGGCCTCAGGCAAGGTGAGAGAGTAAGGACTGCTCGTTTGCCGATGACACTGGACTTACCGACTGTACAGCGGGTTGTGTTGCAGGGAGGGTATCTAACGTCCTGCGTTTTGACAGCTGTTTGAATTTAGATACCGCAGCGGTCACTCCGATTAGCTGCTTACTCGTCTGGTCGAAGTTTAAAGGCGGAATCGGCTTACCCACAGCCCCGCGCTGCTCTAAAAGTCGTTGATTCACCGGACTTAAGCCTTGCACGTCCTGGATAACCGTATTCACCGCCGTAAGCGCCTCTTGCGACGAGCTCCAACGCAAGACTACTCGACACTGACCATCATTCGCTATTACCTGCCACACACGGACTGATTTGTCTTGACTGCCGGTCACCAAATAGTTGCCGTCGGAGGTTGTTTTCCAGACGACACTATTAACCCTCCCACTAAAACCTCGAATCACCGCCAGACACTGCCCCGTTTGCGCATCCCACAGCCGTACCGTCTGGTCATCACTGCCGGAAGCAAGCTGCTCACCGCTTAGCGAATACACTACGCTAGTAATATCGCTAGTATGGCCCGCTAAGGTGTGGATGAGCAGACCGCTTTGCGCGTCCCACAGCCGTACCGTCTGGTCATCACTGCCGGAAGCAAGCTGCTTGCCGCTGGGCGAATACACCACGCTAGTAACATCGCTAGTATGGCCTTGTAGGGTGCGCTTGAGGGTACCGGTATTCGCGTCCCATAGCCGTATCGTTCGATCGCCACTAGCCGAGGCAATTTGCCCGCCTCTGGGCGAATACACTACGCTAGTAATATCGCTAGTATGGCCCTTTAAGGTGTGGGTGAGCTGACCGCTTTGCGCGTCCCAGAACCGTATCGTTCGATCGCCACTAGCCGAGGCAATTTGCCCGCCTCTGGGCGAATACACTATGCTGGTAATATCGCTAGTATGGCGCTCTAAGGTATGGGTGAGCTGACCGCTTTGCGCGTCCCACAGCCGTATCGTCCGGTCGCCACTAGCAGAGGTGATTTGCTTGCCACTGGGCGAATACACCACGTGAGTAACCTGGGCAGTATGGCCCTTTAAGGGGTGGATGAGCTGACCGATTTGCGCGTCCCACACCAGTACTGTCATATCCTCGCTGCTGGAGGCGAGTTGCTGCCCGTTGGGCGAATACACCACGCGAGTAACATAGCCAGTATGGCTGCTTAAGATATGGGCGAGCACACCAGTTTGCATGTCCCACAGCCGCACTGTATTGTCCCTACTACCGGAAACCACATGCTGACCATCCGGCGATACTGAGACGCTCATAACCCCATCGTCATGCCCTGACAAAATGCGTAGCGCAGTACCGGGGGCTGACAAAGACCACACGCGGACCGTTTTGTCCCTGCTGCCAGAGACGAGCTGCTTGCCGTCTAGAAAATACGCGACGCCCATAACCCCGTCAGTATGTCCGCTTAAGGTGTTGGTGGGTTCACCTGTTCTCGCATTCCATAACCGTATCGTATTGTCGCGACTCGCAGAGGCAATTTGTTGGGCGTCGGGGGAATACACTACGCTAGTAACATCGCTAGTATGGCCCTCTAAGGTATGCATGAGTTCCCCGGTTTGCACATCCCACAACCGTATCGTCTTGTCTCGACTCGCAGAGGCAATTTGCTCGCCATTGGGCGAATACACTGCGTTAGTAACATCACTAATATGGGCTCGTAATATGTGTATGAGGGCACCTGTTTGCGCATCCCACATCCGTATCGTATGGTCGTTACTAGTAGAGACAATTTGTTGGGCGGTGGGAGAATACAACGCGCTAGTTACCTCCCTAGCATGATTCCCTAAGATATGCTCGAATTTCCCGCTACGCGCGTCCCACACCCGTATTGTCTTGTCGCTACTAGCCGAGACAATTTGTTGGGCGTCGGGGGAATACACCACGCTAGTAACATCGCTAGTATGGCCTTCTAAGGTATGCATGAGTTCCCCAGTTTGCGCATCCCACACCTGTATCATGTTGTCGCGACTAGCCGAGGCAATGTGTTGGGCGTCGGGGGAATACACCACGCTAGTAATCTCGCTAGTATGGCCTTCCAAGGTGAGCTCGATGGCACCGGTTTGCACATCCCATACCCGTATCGTGTTATCGCGACTAGCCGAGGCAATTTGCTGGGCGTCGGGGGAATACGCCACGCTAGTAACATCGCTAGTATGGCCTTCTAAGGTGCGCACGGGTACTCCGGTTTGCACATCCCATACCCGTATCGTCTTGTCGCTGCTAGCCGAGGCAATTTGTCGGGCGTTGGGGGAATATACTACGCTAGTAACATCGCTAGTATGGCCCTCTAAGGTATGCATGTGTTCCCCGGTTTGCACATCCCACAACCGTATCGTCTTGTCTCGACTCGCAGAGGCAATGTGTTGGGCGTCGGGGGAATACGCCACGCTAGTAACATCGCTAGTATGGCCTTCCAAGATGCGCACGAGTACTCCGGTTTGCACATCCCATACCCGTATCGTGTTGTCGCGACTAGCCGAGGCAATGTGTTGGGCGTTTGGCGAATACGCCACGCTAGTAATCTCGCTAGTATGGCCTTCCAAGGTAAGCTCGATGGCACCGGTTTGCACATCCCACAACCGTATCGTGTTGTCGCGACTCGCAGAGGCAATTTTTTGGGCGTCGGGGGAATACGCCACACTAGTAATCTCGCTAGCGATAGTATGACGCCCTAAGATGGGCCCGGATTCCCCAGTTTGGGTGTCCCACAGTCGTATCGTCTTGTCGCGACTCGCAGAGACAATTTGTTGGCTATTGGGCGAATACATCACGCTAGTAACATCGTTAGTATGGCCTAGTAAAATTAGCTCGAGGGTACCGGTTTGTGCATTCCATACCCGTATTGTCTTGTCGCGACTCGCAGAGGCAATTTGCTCGCCATTGGGCGCATATACCACGCTAGTAACATCATTAGTATGGTCACTTAAGATGTGGGTAGGCTGACCGGTTTGCGCCTTCCACTGCCGTATCGTCTTGTCGCGACTCGCAGAGGCAATTTGCTCGCCATTGGGCGAATACACTATGCTATTTACCCAATCAGTATGGCCGTTTAAGCTACGGCGCTTTTTCCAGGTCGAAGCGTCATACAAGCTGATATTGCCGTTTGCAAGACCGACTGCGAAGGTTTTTCTGTCGGGCGAATGCGTGCAAACCGTTACCATATCTTCTTGTTGCAACCCTGGCCATTCTCCAAATTGCACGCCTTCCATCTTAGCGCCGTTTAAATCTGCTGCCTGTAACCAGGCATTTTGGAAATTAACATTCCTTAAATCCGTTTTTTGCAACTGTGCGTGATCGAATGATCCATAGCTTAAATCTGCTCCTGGCACCTGAATGCCCTCTAAATTCTCGCCATTAAATTGCACACCTGCTCTAATCAAAATGGTGATCGCATTTGCGGCGGCTTTGCGAAAATCTTTACCCTGTGTTTCATCCTTGGAGTATTTAATGAAATCAAATAACTGGGCTTTAAATACCGGCTCTTTTCGCGCACGTTCAGCTAGAAAATGAATAACGCTGGGATGGCTTGCAAAATTTTTCTTAAATAGCAAGGAAGTGTTTTCAGTATTAGCAGAGATCTCTTCTTTGGCAATCTCGCTTTCAAAGCTTAAGCGTCTTAAGCGTAAATTAGTACTATTATCAGCAGCTTCAGCTAGCGACTGGAACGCTGAACTTTCCTCTTCCTCAATGAGCTGTGCACTTGTGCCTGGTTCAAATACTGCCCTTGCCATAAAATATTCGAGGAGCGACTTATGAATAAATTGGTATTGATTTCTAATACGATGTAAAGGCCATGCCTGGCGAAGCAACTTTTGGTCTTCACCTGGGCCAAAAAATACCTGTTTCCAGGAAGCATCTTTAAAACGACTGTATTCTAGGACGGGGTTACCAGCATTATGAATATACATGGCCGCAGCTAAGTCTTTGGCGAATTGAATACCGCACTGAACAAAGTCATCATGAATCAAATCTTCAAAGGCCGCTTTTTCGTCCTTTGCTAGTTGTTTAGCTTCTAACTTTTGTTTAGCACGTGCAAACCACTGCCGCACGAATTGATCGTATAAATCTATACGTGTTATTTGTGCTGTAGCAGCTTCTTGCCCAGGTTCCAACAAATTCGGTAATACCTCAATGGTAATGGTGAGCAAGAAAGGGTTTCTAACTAAATCTTTTAAATTTGGAATCCGTTCGATAAGCTGCCAGTAGTCCTTATCGCTCCATCCGTCAGGGTTTTTCTGTTGTATATACTTATTGATATATTCTCGGATTTGCTCATCTGCGAACGGCAGTAGCGCAATTTCCCGAAATGCCTTCAAGCTCTCTTTTTCGTCTCCCTTTGGAAGAAATCTGCTTTGATAGTCTTTACCCAAGCTAGCCAGATATTCTGTGCGGCAACTAATAATCACTTTAGCTGGCCACTTATCCAATTCATTTGATATATATAAATTCTGAATGCCAGCAATCTCATCATACCCATCTAAAATAAACACGAGGGTTTGATTTTCTTCTTGTTTTAATTTTTGGATAGCTTGGGTAGAAAAGCCTTGTTGCTTTAAATATGCTTGAATCAAGTTATTTGCTGGACTCGTCATAGCTGCCAACGGAATAAGCAATGGGATAATCTTTTTTGGGTTGCTTTGGGTTCCTTCGTCCCCAATGCTTTTTTCCCATAGCTTTTGGGCCAACTGGCGGCCAAACGTAGATTTGCCCACGCCCGCTTCACCGTGGATAAGCAGAACACTTTCCTGCCTGGAGTTTAAAAAATCTAGAACCCCTTTTTCCAATCCAAAGGCATCCTCAGCCCGGCTGCCTTGCTTTTTACCCTGCAGAGGAATGTACAGATCGAAGGTCTCTTTTAGATAGGAGTCCTTTAAAGAAGCTAAGGCCTCACTCAACGCAGCAGGGTTATCCCTTCCCCATCCTTGCGTCAATTCAGCCAGTTTTTTATTTAAGAGCTCAAACTCGGTATCAATATTTTGTAAAGAGCGTTCCTGTTCAACCTTTTGCAATAGTGCGGTTGGAAAAGCTTCCGCCGTGTCAGACTCGAACAAAAGCGGTTCTCTTACTTCTTCTCGTACGCTGCGTAGTTTTTCTAAATATTGTTGGTCGAGCGTCTGTTTATAAGGCGTTAGGCCTTGCGCCAAGCGGCGTAAACACGCATCAGCAGCCTCCTGTATAGCGGGTTCGGCTGCTTGGGCTACCTGCAATGCGCGGGCTAGGCCTCTGATGATCATCGGCTTAGCGAGCCGACCCCAGCGCTCGTCGTTGTGATACAAATCGGCTAAAAAGGCTAGCGCGCTTTGCCGTACGCTAAGATCAGCAGTGGTCCGAACCACCTGCTCTAGTTGCTGACTCAGCCCTGTTACAAAATGCGGATACTTGCGCGTTTCTACAGGCATTTGCAAAGCAAAAGCCTCTAACGCCATAAACTGCTGGCTTTGAATCAAAAAATCCGTATACCGCAGCGCGGTGTACCACGGACGCTTGAAATTAAAACTTAGACCTTCTCGAATAGTGCGGACATTATCGACAATGTTTGCGCCTTTTTGATATAACGCTTGTCCCTGATTATATATTTCGTTGGCTGTGCTCAAGACCTTGTCAAGCCCTTCAAACGCTTGGCTAAAGTGCTCAAACATTTCAAATAATTTTTGAGGGTCACACGTTCTAACTACAGTCGCTAACGCCATTACCCCTCCGCCTACCGCGAGAGTGCGTCGAAAGACACTTTGCCAGAGCTTCTCATCATCAGGAACATGCAGCAACGCTTGGCAAGCATAGCTCGCCTGAAAAGCGAAGCGCACGTCCTCACTCTCACTTAACGTTTGCAATGTTTTATATAGCGGGGAGTGAAGCTGATCTCGGCTTAAACCTTTGATCTCGGCGTCTGCCATTGCATCGAGCAAGGCTGTTAAGGCTTGTAGCAATGCAAAACCGTCATCGGTGGTATTGTCATGGAGATCTTCTTGCTTATTATGTAAGATCTTTAGAATTTGTACCCCATCATTGGCATTCAATTCGCCGGGCTTAAGATGGCGAATGACTTGCGCTAAGCCGTTGAGTAACTCTTCATCCAATAAAGGATCTTCATAAATTGCCTTAATAAACTGGCCTATTAAAGATCGTTGTAATTTTAGATCTGAAATGGCCGCTAAGGTCACCACCTCGCAGATATCGTGACAGGTTTTATCTCCCTTCTTTGCAAATTCATTTAGCACCCCTCGTGCCAGCAATAACAGAGTGCCTTGCTGATTTTTAGATAGTTCATGCGTTGTTAAGGCCTGATGTTGCTCTGGCGACAGAAGAAGCTTTTCTAATGTCTGCTTTTTCTCCTGTGATAGAACCTGTGCTTTTAACGCACGCCTTTTTTCCTGCGAGAGATTAGGCTGCTTTAGCCCATCTATCGCTTCTTCATGCTGTGTTAATTTTTCCTGCGCCTCTTTATGTTGACTTAATCCATTTGCAGCTGTTTCATGTTGCTTAAAAAAAGCGATGAGTTCTTGAGTGTTTTTAAATTTATTATTTTCTGGCCAACCAAGAAGTTGTGGTTCCTCAACAGTCGGATTATTAATAAAAAAGACTGTAAGATTGTCGCTTATGGCTTGCTCAGGGGGAAAAGGTGTTGACACAGCAGCCGTGGAAGAAAGCAAATAAACACGAGAGCTATGGGTTGATCCTTGGCCGAAGAGATGAAATCCTTTAGCAGGCAATAAGCTTTTGAGCTGATCTAGTTTATTGACCGCTTCGGGATGCCCATATTTGTGAGCATTTTTATAGCTGGCCTGTGCTTTGGTGTAATGACCTAACGCCTGGAATGTTTCACCACGCTCTATATAAACTTCAGCGAGGAGTGTTTTGAAGGTTTGATCCTCTTGCGTCCTTGGCTCATAGGAGGCCTTTCTAAACTTGCCCGTCCAGTATGATAAAGATAACTTCCGATGCTCCGGGTCCAACTTTTCAAGGGCGATTGCCGCCTGTTCATATAATGGCAGTGCCACTGTAAATTTTCTTTTGCCATAGTGCTCGCGTGCTAATTTCAAATAAGAGTTGGCAAGGTCAAGCGTTTGCTCTGAAGAAAGCGTGCTGCGGGGTGACGATAAGATGCTGCCCAACATAATTTTTTCCTGTTATTTATTAGTTTCAGTCGCAAAATGCAGCGCTCGATCTAGTAAGCCAACACTAATTTTTTAACAATTGCGCGCGCAATTCGCGGTGCAAAACCAGGCTACAAAACAAAATCGCCTCCAGCGCTCTACAAGAAGGGTTAGCGGTGCAAACATGCACGGAGGAAATGGGGCGCAGCAATGCATGAAGCCTACTACCAGGCTGTGTGCGCTTGGCTTCAACACTGCTTACCAGGGAAATATAGATTGGAAGTCAGGCTGCAGTAATCAGGTGATGAATGCAGGTTAATAAGATTAATAAGTGAAGGTTTATTCTTTTGATATTAATAGTCCCAAGAATAAGGTGATCCTTTTGCTTTATAAAAAAAGGTGCCAGCTATTCCAGGCGGGGTCAGAAGCGCATTTAAGTTAGTTTGTTAAAACCCTTATGAGCTTGCAATAACCCGTCTTGCTTCATGAGAGAAATTTGTTTTTAAGTGGGACTACCGGGGTAGATGTATGGAATACTATTTTGAGGAGAAGAGGTAATTTAGGCAGAGAGCAGACGATAAAAAAACGCCGAAGCAGTTATCTGGATAAAGGATTGAAGAGGAATAGTGTCAAGGCTAATTACAAATATCTGGTTTCGGGCACGACCAAAAATGGGGTACGATCAAGAGGCAGACAAAAAAGAATGGTATTGCTCATGAGAATTATCTTAATAAAAACTATCTGGCTGATAGAGGATTCAGGTGGTCAGTCTAGATTTGCAAGATAAGAATGAATAATCTTATTATTTTAATGTTGATTGATCCTGAAATCAGTGGATGCTCTTGCTCTATGGTAAAAGATATCCCTTATTCTAAGCGGGACCGGAAACGCCTTCAATGAGGCTAGTTTTTTAAATCCGCATGAGCTTGCACTAACCTGCATTACCCCATGAGACAAGTTTGTTTTGAAATACAAATGCTCCACCAATTTAAAGCCGCATCTTTGGATGCGGCTTTTTTTATCTGCGCAAACCCACTGCGGGACAGTGGTTGCGCGGTTTTGCGATGATGACTTCAGCCTAACAAAATCTAAAAATAAACGAGTTTGTCCCCTATTTCGCACTCTGTTCTCAAACGGGGTGGCTCGCCCTCAGTCAATAAACTCCAAGGTGCATGGGCCAGCTCCACCAGAAATATGCCAGCCGTTGAAATCGAAGCGGCAGTCATGGAGCAAGTCAAAGAAGCACTGAGTACCGCAGCGATATGCGTGGGCATACTGGATGCCGTAAAGTCGATTGATGCATCATTACCCGCTAACCATCAAGATCCTCTGGACGAAGCGACCGTGGTGGCCGCACTAAACCGTCTCGGAAAAGTGTGAAACCACCTATTTCCTGCTGAACAACAGCGCATCGTGCATCTACTGATTAAGCGCGTTGAGCTACAGAAAACGCGGATTTTAATTACCTGGCGTCACGAAGGCTGGCAGCATATCGCGTAAGAGCTTGTAGCACCCCATCGCGTGCGTCGCTAGTCGCTCAAGAATATTTTAAGATTTTCTTAAATTCTTATTTTTCTGTCTTACAATGCGGAATATCTCGTCTGATAGGCAAGAGTAAAAGCCCAGCGCCGTAAGAAGCGTGCTATCAAGGGGCTACAGGAAGCTTGATTTTGTATACGCCTACTTCTTTGCACCAGGCAAGACTTTGAAAGTAGCACCAGATACGCTTTCCAGTCTATATCCCGCGAGAGCCAATATATTCAATGCGATCCATCGTGGATACGCTATAAATTGCGAAAGCAATAGCTAACTGCACGTGGTTAGCTTGCAGGATCATTCTTAAGCTCTTAGTTCCATTCTTGCTGAAAAACTTGTTGTAGAGAACGCACTTAGCAAAAGCGTACTACCTTTAATTATCACTAGTTTATCTTCATTTAAATTCCGTAATCAGTATGACTAACTCGATAACCAATACGCAGAATTCTAGCAATGTTGCATATATAGCTCGCCCAATTTCCCCCTCCTCTGCTCAACCCACCTCTTCTTTAGAGGTAAGGGAAACGTTATCTGATTTAACAAGCGCTGGAAAACTCTTTCTAGCTCAAAGGTGCCCACCAGAAATATGGTTAAACATTTTTAATTGGCTTCCTTTTGAGGATAAAAAACAAGCATCACTAGTCTGTCAAGATTGGGCTGGACAAGCTGGAAAAGTGATTAAAATCGTAGTAGCGGTTAAGACCAGTGAAGAATTAAAAAGCGCACTAAATTCATTTAGGCCTGGCAGAGAATCGCATCTCAAATTTGATAGCGAATTTGAATTCCCGTCCAATTGGGAAAATATGGAGCCGAATGAGGGAGTTGAAAGTTTAGATATTAGATGTAGTATTAAACTTACCGATGAAAAACTCCCTACTTTGCTGGAAAAATTCCCCAATCTGAAAGAGTTACAACTTAGTTACTGTACATCCCTCAAATTTGATTCAGTGGATAAATGGCCCACTCTCAAACATGTAAAAAAATTAGACCTTTCTATGAATCACGAGCTCACTGCCAATAAGCTCGCTGCTTTGCTAAAAAAATTTCCCAATCTGGAGATGATTAAAGTCGTAGTAACGGTTAAGACCAGTGAAGAATTAAAAGTCGCACTAAATTCATTTAGGCTTAGCGGAGAATTGCATCTCAAATTTGATAGCAAATTTGAATTCTCGCCCAATTGGGAAAATATGAAGCCAAATGCGGGGATTGAAAGTTTAGATATTAGATGGAGTGTTAAACTTACCGATGAAGAACTCCCTACTTTGCTGGAAAAATTCCCTGATCTGAAAGAGTTACAACTTAGTTACTGTACATCCCTCAAATTTGATTCAGTGGATAAGTGGCCCGCTCTCAAACATGTAAAAAAATTAGACCTTTCTATGAATGACCAGCTCACTGACAATAAGCTTGCTGCTTTGCTGGAAAAATTCCCCGATCTGGAAGAGTTACAACTTTATAAGTGTTCGAACCTAGAATTCAACTCGGTGGATAAGTGGCCCACTCTCAAGCATGTAAAAAAATTAAACCTTTCTATAAATAAGAAACTCACTGACGATAAACTCGCTGCTTTATTGGAAAGATTCCCTAATCTGGAAGAGTTAGACCTTAGTAACTGTACACACCTTAAATTTAATTCGATGCATGAGTGGCCCGCTCTCAAGCATGTAAAAAAATTAAACCTTTCTGGGCATGGGGAAAATCTCACTAGCAAGAAACTTATTGCTTTGTTGCAAAAATTCCCCAATCTAGAAGAGTTAGACCTTAGCGATTGTACACACCTTAAATTTAATTCGATGCATGAGTGGCCTGCTTTCAACTATGTAAAAAAATTAAACCTTTCTGGACATGGGGAAAATCTCACTAGCGAGAAACTTATTGCTTTGTTGCAAAAATTCCCCAATCTAGAAGAGTTAGATCTTCGTTACTGTGAATACCTCGAATTTGACTCGATATATAAGTGGCCCGCTCTCAAAAATTTAAAAAAAATTAGGGGGGATTATTTTACTGCCGAGGTGATCAATGCTCTAAGCGCAAAATACCTCAATCTAAGGCACATCCTCTCCATATCCCTATAGCAGGTGCCAGCACACTATACGGCAAGGAGGGATGACGCGGCTACGAGGGTTATGCAGAGGTTCTTAATCGATCCTAAATCATTCGGGAGACCTTATTTTTCAATGGTTTAAAGGCATAAATTAGGATAGAGAATTGCAAGGAATCAATCTGACTATCCTGCTTGGCATGGGGCGCGCAAAAGAGAAGTGCAGGGTAAATTGTCTATCAGAGTTTGCTTGCGCCGCCTGCCTCTTTCCTTTATAAAATTTGCAGCATACATGCTGTTAAAAGCTTATTTCTTGCAATTTCTACGCCCTCTTTTTGGCATTAAACTCTTGCCATATAAAGCTCCCAGAATTATTCAGAGTCGATTAAAGAGATATTAATTTTGCAAGCAAACAATGCAGCTTGATAATGCGATAGCAGGGGTTTCTCAAGATTTATATGGGCTCCCCAATCAAAAAAAATCCAAGTAATAGGAAGTATATATGGGAGCCTATTACTGCAGATAGTTCATTCCATCTTAATCTGGTCAAAACTTTGGCGTGGGGAGGATTAGTTATACATGCAACGCAGCTTTCATAATAAAGACGGGTCTAGTTAGATCGTGATTGCTTTGCTCTTACTCAAGCTTTCAGAAACCTTCATAAATCTGCGCTAACCCGCATTACCCTATGAGACAAGTTTGTTTTTAACTTGGACTGCACCACCAATATTAAAAGGCCACATCATTTGATGTGGCCTTTTTTTCGAAAAACCCACGGTGGGACGGGGGTTTTTCGATGATGGCATTAGCCTGGCCAAATCCCTTAGCAAACGAGTTTGTTCCTTATTTCGCTCTCTGTTCTCAAAAAAGTTCTCAAACCGGTTTTGTTTTAGTCATTGCACAAGCCAATAGTGGCAAGGGTTTGCGCTGCGGGTAGTAAAGACAGGGTTGGAGAGGTAATTGGTATGCATCGTAGGATCAAACTAAAGGAGATGAATCCTGTGCAATGCAGAACTTGGCTTTCTTAGCTCCGTCATTTTTCTGGCCAGCTTTTTAGAGTCAAGTTCATCCTGACTTGCAGCCATAAAACCGCCATATCGAATTAGAGCATTTTCACTTTAATTTTGAACATTTTTACTAAACTTCCTCTGCTTTTAAATTGCTGCAATTTACTGACATAGCGGGTGTAATAAATAAAGCTAAAATGCCCTAACTTCGCTTATTCATGTAGAAAAAGAGAAGTTTCTGGTTTTCAAGATGACTTAGCTAGCCTGATGGCTACAGAGATTTATCTACGAAAGTGCGCCAGTCAAGCAATGGGGTGTTTGATGAAACCATTCTACGTTCTAAATGCTCAGGTGCTTCTGCATTTCTAGAGGAAGAATTCCCCATTAGATTCGTCAGTCCACGGACAGGCCTTTTTTGGGAACGTATGGCTTGTCTGCGCGGCAGGTCATTGTATTTTATATATAGCTCGCTTAATTTCCATACTAAGTTTTTGAACTCGTGTTTAGTACATACTAAATCTCTTTTTGATTAAACAGCGGCGATGTCCCAAACAGGCCACCGAATTTTGTTAGGATATATACGCACACATCTCGTTTTTACCATAGGAACAGCGGGGCCTATCAGACCATTGCACGCCGAAGCGTGCCATTAATAAAAGGAAGTTCTCGTGGGTAAAAACCCTGTAGACGATCTATCAGGACAATCCCAGTCAACCGGCATAGAGGGGATACCAGCCCCAAGCGGCAAAGCCAACCTTATCGACACCGACTACGTTATCGGGCAGGACAATATCCGAGGTCAGTTCTCTTTTTCCCTGGATATTCACGGCAAAGTTTTCATCATCTCCGCGGCTACTATTCTGCTGTTCGTCATCGTGACGCTTGCCCTGCAGAATGAAGTCGAACCGCTTTTCAGCGCCATGCGCAGTTGGTTGACCGAGCACCTGGCCTGGTTCTTCATGAGTGTTGCCAATATCTTTGTGGTGCTATGTCTAGCACTGATTGTCTCGCCACTGGGCAAGGTTCGATTGGGCGGCAGGGATGCCACGCCGGATTATTCGTACCTGGGCTGGCTCTCCATGCTGTTTGCCGCCGGGATGGGCATTGGCCTGATGTTCTACGGCGTAGCAGAGCCTATGTCCCATTACTCTGCGGCCATGGGAGGTGTCACACTCGACGCCGCCGGAGTGCGTACCGACTGGGCCCCTCTGGGCGGCGCGGCGGGCGACATGAAAGCCTCCGCTGACCTGGCCATGGCTGCGACGATCTTCCACTGGGGCCTGCATCCTTGGGCCATCTATGCCATCGTCGGGTTATCCTTGGCTCTGTTTTCCTTCAACAAAGGCTTGCCGCTTTCGATACGCTCGATCTTTTACCCATTACTGGGTGAGCGCGTCTGGGGATGGCCCGGCCACATCATCGACATCCTGGCGGTATTCGCCACGTTGTTCGGGCTGGCGACTTCGCTGGGCGTCGGTGCCGAGCAGGCCGCAGCGGGGATTGAACACCTATTTGGCATTCAATCTACCAACGTGAGCAAAGTCGTGCTGATCATCGGCATCACCCTGATTGCCCTTTGGTCGGTGCTCGCCGGGCTGGAGAAGGGCGTCAAGCTGCTTTCCGAAATCAACATGGGCCTGGCGCTGTTGCTGCTATTGTTCATTATTGTGGTTGGGCCAACTCTGGCTATCCTCACCGGCTTCTTCAAGAATCTGGTGACCTATGCCGAATATTTACCGGCGCTTTCCAACCCCTTTGGTCGCACAGATAGCAAGTTCACCCAAGGCTGGACGGCGTTTTATTGGGCTTGGTGGCTCAGTTGGTCGCCTTTCGTAGGCATGTTCATTGCCCGTGTCAGCCGTGGCCGTACCGTCCGCGCGTTCTTGACAACGATTCTATTGGTGCCTTCGCTGGTGTCGGTGTTGTGGATGACTACCTTTGGTGGAACCGCCATCGACCAGACCGCCATCCAGGGTCTTAGCGAGGTCAAGGATGCGGTGTTGGAGCTCAAGCTGTTTGCCATGCTCGAAGGGCTCCCGCTTAAGGAAGTCACGTCACTGCTCGGTATCGTGCTGGTGATGGTATTTTTCATCACCTCTTCGGATTCCGGCTCCCTGGTCATCGATACGATCACCGCCGGCGGCAAGGTCGATGCGCCCGTTCCACAGCGTGTCTTCTGGGCCATAATCGGAGGAGTGATTGCCATTGCCCTGTTGTTGGGCGGAGGTTTAATCGCGTTGCAAGCCATGGCGGTTTCCACGGGTTTACCGTTTGCCATCGTCTTGCTGCTGGGCTGTATTTCGCTGGTCAAGGGATTGATATCTGAACCGCGAGCCTAATCTGATCTTGCCGCTAGTGAAGCGTTAACCCCATTGTGGCGAGGGAGCGTGCTCCCTCGCCACAATGTCATTTCAATCCCACAATTGCCTGATGGCGATGGATGGGCTGTAGTGAGTGGCTATTTGTGCTTGCAGCAGCTCCGCGGTGGCCAGGGCATCGGTCAAGGCATGATGGGCGTGATAGGGTGGCAGATGGTAGCGCATGCGACTGTCCGCCAGCCGGATAGAGGCAGGGGACCGCCGAAACAGCCGGGAAAGCCAACCGCGATCGCCGCAGACCTGCCGCGCCTCCAATTGCATGGTGTCAATCACCGGGAAATGCAGGCCTTCCCCGAAGTGGTGGCGTAACGCCTGATCTAGAAAGTTGCGCTCAATGGCTCGGTAATGCACGACCATGATTTTCCCCTCCATGGTCTCCAGCACTTTTTTCATGACGTCCGGCAACCGGGGGGCATGACGGACGTCGGAGTGGGTAATGCGGTGAAACGTCACCGATTCATGACTCAGCTGCGAAGGCTTGATCACCCAATACAAGGCTTCGCCACAGCGTATCCGCTTCAGGGTGAAAGGCAGCAGGCCGATACTGACGATACTATCGGTGAGCGCATTCAAACCGGTGGTTTCCAGGTCCATGGCCAGCAATTCTACCTGCTCCAGCGGGGTCTGGGCGCTGATAACGCCAGCCTGATAGAAACGCTGCAGCAGGGGGTGCCGGGCTTGCTGCGCCAGTAGCTTGAAGCGTGCCGCCCAGTCTAGAGTTTCGTGCCCCTTCGGAGTCTGTGGGTTGTTCATCGTATTGGCCGGGCGTGACCGGGATAACGGAACCGCAAGAATTTCTGCGCATTACTCAATACCTGAAACGCTTCTTTGAGGTTGTGACGCTCAGTCGTGGAAAAGCGCTCGGGCTCGATGTAGTTGTCCGGTTTGCGGCCTTGTTCGATGGCATCGGCCTGATGTCGAATGCGCACCATCGAAAGAAATTCCAGTGCGTAGCGTAAATGCTCGATGGCCTCGGGTTGCACCAGCTGCGTGGTGCTGATGGCTTCGAGTCGATCAAAGGAGTTTTGCGCTGTGGTCCCGCAAGCCAGGGCATGGATGCGGATCAGGTCGGTCAGGGGCGCTGTACCACGGCCCTTGAGGTTGATGATCTGTTTCTGCCTGCCGTCGGTTTCCATCACGAACGTGCGAAAGAAACCCAACGGTGGCGTCCGGTTCAATGCATTACGGGCCATCGCCGCCAGGAAGGCGGGCGTCGCTCTGGATTTTTCAGCGCAGAGTGCCTTTAGCGCGTCCACCATTTGCAGCTGACCATAGATCCCATCCAGATCAAAGAAGATGTAACTATTGAGAAGGGTGGCGGCATTTGGCTTCTCGATCCACTGGCTGAAATAGTCGCGCCACACCCGCAATGGCTGACGCCATTGGACATTGGTTGCCATGATGCCGCCCTTGCAGTAGCTATAGCCGCATTGTGCGAGCCCGTCGCTGACGAAGGTGGCCAGTTTCTTGAAATATTCGTCGTGCTGCGCCGGGTCGAATCTATCGTCCAACACCAGTGCGTTATCCTGGTCGGTGGCCAGCAATTGCTCGTCCCGCGCCATCGATCCCAGCACCATGAAGCAGTACGGAACCGGAGGCGGTCCCAGCTCCCGCTCGGCCAATTCGAGCAAGCGCTGGGTGAAGGCGCGGCCGATGCCTGAGATGGCGCTGCCGATCATATGGGCCGTCGCACCGTCGCGCACCATGCGAATGTAGGTGCCGCGCAGATCCCTGAGCAGCGATCGCAGACCGTCGACGGAGGTCTGGTTGGAGATGCTGTTAACCAGG
Organism: Mycoavidus cysteinexigens; assembly: GCA_031963005.1. Taxonomy (GTDB): domain Bacteria; phylum Pseudomonadota; class Gammaproteobacteria; order Burkholderiales; family Burkholderiaceae; genus JASSUD01. Next base: position 62,201 of record JASSUL010000010.1, on the reverse strand, counting down.
TACAGGCTGCTCTGGGACTCGTGCCGGATAATGTCCGACAGGTTGATCAGGCCCAGTGTGCGGCCCTTGTGAACCACCGGCAGGTGATGAATATTGCCCCTGAGCATGCACAACATGGCTTCGAACAACGAGTCATCGTCCTGGATGACCACCAGATCAGTCGACATTACTTCGCTGATGGCGGTGTCGCCAGTGCGGTTGGCGGCTACCACGCGGGTACGTAGGTCCCGGTCGGTGACAATGCCGAGCATTTTTTCCGGATTTTGCCCGGCCGGCTCCAGGATCACGACACAGGAAACCCTTTCCTGGGACATCAGCTGTGCGGCTTCGTGGACGCTAGTCTTAGGCGTTACCCAGACCAGATCCCGCGAAATCAGCGCACGGGCCTTGAGCTGGATCAGTTCGCTTGCACGCCCCTGGGCCTCGACGGCCGACTTCAGCCTTGAGTGACCTTCGGCCTCGACAAAATCGGCGAAGCTGTCATATCGCTCACACAGCTGGGCAAAAACATCCGCTGGGATGAAATAGATCAGGCTGTCTTCAAGGGCCCGTGCCGGGAAGCGAACCTTGTTACTACGCAACAGGCCGGCCTGACCGAAGATATCGCCCTCCACCAGACGGTTGTAAAGCTCGCCACTGCGCCGATAGATTTCGACTGCGCCACTGCGCACATAATGCAGGTCGTGAATGACGGCACCGGCCTCGAGGATCTCGCTGCCGGCCTTGAAATAGCTGACCTCGACGCGTCGGGCAATGGCTTCCAGGGTTTCCTGAGGCAAGGCGTCGAAAGGGGGAAAGCGATGAAAATGCTCGCTGATTTCCAGTAACTCGATCTGCATGGAACCTCGTGGTGTCAACAGCAATTGAAAATTGATACAGTTTTTGAAGAAGCAGTGACCCTACCCGATTTTGACGTACAGTCACTTTTTACTGCAGAAACTTAAATGACGTTCATATTATTGATTAATCAACTTGCAGGTTTCAACGGTGTCGTTAAGCAGATAAATCACACGGTCATACTGTAGTCAGTGAATGCGTTACACGGCGTGGCTCGCACCATGTAAAAATAGTAGGCGGATTCAGTAGGAGTAAAGTGCAGGTGCATAAGGCGGCTAGTGGCATCGTCGATATATACCAGCAAAGTACAAGCAGGGCCTCGATCCTCAAACCAAGGATGGTCACTGCCATCAAATTTGGTGCCGCCATGCCACGCTCCTATATGAAGGAGTGAAAGCATGCCATGCGACATTACAACTTTGGTATTACATCAATGTCAAGGCAAAGTTCAGATGTCGTAGGGGCAGCAAAGTTGAGATGTCGGACTTTTAATTACTTTAAATAAATTCAGGCGCAGGGTTGTCCATGGCAGCCCTCGTCGGGCCTTCTATCCCAAGAACGGGGGCTGCGGTGGTCAACCCATGTTTAGAACCATTACCTTTAAATTTATTTTCGCATAATATAAAAATATAACTATTTTCCCTTTATTTTATAATTTTAATATTATTTAAATATTTTATCAATAATTCTATTATTTTATATTATTAATTTTAAAAAATTAATAATAATATAGATTAATTCTTGATTGTGGATACAACATGTTGCGTGCTACGTTCAATTCTGGATAAACTCAGATCTTTATTTAGTACATAGGCATAACGGTTATCACGGGTGAACGCGATGGCCTGTCGCGGCTCGTCAAATCCCTTTATTGTCGCGACAACCTTGAGTGTGGCAACATCAATTACAGAAACGCTATTATCAGCCAGATTGCCGCTGTAAATAAACTTACCATCAGGTGACAACGCAGCGCCGTAAGGCTCTTGTCCAACCGGAATAGTGGCCGTGATTTTACGTGTCGCGATATCTACAACTGCAATCGTGTTGCTGCCGCTGTTGGCAGCGAAAAGGGTCCTGCCATCAGCCGTTACCGAGATGGCGCGGATTTTACTAAATCCGGTAATTTCGTTTAAAATCTGGTTACTGGCAGTGTCAACAAGCGTAATTTTATCGCCCAGGAAGTTGGTCACAAAAAGCGTTTTACCATCCGGGGAAAGACGAACGCCCTGCCGTGGTTGGGAAAACCCGGTAATAACCGCATTAGCCACGCCCGTCTCGGTATTTAGACTGACGACTGAATTGCTGGCCTCATTATTAATATAAAGCGTCTTACCATCTTTATTCAGTACCGTGCCGAAGGCGCCTGGTCCGATGGCATATTGGGTGACCGTTTTTAATGTTCTGGCATCTATCCGAACAACCAGCCCAAGACTACTGTCCGAGACAAAAAAAGTTTTTCCGTCAGGCGCAAAAACAATATTCCGCGGCGTAATATAATTTGTCAGCACATCACGTACTTTGCCACTATCCAGATCGTAAATGATGACCTCTGGTCGCCCGCTTCTGGCGACAACAGCCATTTTTTCATCCGGGCTAATGGCCAGAGTATTATTATGAATATTGGCATCAAAACTCGGCTTATGGGTAATATCACTGGTTGCAGAAACTTCTGCTGCAATAGCAGAAAAAGAAACACTGGTGAGCAGAACACTTCCGGCTAAAAAAGCCAGAATGTACGGTTGGATTTTTTTCATAGCGATGACCTTTAGTTGACTGACTAATTAATTTTCACTCTGTGTTATAGAGGTTCCTGACGGAGATTTATTCCCTAAAAAATAAATTTATTTTTTTAGGCGTCCCGCGCTATACCGTTCGGGATGCCAGTGGTGTTATGTCGGGCCATTAATTGCGCGAACAATAACGGCAAGCAGTTGCTGGGGTGAATCGGGCGGTCGTATATAGAAGCTGATAGTCTGCCCCGTCGCATCTTTATAAATCACCATTGCGGCGGCTCCCTGCTTTCAGCGGCGAACAGACGTCCGCCAACCGGACGAAACCCGGCCTGGCTCAGATCGAGCAAACGCGCTCCCGCACCAACATGCTGCGTCAGCCAGCCGGTAAGCTCCCCTGGTTTGTATGATGTAAAATCAGCGTTCATGCTGTTATTCACCACCATCAGTTTGTGACCCTGGCAGAAAAAAGTGGACACGGAAGTTTCGTTAAAATGTAGTAGAAACGGAAGAGTCTATGAAACAGAAATTACCGAAGAGCGTCTATACCCCCGAATTTCATGCTCAAGCAGTGAAGCTAGTTTTAGAACAGGGATTAACAATTGCAGCCGCATCCCAACAATTACTGATACCGGCTGGAACCTTTAGAGATTGGGTTCAAGCGGCGCGAGCAGGCAAACTTGTAATTTGATGAATAAACTAAGTCGTTACCCTATCCAAATTTTTAGAGTCAGTGCATCTAACCATGGGCTATGGATTTCTGTCCTGCCTTGCTCCTCCATTTAACCCACGAAAGATCCTCAGAAGACCATCTCAGCAAATTTCAGAGAAATACTCAAAGGCTTTAAAGGGGGAGTGGCAGAATGTAGGGGATCAGCCTATTAAAAGTATTTTTCCAATTTTCCAGAGCGTTTCACATCCAGCGTAATACAGTGAAATCCTCCTCCTAATGTCCGCCCATGTCGCAATTTAAGAGGTAACACGTTTATCTTGTGCTGCTCTAGTAACTTAATTAATGGGGTCTGGTCCGCATCAACTACTGCGAGATCAGGCGCGAGCATGAGGAGATTCATGCCAAGCCATTTAGAGGATATAGGCTCCATTTCTGAGTAAGAACACTCAACCATGTCTGGTGCGAAAATAACCTTCCAACTCTGAAGAGGTTTGGGAAGTAATTCCAAACTCTTCACTCTCTCTGGGTTAGCCAGAATGAGCCCGGACTGAAGTAGGCAAAGTGTGGAATCGATATGAACTGATGAATAAAGATCTGAGCTGATTGGATGGACGGTATATTCTGGGCCAAGCATGCTTGCTAGCCATTTCAGGCCCATTTCATTTCCTGTGTCGGAGTAATGGCTAGCTGCGTCATACGGTAAAAATCGATATTCCTCATCTGCAACGATATCGCAATTGAAACGATCCGCAATTTCAATCAATGCTTTCCAGTCGCCAGTAGTGCATACCGCACCTGTTGGGTGATAGAGCGATCAAAAACATGTTTTTTATGTCTTCTCTGCATTTTCTCCTCTTCTCTCTTTTTTGCTTAAAAAAAATCAATAGGCCCACCTCTCACAAATGCAGTTTTTTATTATGTCGAGGAAGACTAAGGAGGGTTAATAAGAAAATTTAAAATCCAGACCATACCAAAAACTCTGTTTTTATTTATTTCATATATATCTTGTTTTTCTATCTTCTGAATAGTTATAAGATTTTGATGAGTTGTAAGTTATTAATGAAATAATTAACTCTGCAATTTTATTTGTCAATCTATTCACAGTTAAAATCAGCAGCACTACTTATAAGATTGAACTTAATTTTTCACATACATAGATAAAAATGGATGAAAATGCCAAAGACAAAATTGCAGCGGTCGACGCTTTAAAGGACACGCTTATGGGTAACGCTATCTTATTTATCTGAGTGTCAAAAAATGAAGCAGAGTTACAAAGGCTAGAGCAACAGGTATCCAAAAGGCTTGCTTTCATGTTGTGGACATCGCCCATGCCACAACCTTACAATTCCAGCCCTAGTAATAGCCAAAAGTATTCAATCAGCTTGAAGTCAGTGTTAATGCGAGGCTTGCGTTTCTACAACCCCGTTCACGGTCTCTGAGCAGAAAGATATTAGAGTGGCTTGGTATGCATGTTGGGGTTCTGTATTTAGTTCAATTCATCACCCCAACCCACGAACAACGATGATGGATTAAAGTAAAAATGATCGTATTAGTCACAGGCGCTTCTAGCGGATTTGGTATTGCCATTGCAAAAATGTTCGTGCTCGCTGGGCATCGCGTTATTGCCGCAGCGCGCCGCACCCATCTTTTGCAATCCCTCGCCGACGAGCTAGGCTCAACTTTATTACCCGTTACACTCGATCTGTGTCAGCCTGACATGATTGCCAAATTGCTTGAAACACTGCCGCCAGACTTTGCTGAGGTAGATGTACTGGTAAACAATGCAGGTCTGGCGCTTGGCCTTGAGCCAGCCCAACAAGCGCATCTAAAAGACTGGCAGACCATGATCGATACAAACATCAGCGGCTTAGTGCATATCACCCATGCTTGTCTGCCTGGCATGGTGCAGCGTAATCGTGGTCATATCATTAACCTTGGCTCCATCGCTGGTAACTACGCTTATCCAGGCAGCAATATCTATGGAGCGAGTAAAGCCTTTGTGCGGCAATTCAGTTTAAATCTACGTGCAGATTTATCCGGTACGGCATTACGGGTGACCAATATTGAACCAGGTTTATGTAGCGGCACCGAGTTCTCCCAAGTACGGTTTAAGGGAGATGCCGAAAAAGCCTCTATGCCTTATCAAGACACCCAGCCTCTAACTGCAGAAGATGTTGCAGAAACAATCTATTGGGCTGCCACACGCCCTGCCCATGTCAATATCAACACGCTTGAACTCATGCCTGTCGCGCAATCATTTGCTCCGCTGCATGTACATCGGCACCGTTGAAGCTTGCATCCGTCACAAGATTACCAAGGTGCAATAAAGGCGAAATATGAGAGTTAAGCAATACGGTACGCAGGAAACAGCAACATTTTTTGCTGCTTTACTTTTAAATCGTCAGGCACAGTGGCCAACGTTTGCTTTGATTGTTGGCGCATCGATTTGGGGGGTGATTTAGTATCCGCTACGCCAATTAGCTGCGTTGGGTTTATCAGGTGCTTTAGCTGCGGCGCTTATTGGGCTAGTGACATGTTGTTTTGCGCTGATTGCATTTCGCCAGCCGTTGCTGGAGTCATGGCGAATTATATTGACACAAGCTGCGCCTAAAGGAAGTTCGTATTGGTTATTGCCCATCTTAGGGGTAACCGCTGGGATGAGTAACATAAGCATTATATGGGGCATGATTCATGGCGAAGTAATACGGGTACTGCTGTTGTTTTATCTATCGCCTGTGTGGACCACATTTTTTGCTCATTGAGGCTGGCAGCATATCGCGCAAGAGCTCGCAGCGCCCCATCAGCTCATCATTGAAAATCAGCAACCCGACACCGCCCTCCCCTTCCATGGAGGATGCCTTTGACTTTTGCGTCGCGAGAAAATCGCACCTTGCTACTACGGCCTGAGGAAGCCACGGCGCCAAAGCCTCGCTTGGATCTGACCTTAGTGTGTATGCTGGGCAAAAGCTTTTATTGGCAACAACGGCTGGATGAAGGAAAGGTCAAAGATGTCATAGAGCTCGCAAAGCAAGAAAAACTAGACCGTAGCTGGATTAATGAAACCTTGCGGCTAATCTTCCTGGCGCCGGATATCGTAGAGGCGATTTTACGAGGACATCCCCACCCCCCCCCCGCACACTCACGATGCGCGCGCAACAGACGCTTCTACACGCATGCGCAATTGGAGGAGTGTATCGTTCCATGCTATGGCAAATACCTCTGTAATTTCTGCTATGAAGGGTATTTTTACAAAAAATCCCCTATCTACCAGCAATAAGCACTCGCTCGATGACCCGGAATAATCCCCTCTCATGCACAATTTAAATGGAATTCTCCACCAGAATAGCTTGGCCCTGTGACCCTCTCCCAGCTGATGACCTTTTATAGAGAAATATCATGAACTGGTATGCAGTCCCTCTCTCAGGCTGTCTTGGCTCTCTATAAAACACAAAAAGCTGGCGCCGCGGTGATTCGTGTGTAATGAGATGGCATAGAGGGTATGCTTGAGTGGCAAAATCAATATCTTTATAAACACTTTTGTATTTAAACTATTCACCATTACTCTGTGCGAGAGATATTAGATTGCTTTTTATTCCTTTTGTGAAATTTTCCTGTCGATTAAGGATAAAACAATACTTTCATTATTGAATGAATATCATTAAGTATAAAAATAATTATCTTTGTTTAATAATATTATCATTGTTATTTAACCTATCCCTATAGATGTTATTTCTAGTAGCGTTATAAATCTGTTGTTTAGCACTTGTTCGCTTAAGCTCTACCCCATTATTCTGTGCCTTTTCGACTAAATTCTCTATTATTAATATTGTAGAATCCCCTTTATTAATTGATTCAGCAATAATCTTTGAATATACACCTGGATTAATATTATTAGACAGTATGGCGGATTGGTTTTGTTTTGCAATATTATTATTTCTATTTAATCTTTCTTTATAAATATTATTTCTAATTGCATTAGAAATATGTTGCTCAGCTCTTTTGTGCACAAGTTTTATCCCATTATTCTGCGCTCGTTCCATTAGATTATTTATTATTAATATCGCAGAATATCCTTTATCAATTAACTCAGCAATAATTTTTGAATTCACACCTGGATTAATATTATTAGACAGTACGGCAGATTGGTTTTGTTTTCCGATATTATCATTTTTATTCAACCTATCTCTATAGATATTATTTCTAGTGGCGTTATAAATCTGTTGTTTAAAACTTTTTCGTTTAAGCTTTACCCTATTACCCTGTGCTTTTTCTATTAAATTATCTATTATTAATATTGTAGAATCCCCTTTATCAATTGATTCAGCAATAAACTTTGAGTTGACACCTGGATTAATATCATTAGACAGCGCAGTGAATTGGTTTTGTTTTGCAATATTATTATTGTTATTTAATCTGTCTTTATAGATATTATTTCTAATGGCGCCATAAATCTGTTGCTCGGCACTTGTGTATGCAAGTTTTCTCCCATTATTCCGTGCTCGCTCGATTAGATTATTTATTATTAATGTTGCAAAATATCCTTTATCAATTAATTCAGCAATAATTTCTGAATTTATACCTGGATTAATATTATTAGATAGAGGAACGACAGAAGGGTAAGGCTGAAATTTTAGACTTGTTGTTGCTTCTATATTTTTATTTCCAATTTCATCATAGGTTATATATGCGTCTTTTTCCACAGAATATTTAATTATTTTGTCATCTTCATAGCCTCTCTGGAAAGGATGCTCATCTATAGAATTAGGATCGGCTAACTGCTGAGGCTCTTTATCGGTAGACGCGCCGTCGGACATTTCTTGAATGAATGGCGCCGATGCCAGCTTTGATTGATCGATGCATGGGCCGGGAGCGCTAGATGCTCCTTCACTCATGATTACATCAGAATAGCTTGTATTAACTCCTAAAGATCCAGTGAAAAAAGCTTGAGGGGTATTCCAACCATGCATAGTTTGACTAGAAGAAAATTTATTCGCCTGCAAATCATTTAATTGTTGAGAGGGAAAATTTGTAAAGGGAGGCCTTGGATCAGGATAAGTAGACGGTAATCCACTCGAGGAGCTATCATCTAGCCCTAATAGGGACCTTAAATTATGTATCTCCTCTTGCCTATTAGAAGTGGAAGATGATGAAATACTAGGCGGATTACTCGATCGCGTAGTTTGACTAGAAGGAAATCTATTCGCCTGCAAATCATTTGATTGTTGCGAAGAAAAATCTGGAGAGGGGGCCGTGAATTGAGCTGAGAGAGGATCTCTAGATGGAGATGAACCAATCCCTGAAAGTCTATGGATAGGCGAAGAAGATACATCATTGATATGCATACTATGCTATTTATGTTTGTGCGCTGCTTAAAATTAAGCGATGCATAGTTAAAAAATTGGATGGCAGCGAATGTTTTTGCAATAAAACGAAGCGATCTATTTATGCAATAGTCATAGGCGCTTACTCGAGTAAAAAACCACAAATCAACGACTACTTGCTAGTAGCGCGAGATTTATCGCATCTTTGCTTAACTTGTCATTTTATCTATTTATCCAAAGATAAGCTTTATATCCTATTTTTGATTTTCTGCTCAGATTTTTCTTTTTTTGCGTCAGGTTATTTTCAGCTTGTCTCTAGCGCCTTTGACCTTTTCACTATAAATGCTCGCACTGATAATTGAGTATAAAGGGCTCAAGGAGCCCCGTCATGCGTAAATTGCGATTTACAGAAAGTCAAATTATTTCAATACTAAAAGAAGGCCAGTGCAGGATGCCGGTATTGGAGTTATGTCGTAAACATGGAATTTCAGATACGACATCTTATACCTGGCGGAGTAAATTTAGCGGGATGGAAGTCTAGGAAGTGAGAAATTGGAAGCAGAGAACAGTCGTCTCAAACGCTTAGTGGCAGATCCATGAGGAATCACCAGTATGGGATCGACGCGCTAAGCTTTAATCTTTATCCAATATCCATTCTTTTGATTAATGTCAGAAAAAATATGGGTATCGCATAAATACAGTGTCATTAAAACTCCACCGCTTCAGCTGGAAGATCAGCGATCTCTGGCAGCCATTCCTGTATCGAGGACCAACTGGCTAAAAATGCCGATAAAGATTGAGATCGCAAAAGCTCAATAATCAGGCTACTCATTTCGCGATACATAAGCGCATATAAGACTCAGGTAGCTTAGTCCCTATGGCATACCCATGGCACCCTCCTTGGCGACCAGCTTTAGGGGCATACGGTTCGATCAATGCTTCTGGCAGACCACGACACGACGTGCTCCATTTCCTCTAGAAATTGCTGTTTACGTGTCTTCTTGGGACTTACGTTCGTAATCCTGTTGACCCTAGGCTTTGTTGTTTCATAGTGGGAGCGAGGTATTTGCTGACTTATTTAAAATCAATATTGTAGTGGGGTTATGCAGAGCTTCCTTAATTTCCTTGTTAATTTTTACATTTTTTTATAAATTATTTTGTTGGTTAATAGTTTTTGCTCGTTGCTCCAGATTTTTGAAAAATATTTTCAGTGCCTCATTTTGAGTTAAATTATGAGGCTCTACAGGTTTTTCATCTTTTATTTTTCCAACAAGGTTTGTGGTTAGAGAACCTTGTTGATTAGCATTAATCACATCACCTAACTGCTTTTCCACTTCCTTAGATAGGCCAGATGATTTTTTACTTTCAGAATTCAGCGTTGAAATATTATGCGCTGCATCTACAATTAAAAAAACTTGTTGTACATTAGTATATTCTTTTTTTTCTAATTCAACTATTTTTTCTTGCAATATATTATTACAATTAGTTATATAGCCTAATTGTTTTTCGGATTCTCTTAAAGCCTCTTTTAATTTTTTTATTTCAGAATTCTGCTGATTTTTTTCTACCAAAACAGCAAGATTATTAACTTCTAACTCTTCGAGTTTTGCTTGGCGAATTTTATCGTCCTCTATCAGAGAAGCGACTTTGTTTTCTAAATTTTTTTTGAGATCAAACGTATAACGTGCTTGCTCTAACAACTCTTCAAATTCTATTTCTAGCATACTTTTTTCTTCTAATTTAGCCGAAAGACTTTGCACAACTGTTTGTAGCTCTTCTTTTTCAGATTTTTCTATTTTTAACCTTTCTTCTATACTTAGTGCACTATTGAATAAATTTCTTATGTGCGCCCGTTTTTGTTCTAGATGAAGAGTTTTTTCTAAATTATATTTTTGTTTATGTAACTGATTGGCAAGCGCTATTATTTTTGTTTCATAACTATCCTTTAATGTTTCTATTTCTTTACTTAGAGCAGCACTTTTCTTTTCTTCAAATTTTACATTCTCTATTTTTCGTTGCTCTAAAGCTGCTTCAAGCTCTTTTATTTTTGCTTGTAACAAATTGTTTTTATTTATATAAGATATGCTCTCTTCTGCATGCTTCGTTTGACTTTCTGTAGTAGGTACATAGGAGTCTGATAACACTTCTTTTTCTATTCTATTTTTTTGACTTTCATTTGTGTTCATAAGGACGTTAGTTGCAACAATATAATATCTCAAAGGACTAGGATTTTTGGGTACATAATATTGACTGATTGGCATAGCAAACTCTGAAATTTAAAAAAATCGACGGATAGAAGATATATGCAATCTAAAGTGCAAAAAATAAGGTTTATTATTTTTCATATAGATTTATCTACTTAATTGAGAGCACGCTGTTTAACAAGCGTTGCGGCGAAAGGTAGCGGCAGCCTGGGAAGACCAACGTACGTTGCTGAATCTTACCCTTCTAATCCTCCTCCCCCTTTGGTACTGTTACGCCTATGGTTATGCCTGCGCCAATAGTGATTGGATCCATAAATTTCTCTTCGCTATATTTGCAAAATAGAGACTTTCTTTTCTCCTCTCTGCATACACTGCATACCGGTCTTTACTCCTTATACGCTCAATGATCTATTCCCACTGTGCATACTATTGCACACAGTAACACCATACTTTATGCATAAAGAGGTAAAGCCATTCCATAAAGGGTGATGCACCCTTTATGGAAAGTAAATCTAAAAAATCCCTCTAGGCATCCGGTCAGGACCTGTTCTCCAATACGACATGGGTCATCCCGGTTTCCATTAATAGGGCATATGTATTATGAGTACTATAAACGCGATCCTGTCACCCTCTTGCGCCCTATCTCTTACGTCACCCCATACAGCACTCACACCGACTCCATCTATCGAAAAGATTTTTGCAAAAGCATTAAAAAAGGAGGAGGACTTTAAACGCTTTGCCCTTTTTTTGGCACTGAATGGATTATCAGGAGAAGAGCGTCTAGCAGAAGAAAAACGCTTATCAGAAAAACACAGGCTCTCAGGAATCGATCTTCCCCACAAGCATCTGGAGATGCCGCCAGAAATAATCGAGCAACTTTTTTATCGCACTTTATTGAATTTAAAACCCCATGAAATAGTACGCGTGACACAAGTTAATGGGCAATTAGTGAGGGAAAACTGGCTGGCCTTATATCAACAATTCGATTGGCTCTATCCAGAGATCGTGTCTACGCTTTCTGAATTTAAAACCTTAGTAGAGGATGCCCGCACCTATGGACAAAAAACATTTGAGCAGATTTTTTCGGGATTTCATTTGCTCAAGCGTATTAAAGAAAATCCAAATGCTTTAGCGAAGATGACTATTGCAGATCTGCAGCAGACAGGTATTTATACAGATATATGGAAATATCCTCCACATGAGAGTACGAGAGAAATTGCTCCGCAGAATTTTTTAAGATGGATCCAAGCTAACCCTGCATGTATTTTAGTGTGTCTACGATGGGCGCCTGCACGAAATTTTGCTCCCGATTTACTGGTCGAAGCCGCAAACCATGGCAATTTGGTTATCGTAAAAACGGTATTCGCCTTTATCAAAGAGCATCATATAACGGATTTCAATGCAGAACGGGCGTTAAGAGATGCGATTATAAAAGCCTATATTCCCATTGCAGATTATTTAGTGAGTGAAGAAGTAAAGGCGCGTGTTCGCTGGTTGCCAGAAGATATTCTGCACCAAGCGGTAATAATCAATCCATCCTTCGAAAATATTGAGTGGCTGGTAGAAAATGGCGTCCTGCTTAATCACATAGGATCTGACCGCCTTAACTCTCAAGATTATGGAAAAACCGCTGCAGACATAGCTATATCCCGGCTTATATTATGGAATTTTGTCAGCTCTTCAGCAGAGTTCCGGAAAAATGAAATGGACCGACTCCATATCGCCCTCTATTTAATAGACAAAGGCGTTCCCTTCAATACCCAATATAAGCCTAAATATATGACCCTGCTACATGCAGCATGTTATGCAGAAGATATCGATCTGGGACTCAGGGTCGCTCGATTAGTGATTGAACAGGATCCTGGTTGTATCCATACCCCTATACAAGATAGAAACGCATTTACTCCTTTACATCTTGCCTTCCTAGAAAAGCATTACCTTATGATGGAATTGCTCCTTGAAAACGGGGCCGATGCCACCGTACCTCTTCAGGGAAATGCAATTTCAAATAAGAGGGCGAAGAAAGAGACCGTCATGGAGCCAGCCCATCAGTTAGGCGACCTCGAGGCGCAGGTGGTATTGCAAAGAACAGGGAATACGGGCTTCATCTCTCGGTACAATTTTGATTGGCTCCATCCAGAGTGGGTCTCTACATGGGAAGAATTTCAAGCATTAATAGACGATGCAGGCAAGTATGGACAGCGAACGCTCAAGCAGATCTTTGAGGGATTCAATGTTTTGCGGCTGATGAAGCTCGCCGGATCGCATGCACCGATTACGATGGCCCATCTGCAACGCGCCGGTATTGTGCAAAAAGGCCATTTATATCCTGATGATATCGAGGCTAGCGAGCGCGCTCAGAACGCCTTTGTAGACTGGATACGCGCGAACCCTGCGCATATGCTCGCCTGCTTGCGATGGATGCCTGTACAACGGGATATCCCCGATTTACTGATCGAGGCGGTCAAACTGAAAGAGGTCGCGCGGGTACAGTCGGTATTGGAATTTATGCGCAAGCACGATATCACGCCTTTACATACCGAAAAAGCATTAGAACAGGCAGTTAAAAACGCAGACTTTCCCATTACGCATTATTTGTTGCGTGAAGCAGGTATTCATTCGCTGCCTTTAGATATTCCGCATATCGCGGCGGAAACCGGATGCCTGGAGATAGTCCAGCTGCTGATGAACCAAGGTGTGCTGCTCGATAGCATAGGGCGGGATAACAGAAATTCCTATCTAGGAAAAACCGCTGCAGAAGTCGCCGTATCGGCTATAACCGCCTCTCTTTTTGCACCCCATGCCTCCAAAGCCCTTCGAGACAAAGGCATCAATTTGCTCAATACGGCGTGCTATCTCTTACAAGCGGGGCAAGCGCATAAAACCCCCTTCGATCAGGACTGCACCCCCACGGGCATGTCCCTCTTACATGCAGCCTGTTATGCGTCCTCTGAGCAAGAAGGGCTCTGGTTAGCGCAATGGGCTTTTAATCAAGATCCTACTTGCATTCGTGAATTAGATAACGAAGGGCATACGCCTTTATATAGAGCTGTACAACAAAAACGCCCTCTTCTCATTAACTTTTTGATCAGCAAAGACGCACGGATCACGCTCACACCTTGGGCCTATTATGTGGCATTAAGATTCCAAGACCCCCAAACCTTTCGCGTATTACAAAACAAAAAAGAGGCGGTCTCCATTCATATTATGCACCCTAGCATCATCCCCACTCTGAACTTCAACTATATCTTGAACCGCATACGGGGCCATATTGATGGCTATTTCTTGCTCTCAGTGAAGGGCTTTTTTTCGGCCCTTTCGTACGGACTATCTTTCTTTTTTTCGAAGGTATTTTCTCTATTTTCAAAGTCCACTCTTGACTGACAGGGGGAGCGCTTTGCAGACTCATAGCGCGCACAACAGACGCTTCTGCAAGCATGCGCAATTGGAGGAGTGTATCGTTCCATGCTATGGCAAATACCTCTGTAATTTCTGCTATAAGCACTTGGTCGATGACCAGGCACAATCCCTCCTTATGCACAACTTTGAGAGGAATACTCCACCAGAATAGCTCGGTCTTGTGGCCATTTCATGCTTCCTAAGGTTTTTTTGATATACCTCGACGAAATAAAGGTCGCTTTTCTATAAAAATCGTTTTACAATACTTGCCCTTTAGGCTCGTAGCTCAGCTGGTTAGAGCACCACCTTGACATGGTGGGGGTCGTTGGTTCGAGTCCAATCGAGCCTACCAATGCATTGCATTTATTTTGCTTCGGTAGCTAGCCTGTTATTTTTTGTTTTTAGAAAAACACAAAACTCCACGGTATAAAAGCGTTAGAAGTTAGAAATACGGCGTTAGAAATGCGGCCTTTGGCAAAGAAGCTGGGCCGCATTTTTTTATGGTGTTGTGGATTTTTCTATTGCTTACCAACGTTTTTCTTTTCTGAGCCCGCCTTTCGTGAACTAGCCTAGCGCTTGCATTGGCTAATTCCCTTCGCCTACCCAGGCGCACTACGCAAGAGAATACCCATGATTTCAGTACGTCTGCCTGATGGATCCCTGCGCACTTTTGATCATCCCGTCACCGTTGAAGAAGTCGCTGCGAATATCGGCCCCGGCCTTGCCAAAGCGGCGCTTGGCGGCAAATTAAATGGCGTTTTGGTCGATACCTCTGCACGGATAGACCACGATGCAACGCTGGCGATCATTACCGATAAAGACCCTGAAGGATTAGAGATCCTGCGCCACTCTGCCGCACATCTCTTAGCGTATGCGGTCAAAACCTTGTACCCCGACGCGCAAGTGACGATTGGCCCAGTTATTGAGGATGGGTTTTATTACGACTTTGCTTATACACGTCCGTTTACGCCCGAAGACCTCGAAGCGATTGAAAAGCAAATGAAGGCCTTAGTGCGCCTCAATGAGCCGGTAACACGGCGCGTTGTCACGCGAGACGAAGCGGTGGCTTTTTTCAAACAAGCCGGTGAACACTATAAAGCCGAGCTCATTGAAGCCATTCCTACGGCAGACGCGATTACATTGTATTCCCATGGCGGCTTTACCGATTTATGCCGCGGACCCCATGTTCCCCATACCGGCAAACTAAAGGCTTTCAAACTCCTCAAAGTGGCTGGAGCCTACTGGCGTGGAGATTCGCGTAATGCGCAGCTACAGCGCATTTACGGAACCGCTTGGGCCAATAATGAAGATTTAGCGCGTTATATTCACCGCATTGAAGAAGCAGAAAAACGCGATCACCGTAAACTCGGCAAGCAATTGGGATTATTTCATTTACAGGATGAAGCTCCTGGCATGGTGTTTTGGCATCCTGAAGGATGGACGCTTTGGCATCAAATTGAAACCTATTTACGTGAACGCCTACGCATCGGCGGTTATAGCGAAATCCGCACCCCTTTGATATTAGATCGCCAACTGTGGGAACGCTCTGGACATTGGGAAAATTTCCAAGAGCATATGTTCACCACCGACTCTGAAAAACGGGACTATGCGATCAAGCCCATGAATTGCCCAGGACATGTGCAAGTCTTTAATCAAGGCATACACTCGTACCGCGATTTACCCATGCGCCTGGCTGAGTTTGGCTCCTGCCACCGCAAAGAGCCCTCAGGAGCACTCCACGGCCTGATGCGCGTGCGGGGCTTTGTTCAAGATGATGCCCATATTTTCTGCACGCCAGCGCAATTTATCTCCGAAGCGATCGCCTTTCATACTTTGGCGATGCAGGTGTACCAAGATTTTGGATTTGAGCACATTGATATCAAGCTCGCACTTCGACCTACGCAGCGTGCAGGTTCAGACGAAAATTGGGATAAAGCGGAAGCCGGTCTGCGTGAAGCGCTCTCTGCCTGTAATGTACAGTGGCAAGAGCTCCCTGGAGAAGGCGCGTTTTATGGTCCCAAAATTGAATACCATATTAAAGACGCCATCGGCCGCTCTTGGCAATGCGGAACCTTACAGTTGGATTTTGTATTGCCAGAGCGCTTACAAGCGCAATATATGGGGCAGGATAACCAGCATCACCGCCCTGTGATGTTGCATCGCGCCATCCTGGGGTCGATGGAACGCTTTATCGGCATTTTGATCGAGCATCACGCAGGCGCCATGCCGACCTGGCTCTCTCCCGTGCAAGTCGCCATCCTTCCTATTTCTGAAAAACAGAATGATTATGCTCAAGAAGTGCTTAAAGAATTAACCGTGGAGCGTATTCGTACGCAAGTGGATTTGCGCAACGAAAAAATTAACTATAAAATACGTGCCCAAACGATGAGGAAGATTCCTTACCTTCTCGTGGTCGGTGAGCAAGAGCGCCAGAATAAAACCGTATCTGTACGCGCGCGCGGTGGCATTGATCTAGGGGTCATGCCTATTTCAGCCTTGCTCACGCAACTGCGTAGCGCCGTAGACACGCTGCAATAGCAGAGGTACGGGGGAATGTTTCTTTTTGTGAAACGTATTACTTTTTAACCCATTTTGATAAGTGGCGCTTCAAAGGCAGCATGGATATGCACTCTTTAACCTCTATAGCGCACGGTTTTTGATGTCCTTTGAAAAAGCAAGCGGTTTTATAATCGCTGCAACGGTTACTTTCATTTTTTGTATTAAGGGAAAATAACATCGCTACCGATAAGTTATCTCATCGCATTAACGGCGAAATTACTGCGCCAGAAGTGCGCCTTGTCGATACTCAGGGAGGTTTGCTGGGCATTGTCAAGTTGGCAGAGGCATTAGGCTTAGCAGAGCAAGCAGAAGTGGATTTAGTGATGATTGCTCCACAAGCGCAACCGCCTGTATGCAAGCTTATGGATTTTGGGAAATTTAAGTACCAAGAAGCTAAGAAAGCCCACGAAGCCAAACTCAAGCAAAAAATCGTGCACCTCAAAGAGGTCAAGTTCCGCCCAAGCACTGGCGAGGGGGATTACCAAGTCAAGCTTTCGAATGTCAAACGCTTTCTCGAAGAAGGCGATAAGACCAAGATCAGCTTGCGTTTCCGAGGCAGGGAAATAGCTCATCAGTCCCTCGGTGCACGAATGCTAGAGCGCCTAAGAACCGATTTAGATGATATTGCTGTAGTCGAACAGATGCCGAAAATAGAAATGCGGCAAATGATTATGGTCTTAGCGCCGAAAAAGAAGAAGTAGTACGGTCAGCGCGCACTCAATGAGTGCCGCTGTAAAATGGAACCTTCTCTCTTTGTGTTCCTTTATATCTTTTGGCATACTATGCCCTCTGCACCAGGTTACGCTATGATGCGCTACTCGGTGTTATTTTTTTGTTTGTGTTAGGAGCGTGTTTACCATTCGATGTGGGGTTTCCCCAAATAGGAATTTTTGAATCATGGTAGACATGCCATCAACCGCTGTAAGAACCTATTTAGATTTGGACAGGCAGACCTGCCTAAAAGCATTACCGATAGGTTCTGAGGACTTTGCCGCCTCTCTCCGTTTCCCTTTGATATTCTGGATGCTCTCATGCCCAAGATGAAAACCAAAAAAAGCGCTGCTAAGCGCTTTGTTGTGCGCCCAGGCGGCACTATTAAACGTGGTCAAGCTTTTAAACGCCACATCCTCACCAAAAGAAATACGAAAAACAAACGCCAGTTACGGGGTACTGTTGCAGTAAACAAGGCAGATACCGCTTCTGTACGAGCAATGATGCCTTACGCTTAAATAGCGTATCCTGCACATGATTTTAGAAACGTTGCTGATGGCAGCGTCAGGACTTTTTTGGCATTCCCTCAAAAGTTCTCTGTTTTTTTACTCTGAATCTGTTTGAAATAGTTCCAAAAGGGTTTTGTTTGAAAGAGGTTACAGCGCGGGGGCAGCATGCGCGCACTATACGAACCTGCAGCAAGATCGGACTTAAGGAAATAAAAACGGCTTTTCAGAGGTCGGCCCTCTTCATCTTCATGATGAATGGCGTCTTATATAAGTCACGCTTTAGGAGCAAAAATGTCTCGAGTTAAACGCGGCGTCACCGCACATGCGCGCCACAAGAAAGTAATTGATGCGGCCAAAGGGTATCGCGGTCGGCGTAAAAATGTCTACCGCGTTGCGAAACAAGCCGTCATGCGCGCGGGGCAATATGCCTATCGTGATCGTCGCAATAAAAAACGCGTATTTCGCGCATTATGGATTACCCGTATCAATGCAGCCGCGCGCGAACATAATATTAGCTACAGCGTCTTTATGAACGGCCTCCTAAAAGCTGGAATCGGCCTTGATCGTAAGGTGCTTGCCGAGTTAGCGGTAAATGATAAGCTAGCGTTTGCTGCCATTGTTGGGCAAGTCAAAGCAGCTACGGCTACTACCGCCTTAGCAGCCTAAGGTCCATTTTTGCATTGAACAGGGGGTTCTTCCCCAGCAAGGGTGTGTGCCTTCTGCATAATATGGAATAAAAAAGGGGCTTCCTATGAGCCCTTTTTTTATTCTTGCTTCAGAAACGGCCTATCAGCCTATACACGCTAAGATACCTTTTGTTCTAAGAGCCTGTTCATAATCTCAAAGAGTAGAGATTGGAGAGGTTATGGGTCGTCATGTTGGGGTTCTTGCGTCACCCCAACGTGTGCGCCAACAGCTTCTATTTAGGTCTTTTGAAAAACCTAAAACAGGCTTTTAGAAAGATTATGAACAGGCTCTAAGAACCAGTTCATAATTTCCAGAAATCACCCTTAAGGCGGCAATGCTGGGATGACGAATTGAATTAAATACGGAACCCCAACTCAACCCACTTTTGATGATCTTGAACAGGTTCTTAGAGCTTGGCATACAACGCACCTCCTTTTCTATGCATTTTCAGAGCCTGCCACTATAAAGCCTCTCTCCCTCTCACCGCTTGCCTGACCGGCATTTGCCACCTATTCAAAATACCCTCATTATGGATCTTGAATCGCTCATCCTAGAAGCACAACAGGCTTTCGAACACGCTAAAGATGCGGTCGCGCTCGAGAATGAAAAAGCGCGCTTTCTTGGGAAAGCAGGTAGCATCACTCAGCGCCTCAAAACCTTAGGCACCCTCGATATTGCGCAGCGCAAGACAGAGGGAGAAAAAATTAATCAAGCGAAACAGTGCATCGAACAAGCTTTGCGCGCACGTCGTCAAACCTTAGAAAACGCTTTATTAGAGCGCCGCTTAGCAGCCGAAGCCATCGATGTCACACTCCCAGGCCGAGGAGCAGGCCAAGGTAGTTTGCATCCAGTGATGTCTGCTTGGGAACGCGCTGAGCGCATCTGGCAAAGTATCGGCTTTGAAACTGCCGAAGGGCCAGAAATCGAAACTGACTGGTATAACTTCACTGCACTCAATAGTCCAGAAAACCACCCTGCTCGGTCCATGCAAGATACCTTTTATCTCGATGCACGCGATGAGCACGGCAATCCCTTAATGCTACGCACGCATACCAGCTCAATCCAAGTACGCTATGCACGCAGCCACCGCCCGCCGCTCAAAGTCATTGCCCCTGGGCGCGTGTATCGTGTAGACAGCGATGCCACTCATTCTCCGATGTTTACGCAGATTGAAGGGCTTTGGATTGATGAGCATATTAGTTTTGCAGACTTAAAAAGCATCTATACCGACTTTTTGAGAAAATTCTTCGAGCGCGAAGATTTGCAAGTCCGTTTTCGTCCCTCATATTTCCCTTTCACGGAGCCATCTGCTGAAATCGATATGCTCTTTGAAACGGGTAAACATGCAGGCCAATGGTTAGAGATCTCGGGTGCCGGGCAAGTCCATCCCACTGTTTTACAAAATATGGGACTCGACCCCGAACACTACACGGGTTTTGCGTTTGGGACCGGCTTGGAGCGCTTAGCGATGTTGCGCTATCAGGTGGAAGATCTACGCCTCTTTTTTGAAGGCGATTTGCGGTTCTTACAAGCATTTCAATAGGCAACGCATCGGTCATATTGATCGCTATACCGGCCCCTCTTATCATCCTAAACACGGCACACCCAGTGACACGGATCCCTCTCTATTGAGCCCGTCACTCTGTTCCAAGAACCTGTTTGCTGATTACTTATGCAATTCTCCGACTCCTGGCTTCGCCACTTTGTAAATCCTCCCCTCTCCAACGAAGCGCTAGCGCATGCCCTGACTATGGCAGGGTTAGAGGTAGAAGCATTAGCCTCGGTTGCCCCTCCCTGCTCCCAGGTTGTTGTAGCAAAAGTCTGCTCCACTGCGCCACACCCTAATGCAGATAAATTAAAAGTCTGTGAAGTCGATGCCGGTCAAGGAGAACTATTGCAGATTGTATGCGGTGCATCTAATGTTCGCGCGGGCCTTAAAGTCCCTTGCGCGCTGATCGGCGCAACCTTGTCTAGCGCGCAAGGCGATAAACCTTTTTTGATCAAACGCAGCAAACTACGCGGTGTTGAGAGCTGCGGCATGTTGTGCTCAGCCCAAGAATTAGGCATACCCGACCATGCTAACGAAGGAGGCATCCTCGGCTTGCCCGAAGACGCTCCTGTCGGCCAAGATATTCGTACTTACCTCGGATTGGATGAACAACGCTTCACCATCAAACTGACTCCTAATCGCGCAGATTGCCTATCGATTATGGGCATCGCCCGCGAAGTGGCCGCGCTCACAGGCACTCCGGTATCTCCCAGTGCGAACGTGACGATCTCGCCTACGATCTCCGATATATTGCCTATCCAAGTCTCGGCTCCTACACTTTGTGGCCGCTTTGCAGGCCGCATCATTCGCCAGATCAATCCCTATGCTCCTACCCCACGCTGGATGATCCAACGCCTAGAGCGTGCAGGTCAGCGTAGCCTGGGTGCTTTAGTCGATATTTCTAATTATGTGATGCTAGAACGCGGTCGCCCCAACCACGTTTTTGATATAAATTGCCTAACAGGCCCCCTAGAAGTACGCTGGGCGCGCCCCAATGAAACCCTAGAATTGCTCGATGGCACCCTTGCCCAACTCGATGAAACCGTAGGCATTATTGCTGATGCAAAAGGCCCCCAAAGCCTTGCAGGAATCATGGGGGGAGCCGCCAGCGCAGTTTCCATGGAAACCACCGATATTTATCTCGAAGCCGCTTTCTGGCATCCAGATAGTATTCGAGGCCGCGCACGTCGCTACCGCCTTACCAGCGAAGCGGGACACCGTTTTGAGCGCGGGGTCGATTACGCGGCGATACCGGAAGATCTGGAATATCTCACTCACCTTATCCTCAGCATTTGCGGCGGCCAGCCTGGGCCTATCGATGATCAGATCATCAACCTGCCACAACGCCCTTCCGTGCAACTGCGGGTAGCCCAAGTCAAGCGTATTCTAGGGATTACCCTAGTTGGAGACGACATTGCGGATATCTTCCGCCGCTTAGAGTTGCCATTTGAACGCACGTCTAAAACCTCGGCGAATTCTACTGTAGACGAAATATTTACCGTCACGCCACCGGCCTGGCGCTTTGATATCGCCATTGAAGCCGATTTAATCGAAGAAATCGCACGCTTGCACGGCTTTGAAGCGCTCCCACTACAAGCGCCCAAAGCCACGCATATACTGCGCGGAGCTCCGGAAACACAGCGTTCGTTTCATGCGATTCGTCATCAGTTAGCTGCGCGCGACTATCATGAAACCATTCACTTCAGCTTTGTCGACCCAGCTTGGGAACAAGATTTCAGCCCGTATGCAGCACATATGGAGCCTATAACCCTTATAAATCCGCTCTCAGGCTTTTTGTCGACGATGCGCAGCACGCTCATCGGTGGCTTAATCCACACCCTACGCCACAATCTCAATCGGAAAGCGGATCGCGTTCGTCTCTTTGAAGTAGGTCATCTATTTTTACGCGCACCAGAAATTTCAGCCAGTGAAACGCATATTGCGGGGTTTACACAACCGCAATACGTAGGTGGACTAGCCTATGGCCCTACTTGGACCACTCAATGGGGAATTAAACCGAATAAATCCACTGCACAGGCCTCTGCACCGCGTTCCCCCGCAGATCCGGTCGATTTCTTCGATGTTAAAAATGATATCGAAGCCCTGTTTTCTCCTTCCCTTCCTCGCTTTACCCCCGCCCAACATCCTGCACTCCACCCAGGACGCAGCGCCCGTATAGATATTGAAGGAAAACCCGTCGGATGGATCGGCGAATTACATCCCAAACACTTAAGCCGCTACGACCTTCCGCAAGCGCCCATCGTTTTTGAAATCGATGCGCAGGCATTAATGGCACGCACCCTGCCCTGTGCCGCTACCCTGTCGAAATTTCCGCCAGTACAGCGCGATATCGCGATCATTGTGCAAAAGGCCCTCTCATCGCAAGCGCTATTAGAGACATTAAATGCCGCTCAAAAAGCCAACTATGCCGATGCTCAACAGGCACAAGCTTGCCGCTATATTCAAAATATTCAACTATTTGATGTTTTTGAGCCGCGCGTTTTTGAGCCACGTATACTTCCTCAAGATCCTCAAACTCAGCCACTTTCCTCCGAGGGATCTACCTCGCCTACAGCACTACAAGCAGGAGAAAAAAGCCTAGCCTTTCGCATTACCTTGCAAGCAGAAGACACCACGCTACAAGACGATATGGTTGAGCTTGCCATGCAAACGCTGCTAGATGCACTCATTACCCACCATGGAGCGCGCCAACGCAGCTAGGCCTTGCTCAAAAGAATTCGGTACCCCACGCTGCACGTGGTCGGCATGATGAGACTTTCCACGGGTATATTAAAAGTCTCATGAAGCCGACGGATCATTTTCAGTGTTAATGGGCGAGTACGATTCAGAATCTCATAAACCCGATTAAGTTGTCCAATCACTGGGGTCAAGTCTTTAGGCGTAAGTTGGTGTTGTTCCATATGAAAACGAATGGCCTCAATAGGATCCGGAGAATCTGCAGGAAAATGTTTTTCTTCATATGCCTGAGCCAATGTTGCCAATACATCCAATCGATCGCCTTCCGGAGTACCGAATTCAGCGCTCATGAGTGATTCGATCTCGAGCATAACGCTGTCGTAATCCTCTTGGGTTCTAGTAGGTCTAATATCCATTTTCCTCTCTATATTTTCTGCATATCAATTTTATCGTATTGCGCATGCGCCCCGACGAACCGGATATACACCACTCTGTAGGGATAATTAATCCACACTACAAGACGATATTTATTACCTGCAATGTTAAAAACTACGCATCCATCTTGAAGAATGCCCGCATGACCAAAGCCCCTTTTTACATCAGCAGGCCCACTCCAATCGGCTTTCAACGCATGTTTATACCAAGCTAGACCAGGTTCTCGTGCATCTGAATAGGCAAATTGCCCTTCCCAGAAGGTTTTGAGTTTTGAAAAAGAGAGTATTCACATATAACTATGCTCAGTCCCTTTTTGGGACTATTGCAATGCTTCTCTATTTAGTTCTTAGGGGGTCAGGGGCGACAACTCAATCCCATTTAATGAATCAGATATTTGTATTTAGCGTTAATATGGCATAGAATTAAGCATCGTTTGATGCTATTTTTGATGCCATATATAGATGGGGAGATTACTATGCGTACTACTTTATCTCTTGATGACCAATTACTTGTGAAAGCACAAGTTTTAAGCGGATTACAGGAAAAATCCGCGTTGATTCGGGAAGCGCTAAAAGCGTTGATTGAACGCGAGAGTGCGCGACGTTTGGCTTGTTTAGGCGGTAGTGAACCTGCGCTTATGCCTGCGCCGCGGTGGCAAGCGGAGGCGATGTGATATTAGTCGATACTTCGGTGTGGATTGATCATTTTCGTAACACAGACGTCACTTTGGCAACGTTATTGAATAGCCAACAAGTGTTAGCTCATCCTTTTGTTATCGGAGAATTAGCTTTAGGCAATCTGCAGCAGCGTGAATCTATCCTAAGTGCATTGCAAAATCTGCCTCAGGCCACTACCGCGCATGATAATGAGGTACTGCATTTTATCGGTCTTCAATCTCTTTTTGGACTTGGAATTGGCTACATTGATGCGCACTTGTTAGCAGCGGTGAGACTCACACCCAATGCATTACTATGGACGCGTGATAAGCGTTTACTTGCCGCCGCAGATCGCCTTTCTCTAGCAGCAAATTTGAATCACTAACTAATCCTTCCTCGCATTCCCAGCAGCGACGAGCTACTTCTGTACCCATAACGCGTCTAAATAGGTGCACCGGCCGTCGGTAGCAAACTGAATCCCACTGCTTCCATCCTAGCTGCGGCCTTCGGGTTAACTCCAACCCGACTCCCCACACACAGCATCGCATGCAGTTGCTTTTATTGCTACACCGACTTAATATTGCAGTAGAGCTTAAGATACACACGATATTTAGCGCTCAAATTCCTTTAGATTTTTTATATTCCACTTCTCAAGCATGCTTTTGCAGCATGAATACACTTACCAAAGCCGATTTAGTTGACGCCTTAATCGCCCAGAGCCACATCAAAAAGCAAGATACCTCTAATTTCATAGAGGCTTTCTTTACGACTATTGGCAACACACTAGCATGCGATCAAAGTGTGAAATTATCTGGATTCGGGCAATTTAAGTTACTTTATAAATCCAGCCGCCCAGGCTTAAATCCTAAAACTAAAGTTTCTGTCCCGATCACTCCTCGGCGCGTGGTCACTTTCACCGCCAGCCCTAAATTAAGGGCACAAGTAGCTTTGGTGAATCTCGATCATAATGGCTAAAGACCGCCTTCATCCCTTTGACAAAAGCAGATTGCTCTTTGCATTCCTAATGCTAGTGAATCATTATGCCCATCACAATCACACCTTCCCAGCCTACTAATCTCATCAAATTTACAAAAGAGGGGGCTCCGCAGAGCGATATTCCCATTTCAAGCCAAATTACTGAAATATCATCTTCTACACACTCTGCCATATTATTAGAACGGATAGTAGGTATCCCTGAAATGGGAGAAAAGATACTTGAAAACCTTATATTTCAAGATGCGCTTTCTTTTCGAGCAGTGAACAGAGAGTTTTATTCTACTTATTCTTCTCTTCTTGAACCAAAAGTATACGAAAAATTATCTGAGAAAGTATCCAAGGAAGCTCGCGAAGTAAATGAATACAATATAAAAATTGGAGAAATATACTTCCCAAAATTGCTTAGAAAGATTTTAAGAGCGGAAAGT
Organism: Mycoavidus cysteinexigens; assembly: GCA_031963005.1. Classification (GTDB taxonomy): domain Bacteria; phylum Pseudomonadota; class Gammaproteobacteria; order Burkholderiales; family Burkholderiaceae; genus JASSUD01. The sequence goes on along the minus strand of JASSUL010000010.1, from coordinate 36,810 downwards.
GTTGAAAGACGTATTGATGGGCTGCAGTTTATAAATATGTATCTTCAGAAAATACTGCATACATCTAAAAATATTTTAGAATCTGATCTTAATAAAACAATAAATGACCTATATAGCAGCGCGACACGTTGGTGTATTTTACATAACAAAAGACAAGACGATATAGAATTTAAAATCCGCACTCATTATACAAAAATATTTTCTACAATCTGGTCTTGGGAAAGTGTTTTCTCTCACTTCACACCTTTAAATGCCCCTCTAAATCTCCCTTCTTGTCCAGCACTAGATTACTCCATTAAAAAATGTGAAAAAAATATAGAAAATTTAAAAAACACAAGCACATTATCAACATTGACAAAATTGATTGATCCATTCATCTTAATATGCATACTTTTTTCACTTACAATGATCGCAACAATTACCGTTTTCACTATTGCAATAATAGTAACCAATATTATATTTTCCGAAATTATTTTGACAAGCATTTTATCGAAGATCATGATATATATAGCTTGCATTGTAGCAGATGGCTATTTAGGCATATTAATTGTAAAAACTCTTATAGAGTGCTATGGATATTTTGATTATCATTACAAACTTCCAAAATCGCTAAATCGTTTAAGTATAAAACTAAACAAAATTAAAGATTTATTTTACAAAGAAAATACTCAATACAAACAATGTAATGAAAAATTTAATGCAATACAAATGAGGCATATATATCTAAAATATCAAAATAAAATAAAGAATATTAATATACAAGAAGAAAACCTAGCAGAACACAATCCGTTGCTTTTTAATCAGATAGTTAATGATCCGTCACTTTTTTCGAAGTTATTAAATAATCCATTAATTGATAATGAGTTAATTTTTAATCATTTAGCTCAGAACCGGTTACTTCCTAACCCGTTACCTGACAATCAGTTATTTACCAATCTATTACTTGATCATCCACCACTTACTGAGCAGTTACTTGCCAATCAATTACTTAAAAATAAATTATATGTCAATAAGTTAGCAGCAGAAATAATTGAATATAGAGAAAATAACTATCTATTATTAAGAATGCAAATAAATATGTCAACATTAGATATAAATCTACCAAAACTCAATGAAAAAATATCAGAAGCAGCTAGACTACAAATAACCCCATTACAAACACAAGAATTAGAAATATTACCCTCCCTAGAAGAGCCCAATTCAAATATTTCTCAACTGAATAACTCAAATACTTCCCAACCAGAAAATAACGCTCCCGAGCCTAAAAATCTTATTGATATTCATGAAAATAATTTGCGAATATTGGTAAATTCAGAATATTCACTGCATAAGGCATTTCGAGAAATAATGATAGAACCTTCATTGTTAACATGGCTGCGACAAAAATTTAAAAAAACATGAATATAAAAATATCTAAAAGTTAGATATCTCAATGCTTACTATGCACTTGCCTCATTATCATACCCATACAGCATCATATAGAACGCGGCCATCACCATATCTACTAGAGACTATATTAATCACCTCTCTACCTAATGACACCATAAGACACAGGCATGCCTTGAAGCATTAAATATCGGGCTTAAACCTGAATTCACAGATAAAAAATAATGGTAATAAAGAAGAATTTGATAGATCTATTAGTTTTACTTTTTCAGTAATACTTTTTAACGTTATCAGGCCTACCCTAGCTAGCCTGCACTTTGATGGCAGGTTTTTAAATGTATTAATTTGACTGCCTGAAAAACAAGAAAAACTCTCCTTATTTGTACCATTTGATAAAAAATACCTCATGCATATGTATATTTTCTCCTATCGCTCAATCTCAACCTAAAGCCCTGAAAATCGCTTATTTTAATATAGAGATATTTTTAAACTTCATTTTAAAACCTTGTAATTAGCATTCTCACTTTTATACAAGGGCTGGCAGTCAATCATGAGTTTTATACCACAAGCTACCGATCTCATTAAATTTACAACAGCAATTACTCTACATGCAAAGCCGCCCGCTGATGAACCTGAAGAACCTGAAAACACACAACATCAAGGTCCTAACCATCAAAATTTTAATGCCTTAGAAAAAAATAAAGACAATACTTATATATTAGACCTTTTAGAAATTCTTGAAATAGAACAAGGAATTCTCAAATATATTAACCCCAAAGATGCTCTTAATTTTCAACTTGTAAATAAAAAATTTCGTGGCAGTTACCTTACCCACCTTCAGCCAAGAATTTCTGATAAAAATAAAAATATAAATGGTCAAAATATCAAAGCGGGAGAGTTCTATTTTCCAGAAGTTTTGAGCAATAAATTAATTTCAAAAAATATTCTTGAACGCGCCAAAGGATTAGAATTTATTAATATACCCCTTCAAAAAAGGCTAAGCGAGTCTGAAAATATTTTAAAATCTGACCTCACTAAAAGCATCAGCGACCTAGATGGTTTTTTTATAAATATAGGATTGATATTACATAGAAATTTAAGGAATATTGCAGATAATATACATTACAATTATAAAACTATTTTTCCCGTCGTATGGAATTGGGAAAACATTTCTACTGATTTATTGAAATTCCCAAGTAATATTCAAAACTTACTAACTATGGAGCATAATTTAGAAAATTCTTCCGATCTTCCTTTCAAGCAAAATTCAAATTTTTCTCAATTAAAAAATAACTTCGAAAGATGCGTTGAGGACGTTGAGGCATTAGAAAGACTAAATGCGCGACCATTTTCCACAAAGCTATATGATGCATGCATACTTTTATCCTCATCCGTTGCTGTTATTTTCATGACATTATCCATTATATATTTATGCGCAGTACTTGAATCTATTTTAACAAGTACAATAATACTTCAAATAATATCTTTTACAATATCGTTTATAATAGGGGGTATAGTAGGATTATATATAGATCTATATGCTGCATTATGGATATCTCTATTTATACGTTACTATAGACTTCCACGCACTCTTGATCAACTCACTACAAAGCTCAAGGATATTGAAAATTTATTTCACATTAAAAATGCAAAGCATCCCATTAAAGAACACTCTATTGAAAACCCCCTTATTGAAAAATATCCTACATCTTCTATAGCCATAGATAGGCAGGCATATCTAGCCTCCAACCTAAGTTTGCTGCTGATACCGGAATCAACAGTAGAAGAACCTGAGGAAAGTGAGGCATTCAAGATAAGGCTTTCATTAGAGGAGCAGAATGCGGCGTTTTTATCAACGGCACAGCAGCCTCTTGGGCGACAAAAATTAGCCCTTATTCAGGAAAATATCCGAATACTGCTCAATAAAGAATTTTTGTTTCATGACGCTGTGCGAGAAAAGTTTATACAACCTTCTCTTTTATCGCGATTACAGCAAAACATCAAAAAAGTATTTCTCCCGCGTATTTCTCCCGCATAAAAAGCCTCTATCTACTGGGTTTATATACCGCTTATTCCCTGTTTAGACTGAGTCTGCGCCATTTCTTTGAGCGCATGGGGTCGCTATACACTTTCACCAACGCATCCCTGATAAATATCACTTCTTTGACAATCTCTGCGATGCCCCCCCTCTAATATAGAGCTCTGACGCTTGCTGCCACCATAAGCTAAGGTATTTGCGCCCTCCCCCCTATGGCAAGCAATACACCCCACAAAATCCCAATATAAAACTGCACAATGTCGCATTTATTGCTACAATCGCGCTCTTTGCGAACTATCGCGCGGTTTGCGCAATAGTTTTGCAAGTTCGAATAGAGATGTGACGACAGGATTATCAATTTCGGGGCGTAGCGCAGCCTGGTAGCGTACCTGCATGGGGTGCAGGTGGTCGGAGGTTCAAATCCTCTCGCCCCGACCAATTTCCGTCTCGCTTCTCATCTAAACGACTATTTTCACTTCGGCCTTTGTATCTCTCGAGATCGTGAGGTCGATGTTTTTTATGCACTGGAATGGAAAGCTCAGTGCCGCGCTCAAGCATCCTGCTTAGCCGGCATATTCTGGGCCATCCATTCAAGTATTGCACAAGGTATTGAAGGAAAGCTTCATGGCGCGCGAATGTCAGGTAACGGGAAAACGGCCTAAAAGTGGCAATAAAGTTTCCCATGCAAACAATAAAACAAAACGTCGTTTTTTACCCAACCTCCATAGACGTCGCTTTTGGGTAGCGCAAAGAAATGCTTGGGTACGGCTGCGTGTATCTAATGCAGGCCTACGTCTAATCGATAAATATGGCATTGAGGCAGTGCTTGCTGCGATCAATGATCCTTATTGCATCTAGATATTTAGAACGACGCATTGAGAAATATTGCAGCGCGGCGGTATTAGATGTTTGCCTTCTGCACTAGCACGAAGATATCCAGCTCTTTGATAAGCTGCTTCCCTAGTTTCGCCTTGCGTTCACCCTCTTTCCAGAGGGTTTAATGCGCCCAAGCATGGGCGCTATGCAACTGCAGGCCTCTCTTTTTCAAGGATACTGTTTTCATGGCTAAAAGTAATAAACGCCAAAAAACCACGCTGAAATCTACAGCGGGAACGGGGCATTTCTATACGACTTTGACCTCCTCACTCATCGGCAAAGAAATCAATAAATTTGATCCGGTTGTGCGCAAACATGTCCCTTATAAAGGCGTTAAGCTCAAGTAATAGTGCAATTCATTGCTATTCTTTAACGCACTTACAGCGGGCTCACTCTCAAGGTGAGGCCGCTGTTTTTATTTGCTGCTGTTTTTTTCCGTTACTGGCGTTACCCGCCATCAAGCATACCTGCTTTTCTAAATAGACTTATTCTACTTTCAGACTCCTACCCTCTTCCTATACGCTTAAGCCCGCATACGATGTTATGCATGCGGCGATTCTTATATAGCGCGTTTTAGCTTCCCATCAATAGGATATGCCATACTTGTGCATACCCGCTCGTCACGAACTGATGCCGCATCCTTCAACATTTTCTCTGGCCTGAATAACTGGCCTTTCTTTCTGCTCTTTTGCGCAATGGCTAAATCCAATTCCTCTGCTGTAACTTACCGTACGCACTATGCTCCGCCTTCTTTTTTCATTGATAGCGTAGAGCTTATTTTTGATCTTGACCCCGAGCGCACGATTGTCCAAAGCCGTATGCATCTACGCCGCAATCCTGCGGCTACACCTTGTGCAGACTTATATCTAGATGGCGAGGATTTAACGTTTATTCAGGCCCATCTCAATGGAACACCCTGTACACCCAAGCTGCACACCGATGAAGAGGGACACTCGAGGGGGCTCACGATCGCTGATGTGCCCGATACCTTTGAACTCACACTCTCGAATACATGTGCTCCTGCGCACAATACGCAGCTCATGGGCTTGTATCTGTCCAATGGCCGTTTTTTTACCCAATGTGAATCCGAAGGTTTTCGTAGAATTACCTATTTTTTAGATCGCCCAGATGTCATGGCGCGTTATACCGTCACACTACGTGCTTTGCAGACGTACTATCCCATTTTACTCTCCAATGGCAACCTTATCGCTTCGGGTAGCTTGCCAGAGGGTCGCCACTATGCGACTTGGGAAGATCCCTTTGCCAAGCCCTGCTATTTATTTGCTCTAGTAGCCGGCGAGCTGGTCTCGCGAGAAGCGCATTGGGTTACGGGTTCGGGTAAAAGCAAACTTCTCCAAGTATGGTCTGCGCCGGCAGATCAGGATAAAACCCAATATGCCCTTGAATCCTTGATGCGCGCCCTAGACTGGGACGAGCGGCGTTTCGAGCTTGAGCTCGACTTAGACCGTTTTATGGTTGTTGCCGTAGGCGATTTCAATATGGGGGCAATGGAGAATAAGGGCTTAAATATTTTTAATACGCAGTACGTGCTTGCAGATCCGCAAAGTGCAACCGATTGTGATTACAGCAATATTGAATCCGTGATTGGCCATGAATACTTTCATAACTGGACCGGCAACCGCGTCACTTGTCGCGATTGGTTTCAGCTCACGCTCAAAGAAGGCTTAACCGTTTTCCGCGATCAAGAATTTTCCGCAGATTGTGCTGCAGAGGCTACCGAAGTCCAAAATCTGACCATACCCTCCTCGCATGCAAACACACGCTCTGCCCATACCGCCTACCCAGATTCGCCTCAGGCATGCGCTGCGCGCGCCAGTAAACGGATTGAAGATGTATGCCGCTTAAGGCGCATGCAATTTGCTGAAGACACAGGACCGATGGCGCATCCTATACGGCCTGAACAGTACATTGAAATTAGCAATTTCTATACGGCAACCGTCTATGAAAAAGGAGCCGAAGTCATCCGTATGATCCAAACTTTGGTTGGACGTACAGGCTTTGCGAAAGGCATGGAGCGGTATTTTCAGCGCCATGATGGGCAAGCGGTCACCTGCGATGATTTTCTGCTGGCTATGGCCGATGCCAATGGACGGGATTTCACGCAATTTGCGCGCTGGTATGCCCAAGCGGGGACACCACGCATCACGGTAGAAACGCATTACGATGCTGCGTTACAGCGCTATAGCATTACTCTGCGCCAATCTGTGCCTGGACATACCTCTAACGCTCAACCCCTTTTAATCCCCTTTGCTATAGGGCTTCTGGACAAAAATGGGAAGGATTTAGCACTCTATCAAGAAGGGTCTACTACGACGGCGCCAATCTACACGCAAGTGCTAGAACTCAGTGAGGCAGAGCATACTTTTCATTTTACCTCTGTGGCACATGAACCCATTCCATCGCTATTGCGTAATTTTTCAGCGCCAGTAGTCGTGGAATATGCTTATACCGAAACACAACTCATTACGCTATTTGCTCATGACAGCGATCCCTTTAATCGCTGGGAAGCCGGACAACGGCTAGCGATGCAAATGATGATCCAGCTAATGCAGCAGGCACCAGATACGCAACAAGCGCCGATTGACGATGCATTGGTTCAAGCCTTTAGCCGCGTACTCCAAGATACTACGCTGACGGCAGCCTTTCGCACTCAAGCGCTGAGCTTGCCCACCGAGGCAGATATTTTTGAACACCTAGTTCAACAAGGCCAAGCTATCGACCCGGCTGCGGTGTCGCGCGCACGTAAAACGTTACAGGCTTACCTAGGGCGCACACTCTATGCACAATGGATGCAGTGTTATCAAGAACATCACTCTACCGCCCCCTATGAGCCCACTCTCGTACAAGCTGGACAACGTGCACTGAAAAATCTAGCGCTGGCCTATCTCACCGCCTGCTGCGCACCCCACGCCCATAGCCTCTGGAATACGTTGTATAACGAAAATTGCGAAGCATGCGTGCCAATAACCGACTTAGAGCAGCCTGCAGCTAGCGACTCCGAGGATCTCAGCAATTTACTGAGCGCAGGTCTAGGAGGAGAGTTCGGCGCACAACAAGATCCCCAATATGCCATCATCCCTCTCGCTCGCTCCCAGTATGAGCAGGCGGATAATCTGACGGATCGCTGCGCAGCAATCAGCACTCTGCTCTGCCTCTCAGACACTGAGGCTCAAGCGGTGCTAGCCGATTTTTATATGCAGTTCGAGCACAATGCATTAGCCATAGATAAATGGTTCGCCTTGCAAACCCGGCAAGATCCTTACTATGCGCCCAGCAAACCAATCCGAGCGGCTATCCAAGAGCTTACCCAGCACCCGGCTTTCAGCCTGCGCAACCCCAACCGCGTTCGCGCACTGCTCTTTACGTTTATCAATGGCAATCCCAGTCATTTCCACACCCGCGATGGACAAGGCTATGCACTTTGGGCCGAATACGTACTAGCACTCGATAGCCTCAATCCCCAAATCGCAGCCCGCTTAGCCCGTACACTCGAGCGTTGGCGTGCATATATCCCCCCTCTACGGGATAAGATGCAAAATGCGCTCCAAATGGTGCTATCCCGCGCACAATCTAAAGATGTACGCGAAGTTGTCGAGCGGGCGCTCTCACCAGTATAAAACTTGAGATCAAAGAGTCCCTTCCAATTAAAACGGGCTACCTTTTAAGGGGCAGCCCGTTTTTTGTTAAAAACACTAATGAGTAGCGTCAAGTCAATATATGCCGCTTATAACTTGCCTATACTCACAGGGTCTTCAATACAAAGATATTACTTATAGCGAAGGAATCACCCCACAAGCCAATCGTGCACCTCCACCGCCTGATGGACGAGGCGTATCACTGAAGTTATCTGCGCCTGCATGTACGATTAACGCACGGCCACGGATCTCTTTAATCTTCTTAATGTGTGGTGCCAGGACAGACGTTGTGGCTTCCCCCCGTTCATTCACGCGCAACATGGGCAAATCGCCGCGGTGTCCTTTATTGCTGTCTGGCCCTAAATGCTTATGCGTATTTGTAGGATCCCAATGCCCTCCTGCGGCCATGGCTGCAGCAGGGACCTTGGTAGTCTTATCTATGCCCGCCTCACAGGATGGGTATTCATGGATATGAAAACCGTGTGCTCCTGCTGGAAGCGCCGAGAGAGTCGGTGTAAATACTAATCCATTTTTTGTTTCTTTAATCCGTACAGTCCCTATTGATGCGCCCACACCGATGCTATTGACCGCGTGAATAGAGACTTCCAGTGACTCATTATTGGCTGCAGCAAAACCGTGCAAGCTCCATGCTGCTGCCAATACAGCGGCTACATATTTGCTTTTTTTCATACAAATCCCCTTTTCCCTATTTTTGTAAGTGGAGAAGCGATTTTGTACATTTATTGATTAGATATAGCCCAGTAAACACCTGAGTATGCATCGAATAGGCTTTTTTTAGCCATTTATTTTTAGACCATACGCATGCGGACTTTGGGATAAATACGCCTCAATTTGCCCTTCAGTATGCTGCACACAATCCTCTTGTGATATCGGCGAACAGATCTGCAGGGTCTTCTAAGCCTACCGCTACGCGCAGCAGGCTTTCCTCAATACCGGCATCAGAGCGGGCTTGTGCAGAAATACGGCCGTGCGTAGTACTCGCAGGATGCGTCAAAGTAGTACGGGTATCGCCCAGGTTTGCGGTAATAGAGCACAATGTCAGGTTATCGATAACACGCCAAGCATGCTCCCGCTGCGCTTCCGGAGTATTCCCTTTCACCTCAAAGGAAAATAAAGCACCTCCTGCGCGTTGTTGAGAAGAAGCCAGCGTGTATTGGGGATGGGAAGGCAAGCCCGGATACCAAACACGCTGTACACTAGGGTGCACTGCAAGTGCACGGGCTAATATCAAGGCATTCTGCGATTGACGTTCCATTCGGATCCCCAGCGTCTCTAACCCTTTTAACAAAATCCAGGCATTAAATGGGGAAAGTGTAGGCCCTGCAGTGCGTACAAAGGGAAATATTTTTTCTGCCAATATCTCCCGTGATCCGACAATCGCCCCTCCCATCACACGTCCCTGCCCATCCAAATATTTCGTTGCAGAGTGCACCACGATATCCGCGCCGAGCTTAAATGGTTGTTGCAATGCGGGAGTGCAAAGGCAGTTATCTACAACCAATGTGCACCCTGCAGTTCGCGCGATATGGCTGAGTGCGGCGATATCGGCAACCTCGGTTAAAGGATTCGAAGGCGTTTCTAGAAATAAAACCTTGGTATTTGGCAAGATGGCCTGTTGCCAAGCCGCCGTATCGGTAAAATCGACAAACGTCGTTTCAATGCCAAAACGCCGCAAGATGGAATCAAAAAAATGCATCGTAGAGCCAAAGATGCTGCGTGAGCTGACAAGATGATCACCTGCACTCATTAAGCCCATCATGACCGCCATAATGGCGCTCATACCAGAAGCTGTAGCTAAGCAAGCTTCTGCGCCTTCTAAAGCCGCTAGACGGCCTTCAAACATTGCCACACTAGGATTTCCCACACGCGAATACGTAAAGCCCGCTTCTGGGTGCGCAAAGCGCTCTGCTGCTTCCGCCGCGCTGTCAAAACAAAAGCTGGAAGTCAAAAATAAGGCTTCGGAATGCTCATTAAAATCTGTACGTACACTTCCTGCGCGTACTGCACGTGTGTCAAAACAGAATTCATTCATTGTAAAAATAGCTGCTCTTAATAAAAATAAAAAATAAATAGACCACTGTGTCTATTAGGGTTTCATTATTGCTTTGGGCGTACATTGCTGAGAAAAAAGGGGATTAATCCATTGCGCGCAGTAAAACTAATACCGCTCCTCCTCCCCCCTCTCGGGTAGGAGCCTCATGAAACGCATACACGATGGGCATGCCTATTAGCCAAGTACGTACTTTTAATTTCAGCACCGGCACCTGATCGACTGAACCTAACCCTTTACCGTGAACCACCTTCACGCATTGCATACCCTGCCCCAAGGCCCACCTAAAAAATCGTTCAAATTCAACACGTGCCTTTTCGGCACAAAACCCATGGAGATCTAAAGTCGCCTCCACCTTCTCCGTGCGCTTTCGTACTTTGTGAAGGACTTTAGAGCCACTTCCAGCGCGGCAAAAATACGGGGCGCCGTTTCCATCGGTAGGTAAATGAGGCGCTATTGCCTCAGAGGCCACTAAAGCCACGCCACTACGGTTCAGTTCTGCATAGGGAAAGTGGCGTGAAGACCTATTGGATCCATTTTGGGACATTCTGTCATCTGAGCAGCGTGTTTTCAGTTTCGCTAATAGGTTGTCTTGGGTAAAAGCCTCAGGACCTTTTGCCCGCGGTTCATGTCGCAAAGGTTGCACACCGGCAGTCATCTTACGAAAGAAAGCCACATCTTCATCGTCTAAAGCAGTCCCTGCATCGTGTTGCGTGCTGCTTACCTCTGCATTCCAATGGCGTGCTTGAGAAGACAAGGATAAAGGCGTGTTATATCGCACTCCTGAACCGCTTTTGCTTTTACTCATATCACGCTCCTTGGCCCGCCCCGCCTTTTTGACCCTATGCCCTATGATGCCTAGCTATATACTTTCTAAATACCGCTGTGCATCTAATGCTGCCATGCAACCGCTTCCGGCACTCGTAATAGCCTGCCGATACACCGAATCTTGCACATCGCCTGCAGCAAATACCCCGGGAATACTCGTTGCTGTTGCATTTCCTGAACGGCCGGTACGCGTGACCATATAGCCATGCTCCATCTCTAATTGCCCTTCAAAAAGTGCGGTATTGGGAGTATGACCAATAGCAATAAAGACCCCATACACAGAAAGCGTAGTCTGAGCACCAGTTTGCGTATGCGCAATGCGCACCCCCGTCACGCCCGAGCTATCGCCTACGATCTCTTGCACTGTATGATTCCAACAAATCGCCACACGTCCTTCTTGTTCCTTTTGCAGTAAACGCTGGACCAAAATAGGCTCGGCACGAAAGCGATCTTTACGGTGAATGACGGTGACTTTTTTCGCAATCGCCGACAAATAGAGCGCTTCTTCGACTGCGGTATTTCCCCCGCCTACGACGACGACTTCACGATCTTTATAAAAAAATCCATCACAAGTCGCACAGGCAGAAACCCCCTTCCCCATAAACGCGGTTTCGGACTCTAAACCTAGATATTTCGCCGACGCGCCGGTGGCAATAATCAAAGCATCACCCGTATATTCCCCCGCATCGCCTTGTAAGCGAAAAGGGCGTTGATCGAGCTTAGCCGTGTGGATCTGATCGAAAATGATCTCGGTCCCAAAACGCTCCGCATGCGCCAAAAACCGCTGCATCAACTCTGGACCTTGTACTCCTTGCGCATCTGCTGGCCAGTTCTCCACATCGGTGGTGGTCATCAACTGACCTCCTTGATTAAGCCCCGTAATCAATACTGGGGATAAATTGGCACGTGCAGCATATACGGCAGCGCTATAGCCTGCAGGGCCAGAACCCAGAATAAGAACCTGGGCGTGTTTCGTATCGGGCATATCTACTTCCATTCCAAAAATGAGTCCAGGGACAATAATATATCTATAAAAGGGGTGATTTATATATGCTAAAAGCCTAGCTTAACGCCATCTCGAAGAGAGGTTTATCATTTTGCTCAATAGGATTGTCGCATTACTAGCCTTCTTCACACAAACACGGCTGCGCATCCCACTGCAAGTGAGGCGGCATCTATGAAATAATGAAAGCAATGCATTAGGCCATATTATTTTTTATACAGCGCGCCCTCTTGCTGCTTTTCGAACTCGCTTTTTACGCACAAACACAGGATAGCGCGCACGATATGCTTTTCTGTTTTCTTTATCTGCTTTTACTTTTGTAGCTTCATGCGATCTGCCCCTCGACCCTCCTCCTCTCCTGCAGAGCGCTCAGAGCGATCTGCAGCCGCTCCAGTGACCATGCCGCATCACCGTTTATCGCGACTTATCGCAGAGGTCCGCTGGTTAGTGCTGCTAGCGTGTACTGTGTTTCTATTATTGTCGCTGGCCAGTTATAACCCGCAAGATCCGGGTTGGACACATGCACTACGGATCGATAAAGCCGCCAATTTAGGAGGTATTGCAGGCGCTTGGGTCGCGGATATTGCCTTTTTCTTTTTTGGTGTCTCCTCTTATTGGCTGATCCTGCTCCTAGCACGGCGCATTCTATCCAGCTATCGACGGATGCGAGCGCCGCATACCGATGAAAAGCCCTCCATATTGTCTACCATTGGGCATGGTGCGCTGGATTTAATCGCTTTCGTCTGCATTCTCGCTGCTAGCGCAAGCCTAGAATCGATGCGCTTTTGGTCTCTCTTTGAGCGTTCAACAGTCACACCCGGTGGCGTCACCGGCCATACTATTGCACTAAAGGCTTGGCAGGTACTGGGATTTACTGGGGGAACGCTGGCGCTACTCCTGATACTGTGCATCGGCCTTTCCCTGTTTTTCCGCTTTTCCTGGATCCACATCGCTGAGCATATAGGCGATAAATTGATCCAACTCTGCATCAAGGTAAAACAACGCTATGAAGAACGGCGTGATCGTAAGGTAGGTGAAGTCGCGGCGCTACGTCGAGAAGGGGTCTTGGAACAAGACCGCGCACGTATTGAAGAACATGAGCCCATTCATATTATCGAACCCGTTGTCTCTGTGCCTCCTTCCGTGCGTGTTGAAAAAGAAAAACAGCGCCCATTATTCCAAGATTTCACCAATACGTCGCTTCCCCCACTCTCTCTTTTAGATGCCCCGCCCGTTTCGCCTAAAACCATCTCTGCGCAGACTTTAGAATACACCTCGCGTCTTATCGAGAAAAAGCTAAAAGATTTTGGTATTGAAATCAGCGTAGTTGCGGCCTATCCAGGGCCAGTCATTACACGCTATGAAATCGATCTCGCCACCGGCGTCAAAGGCAGCCAAGTATTGAATCTCGCAAAAGATTTAGCCCGTGCGCTCTCCTTAGTCTCGGTTCGCGTAGTCGAAACGATTCCAGGTAAAAACTATATGGGCCTGGAACTTCCCAATCCGAATCGCCAAACGGTCTTTCTCACAGAGATATTAGGCTCTGAGATCTATGCCCAATCGGCCTCTAACCTCACCGTTGCATTAGGGAAAGATATCAGCGGCAAACCTATCGTCGCAGATCTTGGCAAAATGCCCCATCTGTTAGTCGCCGGCACGACGGGTTCCGGTAAATCCGTAGGGGTCAATGCGATGATCCTATCGCTCCTCTACAAAGCTACTCCGGATCAAGTACGTTTGATTTTAATCGATCCCAAAATGCTGGAGCTGAGCATTTATGACGGCGTTCCCCACTTACTATGCCCTGTCGTTACCGATATGCGCCTAGCAGGCCACGCATTGAACTGGACCGTAGGAGAAATGGAACGACGCTACAAACTGATGAGCAAGCTAGGGGTACGTAATCTAGCCGGGTATAACAGCAAAATTCAGGAAGCCGCGGCGCAAGAAGAAAAAATCCCCAATCCTTTCAGTTTGACTCCCGATGCACCTGAGCCTCTAGAGCCTCTGCCTTCTATCGTCGTCGTCATCGATGAATTGGCGGATTTAATGATGGTCGTGGGGAAAAAAGTGGAGGAACTCATTGCGCGAATCGCACAAAAAGCGCGTGCAGCGGGCATTCATCTAATTCTTGCCACACAACGCCCTTCGGTAGACGTGATCACCGGACTCATCAAAGCGAATATCCCCACGCGCATCGCCTTTCAAGTATCGTCCAAAATTGATTCACGTACCATTTTGGATCAACAGGGCGCTGAATCCCTATTAGGGATGGGCGATATGCTCTACCTCGCTCCAGGCATGGGCATACCTACCCGTGTACACGGCGCTTTTGTAGCCGACGGCGAAGTACATCGCGTCGTAGAAAAACTCAAAGAACAAGGAGAGCCTGCTTATATTGACGGCCTCTTAGAAGGAAACACCGCTGAAGGAGCCGATGGAATTGAGGGCGGCGGAGAAAGCGCCGCAGACGGTGAAGCCGATCCGCTATACGATCAAGCCGTAGATATCGTTATTAAAAACCGCAGAGCATCGATCTCTCTAGTACAACGCCATCTACGCATAGGCTACAACCGCGCCGCACGCCTGCTAGAACAAATGGAACGCTCAGGAGTAGTCTCTGTCATGGGTTCTAATGGCAATCGGGAAGTACTAGCTCCGAATCAAGAGGAATAAGGCTTTTAGAACCTAATTTTTTCATTAGAGAAGAAGATAAAACCTCATTGCCTGATTGAGCACAAGCAAAATCTGCTTCTGTCCATTCTGGGTTATCTTCATCGATTAATTCAGGATTAGGACTGGGATTGGGTTTGTGCCTCATAGCGTCATCTCTCTGACATTGGCTTTATCATGTATCGCGAAAACGTCTTCATTCTTTGCTGGATCGAAGCTTATGGCCATACCTCAAATGGTATTTACAAATAACACTCTAACGCTTTAGGCCGAAGGTGATCGAGAAGTATAAGTCCCCCATCCAAAGGAATCATTCCTTCAAAATGGAGGACTATAAAGGCCAGACAAGACAGCTATCTGATTCACATGACTATACAAGCAGGCGCAGCATGATTGGGCTTTCCTTGCATAGAAGTCACTCTATCGCGTTCTCGCAATAGGGCTCCTTGCTGGACTAAGGCCGTACGATTTGTTGGGCTTAAGCCTTGCACTTTTTCTAAAACAACGCCGTTGGCAACAAGTTGCGTCTGGCTTGATGCCCACCACAGCACAACGGAGGATGCTTCCGCTAAAGCGTTGGAAATAGGCTCTGTGGATTTATGCGGCGATGTTGGCGATTGCACTTGCCATAAACGCACGATCGCATCGTCACTTCCCGTTGCAAGGTATATACCCTCTTCATCGCTATGCCAGGCCATACTCTGGATTGAGGTATTTCCTAATCGTATGACCTCTATGCATTTGCCTGAAGCAGTGGTCCATAGGCGTAGCGTGCGATCATCGCTATTGGTTGCCAGCCATGCGCCATCTGGGGAAAAAGCCATATGCTGTATACGATGGGTATGTCCCTGCAAAGTGACTTTTTTCTGAGAATGGACACCCCATACCGTCACGGTATGGTCAGCATGACTGATCGCCAGCGACTGACTATAAGGGGTATATATGGCATCCAAAGCCCGAGAAGAAAAATGTCTCCTCCCCAAGGTATGCATCACCGTATTTGCGCTTATATCGCGTAGAGAGACTTCCCCGTCATTGATACATACCGCACAGAGGCGTTGGCGCTCTTTTACCTTGGTAAATACTAGGCGATGTAAACCTGGAATATCCCCTGTTTTCTGCTGCTTCTGGTTCTGTATATCCCATACGCCTAAACAGTCTCCATTTTTGTGGATAATCTTTGTGCCATCGGGCGAAAATACCGTATCCTGGGCAGGCTGAGCAAGGAGATGCGGCGCACGGATTAACCGTGCTGGGTCACTTTGTACCTGGTACAGTTCAACGCTCCCCTGTACCCCTCGCACGGCCAGCCATTGGCCATGAGGGGAAAAATGCACGGTCTGGACTCCAGAGGGCCCAGCTCCAACGGGATCTCTTTTCAAACGATGTGCCAACTGCCCGCTAGGCATCTCCCATAAGCAAATTGCGCCCTCATTGCCGCAGGTCGCTAACAAGCTGCCATCAGGCGAAAAAGCCATGCTGCTGACGGCCTGCGTATGCGCGATCGCATTGCGCTGTGCTTGCGGCATTGGCACCTTCCATAACCGGACGGTCTGATCTATGCCACTCGTAGCAAATTGATTCCCATCTGGGGAAAAGGCGATGGCGCTGATGGCGTCTGTATGCCCTTTGTGTTGATGAAATACCGTTCCCGATGCGACATGCCATAGCCGCACTACCCCGTACTCGTCATCCTGATTTTTCTCTCCTTCGGCACTCACCGCAGCAATGTATTGGCTATCGGGAGAAAACACGACCTGCGCACCAGCTCCGGCAAATGGAGTGGTCCACAAACGCTCTCGCGAGGCAATATTCCATAAAGAGAGGCGATTATTTGCTTCCCCCAATGCCAATTGTCGGCTATCCGGTGAAAAAGCAATGCTGCTACAAGGCGATGCACAAACCAATGCGCAGAGCATTTTTTGGGTATGGAGATCCCACAGCTGCACGCCTTGCTTGCCCAATCCCGCTATGGCTAGCCATGCTCCATTCGGTGCAAATGTGACCGCACGTGCTGGATGCGATTGCTTTTTAAATGCATATAATTTTGCCTGCGCGCGCGTATCCCATAACGTTATTCCCCAACCTTGCGCGTCTTTTGCTTGCACAGCAAGCAACGGCGCATTAGGCGAAAAAGCAATCAACCCTATGCGCTCTGCCTTCCCTACTTTTAAAGGAGTAAGCTCTCTGCCCAAAGGGATCTCCCAACGCCGCACCACGCCACCTGTATCGACTACCGCTAAGCATTCATTATCGGCAGAAAAGGTGACACATGACGTTGTAATATGGGCAGATTCCAAGGTAAAGCTATGAATCCTTTTCCAATTAAAAGTTTGATATAAACAAATGGTGGCACCCTTATTCTGTAAGGCATTACCTTCCACACCCACCACAAAATAAGCCCCATTAGGCGAATAGATCGCTGTTTTTGCGGGTCCTTCTTGCGCTAAAACAGGTAAGGCATTCCATTGGGCCCCCTCTAATCGCGCGGCATCTAAGCGTGCGTTGCGAAGCCATATGCCCTCTAAGCGCGTATTGCGTAAATCAGCGCCTCGAAAATCCGCATGGTCAAAAAGACCATAACGTAAATCTGCACCAGGAATATGAATATTTTGCAGATCATCCCAGGTAAACGGATTACCCATACGCACTAATATCGTCATCGCATTTGCCGCTCCCACACCGAGTTTCGCATTGGTTTTGGAGGCTTCTATCCAGTCATATAAATGCGCTTTAAATGCAGGAAACTGCCTTGCGCGGTCGACCAATAAATCTAAAATAAGCAGCTCATCGACCAAAGAAAACTCATTGAGCACGGCACTCTCATATGATGTGAGGATTTGGCATTGCGGCCCACAAATAGCGCTTGCGATGAAATATTCCTGTAAACCTGGGCGCATAAAACGATAGTGCTCCCCTTGGCGCAATATCGGCATATTGAAACGCAAGACACGTTTTTCTGCATCCTCTGCAAAATACCGCTGCCATGCTGCAGGAAACAGTGCGCCCTGTTTTGCATCATAAAATGCCTGCATTGCGCGCTCTTTAGTCAGCGCAATCGCCATCCGCTGGCTAGCATAGGCAGTCTTTGTAATTAAAGACGGCAGGGGTTGTGACAATACGGCGTTTTCCTCTGGTGTGAACGCAATGCCTTGCAGACGCGCTGGACTACCTGTCCACCAGTGCATAATCCATTGATCATACAGCGCGACCACCGTAGTAGGCAGCGTGTTGCACTGCGGCAATACTTCAAGCGCCATATGTAATAAAGTCGGGCTACGAAGAGCTGTACTTAAGAGCGGCGCATTTTTGAATGTCTGTTTATAACGCGCAGTACTCCAATAGGGAGGTTGCACATTTTGCACATACTTTTCAATATAGGCATCTATCCATTCATCTGAAAGCGGTGCTAGATAGCAAGTCTGTAAACACCCTGCTTGACCCTGATGCTGCAGAGAACGCACATACACCTTTTCTATATACCCTGGACGCGCGCTAATAATCAGCTTGGCATTCCAACGATCAAGCACCTGATGCACGCCCAACCTATAGGCCGGATTACGCACCGCATCTAAGCCTTCAATAATAAAAATAAATCGATTTTCTGTACGCAACGCATCAATAGTCGTTTGTGGCAATTTTTGATCGTGCAAATAAGATTCCACCCAGTCTAAAGAGGAATCATATTGATCTATTGGAATAAAAAGGGGAATAGGCGCATGAGGAGCGGCATGCCCTATATATTCTTTCCAAAGCGTATGGGTCAAATGACGGTTAAATGTTGATTTGCCTGATCCGGCTTCTCCTAATAATAAAAAGACCGTTTTTTCCGAATCTAAAAAAGCGTGTATCGTGTCGAGAAGCGTACTGCGTTCCTGCGCATGAGGCATGTGCTGCCCTTGCAGTGGGATATCTATTTTCAGCGCATTACGCATTTCCTCTCTTTTTTGAAAAGCCGTAAAATGCTTACCGCCTATATGCGCATTGGGCACACCTAGTTGAGCAGCAGCTTGTACGTCTTCGTCCATGGCGCGCAGATTGAGTGCTCCTAGCTGTGCTTGTAACGGTGAGAGATGCTGTGAAATACCTTGGGAAATACGCTGATGGACATGGGAGCGATAAGCACTCGTCTTGCTACTAGCGAGAATTTTTAATGCATCGTGCAGTGCGCCAGCATCCCGCGCACTCAATGTTGCCATAACGCATGCAGCGATATTCTTCTTCTCTATAGTGCTAAATTCAGGGGCAGAACGGCGTTTATCATTATATTTTTTCTCCGCTGTATTTGCCTTTTCTAGTGGACTATCAAAACACGGAGTTACCGTAGAAGTAATGGCTTCTTTCACAACACATCCTTCATCGGCAACACTCCGATGCGCATTAGTCTGGCTTAAATGCGTTTGACTTAACCTTCTTATAGTTTTAATAACTTTAGCGACTGATTCACTCTCCTGCTGCATCTTTTTAAAATCAAAAGATTGCGCATGGTTATGAAAAAAAGATATAGAAGCCGGCCCTCGCAGCATCTGAATTCCTAAATATAAAAAGAGAAAATATATACAGCACGCAGCCGCATACCATCGACCTTTTCCAAAATCGATATTAAAAATAAAATAAAGAATAGCGAGGTGTAAAAACGAATTTACACGCAACTTAAAAATGCGATGAAGCATCAGCTGCGGCATGATCTAAGGCGACCAATAATCTGACAATAAGATTTTTCTTCTTATATAGAATGACAAATACAATGACAAAAAAATATCAGATTCTTTCCAAATTTATTTAGAGAATATACTTTCTTATTTAATAAAAATATTTTTATAATTTTAAGTATTTTTTAATTTACCCTCTAGCGATCAAGCTAGTAATCGCCCACTTTACCATCCGTTAAACACACCAAAATCACTATGTATGCGATAAATCTGATAGTATATAGGGGTCTAGTTTTTAGCTATGTATGGTATGGAAAAAGGCCCCCTTCTTATAAGAAAAAACGGAAATGGGGATACCTTCTCCTTAGTAGGAATTGTAAATATGCACGAAATACACGCCGCTCCCCCGCCCACATCAGGACAGATGGGCTTTACTCACCCCCCCGTTGAATCTACAAAACACTTACCTCAAAATGCGGCAACTCGGTTCACGCCTAAGATCTCCGACTATCGGGAGAGCATCATTTATTCTCCGGTTAATCATATTAATCATAATGCCTTTGATTCTCTGTACGCATCTATTTTCTTTGAAAAAAATTACGATTTAATTAGCTCAATACGCCCAGAATATATAGAAGTCTTCCTAATATTAGCATCATGGAATCAATCTCTCGAAATAATTGAAAATATTGTTAAAGCATTTTCTAACGAAAAATATTTTTCAAAAGAAATAATTAAGTCAATTCTTAATAATGCAATAAATAATGCAATAAATCACACAATAAAATCACCTCTTTTACATGGAAGTTTTTTAGAAGAAAAACTTTTACATACTGAGCAACTTCATCACGCCGAACACAAGAACATAAAATTAATATTTTACTTTTTAACGCACGAATTCATAAAATATGCTAATCAAGAAGAACTCAATATATTAATGCTTCAAGCAACAAAAACAGGGCATCCAGAAATAATCGAAAAATTACCCAAAGAAAATATATCCAGAAAATATATGAATGAAGCAAAAGAAATATTGACAGAAAAATTGAAACAAGTTTCAGAATTGAAGGAAGAAATAGAGCCGCATAAAAAATTAACAGGAGAAAAAGAGGCTGGGGAAAATAAAGAAATAATAGAAGAAAAAGAGGCCGGAGAAATTAGAAATAAAGAAATAATAGAAGGAAAGGAGGCCGGAGAAGTTAAAAATAAAGAAATAATAGAAGGAAAGGAGGCCGGAGAAATTAAAAATAAAGAAATAATAGAAGGAAAGGAGGCCGGAGAAAATAAAGAAATAACGGAAATAACACCAGAATTAGAAAAAATATTAAATTCTCACGAACGCTACAAAAAAATTGAGAACATCTTCAGTGAATATGAAAAAGATTTCCCATCGCCAATGCAGCGTTTCTGGAATTTCCTTACTAATTTCTTTGCTGATCTATTGAAATCATTGCGGTTACGCTAGCTTCGTTTATCCGATAGCTTAAAGCGCATTAGCAACTGCAATCGGCCATGGCATACATGCCCCCCCAATCTCTAACCTTGCTTTCGCAAGGTTTTTTTATGTCCGCTCAATCCTAAAAAGCAGAAAGACACGCATATTTGCGCGCAGGCTCCATCAGACCTCTCCTCTCTTGCCAGGCTAACAAGCCCGCTCTTTGATCTATTTCTCCTCCGCACTTCCGAAGCATCCAATATATCTCAACATCGCACTCAAGTATAAATTAAGGTGTATACCTGATTTTTCGCAATGATCGGGAACTCACAATCTTTCGAAAAATACTTGTTTGACCTGATTGCGGAAACTACTAAAAATGAAATTTGTAAGAGAAATTGGATTAGGCTTATGCGCAGTGGGCGGCATATTGGCAATATTCTGCTTACTATGCCTAGAGCCTTCGATATAAATTAAAGTCGAAACCATGCTGCACAAAATGGATATTTGCAGCAAAGCAGAGGCCTAATCACTTCACTGGACTTCTTTCAAAACCGAGTATCCAGTATGGTAGGTTGGCGGTGACGAATTGAATCAGAATACGGAACCCCAACATGCGTACTGCTGACTTTTCATTTTTGCTTTTAGAGCATTGTAAGCTGATTATTCAGGACGCCATGGTGGGCATGTTGGGGTTCCTTCGTCACCGCTAACCTACCATTTGATGGAATGATGCCGATACAGGGTTTCTAAAGAGGTCTAATGATCTGCGCATTTAGGAACGTATTCGACTACGGTTCCAGTGTAGTTGCTGGTGTGAGAGGAAGAAGTAAAGCACTTTAAAATGCCCTAACTTTCAAGTGGTAGCCCCCATTCACGTTTGACCACTTCAAAGTCAACTGCAGAGTTCTGTTGAACCTCGTCTAACCTTTCATGGATGGCATGTGTTTGCCCTTCATGCAGATCAAGGTTTCAGCAACTAGGTAGGACCTGGAGCATGTTAGGGATTCTGCCATGCGCTCTAAACATTTAGCGCTATCCCTGGTATACGGATTGAAATAAGGACTGTGGCGGCCATAAAAACTCCTTGTATACATGTGAAGCATATCGCATCATCGTGATACTGGCTTTTTATTCTGGCAAAAATAGATTTAGTGAAAAAAGTCTTACGCTGCTTTTAAATCGAATCTATATAGAATAGGGCTAGGTTTCTTCCTTTTTATAATATTTTCTCTGCGGCTATCTAAAGTAGACGTCTTTCGAAACCCTGTAGCTGCATCATTCCACCAACCTACCATACTGGATACTCGGTTTCGAAAGAAGTCTAGAGCGGCTGTAAGTTACAAGGCTTAAAGCGCGAGTACGTGCATCGATGCACGCCCCTAACCCCTAAGGGTTATGAATGACTGTAATATATTTTTACAAGCTTGATCTTTTTGTAAGCACTTTTGGATATATGCTATTTCTTTTTTGATGAGTGGGATTGTTTTTTGAAGCCACTCTTGTGAGTTATAAAATACTTTTTCTTGCTGATCTTTTTTTATTGCGCGTAATTGTTTTTCTGATTCTATATTCTTTTGCATTTTTAGATATGCCTCTTCTTTTTTAAGAAGCTGCCTTTCTAGGGATATATTTTTTTCTATTTCTTCTTCAATAGATTCAATATACCTCTCTGCAATGGATGCGCCTATTTTTATTTCCGCTTCCCTCTCTTTTTTTACTGTTAAAAGTCTAGTTTTTATATGTCGACAATGCATTGCCAAGCCTAGTGCAGTAACTATCGCTATTACAGATACACCAATACAAGCGATATGCAATGCCAAGTATGGAAACGTGACAAAGCAACTGGCAAAAACTGCCCCAGCGCCTATTAATGCCAGATATATGGGCCAATAAGCCAAACTATTCTCACGCTTCTCAAGCTTAAGAAGCAATGCGGCAAGCTTTTCGTGCTGCTGCTCAGGCCCTTCTTGGATATTGAGGGATCTATTACAAATAAGTGGTTGC
This sequence comes from Mycoavidus cysteinexigens, assembly GCA_031963005.1. Lineage (GTDB taxonomy): Bacteria > Pseudomonadota > Gammaproteobacteria > Burkholderiales > Burkholderiaceae > JASSUD01. Next base: position 14,185 of record JASSUL010000010.1, on the reverse strand, counting down.
CCTTGAGGATCCAAGCCTCGGGTATCGAAACGAGTAAGAACGCCCTGCGTAACTAAGAACTGCCTATGTTGCTGAGAAAGCTCAGAAATGTGATCGATCGCATACGTATTCTGTCCGTAGAGAGTAAGCAAACGCGGCCTATTGCTATCGCTAAGCGGCCATAAAGTCTGGCTGATATAAGCGCATGCGGAACTTATAAAATACATATTTTATACCGAGAAAAATATCAAGCTCTACGGCGTTCTCATTTGAACTGACTTGACCGCTAGATGAAGAAAAAGCACGGTGCTTCTAAGCTGGAAAATAGGCCTTAAAGGATCCTTTTTGTATATAAACTTACTCTTTTTTAGTGGATTGGCCAATCAATCCTTGCATTTTACAATACTTATCTTTACTGAGATTTTTATCTTCAAGATATACCGCTTTTTATTCTCTATTTCTAGCAGTATAGATTGGATAAAAAAAACCGCTTTCCGTAAGGAAAGCGGTTTTTAACTGGTGGCCTGAGGCGGGATCGAACCACCGACACGCGGATTTTCAGTCCGCTGCTCTACCTACTGAGCTATCAGGCCAATGGAGCGCGAGTATAGCAGAGATCTTTAGCATATGTATACTACCTATTCTGAATAGAATGCCTACTTAATGCAAAAAAGGTCCATACTATTTTTAAATATCTCTGTGAGAAATAGATAAGCAGATAAAGCAAATATGCACGCCATCCACTCTCTTTTTCATTAGCACAAAAATACGCTGGATCAACAAAAAAGCGTCAATCAATGCAATTGCGGCTGCGCCACATTCGCGTCTTCTGGCATCTCTGCATGCACGATATCGCCATGCGGATCTACATATAAAGGGCTAGCGCAGTCATCGCAATATTGGGGTTCAAGGCAGTCCGGATAACGGCGGATATCGGTAACTCCATTTTTCTTAAGCAGCGCGGCAATCTCATCGGCCGGGTGAAGGGCTTCGTTTTCACTGTCCTGACTTCTGGACAAATGGTCTTCTTCACGCTCATAAAGCGGCCATACCATACCGTAGAGGACATCATTAAGCCCTCGCAGGGTGAAGCTGATCCGATATTCTGTGACTTGCTTCTCTCCAAAAGGCGCTATCACTGCGCGAAAGGCGCTGGGTTGGAGTTCTAACGCTTCGGTGAGATAGCGCACTACCGTGCTCAGCATATGGGGACGAATATGTTCATCCGCTTCACGACAGGCGCTATGCAATGCATCAGGGAGTAAGCATTCCCATTCACAGCCTGGCAGTAGGGTCGGCAAAATATCGCTATTTTGTTCAATCCAAGCGGCGAGACTCGCTTGTCTTGCGGTTAAACCCGTATGCGGTTCTTCTTGCCAGCGAAAGAGAGCTTCACCGGTTGGAGCCATCACCATAGCGACTAAAAAGCGGGAATCGGCTAAAGCAGAAGCCGTTTGTTCGGGCACTTTTGGAATAGCGGGCATCGCTGTGCCCAAGAGTGTCGCTTTAGACATTTGCTGCGCCAAACGCCAGGTATCTACATACTGTTCAGGAAGTTGATCAATGCTATAGAGATTCGGGGCTAGACCCACGCGTGCTGTAGTGGCAAAAATGCAGTCTTCAAGCATATTTTGTAGCTTTTTGACCGCTTCTTTAGACAGCGGCCCACTGGGAAGGGAATAACGTGTCCATACCAGAATAGGCACAGCAACTAGCAGCGCATCCCAACGCACATCGGGCTGTTTGGGATCGACCCACGTAAACGACTCGCTATGCGTTTCTATTAAATCTGCGAGCATGTCGTAAATCTCAGGATAATTATCCTGCGCGCAGGTCAGTACGGCCTCCAAAGTGGGTTGGTTCCCATTCCGTAGATTTTTGATCAGCAGCGCATCGATGTGCCGCTCCCAAAAGTGGTCCTCAATACGGCTACCGGAAGAAAGAAGAGCCAGCGCCATATTGATCAACTTGCCCGCATCCGCAGGCAGGCGCTTGGTATTTTTTAAAGGCATGAAAGCTTATCCTGAAACGCTTAGTGTATTTTTTATTTTGACACATCATAGAGCTAGGCGATAAAAACAGATAGTGGGTAGAGCGCTGGCTAAAGCGCATCTCCCCCCTTCCTTTTTCTACTAGACAAACGCTATATGCGCTCTAAAGTTTTTTCTAACTCAACAAATGACGCAATACAAACGGAAGAATACCTCCCTGTTTGTAATAATCAACTTCAATCGGTGTGTCGATACGCAGAATCAATGGCACTTTTTGCGTAACGCCTTCAGCACGATGAATGACCAAAGTGACCTTCTGCTGAGGCACTATGCCTTCATTCAAGCCCTCTAAATCAAAGCGTTCGTCGCCGCGAATGCCTAAGCTCTGCGCACTGTCTGCATTTTCAAACTGCAGTGGCAATACCCCTAAGCCCACTAAATTGGATCGGTGAATACGCTCAAAGCTACGCGCTATGACCGCTTTGACACCGAGGAGTTGCGTGCCTTTAGCCGCCCAATCGCGTGAAGAGCCGGTTCCATACTCTTCGCCGCCAAAAATCACGGTCGGCGTGCCTTCTTGAATGTAACGCATCGCAGCGTCGTATATCGACATAACCTCGCCATCAGGCTGATGGGCAGTCATTCCTCCTTCTGTGCGCGAACCATCCGCTTGTACGGGAAGCATGAGATTTTTAATGCGTACATTGGCGAAGGTCCCCCGCATCATCACTTCATGGTGACCTCGGCGCGAGCCATAGCTGTTAAATTCAGACTTAGGCACATCATGCGCTTGCAGCCATTGTCCTGCCGGAGAGCGCTCGGCGATAGAGCCTGCGGGGCTAATATGATCCGTCGTAAGCGAATCCCCAAAAATCGCCAACACGCGCGCTCCTTGAATGGGAGCAATAGTGGGCAGGGTTTTGAGCTCAAAGTGATCGAAGAATGGAGGCCGTGCGATATAGGTGGAATCGGGCCAAGGATAATTTTGCCCCTCGCCTCCCTGTATTTGACTCCACAAATCCCCCTGCGTAGTCAGATGCGCATAGTTTTCTCTAAAGCGTTCTCCGTTTTGCGCAAACGGCATTAATGCCTGAATTTCTGCCTGAGATGGCCAGAGATCGCGTAAATAAATGGGTTCACGGGGAGTATCTGGATGCGCTTGATCCGGATTTTTATATCCCCATCCCAAGGGTTCTGTGGCTATATCGCATAAAATGGTCCCCGCCAATGCATAGGCCACGACCAACGGAGGAGACGCTAAAAAGTTCGCTCGGATATTCGGATGGATACGCGCTTCAAAATTACGATTACCAGATAATACCGCCGCCGCAACCACATCATGCTGAGCAATCGCCGCATTCAAATCTGCGGTGAGATCACCGGCATTGCCGATGCAAGTGGTACAGCCATAAGCCGCCAAATTGAAGCCCAGTTTTTCTAAATAGGACATCAGGCCGGCAGCACGTAAATATTCGGTTACGACACGTGAACCAGGAGCCAAAGAGGTTTTAATATGCGGCGATACGGTAAGGCCCGCCTCAACCGCTTTTTTAGCGAGCAAACCTGCGGCAATCAGTACACTAGGGTTGGATGTGTTCGTACAGGAAGTAATCGCTGCAATTAAAATATCGCCATTTTTGAGCGCTACACCTTGATCCGTTGTATAAGTATTCGTGAGTTTCTGTGCGTCATTGCCAAAACCATTTGCCGATACAGGCTGCGCAAATAATTCGGTAAATTTCTGTTTCAGCGCGCCCACTTCGATACGGTCTTGAGGGCGTTTAGGGCCGGCGACTGAAGGCGCTACGCTCGCTAAGTCTAAAGAAAGCGTCTGACTGTAATCAATTTCACCCGCTTGTGGAGTGCCAAATAGACCTTGTGCTTCAAAATAGCTGCGTAATGCGGCAATTTCTTCTTCGGTGCGACCCGTTGCTCTAAAGTAGGCAAGCGTTTGATCATCTACCGTAAAAAAGCCCATCGTCGCACCATATTCAGGAGCCATATTACTGATGGTGGCACGATCCGGTAGCGCTAATGTACTCACGCCCTCGCCAAAAAATTCTACAAATTTTCCGACGACTTTTTCTTGGCGCAAACGCTCGGTGATGGTGAGTACGAGATCGGTTGCGGTCACGCCTTCGCGCAAGCTCCCTTTGAGTTCAAAGCCCACCACATCAGGCGTTAATAAGTAAACTGGCTGACCGAGCATCGCCGCTTCGGCTTCAATCCCCCCTACTCCCCATCCTACGACGCCAATACCATTGATCATCGTGGTATGGCTATCTGTTCCAACTAGGGTATCGGGGTAATACAACCGCCCTTCTTGCGCGGCGGTTCCTGCGTCTGTGTCGCCTTGCGCATGAGCCGCAGCCTCTATCCCTTCAGCGCGCACTTTAGTGGAATAGACGCCGTGCGCCAAAAACTCCAGATTCACTTGATGCACAATCCCCACGCCCGGCGGCACCACGCGGAACGTATCGAATGCTTGCATGCCCCACTTCAAAAATTGATACCGCTCTTTATTGCGCGAAAATTCGAGCTTCATATTCAAATCAAGCGCATCGTTGCGGCCAAAATAATCCACTTGCACGGAATGGTCGACGACTAAATCAACAGGCACCAAAGGTTCAATGCGCTTAGGATCGCAGCCTAATTGCTTTGCTACATCCCGCATTGCTGCTAAATCTACTAATAAAGGCACGCCGGTAAAATCCTGCAATACCACACGTGCGACTACAAACGGAATCTCCTCAGTGCGCGGCGCATTAGCTTTCCATTGCGCAAGCTGTTGGATATGAGCTTGCGTGATTTTTTTTTCATCGTAATTACGCAATACCGACTCTAAAACAATGCGAATCGACACGGGTAAACGCTCGATTGCAACGCCCAGGGCACGGCCTAATGCAGGCAAAGAGTAAAACTGACCGATGCCAGCACCCGTTTCAAAGCGTTGTAGCGTGTCATAAAGAGAATGTGGCATACCAGCGAAAACCTTTCTATAAGACAGTGTAAGGGAGGAGAGGGCGTTTTTAAGCGCCTATTTACAGTCTCCCCTGCGTTTATTTAATTAAAAAAGACGTCGATAAAGAAATGCATGCTTTCCCCTCCACCACGCCTCAACTACGCTTTTCACGCTTTTTGATGATTTATCCCAAAAGCGCATGTACCGCAGCACGCTCTTCTTCCAACTCTTGCAAAGTGATATTCATCCTCTCTTGAGAGAAAGCATCGATCTCTAAACCTTGCACAATCCGGTACTCGCCATCTGCAGTGGTGACGGGAAAGCCATAGATCAATCCTTCTGGAATTCCATAAGAACCGTCAGAGGGTACCCCCATCGTCACCCATTTACCTTGACTACCGAGCACCCAATCGCGCATATGGTCAATAGCTGCATTCGCAGCGGATGCCGCAGAAGAAGCGCCGCGCGCATTGATCACCGTTGCTCCACGCTTACCGACGGTCGGAATCAGAACGTCTTCGTTCCAACGATCGTCTTGCAATAGATCTTGAGCACGTTGGCCTTCTACCGTTGCAAAACGGATATCTGGATACATTGTAGGAGAATGATTACCCCATACTGCTAAATTTTCAATAGCTGATAAAGGTTTACCGATTTTTTGCGCCAATTGCCATACTGCGCGGTTATGGTCCAAGCGCATCATCGAGGTGAAATTTTTTGCAGGCAGATCCGGAGCACACTCCTTGGCAATCCATGCATTCGTATTTGCAGGATTCCCAACAACTAGCACTTTAACATTCCGGTTCGCGACTTCATTCAGCGCTTGACCTTGCACTTTAAAAATAGCCGCATTCGCACCTAGAAGATCCTTGCGTTCCATACCTGGGCCACGCGGTCTAGCGCCGATCAAAAATGCGATCTCGACATCTTTAAACGCCACTTTCGGATCATCCGTCACAACTAAATCCTGCAGCAAAGGAAAAGCGCAATCTTCCAATTCCATCACGACTCCCTTGAGGGCGCCTTGGGCTTGGGGCAAATCGAGCAAATGCAAAATAATAGGCTGATCTACGCCCAATACATCGCCTTTTGCCAAGCGAAAAAGAAGCGCATAAGCGATCTGGCCTGCAGCACCAGTAACAACAACATGCTTGGGAGCTAGGGACATAAAAATCTCCAAGGGTAGTGAGGAATGTAAACAAGGCTTGTCATGGCGGGCCGCTCTGCGCTGATATAACCAGCCTTTAGAGTAGGCTCAACCCGTATACTTTGCGTATTTCTTTACGCATCTCTTTAGTTAAGTAGCGTAGAGCATACGCACCAAACCTAGTGGAATTACATGGAAAATAATAAAGCCATTATTTTAATCCCGTTTGAGAATATACCTAGCTGAAAAGCGTTACAGATAATTGAAATTTCGGCTTTATGCATAAAATTTCAACAAAATATCTGCAAAAAGCGCAGAATTTTGCTTAACTTTTGCGCCAAAACGCCTAAAATCACGCCTTCGTCACAACAGGGGGTACCTATGGCTTTGGCCAATCACCAAAAAAAGCGCGTCTATCGTAACATTGCGTTTACACAAATTCTGGCTTATCGACTTCCCATGCCAGGAATAGTATCTATTTTGCACCGTATCAGCGGTGTGCTTCTATTTCTAACCCTTCCCTTGTCCTTATACCTATTTGGACAGAGCCTAGCCTCAGAACCCAGCTTTGATAGCATTAAAGCCTGGGGTTCTTGTGCGATCGTTAAACTCATAGGGATCGGGCTAGTATGGGCCTATTTATTTCATTTCTGTGCAGGGTTGCGCCATCTATGCATGGATGTGCACCTTGGCGTCACACTGCGCGCCAGTCGTCTCAGTGCGGCAGGTGTTCTGATCTTATCAGGACTACTCACGCTTGGCATTGCACTTAAATTATTTGGAGTGTTCTAAAGATGGCCCCCACTACCCAAAAAATAGGCGCAAAACGCTTAGTCGTAGGCGCTACTCACCGCGGCATGCGTGAATGGCTAGCGCAACGCCTTACTGGGGTCATCATGGCCCTTTATACCGTCATTTTGCTGGGCTGGTTTTTGGCCGCCCGCAATTTCTCCTATGCAGGATGGGTCAGCATTTTTGCGCATCCTTGGATGAAAGCGATCACGTTCGCTACGCTACTGAGCCTCTTTTATCACGCATGGCTCGGTGTACGTGAAATCGCTATGGATTATTTTAAACCGCTTGCTGTACGTCTCGTTTTCTTTACGTTTGCCCTCCTCTGGCTACTCGCTTGCGCAGGCTACGCAGCCCAAATTCTTTGGAGGGTATAGCCCATGACCATATTGAAATCTTCGCTTCCTCATCGCCGCTTTGACGTCATCATCGTTGGAGCCGGCGGTTCCGGCATGCGCGCTTCCTTACAGCTTGCACGTGCGGGCCTTTCTGTTGCCGTACTCTCCAAAGTTTTTCCTACCCGTTCTCACACTGTTGCGGCTCAGGGGGGCATTGGTGCCTCGCTGGGTAATATGAGTGAAGATAACTGGCATTATCACTTTTACGATACGGTGAAAGGTTCTGACTGGCTGGGAGACCAAGACGCCATTGAATTTATGTGCCGCGAGGCACCCGATGCCGTCTACGAGCTCGAACACTTTGGCATGCCCTTTGATCGTAACCCCAATGGCACAATTTATCAGCGGCCCTTTGGCGGACACACAGTCAATTATGGTGAAAAACCCGTACAGCGCGCTTGCGCTGCGGCAGACCGCACCGGACACGCCCTACTCCATACGCTGTATCAGCAAAACGTGCAAGCGCGAACCCACTTCTTTGTAGAGTGGATGGCCCTGGATTTGATTCGGGACCAAGAAGGCCAAGTGCTCGGAGTCAGCGCCCTAGAAATGGAAACCGGTGAGGTCCATCTTTTACAAGCCAAATGCACGCTGTTTGCAACCGGCGGAGCCGGCCGTATTTACGCAGCATCCACGAATGCCTTTATTAATACAGGTGACGGACTAGGTATGGCTGCCCGTGCAGGCTTACCTTTACAAGACATGGAATTTTGGCAATTCCATCCCACGGGCGTAGCTGGAGCCGGTGTTCTTATTACGGAAGGGGTGCGCGGAGAAGGCGGTATTTTGCGCAACGCGCAAGGCGAACGATTTATGGAGCGCTATGCGCCCACGCTTAAGGATTTAGCGCCGCGTGATTTCGTTTCGCGCGCTATGGACCAAGAAATTAAAGAAGGCCGCGGCTGTGGCCCCAACAAAGACCATGTGCTGCTCGACTTATCACATATCGGCGCAGATACGATCCGCAAACGACTCCCCTCGATTCGTGAAATCGCCCTTAAATTTGCCAATGTAGATTGCATTAAAGAAGCGATTCCTGTCGTCCCCACCATTCACTATCAAATGGGCGGGATTCCAACAAACATTAAGGGTCAAGTAGTCAGCCGCGCATATGGTTCTGACGCCTCAGTCATTACCCCCGTTCAAGGCTTCTATGCCGTAGGAGAATGCGCTTGCGTCTCCGTGCACGGTGCCAACCGTTTAGGCACGAACTCCCTACTAGATCTTGTAGTCTTTGGACGCGCCGCAGGCAAAGCGATTGTTGAGCAAATTACCAAAGAACCATCTAGCCATAAACCTTTACCCGCAGATGCAGCAGATCGCGCCTTAGAGCGTCTAGCAAAACTCGATGCCAGCACCGAGGGCGAATATACGCAAACTATTGCTAACGATATTCGCACAACCATGCAAAAACATGCTGGCGTATTTCGCACCGATGCCCTACTTAAAGAAGGCGTTAAAGAACTCGAGACGCTCACAGAACGCGTGCAACACGTTCACCTTAAAGACAAATCCAAAGTCTTTAATACCGCACGTGTGGAAGCCCTCGAGTTAGCCAACTTGATCGAAGTCGCCCGCGCTACGATGGTCAGCGCAGCAGCACGTACAGAAAGTCGTGGCGCGCATGCGCATAGTGATTATCCCGAGCGCAATGATAAGGATTGGCTACAGCATACGCTATGGTATAGCGAAGGCAATGCGCTAGATTACAAACCCGTACAGCTTAAACCGCTTACGGTTGAAAGCGTACCTCCCAAGGCACGGACTTTTTAATCTACTGGCTTCCTGTTAAGGCTCTTCTCTTTCACAGCTTGCCGCTACGCTATGCGCTGCGGCATACAGTGAAACAGTAGGAGCTCTCAATGCAAATCCTCTTTCAATGGCAGGCAACCCCTGAAATCTACCTTGCCCTATTGGGCTGCATAGCACACCGAAGGACACCAAAGGTTTATTCATGACAAAACGCATTTTTGACATCTACCGCTACGATCCAGATCAAAACGTAGCGCCTAGGATGCAGACCTATGAAATTGATTTAGATAACGGCGAACGCATGCTCCTCGATGCGCTGATTCGCCTTAAAGCTGTCGACGAATCGATCGCCTTTCGCCGCTCTTGCCGTGAAGGGGTATGCGGCTCAGACGCGATGAATATCAATGGCAAAAATGGGCTTGCCTGCTTGATCAATCTGAACGATCTACCGCAACGCATCGTATTGCGCCCCTTACCCGGTTTACCGGTTGTCCGTGACTTAATTTGTGACTTCACGCAATTTTTCGCGCAATATCATTCGATTCAACCTTATTTGATCAATGACACCCCTCCGCCAGAAAAAGAGCGTCTACAAAGCCCAGAAGAACGCGATGAGCTCGACGGTCTATACGAATGCATTCTCTGCGCCAGTTGCTCAACCTCTTGCCCCAGCTTCTGGTGGAATCCTGATAAATTTGTCGGTCCCGCAGGCCTGCTTCAAGCCTATCGCTTTATCGCAGATAGTCGCGATCAAGCCACAGCCCAGCGCTTAGACAATTTAGAGGATCCATACCGACTCTTTCGCTGCCATACCATTATGAACTGTGTCGATGTCTGCCCCAAAGGACTCAATCCCACACAAGCCATTGGTAAAATCAAAGAATTAATGGTGCGTCGCAGCCTTTAAAAGGATTTCACCCTCCCCCCGCCGTATTCAATCCAAAAGCAGGAGCGCGTTTTATAGCTATAAAACGCGCATACGGGGGGACTTATCCTTACAGAAACGGCGAATTCCATATTCACCAAAGCGCCTCCTTCTGCAGCCAGTGCGCGCTTCTTATGCTCTACCCCACTTGATGCCCATGCACCCCGCAAACCCCACACCCCCTAACACGCCCCAAAAACAGGCAAAAACTGGCCTACGCTGGCGTGCTCGGCGAGGTCTGTTAGAAAACGACATTCTCCTCACCCGCTTCCTAGACACTTACGAAACCACCCTCACCGAGGATGAAATCGACGCATTTGAGCAACTCTTAGCACTCAGTGACAACGACCTCATGGACCTCCTCCTACAGCGCATTGAGCCTCAAGAACTCCCCGCCCCATTCAACACAGCATCCATCAATACCCCTGCCTTTAAAACCTGCTTAGCAAAACTACGCGCGATATAAAAAATAAATCTATTTTTTTTGCATCTTTCCTCAACTTTAAACCCCAGTTTTGCTATACTCGCGCCTTTCAAGCCAGGAGAGATGGATGAGCGGCTTAAGTCGCACGCCTGGAAAGCGTGTGTAGGGTCAAACCTACCGGGGGTTCGAATCCCCCTCTCTCCGCCAGCCATATTACACAGCAATACCCAGTTTCACAAAAAACCCGAGTAGCCATAAGGCTCCTCGGGTTTTTTTATGGCTCATGTTTACTCTATTTTCTACAGGAAACTTAACCGCTAAGATTGATTATGCTTGACATTAATTCTTCATCACGTATGGCTCTGGTTCCTGGAATGATCACCACTAGGCCTGTAATTTCACAAAAACAAGAACAAAATGCAGCGCCATTGACAGAGAACGAGCAGAGTTTTTTTTCTCGTATACCAATAGAACTCATGGTAAATATTTACCAAATTCGAATCAATTATTTCAATTAATGTTGCTCAACTGTGCATCTTTTGATGCTGTTCGGCAATTGCTTTTAACTAATTCAAGTGCCCAAAAATTATGGAACCATAGAGGAATTAGAGAAATATTAAAAGGCCCGGATGCTGCAAAAAATATGGGCGACATTAAAATTGCAATAGAAAATATGCAGCATGTATATTTTAAAATTGGAAATCAATCTTCTTTTAATAATATAGAATTTGAACACACCATAGAAATATTAGATTTTATAGAAAAAAATAGAAACATTAAAAGTTTATGTTTAATTGTATATTTTATAGATCAACCTAATTCAGACAGCATTGTCAATAAAATTATAAAAATTCTCAAAAATTGTCATAATTTAAAAGAAATAAAATTAACTTTTGATGGCAAAATTTTTTCTACTGAACAGATGACAAAATTAGGGAATGCATTCAACAAAAATATTTGTAAATTTTACACTAATAGTAATTTTATTGAAAATGAATGCATTAAAAAATTCATTCTATATTTTAAAGAAACCTCTATTTCAGAGTTGTTATTAGAAAGAGTTAATATAAATGGAAGATGGCTTGAAAATTTAAAGGAACTTCCATTAAGCGTTAAAAGACTCAGCCCATCTAACAATGATATTAATCCTCAAGACATATCATATCTTAAAGATGTTCTATCAAAAAATATTGTTGAATTAAAATTATCATACAATAATATTGGTGACAGAGGAGTTAAAATCTTATGCGACCTACTAAAACACGATATGATATCGTTGAATTTATTAAACAACTCTATTAGCAATAAAGGGGTTGAATATTTAGCTTCTTCATTAAAATCAAATATTCAAAGCCTTACTTTATCACAAAACAACATTAACAATGACGGAGTAAAATTTATATTAAAAATTCTAGAAAAAGGACTTAAGAGATTAAATTTAAGTTTCAGCTACATTAGCATGTATGGCATCAGTCAATTACTTAAATCCTTGAATAATACTGACATAGAACACATTGACTTACGTTATAGTAAAAAAATGAAAGAGGAGCAGATAAAATTTCTTATTGAAAAAATGCCAGAAATTGATCTAGAGTGCATTGACATGAGTACCAATAAATTAATTACCGTACGTAAAAAAGGATATATAAATAAAAACGGAAAATTAATAAATGTTTTATTAAATTCGGATCCATTTTCCGAAACCTCTGACGAGAATATTTATTATTTAAGAAGTCAAACCAAGAATAGTTAAATAAAAGCCCGCTTTAGCAAAACACTAAAGCGAGATTTTGAGTTTATAGTAAACAGTGTGGGTTACTATAAAAGTAGCTACTTTTGGCACAATATAAACTCATTTTTTATGGAAGAGTTGAGCGGGAGGAGTGGAGGTCTGTTGAAACAATATGAAGCAAAATTTCAGCATTTAGTTAAACCTGCTCTTTAACGGTGAAGCTAATACATTTTTTGCGCGAATTAGCTACTATGTAGGCAGAGGTGCTCGCAGTTGTAGTGTGCTGCCAGGTCCCATGCTTTCAAATCAGCCAAGGTATGCGCTGTGTGATTGATAAACTCATAATCTAGCACATAATAAAACGCCTCTTCTGAGGCGTTTTATTTAAAATATTATTTTTTTAATCTAATTTAAATAATTTTTAATAATCCGATTTAATAAAACTCACATCAAAATAAAAATACTTACAACTAAATAAATGAACTCTTCTTAAAAGAAGTTATATTTTATATAACATCAAAAATGCCATATAAAAATAGAACGATGCTATGCAACTATGCTTTTTAGATCATTCTTTTATATTGATATTCATTTTATATGCGTCACTGCTTTATTTAAGCAGATTGCATTCAAAGCTATGCATGAAAAATTTAACATCGAAGATCGATACCCATTTAGCGTGACAAGGTCACATGATCACCGGCCTCATTGAATAAGAGAAGTAGAGGTGCAATTGGCTTTGCATTTGAATTCATCATATATATCGACAAATGCAAAAATAAGCACTTTTTTGGCAAGATTTTGATGAATATAAGGTTTTAGCCTTACGACGTCAGATAAATAGGTTTAAAAATAGAAAATTTCTATGCCTCGAAGAGAATCGAACGTACCTTGGCGCTACATCGTTTTCTTCCATTAAATACGCATATACTCTGCTAATATAGCTTGCAAGCGGCTCAATAATTTAATCGATAATATCAGGCGCACGTTCGCAAATAGTCCCAGCAGAGTACGATAAGCCTCCGTCGAGGTCAGCGTATATTTATGCCTATTATGTTTATCCCTATGAAAATCCAGAAAATTTTTTGTGGCATAACAGCAGCTATCGCACTTCAGCTACCCGCCTTTTCGGCAGATGCAGAGCATGATCATGTCGATGGCAGATGGATCGATTCTGCCTCCCAACGTGTGATTAACCCTTATCGCCATGGCAGTTGGGATATTTACATAACCGGCTATGCCTGGCATGCCGGCCCTCTCTTTAATGGAAAAAAATTAAATGATAAAACCTATGGAGGAGGTTTTGGTAGACGCTGGGTTGATGCTAATGGGCATGAAGATTTATTGTATGTCATTGGATTTCCTGATTCATATCACCACTTTCAGCCTGCCGCTGGTTATATGCGTCAATGGTTCACTAAATCCATCGGCCCCCTTTCATTAGGCGGAGGCTTTACCGCGGCAGTAACGGCAAGGGCGGATATATTGCATTACTCCCCTTTGCCAGTGCTACTACCAGTAGGTTCAATACGTTTTAATAAGCTTTCACTAATGGGGACAATGCTTCCACGCAAGAAAGGGGCGTTGGGCATAATTTGGGTTCGCTACCAGTTTTAAGCATTGCTCTTTTCTCTTCTTCCAAGCTTCTTTCTTTTACTGATCTTATACATAGACTCGTGCACTTCTCCTTCGTCAGCAAGCCCACCTCAATCCTCCCCCGAGGATCCCCGGTTGGGTAAGGTTGGTGGTGACGAAGGAACCCCAACATGCACGCCATGAGCGTCCTGGATGATCCGCTTATGATGATCTAAAAGTAAAAATGAAAAGTCAGCAGAACGCATGTTGGGGTTCGTGCCTCACCGCCAACCTACCATAGGGGCTACGTATACATGGACTCGTGCATTTTCCCTTCGTCAGCAGGCCCACCTCAATCCTCCCCCGAGAGGATCCGGTTGGGTAGGTTGGTGGTGACGAAGGAACCCCAACATGCACGCCATGAGCGCCCTTTATGCCTACAACCTCACTGCGTTTAAAAAAAGCAAAAGTCTGCCTTGATCAAGGCGCTCATGACGATAAAGGTCAT
>JASSUL010000023.1:0-10969 GCA_031963005.1 Mycoavidus cysteinexigens | reverse complement strand
AAGAGCATGGCACGCGCTACTGGCGACGCTATGCAAGTGCATACAGAAAACGTCACCAACTCTGCTAAGCAGGCATTGAAAGTCACTGCGGATGATATTACCAATACCGTGCGGAAAGATTTTCAGGATGGTGCCGCCGCTATCGTCAGCGAGCTCAGTGTATTAAGACAGGAACTGGCCAATCAGCACGCCGCTTCGCCCAGTACCCTTGAATTGGAAGCAGCAAACAAAACAATTGCGGATTTGAAAAAACAGTTGGCTAAAGCTGAAGAAGAAAAAGAAAAACTGAGAGAGTACAACATGCAATTAATGGCTGCTGCCATGAAAAATATAGTATAAAAATCCCTACTCTCATATTAGCCCTTTTCATCAGAAAGGGCTTTTTTATGCAATTTGATTTGTATTTTTTCCTAAAAATTTAAAAGTAAATATATTAAAAAATTACTCTTTTAAAAATCATAAGAAAGGAAATTGATATGAGCGAAATTACGCCTTTGACATCTTCACAAACATCATTATCAAACTACCTTTCTACTACCCCTGCTCATCAATCACAAGCCCAAAACGCACAAATTAATGCGCATATTGTTAGCATTTTACATGCGCTTTCAGAAAATAATCACTCTATGAGTGCGGAAGATATTCAATTTCTACAAACGTTATTAATGCATTACCAATCTACTATTTCCGCTAATCCATCTGAGCAAGCAGGCCATCCCGCAGGGAACCTTCAAAACTCCTTGATAACTTCTGCTGATATGCAAACCCTTCTCAGTATATTGTCAGCAGGAAACCCCTATGGTGCCGTTAATCATCCCCAAAGAGCAAGTAACTCTGTAGAACATTATCAAAATCCATATATTGATACAAGAAGAACATTCATTGCAGAAAATACTATTCGTAGCAATGGAAATTTATTGGAATCTGAAAAATATGAAAGATATACCAAGATATGTGCAGTGGTAGCTATAGCTTCCGTGGCTTTGCTTCTTACAACTATGATCGCATGTGAGAATACGGCTTTATTAAAGGATATATGTTATGAAAAGCCTGATAAATATGGCATTTCCTGGGTAAAACCATGGTATGGGTATATCATGAGGGGTAGTGTTTGTACCTTTGTTCTATTCGAAATGCTTACGTACGGATTCTTTGGTGTGACTAAAAAAGAACAAGAGAAAGAACAAGCTATTTTTCGAGCGATGCAGCATGCTTAAATAAAAAAGTATAGGCGACATTTTTTACTTCATAGATAACTATCACTTCATTTTACATTCAATGAGTTTTTGAAGAAATGCATTTCTTTATACGCACCATTTTTAAATAATACGGCAAAAGCCTTCTGCCATCATGAATAGTGCCCTCCTGATTTCTTGCTTGTGAACTTCATCTCTACATGCAATATAAAAAAGTGATATGAAATCATACGAGCCTTATCAGGAGATCCAACATGAAAGTGTGCAAGATAAAAACCGCAGCCCATGATATAGATCAGAAAGCTATAAAAGCGCCCCAAAATAGATATAGCCATAAATGGCGCCGTTGCATACACGTAACATCTGCGACAGCGCTTTATCAAAAAAAACCGCGAACCCCGCAGCTGGACTGTCATTGAGAATAGTTAGCTGAATATTCTAGACATCTAAGGAGCCTCTGCAACCCTCAAATACATAGAGGGCAATGCTAAAGGAAGCTCTACTGTCAATATCCAATAGCCATCCATTTCATATACCTATCTGGATAACCCTTCCCTTCATAGTCCAATAGCCGCAATCTGCCTCCCGTTTCTGTGAGCGTATTTGCAAATTCAATGACAAAAGATGGCCCTGAGCCATAGTGAGTTCCGTGAATACTTATGGATTCTCTCGAAGTAAAAGGTTGTGGAAACCTGACATCCAACATACCACCGTTCGTAGACGAACCCCCTCCCCACTGCACAAGCATTCCAGAGGGGAGTCTCTGCCACCCTCTGTTGCCAGCAATTTCCCATTCAAAACCGGGAGTTAAACCCAAGCCAGCATTCCGATTCGCAGCATACCAACAGTTGTCTTCTTTATTAGCGACTAACTCTAAATATTCTCCAGAATTAACAGATATGAGCTTCTCATTATCATGATTATTGCCAAATTGAATGATCGAATTATCATTCCCCATTTTGATAAAGCATGGCAATTTCCCATTAATTGTTCTTGCAAATGTGCCAAAAAACTTAAAGGTGAAACCTGTAAATAAAATTGGGGGTAATGTCAAATGCAAATTCGGTTTTTCAAGGACAATAAGTTTACCTAGCGCATCATTATTTAATGTTGTGTTCGAGGTCACCTTGATAACACCCGGAGTAAACTGGGGATAGATGCTCTGTAAATTCGGGATAACTTTATCTTGAGCGTGTGTTGGAAATTGCTCCGTGTCTTTCAGATAAAGTTGCTTATTCAATGCAGCAATCTGCATTTTTAATTCTATAATTTGATCAGATTGGTTATTTAACTTTCCTTCTAAGCGAGCAATTGTATACAGGAGTACAGAAAAAGTGCCTATTAAAAAAGTTAGACTTGGTTTTGGTTGATTAAGCTTTTGCAAAAACTGATATAAATCAACGCGTATCGAATGAGAATTTTGTGATTGATGAGATGCAGGTCCATCACCTTCATTTACGATCGCACGGTTATTATTTTTCTCGCTGCTTTGTATATTTTGTGTACTAGATTGCTGATTAGTTTTCCAAATTTGCGAAATAGATAAGAAGGTTCCCATTTTTAACCCTGACAAATGATAGAAAAATTTCATTCATATGGACGATGCTGCTTTGAAGTAATGGACTCAGGCTTTACTATTTTTAGCTGATTCGCAATGACTGCCTGCAGACTCTAGCAAACTGTCTCAAACTGACAAATAATGCTAATTCAGTATTTTTAAGATTCTTTAAAAAAAACCTACTGCTCAAATGATGAAAATGATAGAAGAGATGGATAAACCTACCCACGTGCAATCTAAAACAGAAAGCAAAGTGGTTATCTCAATCAATTGGGCTAACGAGACAAAAACTAACCCTAATCTAAGAGCCTGTTCATAATCTCCAGAAATCACCCTTGAGATCGTCATGTTGGGGTTCCGTATTTAATTCAATTCGTCACCCCAACACAATCCACTTTTGAAGATTATGTATAGTCCTGCCATACCAAATTTTTACTAAAGAGATCAGGAATCCGTCGACTTCTTCCAGGCGGGCGTTCAGGATATGCAACAGCAAGTATTTTCACTGCGGTCACTGCACGTTTGATTTAAGTCATTTTAGTGGTATCACATTAAGTATTTTTATACCCTTAACCGCCTTAGCGTTTGGCACAATAATCTGCTGGGTTCCACCAACATAAAACCCCCCTTGCGAACCAATCTCACCTACATAAACCGTGGTTCCGGCTGGTACCTTAACCGTCATTAATGAATCAATATGCGAAACACTACCGTCTGGCCACTTAGGTAGAATCGCTTTATCAATTCGGCTTTGGATAACACCATTTGAGATTTTTTGACTAAAGTAATCTCCCACTGGCCTACCGGCAGCCCCTGCTCGATAGAGAACCGTGTCTTGTTTTAATAAAATTTCAGTATATCGACCACCAGCAAATGTTTTTGCCCAATCCGCTGCCAATGTGCTTTCCTCGATCGATGAGATCGCTGAGTATCGGCCTACTACTCTGCCAAGTTCTTTACCTGGTGCCACATTTTTTAGCTGGCCTAATTTCGATAGCTTGGATACTTCTTCTAATGTTTTCTTACCTACATGAATTCCGACTCGACCCAGTGAGGCAGCTAATCTTAGAGCCCCTCCCGCTGCAGCAATTGCAGTAATTGCTTGAAAGAATAAATTACCTACATCGCACCCCATTTGCAGAGCATTTTGGTCTCCGCCTTGCGCTATGGCAAGCTCTATTCGATTCCTTTTAGCATCCCATTCAGCAGAGATCGCCTCACCTACCTGGGCCCGTATCTCTTTATCTTTAACCAGCGAAATGAGTCTATTTATAGTGTCGGGCAGGTTTACTACCAATTCTGCGACCCCTTCCAGCAACTCCCAGCTTGAGTCTCCTATGCCCTGGATAAAACCTACACCAAACAATGCATTTTGTTTGGCTGAGACGCCAGTCCATTTAAGCTCTGTCAGGATTTTGCATGTAAGATCGTCTCCACAGGCTTGCCGTTCTCTTAAGACTAGCGCCTTTTGCTCTGTAGCCAGCCAGTTGTTATCGATAGCCGCTGCTGCACTGTGCATAGCCACTGTCGCATCTGCCCCGGTGAGTGCCACTACACCGGCAACCAGTGTTGTAGCAATATTGTGTTTGGCTTCCTGTTCAGTACGCGTTTCATCTGGATGGGTTGGACTGAATGCATGCGTTAAAATGCTCGATACAGCGCCGCCTAATGCACCAGCGGCGAGACTTTGATTCGATGCTGCTGCGCCACCTAACCCAACCAGCGTGTGCAACGCTACATGCGCTGGACTGCCTTCGTTAATCGCTCCGGATTTCACTAATTCGCCAACGTAGCCCGCACCTTGCTGCTGAAGCAAATTCACTACACCGCTTTGCACAAATTGTTCGGTCGCACCCGTTACATTACCGGAGGCTGCTGCTGTTAACGCTGTCAATATCTGCCGACTTAGGCCACCTGGCCCCCATTGCTTATTTAGCGCTTGTGCTTGTGTGCGCAATTCAATCGCTATGTCCTGTAATGCCTGTTGCCGCTCTATAGGCAGTAGCTCAACATTGACCAACATCTCTATAGCCTTGGCTTGCTCAAGCTTCTGATCTGCTTCTTTGGCTCTATTAACGAGAAAGGTACCCGTTTCCCGACCTAATGCATTGACGATATCAAAGCTCGCTTCAATCTTAGCCGGGTTAAAAATCGGCACTAATGCCTGATGACTCTGTGCCGGATTACGGTTTAAGTCTGCAATCGTCTCTGCCGTACTGCGCCCCATCAGCTCGATTTGCCGCGCCTCATCCGTAATCACAATCTCCGCACCGCTGATCGCACTGCGGGTTGTGGATCTAGCCTGACCCGAAGCACTCAGCGCAATCGGTACCGCAGCGCTCCCCCTTCCACGGCTTGCCAGTTGATTGTCGCTATGAGCAGGCGTGGTAGCTTCTCCAGATTGATCTGAGCCCACCGCTTTGCCACTTTGACTGTATCCACCACCTAAACTAATACTGCTTGCATCGTAACTTGCCTGATTCGTTAGGTCCGTGTTTTGCAGGGTTGCTGTTATCAGTTTGTTTTTCTCTTTTTGCACCGCCTGCTCAGAACTTTCAATCACGCCACCGACTAGCTTCGTATCTCCTTTAACTGTGATCTGAAAACCTTCATCTCCTGCCTGAATCCCCGCCTGTTCCGCTACGCTCAGATAATGACTGTCCATCCTACGTTGCGAGACATTCAAGCTAACTGCAGAGACTGAACCCTCTGTCGCGCTGCCACTGATACTTTGAGCGTGGCTCTGGTAAGTCGCCGTGTTTTGCACACTTTCTATTTCAAGGTTGCCGTCAATCTGGGCTTTAACTTGCTTTCCAGCCATCTGAGCGCCTTTTAGACGCACATCGCTTTTTGCCTTGAGCTCTAGCTTGCCATCCGCCTGGATCAAGGTTGGCGTATAGTTGATTTGTGCTCCCTCTGCATGACCATGCCCAATACTGAGCGCAATCGATGCATCCACTGAGCTCTGGCGGCCCAGCGTTGCCACAGCTCCCACTGCAGAGCTATGGCTCTGCTGCTGGCTCTGCTCAATTGAGCTATTCGGCGCAGCCTCTACATTCAAGCGGCCTTCTACGTTGAGTTCTATATTCTGTTTGGCTTCGATGCGAGCGCCAATCAGATCCAACGTAGATTCTTCTCCTAAGCCACCGATCTGGATCGAGATATTCCCACCTGCCGCAAGTGTGCTGTTTAGCGCGGTCCGGCTTAGCTGCATCTGCTCGGTTTCAGAATGCTCTTCGCCGATCATCACGCTTACGGTTGCGCCGCCTGCTGCTTTGGGATCTGCCTTGATCGCATCGTAGGCGTTTTTCGTCGCCAGTGCGCCTGCACCCGCCGCTAACGCTTGCATCCGCGGATCGCTGACCTGGGTACTAGCTTGCAACATCTGTTGATTCGTTTGGGCCGCGGCAAGCACCGGTGCACCGACCGATACCGTTAAACCCGATTGATGCCGTTCACTGCGCTGCCAGACCTGGCCTTGCTCATAAGCGGCTTCAATCTTGCCTTTACCTGCTTGAATCCCAATATCGCCGGTCGGCACAACTAACTGGCTGCCGCTTTGCTCGTATTCACGACCAGCAACCGCTCTAACATGGCCCGATATGCTGCCTATGACTGAGCCAATCTGTAGTGTGCGCTCATTTTCTTGAGTGTCTTTTTGGGTCCGGTTGCCTATAGTGACTCCGAATTTCCCGCTCTCTAATAAGCCTGAGCGTTCTTGAATGAAATAGTGCCGGGATTTTTCGTTCTGTTCGACCGCTTTTTGCTTGATGTCATTTCTCGCATAGAGATCTACATCACCCATTCCAACCACGTTTGAACCTAGGATATTTAGGTCATGTCCGGCTTCTATTTGTACTGTGCCCCCAGATAAGGTACTGCTTAACGCCTGTTTTCTGTACAGCGCGTTGTGCGTCAATTCGCTTGAGGAACCGAAAAAATGACTCGATTCATGATAGTGCGATTCCTCAAAATCAGTCTCTTCATATGCAGCTTCCAAATGAATATCCCGGCCCGCCTTCACCGCGAGCTTTTCTGCTGCTTTGACATAAGCGCCGGTTGCGGTCACGTCGCGCCCGGCCTTCAGTTCAAGTGCGCTTGCCTGAATTTGTGTGCCGACTTCGGTTTGCTTGCTTAGGCTTAGGGCATTACGCTCGTCCCATACGATTTTCAGTTGCTCGTCGGCGGTGACTGTACCTAAGATCAGATCCTGCTTCGCTTCTAACTTCGCATCGTGCTCCACTTCAATCTGGGTGGCGGCCAGGTGAATATCCGATCCAGCTGATGCCTCCAGCTCTCCTGCCTGTATCTGAGTGAGACCAGCCAGATTTGTCCGGCTGCCGCTGGCAGCATGGGTGATCTGCGTCTGGCTTTGCAGTTGGAGAGCCTGGCCGGCCTGTAATGTGAGCTTTTTAACTGCAATCAGCTTGCCAGCGCGGCTGTCGATGTCATCGCGTGCCTGGATGGAGAGGGTGCCCAGGCTGGCGAGCGTGCCACGCAGGTTATCTATTTGGCTCGCACTAATATTTGCCTTGCCGCGACTCAGCACGGTTCCGGTATTTTTAAATGGGCGGTCGCTGTGTAACTCAATCGTATCGGCTGAAATCAACGCATTGCCCAGCGGGATAGCCTGTGCATCGCTTTGGGCCAAATATACTTTAGGCGCTAATACCGTCTGTTCTGAGCCATCGGGTAATTGAACACGTTGATTCACCAGCCAGATGGGGCTACTGGTTAAGGCGTTGATTTGCTCGGACGTAGGTTCAATGCCAAGCTTTAGTTGAAAACGGTTAGCCCAGTCTGCCCCTGCGTGCATCAAGTTTCTAATCTCCGCAATCGGATTTCGATGGTTGGATAGGTAGTAATGACCGGTCAGGCCGATAATCTGATCCCGAATCATTTGCTGTTCATAGAATCCATCGCCCAGGCGCTTGGGAACGCGTTGAGGATCCAGATTCAGTAATTGCAATAATAAATCGCTCGAGATTCTGTCGCTGTTGCGGGTAAAGCGGGGATCGATCTGGATCAGATAGGGTTGATTCAGATCGGTGTTCAGGCGCAATAAACCGCTATTTAATAAAGCGTTACGGCTTAAAGTAGAGGAACTCGGCAGCAGCGCGGTGGAGGACGCTGAATGGTCCACCTCGGTATGGTGTTGAGGAGAGACATCGAGCCAATACCGCTTTAATCCACCCACCCACTTTCTATTTGACCGTTGCGAGGTCCCTTCATCTGTTGTTACCCGTTGGCCGGTGACACTCGGCACCAGCGCTGTGGAGGGCGCTGAATGGTCCACTGCCGTATGCTCTTGATAGACGGCAATATTCAGATTGTGATGCTCGACTATTGGGGCGGGATGGTAAGGGGCAAGCCCGCTCCAATCACGCTTGAATCTTCGCGCCCACCCCCCACGCCAGTTTCTATCTGAGTATTGCGAGGTTCCCTGATCGGTCGTGACACGTTTACCGACGACATCCTGGTTTTCAATCTGGGCGGGCCTGCCTTCGAGATTACTGAGTGTTCCTCCGGCGATAATCCGACTTTTATCGTTAATCACCTGGTCCGACAGACGGATCGCGCCACCCGCCT
Source organism: Mycoavidus cysteinexigens (assembly GCA_031963005.1). GTDB lineage: Bacteria > Pseudomonadota > Gammaproteobacteria > Burkholderiales > Burkholderiaceae > JASSUD01. The sequence goes on along the minus strand of JASSUL010000023.1, from coordinate 2,626 downwards.
GAATCCTGCCGGGTTCGCTGTGCGTAACTATGGTTGTGGTCACACGGCGCGTAAATTCATAATTGGTAAACTCGGGTATCTTATGTCCCGAGTTATGCACAAGATAATAAGAGCCTCCGCATCCACCATCCCATCCAAGTTGAGATCCATCAAAGCGTTGTCCAGTATGATGATCATAACATTCGTGTATACCCCGCTCTTCAATCAGCCTTTCTTCGGCTTCGAATCTTGCATTTTGGTTGAGCAGTTTGTTGGCATGGATGGTCAGATCGCCTGACGCATCAATCAACGCGCTATGATTGAGAACTTGCTCACTGAGCCCCTGTATCCCGAGTTGCACATCGAGTGCGCCGCCAATGGTCAGGTGAGCGCCGCTATACAAGGTGCCGTTGTCAAGATTTGTAATTTCCTTGAACCCCATCTCAAGTTTGTCTTGCGCGAAAATCACACCACCTTGGTTGACCAAAAACCCCTTAAGTCGGTCGTGCGCACCAATTGAGACCGTTTTACCCAAAATTAAACCTGGGCGTTCGTTTCTAAAGTTGAGTTCTCTTGCGCTTTTGATCAATACCTGATCTTTGCCGTGCACAGTGCCTGAATTGCCAAAATCAGTCACTGAAATATGCAGGTCTTTATCGCTTTGCAAAAATCCTTTATTTAAATTTTTAACGGACTGGGCTGCTAACGACAGCGTGTCACTTGCAGATACCGTGCCGCCTTCGTTGAGAAAGCTTACTTTTGCGTTCAGATTCAGATCTTTCGCCAGGATTCGACCTGTATTTGAATTGTAAAAACCCTCAGCTTCGATGGTGAGTTGGCCTTCCTGTACTGCGGGATTTTGTGCATTGATAGCTGTAGCGTCAGCTTGAATCACTCCCCAATTTTTAAGCCAGCCTTCTTTAGCTTTGAGCTTAAGGTGAGCGCCTTCTATTGAGGATTCAGATTGATTTTGCAGCTCTTTCACTTCAAGCAGAATCTCTCCGTTGCTTTTTAAATTCGCGCCGACACAATTTAAGAAGCACTCAGCCGTGAGCGTGAATGCATCACGTGCGGAAATCGCACTATCCGAGTTAGTAAAAAGTTTTTCTGCGCTTAGATCGACGCGCTGCCCTAAAATCTGGGTTTTATGCGCGTTGTGGATATTCTGTGCTTGTATTGTGATTCTGCCTTGTACACGGATCAGGGTATTTTGTACTTTTTCACCTTTATGCCAAGAGTTGGTTACTTCCTTAGCACGCACTTCAAGCACACCTACGAGAGAATCTCTTACACCGCGTGAAGTTTCCGCCTCGAATTTCTCGTCGTTACCAATAGCGATTAACCCTCCGAAACTCGCTAATTTATCCGTGTCAATCTCAATCCCTCGGCTCGCCGATAAGGTACTCAGTGTATGAGCCAAGAGCGTGGTTTTTATTTTGAGTGTCTGATCCGAAATAATGGCTCCACCTGCGTCATTTAACAGTTCAGGGGACTGAATAATCACTGAGCCTTTACCAAAGATTATCCCCGCGCCTTCGATTGCCTCAGGATTAGAATTGCGTAGCGCTTGCTGAGCAATAATCTGGGTCTTTCCTGTACCCGTATTAAGCAACCAGCCAGAAATATTATTAATAATCGCCTCGGCTTGAACATCTAATTCGCTTTGATCGCCCTTCGCTTCTATGCGCCCCTGCTGATTATTAAGTACCTGACCTTTTAGAGTAAGTGCTAAGCCTGCTTTAATTTGCCCATTTTTATTATCCAACTGGCTCGCCTGGATCGATAGTTTTTCTCTTGACTCTATCGTAGAGGAGCTCGAATTCATAAGCTGCTGCATTGAACCCTTTACTCCGTGCTGGGCATCGAGAGTCTCTCCTATATTCAGGTCACCATCGCTATGCAGTAACCCCTGTTCTCGGTTACGCAATGTCTGCGATCCGATTGTAAGATGGTGCCGCGCTATGATCACTCCAGCTTGCTGTTCTTCTGTGTCATTTGCACCATCATTAATCAGGTCCTGTGCGCCGATAGTGATCGTGCTGCCTTGAATCACTCCCCAATTTTTAAGCCAACCTTCTTTAGCTTTGACCTTAAGGTAAGCTCCGTCTATTGAGGACTCGAATTGATTTTCCAGATATTTCACTTCAAGCAGAATATCTCTCTTGCTTTGTAAATTCCCTCCCGCAAAATTTATGAAACGCTCAGCCATAAGCGTGAATGCATCACGTGCAGAAATCGTACTATCTGAATTGGAAAAAAGCTTTTCTGCGCTTAGATTGACGTGCTGCCCTAAAATCTGGGTTTTATGCGAGTTGTAGATATTCTGTGCTTTTATTGTGATCTTGCGGATTAGGGTATTTTGTACTTTCTCATCTTCACCAACAGTTATCAATCCTCCAATATTGTCTAACTTGTCCGCGTCTATCTCGATCTCTTGGCTGGCCGATAAAGTGCTTAATCTATTGCCTAAGTCGGGCGTCTTTATTTTGAGTATCCGATCCGAAATAATGGCTCCACCTGCGTCATTTAACAGTTCAGGGGACTGAATAATCACTGAGCCTTTACCAAAGATTATCCCCGCGCCTTCGATTGCCTCAGGATTAGAATTGCGTAGCGCTTGCTGAGCAATAATCTGGGTCTTTCCTGT